>LDIY01000021.1 GCA_001468865.1 candidate division TM6 bacterium SOIL31
TTGCGGAAGCATGAGCGTCAGTACAACAGAAGAATCTTTGGTAGGAGCAACGGTGAGCCAATACCAGGTGCCGTCTTCTGCTTTATGGCCTTCTGTTACCACAAATCCAAGCTTTTCAGTATAAAAAGCTGCTGCCTCATCTTGGTTGTGCACGAGTAATGAAACGTGACTTATTTTGTTCATAGGAACGGTTCCTTATAGAGAAAGTTAATATAATACCCTAATTATCAGGGTAGCAGGGTATTTAACTAAAGCAATTGCGCGGGACCTATAATTGGCAAAAACCTTGTTTTTAGCTGCAAAATAATGATATTTTGTAAATATGATTCTGATGGTTTTTATATAAAAAGTTACATTAGTTAAAAAAGAGGGCGTTATGAAGCATTATAAGGGTTGGATCTTATCTTTTCTGTTGATAGGTTGTGGTTCTTATTTTACCGTTGGGAAAGCGGTGGTTTCCACCTATGATATCAAAATAACAACTAAAGGTGATAATGCTCTTGTTGAAGCGATCCAGCAATATTCCAATATAACTCCATTTGATGTAGTGAAATGGAAATTTAGTTGGGCGCCATACTTGGGCGATTATATGCGAGATGGTGTTATAACAAAAATTAGGAATTTTATAAAAGTTTGCCAAAGTATTAAACTGGCAAGTGAAAGATTCCCACATGCGTTAACATTGATTAACGCTTTTCCAGGTCATTGGAAACCAAAAGCAATTTGTTTGGCATTGAAAAATTTGGAAAAGCAGGCTGAAGATGCAGCAACCTTGCTTTCGCAAGTAGGTGTCCGGACTACAGAAGAAAAATCGTGGGAAGGTCAAAATGGTCTTATTGATATCTACCTAAAAAATATTCAGCATAATAGAGCTCAGTTCAATGCCACTTGTACTGGTATAAAGCTAAAAAAAGCAGCAAAGATAGATAAAAAATTAAGAGACGAACAGCGCTTATTACAACAACAACAAAACAGAGCAGCAGCCGATATTCTTTACTGGGAAAATTGGAGACGCAAATGGAAGATGGCTAAAGATGTTGGGAAGAATGTTTTTGGCGGCGCAAAATGGATGGCCAATACGGCATACAACATGTCAGTAGAGCAGCCAGGAATGTCATTACTATCGGCAGCAGCGTTGTATTATTTTTACAATAAATTATTTGGAACAAATTATCCTATAAAAAAGTAATTATCACTGCCCAAACAAAGAAAGCAATTCATAGACGTTATGAAACCTCTTGATAACACAAGAGGTTTTTTCTATTGTCTGATTTTTTGCAACCAAGAGTGTTGTAATGCCGAATTTTTCCGCTTCTTTAATCAAGTGACCAATATTGTTAATCGGTTTGATTTGTCCGGTCAAACTAATTTCACCAAGCGCGATCGATTTTTCCGGCAAGGGCTCTTGAAAGTAACTGGAAAGCAATGCAAATGCAGTACCAAGATCGCTTTCACTTCCTTTTATTTTAAAGCCCCCACTTACTTTAAAAAAAATATCTTGCATGCTTAATTTTATTTTAACGTATTTTTCTAAAATCGCGGCAATCAAGATTACTTGTTTATGATCAAGACCAGAAACAACGCGTTGCGGCATTGCAAGTTTTGATGCATTGGTGAGTGCTTGTAGTTCCAATAAAATAGGGCGAGAGCCTTCCATAATACTGATGATTGCAGAACCTGGTGCATGTGATATTTCACTAATTAAATGTGCATTAATATTGGGAACTTCTTGCAGACCATTATTTTCCATGTTAAAAAAGCCAAGTTCATTAATGGCACCAAAGCGGTTTTTAACTGCTCTGAGCATACGCGTTTGCCAACGATCTTCACCTTGCAGATAAAACACCGCATCAACCATATGTTCTAAGGTCTTTGGTCCAGCAATGATACCTTCTTTAGTAATGTGTCCTGTAATAATGACCGTGATATTGTGTTCTTTACTCAAGCGCATTAATTGAAACGCTGCTTCCCGCAATTGTCCCACGCTTCCTGGTAAGGTGTGCGCATCGGTGATGTAACAATTTTGTATTGAATCGATAATGATTAAATCAGGTTTTTGTTCCTGCGCTGTAGCAATAATGCCGGTGAGTTCAGCTGTATCGGAAAAAAGTAAATTGTTATTAGTTGTTTTGAGGCGCATCGCGCGGCCTTTTAACTGCTGAAGTGATTCTTCGGTAGAAAAATAAAAGACTGTTTTTGTTTGAGCAATTTCATAGGCAACTTGCAATAATAACGTTGATTTTCCAATACCAGGATCACCAGTAATTACAATCAATGATCCGGGCACCAGTCCACCGCCAACCACCCTGTCCCATTCTCCAATTCCTGAAAGTACGCGTGATTGCGGTTCAACATCAATGGAGGAAAGAGAAGTAAGTTGTATTGCGTTATTATAAGATTTTTCATTTTTAAAAATAGTGGAAAATTTATTTTCCACCATCGAATCCCACTCTTTACATTCAGGACAACATCCCAACCATTTGACGGT
This sequence comes from candidate division TM6 bacterium SOIL31, assembly GCA_001468865.1. Taxonomy (GTDB): domain Bacteria; phylum Babelota; class Babeliae; order Babelales; family Vermiphilaceae; genus SOIL31. The sequence continues at coordinate 2,489 of LDIY01000021.1, forward strand.
GATGTAATTGCAGTGAGAACACTTAAAAGAGGTTTTCGTTTTATTCATACAATTTAGCATAAATGAGCATTGCTCTTTTTGCAAAATATTGCTTGTCAGTATTTTTTTATCACATACTCCAAATCGATACTATAAATCACTTTTTTACTGGGAGTTGTTATGGATATGTTATGTAAAATGATGCGTACTCCTCTTGTTGCGGTGTTGTTATGTGTGATGCCAATCTGTGCCAAGCTTGATGTTGATATCGATCAACTGAATGCGAAATTATTGCGAATGTTAGAAATGCGCTTTTGTTATATCAGCTTTGTACGCATGAGTAATAATAAAGAGCTTCTTATTAAACAAAAGAAATCTAACTGTTTCCGAAAAATTGTCAGTGTGGTAAGAGATTGCGTAACAGCAGAGGTTGCGGAAAACTTTGGAATTGCTCATGAGGTTGATATTATTCCTGCAGGTACAGATTTTCCGGGCAAACCGCGCAAAGATTGGCCAGCGACAATTCATACTATTGCACCGGGCAAAATGATCAAGGCACAAAATAGTCCTTATAATCGTATGAATATTAAGCAAGCAGATGAAGGATTTAGACGCGATATGTTGACGTGGATGGCAATGCATCCTGTTTTAGTAATAATGGTAGCGTTGGATACTTTCATGTGTAACCATGATCGTCATCGCGGCAACCTTTTCTATGAAGCAAGCACAAATTCATTCTGTGCTATTGATATGGATTCAGCATTCAAATATAATCTGTGCGCTCTTGCGTGTAAAAACTTTACCAAAATGCTCGATGATAGGCGTCTTCGCTTAAGTAGTAAAGAAATAAGAACGTTAGTTTCCTATAAAGAATATCTGATGTTTTTAATCGATAAATGCCATCCAGAAGAAACTATTGAAAGATATAATTACTTTGCTGAAAAGGCAGGGTTTGTTCCGGGATCTCCTTTATATACGCAAAAAATAGCTTTGGAACTTGAAAGAAATAGAAGAATGATCATGCAGAGCTATCAGGATGCTCAAAGACTTATCCCGATACTTGAAAAATTGATCAAAACATCTAAAAAACGCTTAAAAAATCCTAATTTCCTATAAAAAAACAGAAAGTCAGGTATACTTAAAATATGAATATAAAACAAAGTATACCTGACTCTCTTTCTAAATACCTTGCCCAAGCAGGCGTTGCCTCTCGCCGTAAGGTCGTTGATATCATCAAATCAAAGGTGGTAACCGTTAATGGCGTGATGATCAATGAACCGGGTTTTAAGGTCAATTCTGGCGATTGTGTGCGAGTAAATGAGAATATCGTTCGCTCAGAAGCAAAGGTTTATATCTTACTCAATAAGCCAAAAAACTGTATTACCACTGTTTCAGACGATCTAGGCCGCCATAATGTCTTCAATATTGTAGGCGACGCAACCAATGCGCGTATGTATCCGGTGGGGCGCCTTGATCGCAACACAACAGGTTTGCTGTTGCTCACTAATGATGGTGAGCTTGCTCTTAAATTATCCCATCCTCGTTATGAAGTTGAAAAAATATATCATGTTCAGCTGGATAAACCTCTTATCCGTGCTGATATGAATAAAATGCTTGCTGGTTTACAGCTAGAAGACGGATTTATCCAAGTTGATGAAGCGCATTATTTTGCTGACCGATCTAAACAAAATCTAATGGTGATTATTCATAGTGGTAAAAACCGCATCATTCGCCGCATCTTTGAACATTTAGGCTATGATGTCCGAAAGCTTGATCGTGCAGGTTATGCAGGGTTAACTAAAGGTAAGTTGGAAGTGGGTCAATGGCGATATTTAGCCAATTCAGAAGTGGCTTTTTTAAAGCATCGTCTGCAGCAATAAATTGCTCAATCGCTTGAGGATACAGAGTGATTAAAAATACGGTATTGATAATAATCGGCCTCAGTATGATGAATCAGGCTGCAATTGCTATGGAGCACCAGGCTGGCCTTATTAATTTTCCCTCTGCAGCAAACAATCCAACTAAAAGCAAAAAAGAATTTGAGAGAGATTTTAACTGTATTTTTAAACAGAATCTTTTTAGATTATCGCAAATGTCTTATTCCACTATTGAAGAAAAAGAAAGAGCTATTAACAATTATATCGTTAATAGCCAATCTCATTTATCAGATCAATTATATCGTTTTTATTATACTACGCCTTCAACGGTAACCCCATCGCTTAACAAATCTCGCTAATTGTATGTATATCATGCATGAGTTGTTTATTTAAGAATGTTATGCAAATGATTTCTGATGAGTTCTGTATGTTCTGCAAAAAGTACATCAATTCTATTATTTAAATCCGTTATATAGATTTTAAGTTTTTCACCTTCCAAATTCTTTTTTGCCCACGATGCGGCATAGATCCATATAAGTTGTTCAAAGGTAAAAAGGTGTGGCGTTGGTGCGCACCATATGCCTTCGGAATGAGCTCCGGCAAATAATAATCCTTGTGTGGTTATTGGGCAGACAGTAATTTCACTATCTTCCGTGTGTTCAGCAGTAGAGCTTAATAGTGGCGGTTGAGGTTTTGATAAATCCCATAGGCGAATGCATTCATCGCTCGAAAAGAGAATATTGTTGTGTGGCGAGAAGGTAACATTTTCTACGATATGTCTTGAATCTGCGTAGAGCTCAGCGCCTTCTCCTGTTTCTATATTCCATAAACTTGCTGTCAAGTCATCAGAAGCTGAAGCCAGGAATTTGCCTGACTTATCAAAAGTTAAACTATTGATATTATCTTGGTGTTCAAATCTGCGTATAAGTGCGTTCTTTTCAAAATTCCAGATAAAAATATTACCATAAGAGCTCATAGCAAGTAATCTGTTTTCAGGATGTAAAGCAAATTGGCAGTACCCGCTCGTTATTCCATACTGAGAAGCATCAATAGTTATTGTGCTTAATTGTTGGTTGTTTTCTGTTATAAGAGTAATTGTGTCAATAGGTCTTTGTCCTATCGTGCTAACGGTACAATAGAGAATATAATTTCCTAGTTGTTGTACTGAAAATAGTGCTCCAGGAATGGTAAGGTTGGTTTCTATTTTTTGTTGTGTGTTAATATCCCACATCTGGCAAGCGCCATATTCGTTAGTGGAAAATAGAATGGTTTCAGGGCCGTTGAATGCATAAACTGACTTTGGCACTTTAAATGTGCATGGTGCAAAATCATTATGTGTATCGAGCAGTGTTATAAGACCAGATTTTTTATGATAGGTAGCTAAAAATTTTCCTTGTGGGCTAAATTGTGTTTGGTCACACGTAATCTTGAATGTTCTTGCCAACGTAAAACGAGGAAGGGTGTAAAGATCAATCTGCTTTTTCTTGCCCTCGTAATCTATATGTTTTTTCATAGCTAAGCAATAGCGTCCTAATGGATCAAATGCAATCAGGTTAACAAAATAATCAGAATCTTGAGGTACTTCAAAACTTACTATGGGCTTTTGTAACAAAAGATTTGTGAGTGCTGGTTTACGCATATCATAAAATTGAGATCCTAATAGTCTCAAAACGCCATGAGAAGCATTTTGCGTAAGTGCCTGAATTTCATTATACGTTTTAGTAAAATTTCCTATGTTTTCTCTCAGCAGAGGGATTAATTTCTTCTGCATCCAGGTTTTGCTCGATAAATCTTGTAGAGTTGGAATTAAGATCTTTTTTTCTTGAATTTTTGGTTCAAGAGGCTCCATAGGATGGAGTTGCAATGGGATTAAGGTTATAAATCCGATCAATAGTATTGCTCTTTTCATAGCATTTCTCAATTAATTGTTTAACTTTCTCCTTAAATGTAGCTTATTCATCGTTTAAAAATCAATATTTCTTTGGGGAAAATGTCATTTGACTGACTGGCGGTCAAATGATAGTCTTATAAAAGAGATAACATATTTTTTATATTCAAAGAGTTTTTTTAAGGGGGAACTCATGAGATTAGGGAAAAAATTTTTAGCCTATGGCTTGATAGGATTTTTTTGTATTTCTCTTTGGGCAAGTGAAAAGAAGATTCAAAAAAATGGTATTCTTGAAAAATATTGGCTCATCAGGCAAGTCAGCCAAGAACAAGGATGTCCTGAGGAATTAAGCAAAGAGATAATGAATTATGCTGAATGTACCGATGAAGAGATGATGAAAATCAAAAAATTGGTACATATAGTTAAAGACGATTTGCCCGATTTTGTTATAAGAAGGCATATTTTTAAATTAAATGAACAACAACAAGAAGGCCTTTTGTGTCTGATAGAAAACCGAAAAAGAGGAGCGGCTTCTGATCGCCGAAAGATTTTCACTCCAGATCAATATGCAAAAATGAAAGATGTTCCTTTTGTTTTCAAAATGGCATGCGATGAACAACATGCTCTTGTCCAAGTTCCTGAACCTGTTGTTAGGTGTGAGGAGCGTATAGAGGGGTTAGTAAATATTGCATTGTTGTCTATAGCTGGAGGAATTACATATAGCGGAATTGGATTATCCTGGTCTTCAAATTCAGCGGTATTTTATGATCAATTTTATGAGCCAATAAAAATGGGTGCTTATAAGTGTATGATGTTAGGGGCCGGTATGGGAGCAATATATGGATCATTACGTTTTGCAGGGGATGAAATGGATCGTATCCAATATGGAGCTCGCAATAAGAATGTTGTTCGGGAGCAAATGCTTTTTGAGCAACCACGTTTGCCAGAATTAGACAAAGATTATATGAAAAAATTGGGAGATCTTGAAAAGAAATGGGATCAATGGGGTTGAAAGAGTAAAGTATATTTTTAATCATGCTTGATCCTTGGTAATTGGCTAAGAGCTTATCCGAAAATTAATTTCTTCTCTGGATCTTGTAAACATTCCCCCGCTCGTCCTGAACTTGTTGAAGGATATCTTTTGAGTGTCTTTCTGTTCTTGTGTTTAAATGCGAATAAAAAAAATTTATACAAAAGAATTAAGATGCGCTCAGAAGATATCCTTCAACAAGTTCAGGACGAGCGAGAGAGAAAAAAATCAAAGATTTTAGATAATTTTTAATTTTCGGATAAGCTCTACGAAATTATGCACGAATCGTTCGATGTTTTTTGCCACAACAATTCTTTTGATGTCACCCCACCTTTGTCCTTGAATAATGCGATAAGTTTTAAAGCAGATTCTCGATTTAAACTTAAAGCCTGTTGGGCATAATCAAGAGGAGTTTTAGAAGCGTTATCAAGAGCGTTGATAAGAAGAGGTTCTTTTGTAAGCAGTAATTCCCCTTTATGGAGTAGGTTGTTAATGTTTACCTTGGTGGAACCACAACAGTGAGCCAATCGGTGCAATAAAGATTTTCCGTCAAGGTCGCGTGGTTGTATGGGAATATTTTGTTGGAGATAAAATTCGACCATTGCTGATGGAATATTATCAGAGGTAATTGCTGTCCACAAGATATTGGGAAAGAGATGTCCTGTATCGAGCTTAATGCCATTACTTTGGCATAGTTGAGCCATTTGGACTGTTTTTGCCCAAAAGAAAACCGGGACTTCATCCCAATACGTTTCAGGGATATCGATATGTTTCTCATTGCATAAAAACTCAATGAGCTCTCTATCATCATATTCCATGGCAGAATAGAGTAGCTTTCCTAATTCATTTTTCACGGCAGAATAGAGGATGCTTTTCCTTGATTCATTATCCAGTTTTGTATTTGTATTTGAGCATAATAATCCCAAAGCAATTTTGCGTTTTGATAAATAAAATACTGGGTCCATAGCCGAAATGGCTACGTTTTCGTTTTTGAGGATAATATGAGCTAAAGTAACATTGTTTAGCACTTCATTGCAATGCTGAAATATAGTGCCAATGGTTTTAACATCCATTGTTTGTTGAAATTTTTTACAGATTTGATTGAGTTTACAGAATCGAGTGGAGAATGGAGCTCCCGGCATATATGTGTCATTGCCGGAGATGTAATAAGAAAAAATATGGCGTATTGTTTCTATTGGCAGATGATCGAATGGGATAGCTGTTTCAGAATGGGTGACATATGTCCTTTTTTCTAAATCGAATAGGATAGCAGGTTTTTCAAAATTGGTGAGATATGTCTTTTTTTCAGGAAGAGTGAGATATGCCTTATTTTCCGTGATCTGTATGGATGGATAATTAGTTAATATTGGTTTTATTGGCAGATGATTGAATGTGATAGCATATTTTTCACGAGAAGTAAGTTCCATACTCTGGGCATATGGATAAATAATTAATAGTAAGGTATACAATAGAGTACGTAACGTCGTCATAATGATTCCCATGTCTTAAGAAAATAATATAATTTTATCTGATACTCACTATCTCACTCCTGTTGACCGCCGGTCAGTCAATTGTCAGGATAATGGTATTATTTGAAAAAATCAATAGGAAACTAAAAAATATTTTATAAACTTAAAAAATTCAAAATTGAGATCTTTTTGGGAAAAGTCAAGAGGAACATAATGGTAAGAATTACCAAGGGACCAGAAGAACGAAGACAAGAAATCGTCACAACCGCGCGACGTCTTTTTGAATCAGAAGGTTATGAAAAAGTGACGATGCAACGGATTGTTGAAGAAGTTGGTATTGCAAAAGGAACGGTCTTTTACTATTTCGAAAGTAAAGAAGAGTTGCTTAAGGCTGTTGTTGAAGATATCATCGAGCAAGATTATACGCGGAAGCAAGCGCTGGTTGCGGCAACTGGCGGTAATGGATTAGATAAAATTCGTACCATAATGCAATTAGATAGCATGGCGTTAAAGTATCCCAAAATTCTTGAAAGTCTTCATGAGATAAGCAATGCATCAATGCATACGCAACTACTTGCGGTGATGGTGAATAATGAAGCGCATCTATATGAAACGCTCATTAGCCAAGGCTGTGATGAAGGAATTTTTCAGACCGATCATCCACTGGAATGTGCTGAATTTATGATTGCTGCCATGCAATTTTTAACTGATACAGGAATTTATCCGTGGGATGAATCAGATTTGATGCGTAGGGTTAAAGCTTTTCCTTCGTTGGTAGAGGCGATTTTAAAAGCAAAACCAGGTTCTTTTCAGTTTATGGTGCAGGGTAGAGATTGGGATATTAAGTAAGTTTTTAAAATGATTAGGTGGGATTTCTATGCGCAGAATGATAGATTATATTTTTTTAGCGATAAATTTTCAGTACGTAGTTGGGATGGAATTTGAGCAGAAGCCAACAGAGCAAAAAGATTTACTGATGATTAATTTTACCAAAGGTCCTGAGCATACAAAGTTTTTTGCTCAATTGTGGGAGGATATTGTGTGTATTCTGTGTGGGATAAACCAGTTTATACATGGCTGGATCGGTGTAAGACTATACATAGTGAAAAACCTCTTGCGTATGCTTTGACCGGTGCTTAAAATATTTCTTAAAAGCTGCAGATTCCGTGTGGCAGAGAAATTGGATGATTGATAGTCTTGCCAATTTCTCAGGCTTAAAATTGTTTGATAAAATTCGTATTCAGCAAATTACGCGGGAAGATATGCGGACAATCTTGCCACAACAACGATTGTTCCTACCGATAGACGACAAGCAAGAGCAGATCATGCAAAGCCATGGGATATCAATAACAATGAGACGCTCGCGCGTGTTTTGACAGGAGAATATAATGCACCAGGACGTGTTTTATACCTAGAAAAATCTTAATTATTTTATTGAGGTTGTTTATGATGAATCAAAATAAAAACGTAGTCATTGCGCATGCATATTATGCGGCGATGGCTGATAAAAATAGCCAATTGGTAGAAAAATATTTGCATTCTGAAGTTCATTTGATCGGGCCGTATGGTCAAAAAGTTGGCAAAGAGATGGTTTTTGAGGCAGCAAAAAAATTTATGCATATGTTTAAAAGCATAAAGATACATTCGCAATTTGGTTCGCATGACCACGTTGCTATTTCATATGATTTATTGGGATTTGGTGAATCCGCTACAAATCTTAGAGCGGTGTCATTGATGACATTTAAAGATGGGCTTATTATTAAAAATGAGCTCTTTTTTGATACGCGATCATTATAAAAAAATGATAAAGAGAAACAGCATGATTATACTCATTAACGGATGTCCTTCTGCGGGCAAATCAACAATTGCCAAAGAATTACAAAAGTTACACGATAAACCATTGTTGCATACTGGCATTGATCATTTCTGCCCTACTTCGCTTTATCTCCGCTAAAGCTATGAAGGGTATAGACTACGCCAAATATATTAATTCAAAACCTTAAAAAGATGGCCGTGCCATACGAAGCCTTGGCGAAGTATGGATGATAGTATGCCCCATGTAGTGAAATGTCTTTCTGATTGTGGTCATGATGTGGTGATTGATGAAGTATTTATTCGCGATGCTATTCTGCGCAATTATGCTCAGTGCCTACACAATGAGCTTGTTTATTTTGTTGGTATTATGTGTAGCCTGGAAGAATTGGAAAGACGTGAGCGCATGCGAGGCAATAGAGAGTTAGGTCTTGCGCGAGGTCAATTTGATACTATTCATCGATACGCTGATTATTATGATATAATTGTTGATACAACGGATTCTGATCCAACAACCTGTGCGCAAAAAATAATGGATTATATTCAAAACAATCCCAATCCTATGGGGATAAAGCGATTGTTTAAGCACTTCGACAATTCTTAAATGATATACAAAAAAAGTAGGGGCATCGCGATATGCGGGCCTTAAATTAAAGCTCATCTTTAAATTTTATTAATTTTCAGTAAACTGTTCCGGAGCATATATGGTAAAAACAGGTCGTGCTGCATGTTTGAGACAATGGATGGTAAAAAATTTACATAAGGTAGAGAATAATACGTCCAATGCCTTTGATAAAACATACATGGAACGTATTACACAACAAGATATTGAAAATAAGATAAACAGAACTGTGCTGCAGCAAGAGCAATTAAATATCAACGATAAAAAAACATTAGGCAAAGTGTTGCGAGGATATTAGTAGCAATATTTTTGTTCTGTAAGTAAAAAAAGACCTCTCAAATTTCGAGGGGTCTTTTTTTGTGATGTTTACTGAGAAGTTACATTTGTGGGAGCTATAGCCCGAATATAATCACGAATTGCAGTTACCAGAGCAGTTGCATTGAGATTTTTTAGGTGTTTTTGTTGAGTTTTATAGAGTTGGCAGAATTTGAACATTTCTAAAAGTTGACGTACGTCTGCTATTTCTTCAATAAAAGCAACGTCTTGAAGGTCTTGATCATTATAAAGATGGAGCAGTGATACTGAATCATCATCATGAGTAAACACAACAGATCGCTCGTCTTCTGTTAATCCCATGGCTCTGGGGTTATGTGAATAAAAGTTATGTGCGGTAAGAAATCTGCCGTTAGTTAATTTTCGTACAACAAAAGTATACACATCAGAATCAGAATCAGTACGGCGAGCAGGGTCAAGGGAAAGTAATAATTTATTTTTGATGCTGCACAGCATAAGAGGCGCTTGATTGTCTACAGAAATCATCTTTTTTACGCGCCATGTGGCAGGGTAATAGTCAAGAATATGTGCTGTAACACCATCGCAAAAAAGAAATTCACCATTTGCCAGAGCTATTAGTATTAATTTTCCGTTTGGGGTAAAAATTGCTTTGCGTATAAAATGATCTGTTTTTAGAAGAGAGCATACCATACATTCCATTGATTCTAAGGACTGATTAAGGTTGCAAAGTCTGAGTACATTTCCTCCATAGGTAATTAAATAATTATCATCGGGACTAAATTCTATATGAGTATGTATGTCAACTGTTTCACCAGCGTATTCGCATGATATGGAACCGGGAGTTACGAATGCGAGATTGCCTTTAGCGGTGCATACGGCAAATAAGGCGGATTTATGAGCGGAACATAAAGCGCTAATGGGGTGTTGAAGCTCAAAAGAATAGGGTATTGTTTTTGACTCAAGACTAAATAAATTAATGAAACCTTTATCGTTATCCTGAGATGTCAAAGCACACCACTGATGATCGTGACTGAGTGCACATTGCAGCATTTTTGAGTGGAATGAACAAGTCTGTATTGTGTCATTTACAAAAATGAAGGTTAATTTTTGGTTGTTATTTACGGCATAGTGTTTTTTGGCGCAGCATACTCTAAAATTGGATTTTCCTTCTCCTATGCCATAGAGCAGGTTTATATAATTTTCTTTTTTATTACGTTTTCTTTTTGTAAGTTCCGTTTGTTGAACTATTTTACTTATTGATGCTGTCTCCCACATGCCATAATCATATCCTATGTTGGGTACGATATCATACGTGCCATTGTGACGAGTGAACATTTTTTCTTTTTGAATTCCCAAAGAAGTGATTTGTAAAGGACCAACGTGTTTACGGGCCTTTCTTTCTTGAAAAGTATGATTTAAAAGAGCATGTTTAAATTGGGTTGCTATTGTTTTTGTTAAGATTTTTTTGATGTCTTTATTTACTTCTTTTTGAGGATTTTTGGTAGATTCGAGTTCCATTGTGTTTGTAGCAAGATGGCTAAATAATATCGTTATTGCCAGTGGAGCAAAGAATATTTTTTGGTTCATATAAAATTAACCTTTTCGTGATATTATGTTCTGATTGGAGTATATATTCCAAAAAATTAGATTAAAAAACAAATTAAAAATACGCAAAAAGATAACATCATGATTAATCGTTTATATTTCACCCTATTCCAACTTTTTATCATATTTCCTCTGTTTTCTTCAATTGATCAGCCGCTCGTTGTTCCCACAATTTATGGTAATTTTGAAGTGGTGGAACCAGTACTTATCGATCTTTTTAATAATTCAACGATGGAGCGGATTAAACATATTCATCAGTATGGGGCTACCGATTATGTAATTCCGCAAAATAAGAATTATTCTCGCTATGAACATTGTGTTGGAGTATGGGCATTGCTCAAAAGATATGGTGCAACGCTGGAAGAACAAATAGCGGGCTTGTTGCATGATGCTTCTCACACTGTGTTTTCTCATGTAGGAGATATTTTGTTTGATCACCGTTCACTGCATAGCTCATATCAGGACGATATTCATGAATGGTATTTGATGCAGCAACAGATTGATCAGTTATTGGCGCGTCACCATATATCGCTGCACGCGATACTTCATAAAAATGGAAAACATAAGATGCTTGAACAAGATTTACCTGATATATGCGCGGATCGATTGGAATATAATTTGCAAGCGGGGCTGTTAACCAATTTATTAACGCTGGAAGATATTGCCACCATTCTTGACGATTTACGATATGAGAATGAAACCTGGTTTTTCAGGAATAAAGAAAGCGCTAAAAAATTGGCGCTTGTTTCATTATTCAATACCGAACATGTGTGGGGCAGCCCTCAAGATCGATTTATTAACCAAAATATGGCGTGTGCATTAAAAAGAGCTCTGCAGATCGGCTTACTTACTGAGCATGATATTCATTTTTCCACCGATGACGTTGTGTGGAATATTCTTTGTTCTCACGATGATTCAATCATTACTTCTTGTTTTAATAATATTCGTTGTTACCAAGAAATCATTACGATCACCAGTCCAGAAAAAGGTGATTTTATAGTTACCAACAAATTGAGAGGTATTAATCCATTAGTTAAAACGGACAATGGATTAATACGACTGACTGACCTTAATGAAGAATATAAAAGCGAATATGAACGCGTGCAAAAACAGGTAACCCAAGGATGGGGTGTTTGTTTGAAGATAGAAGTAGAATAACCTTATCAGGAATTTTTCTTTATGAATAATAAATCTGGAAAAAGCGCGCAAGCGCAAAACAATAATAATGGCTATTTAAAAGTTGAACAATCACCAGCACTGACTGGTGAGGTTTTATTATCGGGTGCAAAAAACGCTGTTTTGGTGACGATTGCATCTCTTGTTTTAACAAAAGGAAAATCGATACTTCATAATGTCCCAGCTTCTGCTGATGTATTTGAAATGATGGAGTTGCTTATGTGTTTAGGAGCAACTACTTTTTTTGATACAGAGCAACATCACCTATTTGTGGATACAACATATCTCAACAATTGGATTGTGCCAGCTGAGATTATGCGTAAAACCCGCACTTCAATTTTGGCAATGGGACCGTTACTTGCTCGATTTGGAAAAGTACGCATTGGTGGGTTGCCGGGCGGTGATGCAATTGGCAAAAGGCCGATTGATTATCATCTGAAAAATTTTGCGAAGATGGGAGTTATCATCTCTCAAGAGGGTGATTTTCTGTGTGCGGAAGTTGATGCATTGCAGGCAGCTCGCCTTGTTCTTGAATATCCGAGTGTGGGTGCAACAGAAAATATCATTATGGCAGCGACACGTGCCCAAGGCGCAACGAAAATCATAAATGCGGCTTGTGAGCCGGAAGTGTTAAATCTAATCGCTGCGCTCCAAAAAATGGGGGCAAAAATAACTGTTGAGGTTCCGGCAACCATTACGGTTGAAGGCGTGGATAATTTACAGGCAATTGAACATGAGATTATATTTGATCGTCTTGAAGCAGGTTCATTACTGATTGCAGCAGCTGCTACGGGTGGGGAAATTTATATACCAGATGCGTCCGCAGATTTGCTTGATGTTTTTTTGCTGAAGCTTGAAGAAATGGGGCATACAATTACTGTTGGTGAAGGTGGTCAAGGCATTCATTTAAAATCGACACAGTCCCCCCGGGCTGTGTCGCTAAAAACTGGTCCATACCCAGGATTTCCCACTGATCTGCAAGCACCGATGATGGCGTTGCAGTGTGTGGCTGAAGGTATCAGCATTATTGAAGAAACAGTATTTGAAAATCGTTTTCATCATGCACATGAGTTAGTCAAAATGGGTGCACATATAAAAATTGAACACAATAAAGCAATTGTTACGGGCGTTAAACATTTATGCGGAGCAGAAGTTGTTGCTAATGATATTAGAGCATCAATGGCACTTGTTGTTGCAGGGATGGTTGCACATGGGACCACGACTGTTTTAGGTTTGCATCATTGGAAACGTGGTTACGATGCGTTGGAAAATAAGTTGCAGCGATTGGGTGCAAGGGTAAGTGTGCATGAGCAAAATCATGACCAAATTTGGTTTTTTGATGAGCGGAGCAAAGATAAAAACCTTAGAAAGACAGATACTTGAATAGTACCTTTTATCACCAACCGCCGCCACCACTACTTCCACCGCCACCACCACCACTTCTAAATCTTCCAGCGCCATATTTTCTTCGTAATTCTCCAGAAATTGGGTTTAACGATAATAATGGGATGAGTGCAATATGAAATGCAAGCACGACACTTTGGAGATCAGAAGAATTATAATATCCCGTAAGATCTTGATACCATTGTGGTAATTTTTCTTTCCTAGAGCATAACAATTCTTTATTGAGATATAGAGCAACAATGTAAGCAAGATATTTGGTATCGCACGGCTCATCTTCTTGTGGATGAGTTGTATGGGATAGTAAAAAAAGTTTAAAACTATCTAGTTGGTTATAAAGACTTTTTCCTCGTGGAGTCAAAATTTTTCCCAAAAATAATGACCAAATGCCACAAGCAATAGCAATAAAGAATAAAACGGTATGGTAAGGAAAATGACTATGTGGCCAAGGATGGAGAGAGAGGTTAAGATCGAGGTAGAAATAAGCTGCTACCACAATTAAAAATGAAATAATCATTATGATACCGTTGAAATCGCTTTCTTCTTCAAAATAACCTTTGTCCGTACAATGTTTTTGTATTATTTTGATAATTTTTTTTAATTCGGGACTTTTTTTTGTTATGAGCAAACTATTCTGTTTTTTAAATAATTCTTTAGCGATTTCTTGATATAGAAAAGTTTGATCATTTGATTCCTGTTGAGCAAGAACATATGTATCTGAGAAAGAGAAAAACCCTTCAGAACATTTTTTTTGTATTGTAAAGTAATGGCGCTGTGCCATATCTATTAAAGTTCCGGTAACTCCATCGGTGAGTAATGAACCGTGTGCAAGATAAGATGCTTCAACGGGTAGGAAATTGTGCGGGAGAAATTTTTGTTGGCGATAGGATCTCTCATAGAATTGATTACGTCGGACCAATAATCTGAAGCAATGGAGTAATATGAGAAGTAATGCGGCAAAAATCGAAAGATAGCTAAGTGCTAAGCTATAAAATTGAGCGTATGTATCGTCCATCGAAGGCTTATTAAGAAAACCCTGCTTCCACAATGCCGTGAATGTTGCTTCAGATCCTTGCAGCAAAGAATTATCTAATGAAACGCTATAGATATTATTTTGATTTATTTTTATAATGCGATGACTAGGCGTGTTAGTAGTAAAGACAAGATCCTGTTTGTTGGGATTAAAGTTCTCTGGAAAATGGATAGAAACAGATATTTTTGCGATAGGCAAAGACCAACGTTCACCGGTAATTGACCAATAAAGAAGATCATGCGTATATTCATTATCTGCATGTGCATAATAAGATTTAATTAATGGGGGAGTGAAATAGTCGATATGATAGGTATGTACCCCTGGACTGAGTAATAATTCTTTTGTTCCAATACAAATTTTCTTTAATTCACTTCTTTTGTATACACCTTTAATAAAATATGAGCATGGAAAGCCGTTTTGTTCTATGGCAGTGATCTGATAAGATTTGGGTAATGTTCGATAGATCCCGTGTTTAATTTTGTTACCAAGATTATAGACAGAAATAGTTTCATGTACCGTGAGAGTACGATCAACATTCACGTCAATATCTACATGAAAAGAAATAATGTGCTCCGTTGCACCAGCATAGGAGATAGATATATACGTCGTAGATAAAAGTATTAAAAATAGATAAAACATATGTGTTGGGAGATTATAATCTCAGCTTTTAAAAATTTCCCGATAATTCTGTGATCTCAGTCGTAATTTTTGACTGACGAACTTTATTATATTCCAGTTTTGTATCGGTAAGTAAGGTGTTAGCATTACGCGTTGAATTATCCATAGAGATAAATCGTGCAGCATGTTCAGCAAGCAATGATTGAAAAATAAGGTGCTGAAATTGTGCTTCAATATATTGTACTGCCAATTTATTGAGCACTTCACCTGGGTCTTCATCCCACGTATATTCCTTGGGAGCTGAAAATTCTGTTGTTACTATCTGCGTTGGATCAAATGGGATGAGCGGTGTTATGGTTGCTTTTTGTACAAAGAAATTTTTAAATACATTGCTAATGATAACAACTGATGTATAAGTAGGCTTTGCTGTCATGATCAGATCAGTCATTTCTTGGGCAATGGTAAGAAAGTTACGAGCGGTGATTGTCGGAAAAGATAAGATCAGTTTATCAGGATAATTATTAATCAGATAATCGATGGGTTTTTTACCAACCGCACTAAAATGGTAATTTCCTGATGGAATTTGTTGTAAATATTCATCTAATAGTTTAGATAATTGCGTGTTAAAAGCTCCGCAAAGGCCTTTTTGCGATCCGATAACAATGATAAGACGGTTATTGTTATTGCCTGTTGGCATAAGTTGTTCGTGGGTCCAGGAAGGGGTTGATTGCTGGACTTTGGTGAAAAGATTTTTTAAGGCGTTCAGGTATTCGCCCAAAGGGGCTTGTTTTATCTTGAGCCGAGAATGAGCTGACATTGAAATAATGCGCATTACGTCAGTAACTTTTCTGATTGTTTCAATTGTCTGAATACGGCTGCGCATTTGAACAAGTTTGGACATGAAGCTCCAACGAGAAAAAGATTTAAGTTTAGGTTCAATGTACCTCTACTTAAATCTTTTTTCAATTAAAAATATGATTTTTAGCCTTCTTTAATAATCCCAACCCTTCTCACTTACTTTTTCACAATAAGAACGGTAGAAAGAATTTTCTTTTTTGGCCACTGAAGAGCTGTTATTCACATTTGATTCTGGATTAGACGTCTCAGGAGAAAGAATTGATTGGGTTGGCTTATTGTTTTGCTGTGCCACAGATTCTCTCTTTAGTTCTTCTTGTTTTTTGAAGGCTTCAGCTTCGTCAGCAAAAAACTCTTGTAATCTTTTTTGTGCTTCCCGTTGTTCGTCTGACTGCCCATAAATTTTTTGATGACGAACAATTTCTTGTTGTGGCGGGTGATTCTGATCGTTTTCAGACTTGTCAGTCTCATTTGAAACAAGTCCGGGTAGAGTATCTTTTTCTAAGGCTTGCGCAGAGAAAGAACGATGAGCATAATAACATGCTCCTGCGCATACCAGGGTAACTCCACAAATACCAAGGACATATTTTTGCTCATCGGTAAGCTCATACGCCAGATTTGGCAAAAACGCTAAAGAAATAAGAACGGAGAAAAATTTTTTCATTGAAAATCCTTTGTTTTAGTTTTTACATGTAATGGTTCACATAATTATACATTAATTTGCTATAATAGAGAGGGAAGCGAGGAAATTTTCTATTTTTGTTTGTGGAAAAAGATGATTATTGTTGTGGATGCTTATAATTTTTTACGCGCAATCCCTCCTTATAAAAAAACAATAACGGACCAAGAGCGGGTTAAGTTCATTATTCAGCG
>LDIY01000022.1 GCA_001468865.1 candidate division TM6 bacterium SOIL31
GTGTTGTTGTTGTCATGTTAGTGCTTGTTGTCTTTTTGTTTGTTTTACCTTTCGTAACACATCCTGGCGATTACCGCCAACTTGACGATGAACTTCATTTGCACTGATATCAGGATTGTACGCGATAAGGTTTTCTATGGTAGAACCGGTATAAGAACCGGTAAAACCAGTAGTACTGATACCAAGTAAATCCGATAACTCTTCATTACGATCGCGTGGTGCTTTCCATTGACGATGTGATAACTGCGCGCGATCGGCTAAAGCTTTAACTAAACCGGTATCCATTGGTACATCTACCTTATCACCAGTTAGTTCATCTTCTAGCTTGATAACGGCTTTGCGTTCTTTTGCTGTCTTGCGTAGATTGATAAAAACAAAGTTCGACCGTGATTCACCTTCACCCTCTAAACCGATTGCTTTCACATTCTGTGAATCGGTTAGCATAATAAGACGTACACGCAATGCACGGCCAATACGGGCAACGAGTTTTACAATATCGGCGGCAATAGGTGCTTCTTTCAAAAGTGTTGAAAAGTCATCAACAACCACCGTTAGCCAATCATCAGTTAAGCCCTTGTGTTGTTTGGTAGCAACCAATCTGCGCTTTACTTCGGTATCAATACTTGCTAAAGCGGCACGCATTGTTGTATAGGTCGCATCAATATCAATACCGTAATATGGTAATCCTGCCCATGTATCCCCTTCTTTCGCAGAGAAAATAACAACCTGTCCTTTTCTATGCGCTAAGATAGCGGTACCTATGGTTGTTTTACCACTACCAGAACCGCCAACGATTGCGATGTGTGGGTACTTGTCTGGTTGGTCATTGATAATCTGTAACCATTCTTGTGTACTGAGTACTGTATCTGGTGTGATTGCTGGTAGTGGTACTTTCTCTATTGTATTTTCTTTATCTGCGCGCGGCTTCTTGAAAACGTTGCGCACTTTATCACGTGCATATGTACCGACAACAAAACCGGCGATGATGAGTGTAATAAGTGTATTTCCGTCCATTTGTTAGTCCTTACGTGAAAAGAAGTATTCTGGCCCTGCTGCTACCGCTACACCAATAATAACCGCGATTGCAAATCGCATCAATAGTGTAGGTGGGTTGCTGTTTTGTGTCAAGTCAGCAAGCATGCGCCATAGATCGGTATTACCAAACTGATCTCTTACATACGGCCAAATACCAACCGCATTCATAAGTACGTCAAATGTCATAGCGATTAGACCGATCATTGGGTAACTCTGATTGCGCCAGATTGGTGTTTCAGCTTTGGTAAGTATCCATTGAATAGCTGCGCCGAGAATATAACTGATTGGCGGCGTAATACCAAGCTGAGTAATGAACAAGCTTGTTGTGAATGCGCCGATAATCCAGATAACTAATCCAGCGGCTTGATTTGATGATAAGGTTTTCGGTAATCTTAGTGTTGTCTGCATTTTATATTTCTCACTTCGGCCAGCTTGCGCCGTATCCATAATGTGAACTAGCCCAAGGGGAGTTGAATAACCCTTGTTTTGCGCGTTGCACATCATTGGTTTGCATACCGGCTACGATTTCTGTATAGTATGTATATGATAATGTCTGTAACGTGGCAGAAAGGCCATCTTGATATGTACGATAGCCTTTCACACCATCATCATTTATTGTTGTCGTTTCATTGAAACCCATTTGTGTTGTATTTAATGGGTTATTTCTGTTAAGTGCGCCATTACTTCCGTCTTCTGCGATTGTCCACTCAATAATAAACTGTATCATGTCCTCAGTTGGTGCTGTATTACCTACACCGCGTAATACATCAATAGCAAACGCACGCCGATCAGTAGCTTGTATCATTCCTTGCTGTGTTATCCCTTGTTGTGTTGATGGTGTGGGTTGAGAACCGGTATAGTATAAAAACATCAGTACAACAACGCAGATAGTTGCAAGATCAGTCATTGAATGGTTCACCCACAATATAACCGGCTTCCATCATCCCTACAATCCAGCGTGCATCACTTTCTGATGGATGGATGCCAGGTGACCAGCATGATCGTTTGTGTAGCGTATAAACGTATACACAATCTTGTGGGTATCCTTTGTCCCTGTTTTCACGTACCTCATACACCATAGCTGCCGTAGGGTACTTTGCCGTTGGCAGTGGTTCTAGTGTCGGTACAGTCATTGGTCGCACTGGAATGCGCGTAGCAGGGATGACAATAACCTGTGTTGGTTCTAGCGTTGGCGCTGCTACTTGTGGCGCTAGCGTTGGTTCATACACAGGTGGTACATACACGGTTGGTACTGCTGTTGGTTCTAGTGTTGGTACTACCTGTGCTTGCTGTACTGGTTGCACCGGTTGTACTGGTTGTTGTTGTTGTATTGGCTGTTGCTGTACACGTTGTACACCGGTTGTAATAACTGCGGGCGCTGTTTTTGTGAACGATGTTACCAATGAAAGGCCATTGAAGAATAACAACCATGCAACGAATGCGATTACAAATAAGTTCTTCATCTTTATTATCTCTTATGCTTGCAAATAATGCCAAAGCATGTTATACTATGTGTGTTGTTGTTGTCATTAGCGGCTAATCTCTGGTCTATCAGGGACTAGCCGCTATTGTTATTTTCTCCAATCGTTGTATTTTGCGCCCTTGGGCCATTTATCTTCGTGTGTTTTCTGTACAGCAGTATGCCAGATCATGTACGCAACACCGGCAAGGAACGCAAAGATAATCAATGCAACGCCGCTAACGAGTGCGTAGAGTAAAATCTGTAATAGACTCATTCTGTTTTCCCCTTTTTGATAGTAAATATAAGGTGTACGGCGTTTTCTGTTTCTTCGATAACGTAACCATCTGTGCAACGGATTAACGCCGCAATCTCAGTAAACACGATGATTTTTCCTGTTTTTTCTTTTATTTCCCGCATAAGTAATAGCGCGTGTTCATACCATGAAGGCATTCTAATCACCATCCTGCGTATTCATAAGATACGCTAATGCACTCTTCACTATCGGTTTTTCACCATCTTGCGCAAGTAACACAAGATCAGGATAGATGCCATAGAGTTTGTAATATCGCTGTAACAAGCGTAACATTTCAGATATAGTTACTGGTGCTTTAGTTACTAGCGTATTTTGTAATAGTTTATTTTTCATTTTACCTCTTTTTATTTGTTTTTATTTACTTTATGCAAAATATGCATATTCAAATCTCGTAGGAAGCCCTACAAGGATCTACCCATAGTGGGATACCACTTTATGACTTGCGTAGCTGTGCTGGCTTCCTGTGACGTTACAGGGGCACTGTGGTTATACCTTTGGGTTATTATACCTTTGGGTTACGTAGTGCCCAACGTTCCCAAGATTGTATAACCGCTACTACGCGATCGTTGTCAATGTTGTCTTCCTCTTTGTACTTCCCTTGTGCGGTGTAGATACGCATTTTGGTGTAGGTGTCATCATTCCCCCATAGCACGATAACCGTAGCGGTACCAGCTTGTGAGAGATTCCGAAAGCCGATATCTTGCCCTAGTGGAATAGTCGCGCCTGGACTTTTAACCTCTAGCATAAGCAGGTGGCCTGCGCGTTCTGTCCAACCGTCCATATCACCGATCCTTATTCTGCGGTTGCTGAAAATACCATTCGTCCAACTCCAATCAGGAGTCTTATTCGCGAATGTTTCAAAGTTTCTAATGTTCTGAAAAGTCTTTGTTGTTGTCATTGTGATTGCTGTTGTTGCAAGCAATCCTTATAATCTATTCCTGTGTTGTTGCTTGTTTTTTATGTATCTACTAAACACGAGTATTTTTGTAACAACGTGTATATTTAGCTAGATTTAACCCACTGAGTACGTAACCTGTTCAGTTGAACACGTTGGTACCCTTCGCTGATTAGCTGCTGTTCCATGCGCTTTACTTGCCAGTGTAATGTAATGTATATTGGTACATTCGCAAATCCTTCGCTTTCAAGCATGTACTTGATACGTCGTGCGCCATAGCCGTACGTCAAAATAATCTCCCGTATTCTTGTCAGCATAGTATCATTATACTGTGTGCGCGGTCTTCCTACTGTCATTGTTTGTTATTCTCCTATTTTTGTTATTATATATTTTCGCTAAGTTGAATCAGCATATCAAAATCATACGCGCGGGATAATCTTTCTTGTGTTGCTAGTGGAAGTAGTGACATAAGTGATTTTGCTTCAACATAGTCACCCGCGCTAACGAGTGCTGTAATCCGATCAATCACTGCTACCTGATTATCAAGTGACATCTCTTCGCTGATTTCATTGATCTCTGAGAGATCAGTCAATGCTTTATCGCTGTTTTCCGCATCAGAGAATGTGTCATTGTACTCTGAGAGATCAGTGACATTATCCGATATCGCATTGATCTCTGAGAGATCAGTCATTGTACTCTGAGAGATCAATGGGGGGTATTCAATATCAGTCAAATCGCCCCTCTTCTTATTAGTATTGGAAGCATCATCGGTACGATGATCAGAAGCGCGCAGCAGGTGTAATCTACTGAAAGAATCTAGCTTTGAATCATTACGATTCTTTTCAAACCCGTACCAAACATATTTAGCATAGAGATAGATTCCTTTTACGTTACCACCATCAACAATCTTGATTCTTTTCTTAGACTCTAGCGCAGATAACATGGGATTAAGGTGTGATCTACTGAATCCTGTTAGCTTACTGAACTGACTAATACTCATGAACGTACCATCTTCATTACGTATGAAGTTGTCTTCCCATGTTATTCTTTCTGTGAGTAGATAGTAGACAAGTTTTTCATTGTTAGCGAGTCCATCTGTAGCTGTTCTGTCTATTCGTACAAACGGTTCTAATGCTTTTTGTTTAATGTTTTCTTTGTTAACTTTTCTGCTGACTGCGTATTTATCAGGATCATAATCAGCCCGCGCTTTCGTTGTTATTTCACCAGTTGAAGTATCTACAGTATCATANNAGATAGCGCGTTCAATCTCTGCTGTGTTGTCATTGTTGATTTCTCCTAATAATGATTTCTGGTATGCTGCTTTTACTGCACCTGCTAGATTTCTAAAGTGTTCTGCGTTAGGAATATAAACCCCGCGCGGTAATCTCACTTGTAAACTACCATTACCAGCGCAGAGTACTATTACATCAAACGATACAATACCGGTATCTACGCGTACACTGTTGTCTTTGACGCTAATGATTTCAAACTGCATGCTATTTACCATATTTCCGTTCAATAAGATATTTCACTGTCTCATGTTTTCCTGCCTTTTGTAGCTGCGCTAAGAGTAGTAAAAACCCTGGCGATGCTGTTTGTTTCTTGTCTTTGGTTGTTTTCATGTTTACCTCTTTTGTTGTTTGTTATGTGGGTTGAAAAATAACCCTTACATGCTTTCCCAAGTATTTATGAAACAACTTGATGCGTAAATATGGTAGTACAATAGTCCTGTTAACCAATAGCCCTACATATACTGCATTAGAAAGCGCAATACGCAAAGTAGGTAAACAAACATACCTCTAAGTCTAACATTACTCTAATATAACTCTAATACTACTCTAATACAACGCTAGCTACTCTAACACCGTTTCATTTCTCCCTTGTATAAGATAGGGGATATGTATCCTCTTTTATTATGCGGGGGCAGATAAACATGGGGCAATACAGTTTCACACAACAAGAACTACACACACTCATAGAAAAAACAATAGATAGCGTATTCACCGCATTAGCACTTCAAGGGGTAACAATCGATATGACCGGTGTAGTATCTATTCAAGTAGAGATTACTCATGGTAGTGAAGAGATTACATTTGATTTCAATCTGTTGCATAAGATTGCGATTGTTCCTGATGTAGAGAAAGAAAACAAAGAGATGGGGTTTAGCATATGATACACGAACGATTATTGAAAGAACGCACCGCGTTGGATGAACGAATAACATATCATAAGCAGTTACAGGCGCAAATGCAAGAGATACAACAGCTACTATCACAAAATCAAATAGCGATTATAGGTATTCAGGCGCGTATTCAGATACTTGAAGAGTTAGAGGAAGAAAATGCATCCAATAATACAGAGTGAATATCAAAAAGTACAACAAATGTTCCTCGATACGCTAGAAGGTGAGTGTTTTATTGGTTCAAACTCAGTAAAATGTCTGTTGAAAGACATGATAATCTATCTACCGCGCGATACTGAGTTAATCCCCGGCGAGTGTATTACGTATAATGATAAGAGATTTATCATAACAAGCGTACGATATACACCAATCTTTACCGCAGCGAGTGTATGCATGACATAATCTTATATTGGTGAGAAATGAAGAAAATAGGAGATACACATTTATCAACACGTCAAGAGATACGGCGCTTAAAACAAATACTTACGTTTGATGAATATGAACAAATAGTGCGCCGTATTATTAACATTGCTATCAATGGTGATAACGATAAGAACGCATTGACAGCAGCAATGTATATCATTGATAAACTTGAAGGCAAGACACCTGATGTAGTTATTGCTGGTAATACATTAACCGCGCGGGACTTACTATCTGATGAATGATTACCTACAAACACTACGGCAACAGGTAATCAGAGTATACGGGGATAAGCAGCTACAGACATGGATAGCGCATGATGTACCGCTATTCGGCGCTGGTGGTATTAGACGGTTGGTAGCAGAGAAGGATATAACCGCATTCATTCGGTTGTACTTCCCACAAGAGTTCACACTACCACTCGCAGATGTGCATCACCAGATGTTACAGGACATGCAAGCCATACGCGATCGACAGGTAGCAGATAGACCAGGGATAAAGATTGCCCGCGCTATTCCAAGAAATCATGCAAAGTCAACCTTCTACAGTAGGATACTACCACTACATGGTTTCCTGTTCCAATGGTCACCGCTAACGGTCTTACTCGCGAATAATGACGATAGTGCGAAGCGGTTAGTAGGGAATATCAAGACCGCGATAGAAACCAATCCCTACATACAAGAAGATTTCCCTGATCTCAGGGGCGCTATATGGGGAATAGAGAAAATCCACAATAACGCGGGCGGTGTTATTACGGGATACGGTGTAGCCAGTGGCGCTGTACGAGGTATTAGCACAGGCCAGCATAGACCGTCGTTGATCATCTTGGATGACGTAGATGATGATGTGTCAGTACG
>LDIY01000023.1:0-4386 GCA_001468865.1 candidate division TM6 bacterium SOIL31
TGGATTGTTACTTTGATGCCAAGAATCTTCAACTGATTATGAAAATACTTTCTATAAATGCCCAAAAGATGATGGAACTGAAAAGCAGGAAAGGCAGATTGAGATTCATCACAGAAATCAAAACAGATAATCTGCCCCAGTGCAAAGAAATAATGAAAAATTTTGATCTGTTCCATACCTCATGCCTTACAGGCAGTTTTCTAATCGCCGATGGGCAAGAATATGCAGGATACTTGATGGATGCAAAAGGCAAGGAGAAGCTTTTGTACATCACAAACCGCTCATTTGTAGACAACCAGCAATTCCTCTTTGACGTAATGATTGACAGGGCACTCCCTGCAAGGCAGAGAATCATTGAGATCGGCAGGGGGGCAGAAGAGGAGTTCATGAAAACCATCCTGGATCCGCTTCAGGTAAAATCCCTTGTAATTGATCTCATACGCTCTGCTATCTATGAAATAGCAATTCTTTTCTCAACGAGAAACTCATTCCTAATAGCAGAACGAGAAGGAATTTTGGAAGAGATCAGTCATGTATCAAAGCAAGGCGTCAAGGTAAAGATACTGGTAATGCAGGATGAAATAATCAAGGAAATATCAAATACAAAATTAAAAGTCCCATACCAGAACATACAGGTAAATTACCTGCAGCAGCTTCTTCCGACAAAGATAACTACCTTCATAGTAGACCAGACCAAGAGCCTGACAGTCGAAGTAAATGATGATAGTAAAGAAACTTTTTCCGAAGCGATAGGGCTCGCTACCTATTCAAACAGCGAATCCACGGTGTTTTCCAACGCGTCCATCTTTGAATCGTTGTGGATCCAGTCAGAGCTGGATAAGCAAAATAAGGCCAGGCAGGCATATTTCCAATTGTTTAAAGGGTTCAAACTCAAAGACGAGATCTATAACCGGCGCTGGTCATTTGACCGCGAAAAGGAAGAAACGAAAAATGAATAATGTGGATAATCGTTACTTGTGATGCAAGTCCTTGGCATGAAAATGCTATATATTCTGGCCTCTCAGAGATATGCTGTGGCTACAAAGTGCATCGCATTTCATTCGTACAAGGGCGGCACTGGCAAGACCACGATCGCATCTAATTGTGCAGCCCTTTTGGCAAAAAAAGGATTCAAAGTAGCTCTCTTAGACTTGGATGTTTATGCTCCTAGCTTGCTGGCTTATTTCCAGAGGGAGCCAAGAAAGTGGCTAAATGACTATTTGCTTGGCAATGCGGAGGTCAACGAAGTAATGACTCCTGTGACGGACATTATTGAAGAGTATGCCAGAAAATACGAAAATTCCACAGAAATCAAAGGCAAGCTATGGATAGGGTTCTGCAGTGTAAAAAAAGAGGAAATATACAAGATAGAGAGCGGCACATCAGAGAGCTCAAAATCGCAACTAAGGCGGTTTATCCTTCTTCGAGATAGTTTAATCCGAGATTATGATCTGGATTTCGTAATAATTGACACGAGCCCCGGCATTAGATATTGGTCTATAAATGCTCTGGCTGTAGCAGACACTCTTTTTCTCACCCTAAAAATGGGTGACATCGACGTTGAGGGAACGAAAAGACTGGCGTCTGAGATTTATGGATCACTGACAAAATATGGAACAAGATCATTTCTCTTATTCAATCGTGTTGCAGGCTACTGTACCCCCACTCATACGCAAGGCCCAGATCTAGGCAAGATAGCAGAAGATACTGTACTAATAGATGGATTTGCATCAGATGCCGAAGGTACACTATCAAAAGAAACAAGGATGGACGTGATTTCGGCCATACCTTGCTACTGCGATATCCAGTTTAGCAGAAAGGAATTTCTGACTGCTCTCCGGTATCCTGAGCACCCCTTTACGAAAGAGATGGCGACATTGACTAATGCAATGGCAACCAAACTATAGACTCTGTGCTGTGAAGCAAACAGGCAAGAAAACAACTTGAATCAAAATAAAACACTCATTCCAGGACAGAGCCGCATTTTCTCTGGCGCCGGCAACTTTCCTCGATGTGTCATGCTTTTAATGGGTCCTTCAGGTTCTGGCAAGACTGCTTACGGCTTGCAGTTTCTACGCCAAGGCATCCAAGACGGTGACTATTGCTTGTACATTAACTGCAGCTATGCGACTTCTCGTGAAAGGTTTGATTCATACTTTCAAAATAAAACAGAAAGCCCAGAATTCTTGAGCCTGTCTTCTTTTCAGGATGCTGGAGAATCTCAACTAGGTTATCCAAATGGCAATAATATTGCAATCTTATCCGATCTATTGAAACAAGTCACAAGCCGTCTTAAGGATCATCCGGCTCCCTCAAGGGTGGTTGTTGATTCGCTTACTGACATTATCGCAAGGTTTTCAAACGAGGAGGTGCAAAGATTCGTCGCGGGGCTCTATGACCTTCTAAAGGCAAGGGGCAACAACCTTGCACTCTTTACCCTTGCAGGCAGCGTTTCTGCACCTGTGGCGGATGTTTTTGGGTCTCTGGTTGATGGGATTATCCAACTAAAAATAGAAGACTCGGATAAAGAAGTCCAAAGAGACATCCGAATTCTCTCTCTAAAGACTGCTCACAATGTGCCCAAGTGGGTGAGCTTTTACATTGCTAGAGACGGCAGCTTGCAATTTGGACAGGATAATTTGGAAAAAAGTACAAATTGCAAGTTGTGTCAAGAGCCCATTGTCGGGCCAGTTGCAACTGAAGCAGAATCTTCGTTCCATCCTAGCTGCCTTGACACATACCACAAGCTCGGAGAAATTTATGGCTCAAATATCATCTATACGCTCCAGCCCGGTGTTGTAAATACTAGTTTCTTTTTCATAGACATAGTGGGGCTGTCTGATCCGCTTCTTTCAGTTGAAAACCAGATTAAAAAGATCGAAGATCTTAACATGCTCATTGGCTCCTGCGATGCTATTAGCAGAGTGCCAAAAGACGAAAAGATAATTCTTCCCACCGGTGATGGGATGGCAGTTGGGTTTTTGATGAATCCCGAACTGCCTTTGCAGCTGAGCATCCAGCTTCATCGCAAGCTTCGCAAATTTAACGCTGGAAAGACATCCGACAAGACAATTGAAGTCAGGATTGGCCTTAGCTCCGGCCCTGTATTTGTCGTAAGCGACATCAATAATAATCAAAATGTTTGGGGTCCGGGCATCATTTTGGCCCGGCGCGTCATGGACCTAGGTGACAGTGGCCACATTTTGATCACCGACAACTTGGCAGAAACGCTCATGCAACTTAAAGACGAATATAGAAAAACGATAAAGCCAGTAAGCATAGGATATAAAATCAAGCATGGTCAACTATTGAAATTGTATTCTGCATATTCTGAAGACTTTGGCAACGCTGCGGTGCCTACTAAAGTCTTAGAATTAGGATAAAACTATTGGCTATGATCTTTTGAAAAAGTCTTCTCCGTATACCTCTCTTAGCTTTCTGAAAATCAAAAGACAGTCATCAGAGTCGAAAATATAGGCCGATCCGTTAAACGCTTTGGCAATTGATGTGTTTTTCTTCTGGATCGCCCTACCACACATATCACATTGTTTGGATCCGGACACTCTATCAGGCATCATCGATTCCAACGTCTGGTACCACGTAAATATGGCAATAATTAAACAGTGCTGTAAAAAACCTGTTGGCTGACACAATGTGAACTGTTAAAAGCAATAAGATTGTATTATAAGATAGAAAGGTATGATACGACGAGAAAATAACAATATATCTTGCAACAATAACTATCCGCAGAAAGTTGATTCTTGCCTTGTGTGTGATGGTCGCGGTTTTCTTCCGTTGCTTGATAACGACCAATGTTCTTTCTGCAATGGTACCGGAGAGTATACCAGGGCGGCCGACAGCTACATGAAATCACATCCTTGCCAGTGCTCAAATTTCGTAGAAGATCGGAAAAGCTGTGGTCTGTGTGGGCAAAAGTGCCATCACACCACAGATAATAGGCCTGTTATGACACTGGCACCTCGAATGTAAGAAGTTGCAGCGGGCAGAACAACGGAATTTCTGTCCTTATTTTCCATTCTCGCAGTATTCATTGCAATTGCACAAATGACAAAATGTGATCTTTGGGTATTCCTGTTCGTCATGGTCCATCCTATGATGTTCGCAGCTGCTGCAAATGCCAATTGTCATCATGGGCAACTATACATCAGATAAATTACTTTTAAGATATGTGCAGTGAAATTATAGAACATATTAAGGCAATTTAGAAAGGTTGGATACGTGGAATCTTGCCTAAAAAACAGTATGAATACAGAATCTAATATCAGATAATTCTTATAACACATTTCTTACGAAAATTTGTGCGTATCAGCAGGATGGGCAAGTCCATATTGATAGCTTCTTGCCTTGCTTTGATTGTCCCGTTCT
>LDIY01000023.1:4431-13891 GCA_001468865.1 candidate division TM6 bacterium SOIL31
AATGGCAATTTGTGCAATGGACGGATCTGCGGACCAATGCGAATTGCCATAATTAATCCAACGTTTACAGCCGCAGCCTACGACAATTCTTTTTACAATTTTTTTAGAAAATATAAGGATGTTTCAGGCGATAGGCTTGTGACAGATGATCTAACTCTATTGTCAAACAGCGTTCCTTCCAAAAGCAAACAACAGTCTGCAGTCGACTTTCTAACCAAACACCTAGCAAACTCAAAAACTGCCTATAATGTCACTGTTCTGAGTGATGCCGATATACACAATGGCTTGATATTTTCTTTAGATGGGCATGCCGCAAAGATAAATGCTTATGACATCCTGGTTCTCTTTCATAGCGAATACGTAACGCAACAACACTATCAAAATGTCAAAACTTTCGTCGCCAATGGCGGCACCTTGTTTGTCTTGGATGGAAACGTCTTTTATGCCGAGGTAAAATATGACAAGGTCGCAGGAACAGTTACTTTAGTTAAAGGTCATGGATGGGAGTTTGATGGCAAATCCGCCCGGCGCAGCATAGGTGAGAGGTGGGCAAATGAGACAAGTCAATGGATGGGGAGTAATTACTTGTGCTATTCTTGTAAAATTGCATTTGGCAATAATCCATTCCACTACAGTCATCATGAAGAACAATACATTACCAATCCAAATGTCAAGATAATACAGGATTACGAAGCTGTAGTTGCAGATTATGGGGCAGTGAGTAATCCAAAGATTGCGACATACGAGTTGAATTACGCAAACGGCAAGGTTATTGTAATGGGTTTGTACTCTTCCGACATCATAGAGGATGCAGAGTTTGTCACATTTATTGACAAGTTACTCGCCGATGTAGGTTAAAGTGTTCCTGCGTTACATTTTGCAGTAATGTCTAAAACATTAGAATCGCCTGGCTGCATAGTTGGCCTTGCGTGTTCCGGGACTTTTTGATTCCTTTTCTCCTTCCATTCAGTTATAGACAAATCTTGTAGCAAGCTCCCGTTCTGATCCTTTTTTATGGTAAATTTTCCTATATCTTCAATCAGTCTATTTTAAATACGAGACACTTCTCTCGCTCGTTTAATGAAAAATCGTACAGTATTCCTGCTAGGAGCGGCTGTTGCGGCAGGCTTGCTCTTTACAATGATCGGAGCTCTTTCAGCTCCAAGCGCCGCACAGCCTAGTGGAAACAATTCTGGAGGCCAAGGAAATCAGGGACAAGGGATGCCAATGATGAACAATACTACCAATGATCAAAGCCCAAGCTTCCAATACAAACTCGAGAACAAGTATCATAAATATGAAAACGGAGTATTCACAGTCAGGGCTGGCGGTGGCGCTGCTGTATCTCCACTAACTTGGTTCTTCCCAAGACACGCAGAAATCAAAGTTGGTGAAACAGTAACGTGGGTTAACCCAACTTCAGTAGGCGAGCCGCATACAATCACATTTGTAATGGACAACACTACGGCAGCAGATTTTGCAGGTCCATTTGTCCTGCCTAGCAATTCAACCCTTAAATCAGCAATTCCAAATGCTAACGCAGAAGCTGTGGTAATGCCAGGTCCAAATGGGACGAGCATTGTTGTTGCAGCAAATATGAGGTCGATGGCTCCAACTGTAATCGATGCTAGCGGAAAGGTTACCTATCTTCCACCAAACGGAAACTATACCATGAATGGAACTGAGAAATATGTCAACTCTGGGTGGTTATGGCCAAGCGGGCAGGTGCCTCCGGGATTTCCACCAATAGATACGTTCAGCGTCAAATTCACAAAAGCTGGAACGTATAACTACATGTGCGAAGTCCATCCGTGGATGGCGGGGCAAGTAGTAGTAAAGTAGGGGCTACTTCCCCTCCTTTTTTTGAGTTTCATTTATTCCAGATGTTTCTCGGTTTAGTTCTGAGCTTTATGTGGCAGCATGGGCAGTATACTCCGTTCCATTTAACAAACAATTCACACTGCGGACAGTGCTTGTAGCCTTCCTGGTAGTAACTACCCCTCTGCCCTTTCTTGGCTTTGAACTTGATACAAACGCCCCTGCATGCAAACATGGTTTAGCGCTTGTTGCCTCCAGAGTACCGGCGCGTCTGTAATATTGACAATCCTTTGTTCAAATACTGTACATACGAGAAGCGGCTATGTTAAAATATTGAATTAACTATGTTCCGCTTGCTATTGCCATCAGATTTCATGTCACTCCATGAAAAGAGAACAATCTTGCTAGTCGATCTTCTTTTTCCTGACATGCGTAAAGTTTGTTCCTAGCCCTCTTTCTCCGGGATTCGGCGTTTGCGGATCCGTTCCAATTTCTTGTACATTCTCCGCCTGAGGATTTTCGTCATCATCTCTGCCCATTTCGCGGCCCATGTTTCTATTGGGCATTTTCTCCCTGTATGGATTTGTACCCATGCATAAACAATGGAGATCATTGCTTATAGACAGTTAAAAGTTGGGAATCTGAAGACGATTGCCTTAACTAGGTTAATTCAGACTTTAATATTGAATTTTCATTTACATCTCTACAGCTTAATCCGCTGTCTGACAAAACAGCCCTGCCCGCCTAGCCTGTTTGTTTCCGGTCTCGTCGCTTCTTCATGCAGGCGGGTAGGCCTATTCTAATTAGACTAGGTTATGCGTGATAAGCTATAGGTTAGTCAATTGCGAATTGATGCAACCTTAAAGCATATAATGCCTAATTGTGCATCATAGTGCGTAGAAAATTGCAAGAGGAAAACAAAGTTAATGGTATTGATAATTCTCTCCTTGTTCACTTTGAATTAGAGATATGGAGCAAGGTTCCTCATCTTGACGACAAGTCTGGCAAAGTTGTCAATGCCACGCCGTTGATTGACATTACCGAAGATTTTAAGCAATGCGCGAGAAGCGAATATGGTTTAAATCTTGCCGAGAAAAACCTGCGAGTCTTTGGCAAATTCGATTCCAAGTTGCCTACCGGTTCAATCAAGGTGCGGCCTGCCGTGCATATAGCGCATGATGCCATAGCGACGGGCAAGCTGAGGCATGGCAAGACTGTTTTCGAAGCGACCTCGGGCAACTTTGGGATCGCCCTCGGACAGATCTCAAAGCTGGGTCTGGACGTAGTTGCGCTAGTGTCAAGGAAACTTCAGGAAGGGGTATTTGAAGAACTGGAAAATGAAAGAACCAAAATCATCCACCTTGACATGGATATCTGCCCCGCGCCAGGGATGAAGGGAAATGCCAATGCCATGGCGGCAAAAGCAACTGCCGCAAACATTCGCTCGCAGCTATCTGAACTGGGATTTGATACCTCTGTTTTTGACAAATCGATCACCGAGGTGTTGGCACTACTGGAAAACCAAGATGTGATAAACTTGGCAAAATTGCTTGCAAAGATCTATGGCTCTTTCTGCCCAGAGCAGTACGACAATGACTTGAACGTCGACGTACATCGGACCGTCACTGGAGCAGAGATTGATCAGCAGTTGCGCGAGCAAGGCTATTCGATGGCTGACTTCAAAATCGTCTGCACCTTCGGCACAGGCGGGACTTCTGGCGGCCTGAGCAGGTACCTGATGGATAATCACGGCAAAAAGTCCTTGCATGTAGTTTTTCCCCTTGGCGATCAAGATGTGGCAGGAATAAGGACTAAAGGAAAAGCCTCGGGCTTAAAGTTCTATGAGCCTGAACGGTATGGTGGGCAGCATGAGGTAGATTTTGAGCAGGCAAAACGACTGCTAAAATATTTCGTAAACAAGGGATACGATATGGGCGAAAGCAGCGCACTAGCCCTTTATGCAGCGATGCAAATGGCTAACTTTGGCGATGGTGGCAAGTTTGTCGTAATTGTTGCCGACGGCGTTCAAAAGTATCGGAAAAAGCTCGCAGCCATGGAACAAAAGCAACCGCGCCTAAAGGTCAACCTGCAAGAAGCGGCTGCTGACATTGGCAAATACGACAAGATTGTCTGGATTCACACGATGTACACTCCAAAGAAGGAAGGAATAGAACTCATTGCAAAATCACTTGGCGTTGATGAAAGCAAGATATCTGTCCCGACTGCCGGCGACGTGGAGCGGCTATTGATGACGCAACAGATTCCAAAGAAGCTAGATGAGGCTCTTGGAGGATCCAACAGCAAGACGCTGCTCGTTTGCATGGCAGGAAACACCTCGCTCATGGTTGCCAAATTACTTGCAGAAAAAGGAATGGTGGCCGAAAGCCTTAATGGCGGAATATCTACACTTGCCCAAGATGAGGCAAAGCCAATCTCTCAACTGGTTAAAATGGCTACAGAATAAGGAACAGCAGTCAGCTCTGTGAGCTGTGTTAGATATCCTGAATGTAATTTGATTTTAACTAGACAGCTCTATCCATTCTTTGATCAACTTTGCTAGGATCGTGTTCTATTAGATGTGTCCTCAGCTCATCTTTGCTCTCAAAACTTGTTCCACATACTTCACAGACATAAGTATCTCTGGCTGATCTCGACATGTTGTCTCTATTTGCACAACATAATATTTCACTCTCTAGAGTTTGGAATTGATGTTTTGTCGCGATTCAGGATAGTATAAAGTATAGTAATGGCAGATTGAGGTATTCTACAATTCTTTTAATCGATATTATTCTATTAAATCCTAGGGCAAGAATAGAGAGTTGCAATCGCAATCTGGAGAAACAAACTGGATCCCGCGCCCCTTTCAAGATGCGGCTCAAAATCTTGCTAGACAAGCGGTCAAGAGGTTTGTAAGAAAAGGTCAGATTATTGGGCTTGGAAGCGGGCCCATGGCAGCTGCTATTGTTAGAGAAATGGGAAATTTCAATGGCAAGGAGACTCTGCAATGCGTTCCTACCTCGTTTCAAATAAAATTAGAAGCTGAATGCAGTGGCCTTCAACTTGTTGATGAAAGCCGAATTCCTGAAATTGATGTTGTATTTGACGGAGCAGACCAGATTGATGGCAAATTCAACATGATAAAAGGTGGAGGCGGTGCACTATTGCGTGAAAAAATACTCCATTCTGCTGCAAAGCAAGTAGTAATTGCGGCAGAATCTGCCAAATTTTTACCCACTTTTACCTGGCCGGTTCCAATCGAAGTACACCCTTACGCTATTCATATCGTCAGAAAAAGACTCCAAGATATTGGGGGCAATCCCAAAATGAGGATGTTAAGAGAAGGCTATCCATATGTTACAGAGAATGGCAACTTTATCCTTGACACAGAATTTAATTTTTCAAGATTCTATGATATTAGGCAGCAAGAGATGAGTTTCAAGAGCATTACGGGCGTAGTCGAAGTGGGGCTGTTTACTAGACGTTTGGGAATATACTATAAAGCAAAACAAGATGGTACTTTTGAAACCCTTGAAATGTCATGACAAGATCCATCAAAATAGCAGAATTCCACGATGTGACGCATACAATCAGTCCAGAGATGGAGGTCTATCCAAACGATCCGCAACCAACATTTGAACCATATTTAACAATAAAGGAAGATAAGGTCAAAGTTACTCGGATTATTCTTGGCTCACATAGCGGGACTCATGTTGATGCCCAAAGACATTTCTTTCCAAATGGTAAAGGCATAAACGAAGAGCCTTTATCAAAATTCATCGGCGAGGCAATCATTATTGATACGTCTAAACTTAAGGAAATTACTGCAAATGACCTAGATGTCCAAGCTGGCGCGGCGCGACGACGCGATATCTTGCTCCTCTATACCGGCACAGGCAATAACCGAACCAATTTCTCCTACCTTGATATTTCCGCAGCTGAATGGATTGTTCGCAAAGGG
The DNA here is from genome assembly GCA_001468865.1 of candidate division TM6 bacterium SOIL31. GTDB lineage: Bacteria > Babelota > Babeliae > Babelales > Vermiphilaceae > SOIL31. The sequence goes on from LDIY01000023.1 coordinate 10,208, forward strand.
ATAAAATGCGTAGGCATTGACACCTTGAGCATAGAAAAATACGGAGTCAAGGATGCCCCTGCTCACAAGTTACTGCTCTCAAATGATGTAGGGATCATCGAAAACTTGAACAATCTAAAGCAATTTGTCAACAAGCGAATGTTCCTTGTGTGTCTGCCCCTGCAGCTTAAAGGGGTTGACGGCTCACCAGCGCGGGCAGTTTTGTTTGAAATGATAAAATAACTTGTTGGGCAGGTATTGATCGTTGGCTGTAATAGTGCAGAATTGGAGAAATGTACACCCAACTATAGCTCACAAAAGTGGATTAGATTGGCGACTGTTATCCATGGCAGCCAAAACTCATGGCGACATTGAGGCACAGGTCGAACCAGAGTTTAAGTGCCTAAAAACCGTAACCTATGTTTCACTTGCAAAGTTGCAGCCCAGTCTATCGTACGAGCCACATAAACACCAAGATCACGAAGAGATATACTACATAATCAACGGCAATGGACACATAAAGATAGGCAACGAAACATCCAGATTCAGAGATGGAGATGTTATTTACATACCAGAAAAAACCATGCACTCGATAACAAATGACGGCGAAGAAATGGTAGAATTTCTGGCATTTGGAGGTTTTACTGGGAGGAAAGAGGCTAGATGATGCAACTGGGTATAATAGGTCTGGGCAAAATGGGCGGAAATCTTGCTTTGCAGGCTAGCGAGAAAAAGATTCAAGTTGTAGGAAAAGCACGTAGCAAAAAGCCTGAGCTGGAAGAGCGAGGAATCAAAGTGGTGGACAATTATAAATCGTTTGCAGATTTCTTAAATCCTCCAAGAGTAATTTATCTCTCGCTACCTGCCGGCCGAACAGTCGACACAGTAGTAAACGAGCTGGTGCCTTTTCTCGAAAAAGGAGATGTAGTGATGGATGGTGGCAATTCATTTTACCTAGATTCTATAGAGAGGGAAAAGCGAATCTCTCAAAAAGGGATTCACTTTCTTGATTGCGGCACGAGCGGAGGATTGGAAGGTGCCAGATATGGCGCATGCTTTATGGTCGGCGGCAAGGAGGAAGGTATTGAAATAGCAGAGCCTGTTTTGACTGCACTTGCAGTCAAGGACGGGTACATCCATACAGGCAAACCCGGCACTGGTCACTTTGTAAAGCTGGTTCACAATGGAATTGAATTTGGCATGCTCCAGTCTATTGGAGAGGGCGTAGAATTGATGCACAAAAGCGGCTTTGAACTTGACCTTGCAGCAATTTTCAAGAATTGGTCAAACGGTTCTGTGATCAGGAGCTGGCTTGTAGAGCTTATGGAAAAGGGTCTAAGGGAACAAGGTCTGGCAAAGACTGAAAGCTACATCGAAGATACTGGCGAAGTAAACTGGCTAGTGCAGGATGCAATCAACAAAGAGATTCCAATACCAGTCATATCTCAATCTGTGATGGAACTATTCAAATCGAGAATGAAGGAAAGCGACACCTACAAGTCAATTGCATTGATGCGCCATGGATTCGGTGGCCACCCTTTTGGGAAAGACGAGGGAATAATCAAAGAGAGGAAGACAAGCAGAATCCAGAAAGTCTAAGTCAGACAAATGCTAAGCTTCTGCATTTATGTTTGCATCTTTATTGGATTTTGCCTGTTCAAGAATGTCTGATATAGCTATACGAATGGCAGATATTCCTGTCCTAAATGGGAATGCTCCGCCGCGCTTTCCTGTGACGGGATTTACCCACTCGCAAAATGCTAGAAAATCCCCGTCCTTATCATAGCCCATCAGATACGAAAGCAGTGCTGCACATTCGTCATACCTATCATAGCGACTCCTTGCAAGCATCTCAAGTCCCGTAGCCCAAGGCCAGAACGTGTGATTGTGGTAGACGTTAGGATGTAGCCGCCAAGGCCCGGATGTTTTTAGTTCAGCTTCGCAAACAAGAGGCCACTTGTCATGCCATATGCTGCTTTTGATAGCGTCCAAAGTGCTTGACGCCCTGCTGGCAAGAGCCTTTTCATTAACAGAAATCCTCCTGTTTGGTAAATCTTTGCCGATATGCATTTGACTGCCTAGCATGTCGCGGACTGTTTTTTCAGTAGTTGCGATAAGGTACAGCGATACGTCTTGAGTAAGCGTCTTGTAGGATTCGCCTAGATGATGGCTTTCTTGCTTGTCCAAATAACACCTTTCTTCCTCTGACCATAGCTCCTTTTCAACTGCTAAAACGGTCCTGTCTGCCAGCTCTTGCATTTTGGATGATTCTTTTTCCATTTTGATATGAGAAAGGAGCAATGAAAGATTTGTCAGTCCCAGTATCCAAGAGGCTTGGCTGTAGACTATTTTTCCTGCTCTTAACACCGAATCCATCCAGTCTTCGTTATGATCTTGCTCTAGCAACCCGTCATTATCTGTGTCTCTGCTTTGCAGATATTTGACAGCCTTGAGCAGCCGGGGTACTATGGAATCAATTATTTCTGAAGGGTTTTGCTCGGATACTTGTCTAGGAGCCTCCGATCCCCGGGTTTTCAGAATGGAATCAGAGTTTGCATCTCTCAGATAAGCGTCAAAAATCCATGAAGTAGTTGAAATCATTAACGCTGTCGAATCGATATCTGGATTCTTGCCAAATATCTCCGAATGTCCACGGAAAATACTGGTTGGAAGGGCTCCCTCAAATTTTGCCTCAAAATCTGAATTTGCTACCTGGGACAGGTATTTCATCTCCGGCGATCCCCTTCCATAAACTATCTTTTCTCTGCCGGGCTCTATCTGATGAGACCAGATGTTCTTAACTTCTTGCATAACAGATTCTACAGCTCCAGAAAGGAACCAGTCCTTTAGAATGTAAGAAGCGTCCCTGCACCATACGGCTTTATAGTAACCGCCGGGGTTGATGCCTTGATGCACAAATTCTTCGGTTTTCTTTACAAACTCTTGAGCCTCTTTGTAAAATGGTTGCCAATTTCGTCTTGTAGAATGGCTCATCTTATCTCCTAATTACTGTATGCATCTTCTCATTTTTCTGGGTTGCATATATTGTCAATTCTTATTTGCAATGTTTGCGAAGGAATATCGGGCGTAGTGTATTGTCAGGTCCATCTCAACCAACTTACAGCTGTAGAGCATGCGGAGAGCAATTTGAAATCCTAGGAGATCTACAAAAACACATTCTCGTGGAACATCATCAGAAAGGTGACATACCTGATGGGATAGCAGTCTGACAATGAAAGAACAACAAGCAGAACTAGACATTCAACGCAAATTCAAAAAAGACGTTATCGATCAGGCCGCTAAAACCTTAAGCGTAAAATACTTTTAATCTATTTTGTGCCGCGATATTCAATGGTAGAAGGAACAGCACAATCAACAGGTAAAGGATCTGGCTTGCCAATGGATAATTGCTGTTTTGACATCATGACACAAACAGAAAAGAAGGCAGATTTTTTGTACCGTGCCGCTGATACCTATATTCAGGACGCCCAGGCAGCTAATCGTCAAGAGCTTGCACATCTTTGGAATACCATAAAGCAAGACGAAAAACGGCACCTTGACTTGCTAAAACAAGAATTGGCAAGGGATGTCCAAGAAGGAAGACTGCGGTAGCATCCTACCTTTTTTCTTGACAATCATGGAATATCGCCTTTTTGCATATGTTCCGTCATGATGTGCTTTTGCATATCGCCAAAACTATCAAAC
>LDIY01000023.1:13961-21285 GCA_001468865.1 candidate division TM6 bacterium SOIL31
CTATCTCCATTATAGTTGAAAAGAGTTTAGGGGATATCTATAACTCATAATACCAAAGAAGAATAATGCTTACATAAGAAAAACAATGGTGGGCACTACCACCCCATCTGGGTCCTGGAAATCATTTGCTGCAAAAACAGATACTTTCATGCAAAAGACTGAAGAACATGCCCTGCAGGGCGTAAATCCTGGTGGCTATTACCAAGCGATCTGGTGCCGAGATGCTTCTTACATACTGAGGGACTGGTCGCTCTCTGGCAATGTTACGGCCGCCTTGAAACAACTATATCTGATATGGTCTCATCAGATAGAGCCCGGCAGAGAAAAGATAGTTTATGGAAGGGGATCGCCGGAGATGAAGTTCATTTCTGAAGAGGCGGGCGATAAGAAACAGAAAGAATTTGCCGGCGCACTGCCAACCACGATCTACCAAGCTGGGTTCTCTGAAGTGTATGGACTGAATCCTGATATCGATTCGACAGCGTTAATGGTTTCAACCACCTCAAGGATTTTATCTAAATCGCTGAAAAACAAAAAGTCTTCCAATGACTTATCATCGGTGCCAACTATTGCATCGGAGCATTCGTCAAGTTATGTATCTTCTTTGATGCTAAAACTCGGAATAACCGATCCGACAAAGGCAGTTGATTTCCTTGTACCACGGATGCTACGCGCGGTTGAATATCTTGCAACAAGAGACATTGATGGCGATGAGCTGCTTGAGCAGAACCATAATGAAGATTGGATGGATACTGTACTTCGGGCGGGAAAAATAGTATACAGCCAGGGATGCTGGATACTTGCATTGAAGAATTTGGCGGCATTATTAGTAGCCATCGGCCAGGAAGATAAAGCCAACGACATTCGGAAAATGGCTGATAGGGCAATACTGGCAGTTGAACAGCATCTATGGTCAGAAGAAGAAGGGGCCTACATAGATATCCAAGAAACTCACCATATCGGCGGTCCTTATAGGACATTAACACAGGATGTATCACAATATCTGGTAGCACTTTCTGAACACTCTAAAAGTGACAATCTCGCAGACAAGGAAACCACACATCCTAAAAACAAGGGACAACGACACCAAGCAAACAAGGCTGATGAAGACCATAAAAGCCACAGAGTCAGGGCAAACAAGACTCTCGGCGCGCTGAAGAGTAGAACTTGGAAAGAAAAATGGCCTCTAGATACAGAGATTGAGCTGAAAAGCACTGGTCCTTGGCTACTCAAGCCGTACGAGTACCATAACCACACATTTTGGCCATGGACTACTGGAATAGAGATGCTTGCAAGGAGCAGATTTGACAGAGTAGAGGAATGCAATATTCTATTATCTACTCTTACCTCTGAAAGTCACCTTCACATGCACACATTCTATGAATGGATAAACCCGATCACCGATGAGGGAAACGGAGCATTTCCATTCAGAACAGGGATTTCTGCTGTACGAGTTGCCATTGCTGATATTCTCAGCAACGCCAAGAGCCATCTATCCAGCGCGACAGCATAGATGCGGCAGAATTTCAAACGTATTGTCTTGCATTTATGGTATCATGCTGCTTCCTCAAATGCTGGGCTAAACGCTGGATACAATGTCATTCCACCGTCAACAAAAAATGCACTTCCCGTAACATAGCTTGCTTTGTCTGATGCTATAAATTCCACTACATTTGCTACTTCTTCTGGCGTCCCAATTCTTGCAAGCGGTACACGCTTGAGAACCCTATTTAGCTCTGCTCTGTCTTCTTTTAACTCTTGATTCATGTCTGTTGCTATTGCACCTGGAGCAACTGCGTTTACTCTGATGTTATATTTTGCCAATTCTAAGGCCATAGTCTTTGTCATCATTTCAATTCCAGCTTTCGATGTCGCATATGGAACGTAATGGGGTTTTGGAATTGTCTGGTGGACCGAAGAGATGTTTATTATGCATCCTCCTTTCGGATTCTGGCTGATCATATGCTTTACTGCTTCTCTGCTACAAATAAAAGGACCCGTCAAATCCACCTCAATGATTCTGTGCCATGTCTCTGTTGAGGTATCTTCAAAAGGCATCTCTTGCTGTATTCCTGCATTATTGACAAGGACATCAATTCTGCCAAAATGCTTCATCGTTTCATCGATCAACCTAATGCAATCAGCTTCTTGCGATATGTCCGCAATCACTGCCACTGAATCGCAATTGCTCTTGTCTCGTATCTCTTTAGCTACTGTTTCAACCTCTTCCCTTTTGCGACCATTTACAACTATTCCAACATAGTCATGAGACTTTGCAAAAGTCAGTGCGATCGCCCTACCGATGCCCTTGCTTGAGCCGGTAACAATGGCTACTTTGCCTGTACGGCTGGCATGATAGCCTGTATTTTTGGCCATTTGGATATTCCTGCTCTATCGCTATTATTAGGTCGTCATAGACTATATACCGATTCTAGTCTGGTGGAAGGTCTGTATCGGTTTTTCCCTCTAGCATCCTATCATACAGGTTCTGCTTGTAATATCTCTCATAGAACGACACGTGCTTATCCTCCAAATTCATCAGGTATTCATGCACACGCTGAGCTGCTTCCCTGCCTGATTCCATAGCCTTTACTACAAGAGTTTCGCCGCTTGTAACATCTCCGGAGGCAAACACACTTTTCATCGATGTCTGATAATTGTCGTCAATTGCAATTGAATCATGTTTGCCTGTTTTAAGGCCTGCTTGTTTTTGCAGAAAAGAGTCCGGTCCTCTACCAATCGCCAGCAAGACGGCAGAGCATTCCATTTTAAATTCCTTGCCAGGAGACGGCTGCGGGTGCCGCCTTCCAGACTGGTCGGGCGCGCCAAGCTGCATTGTATCCATTACTGCCGCATTTACATGATTGCCAGTTGGATTGCTGCCAAATGATTTTGGTTGTGCAAGGAATTTGAATCTCACGCCTTCTTCTTTCGCCTCCTCCATCATGATTGGATCCGCAGGCATATCTTCTTCTGTCCTTCTGTACGCTATGGTGACATTGCCCTGACCGTCTGTCAGCCTCAATGCCGTCCTAGCGCAGTCAAGAGCTGTATCACCACCGCCTACTATAATGATCTCAGTTCCAAGGTTATACTTTGGATTTTTCAGATAGCCATTGACACCATTTACAAAAACGTTCTCAAGGAACTCGTAGCCATTGATTATTCCTTGAAGATTGGAACCGGGGACATCCAGCTTTTGGGCGTCCTTTGAACCTGTAGCGATCAAAACGGCGTCGTTTTCATCCAAAAGTTCAGACAAATTGACGTCCTTACCAATAACAACTTTTGATTCTATTTTAACCCCCATTTCTTTGACTTTGTCAATCTCGTGTAGCAATACGTCTTTGGGCAAATGATAGTCTGGTATGCCATACCAGGCAGTGCCACCAGGCACTGGAAGCGCTTCGTAGACAATCACATTATGTCCATATCTTTTGAGCAAATCCGCACCCGCTATTCCTGCTGGTCCAGCTCCAATTATTGCAATCTTCTTTCCAGTGTAGGCAGCTATTTGGGGCGTTGATTGCCTATGTTGCCGCTCCCAGTCCGCGACGTACCTCTGAATAAGACCGATTCCAATGGGCTGTCCGGCCCACTTGACCACACATGCGTCCTCGCATAAACCTTGCAACTGAGGGCAGCATCTTGCAGTCACCCCGATAAGTGGATTAGTATCTCTGATGCGTTCATAGGCTGTCTTAAAATCTCCTCTAGCAACTGCTTCATTCATTCCCCGGACATCTAAAAGAACGGGACAGGCGTCGATGCATACAGGAGTTCCGCATAAAAGGCACCGGTCAGCCTCTTGCATAACTTCCTGCTCCGTATACGGTTGCTGAACTTCAGAAAAATTCTGCTTTCGTTCGTTTGGGTCCGCTTTTCGAAAAGGGAATTGCCCGACACGGTTTGGCTCAACCTTCATCCAAGATTAGGATTGGCACTTTCACTTATTACAATTATAGAACATGGATATCTTTGAGAGCTGGGCTTGCAATCCTCTTAGGCAGACGCATACATCATGTACGAAGCGGCAGCAAGAAGCAATCCGATGTCTTCTAACTCTTGATTGACCTTGACATGGTGGCCTTCCGCGCTTGCACCTAACCCTGAAGCTTCACCAACAGGAATTCCACGAAATCGCTTTATCTTGTCCCTCAGATTCTGGTGATGTTTCTTATCGCTGGTCTCTGCCATGTCAGAATACGGAAAGTTGTCTAGTCTGGAAATATACCTTACAGAACTCTTAACATAGTCATGCCAGGACTTTCCTTCAGGATGGTTCGCAAACATATAGAATTTGCTATTGTGGCTAAAGACATTGTCGCGGATGGTCAATATCTTGCGTCCTCCTTTCTCTTCCGCCGAGAATGAAAATCGCCTGTGCTCACCATCGATCTTGTTGTCAAGTGTCCATTCGCTTTTGTCTTTTTTGCTAATCAGTTTGAAACCTAATTGCTCTCCCTTTGTTATCTCCGCAACCTCTTTTCCATCCTTTGAAAATATTCTAGCCTGCCATTGCCTTGGACCTTTTTTTACAGTAAATTCAGACAAAGCAGATCGCAATACTATTAGAACAAGATGGAATTTATGGATTAACGCACGATCAAGATTTAGTAATAGATTTCCAATTAGTACCAGGCGATTCTTCATTTAGGTCTAATTTCATGTCATAGTTGACGTATTGACTAATATCCTTCGTAATTTGTCATTCATGTCTGCAAGCAGCTCATTATTTCGAGCAAGTAATGAATTGTTATCCTTTAAGACTTCCAGGAACGCTTTGAACATTGCGTTGTTTTCCTTCAGAAACTCGTTATTTTCGAGTAGGACATTTTTACTTGATGCTTGATCCTTGTGTGAAGCCATGTAGTATTATTCCGTTGCATCACTTAAGTTTCGTACGGCGAACCCCTGTCTGCATATTCTATTATACAATTAATCACAGATGTTGTTATGAGAAATGCTGTAAGCGAAATCATGTCCACAAACTTGGAAAAAATGGATATAGCGGAAAATGCTCAGGCTGTGGCAAAAAAGATGAATGACAAGGGGATCAGTTCCATTTTGGTCGTTGATAAAAACAAAAGTAGCGAAGAGCCTGTGGGTATTGTCACCGAACGAGATCTAGTCAACCGCGTATGTGCCGCAGGAACAAACGCACGTGAGACAGGCATTAAGGATATAATGTCCTCACCAATTGCAACTGTGGAATCTCAGGCAACAATTGAAACTGCAGCTGACCTCATGCTAAGCAATAATACGAGGCATCTACTCGTTGTAGACGAACAAACTCGAATGCCTGTAGGGATAATAGCGCCAAGTGATCTTAACAAATACCTGCGAGCCAATATCGATATGGATGAAGTTAATGCCAGAATCTTAAGGGCAATCAAGGCTGAAGAAATGTCAGAATCATAAATTGATTTGAAATGTTGTAATTTGGCACAGGTAATTCTGGATGCAGTTCTGTTGACAGTTAGCTGATGTACAAAACTGCCAGCTAACTGGTGCTATTGGAAGTATCATTGGTTTTTACTGGTGTCGTAGCGTTGGCGATTTCTGTCTGATTGCCTGTAACAAAAGCCCTTTCTGAAGGTGGCACTTCGAGCAAATTCTTTGGAGTCGGCGCCTGATATGGCAATCCATACTGTGCCCTTAGCTCCTGCTGCTGATCTAGCAATCTGGTTGCCGAAAAGGAGGGCCCAATCCAACCAAACCATGACCATATGAGTATAACTGCTGCAATTGAAACCCCCATTACCAAGATTGATAGGGCTATCGTCCTCATGTACGGACTACTGCCATATCCTGCTCCTCCTTTGCCTTTGTTGGGATCAGGAGCCAAACGCTTTCTGGCTACAAAACGTGCATTATAGTATGAATGAATTTGCTCATATTGTATTGCAACAACTGGCTAGACAGGCGATCCGGCAATTTCTCAACTAAATTTCGCCAACAGGCTAATTCTCAATATCACACCCGCTAAATGGGATGTGGCAATATTGCAAAGTGATCATATTGGCACGTGAAATCGTTGTTACGCCCGGGAACTTTCAAAAACTATTGACAAACATATCAAACGTAGATTTTACTGGAACAACGGATGAATACATCCAAGTAAATAGTAAGCATAACAATCTGGAGCTGCGTTGCGATTTTGAAAATTTTGAGCTTGAGGCAGAGGTCTTTACAATTCAGAGTTCCGCGCCTTATATCATACAGCTGTACGGGCGCGGCGGACACCACAGCGACAAGACTCCGTGCGAGGGCTGTGCTATCAAAGGAAGATTCAGAACAACTTCTGTCACGAACGTCAAGGAGCTCTACCATACAACCGGAAGAGGGTACACAGACAACAGGGTAACAAATGCAAGATCCTTTCGCTCTATAATCGGAAGATGGGCTAGGTTGAAAATTAGAGTAACAAATGAACCAGAGCAAGACGGCATCACGCCAACAAAGATTGAAGATTACGTGGATGATATCTTGGTGGGCAGTTTTGTCGATATCGGAGGCTGGACAACTGCAATTCCTCCACCTTCTGACTGCTCAAGAAGGCAATTTGGAGCGACTGGCAGCAGATCCTCTGATGAGATTCTAAATTTGGCTGGCAGCGTTGTAACCATGCGAAGTGACGGGGACACCATCTACAAATTCAAATACCTAAAGGCAACTGAAATATGACCAATGACGAATCCTTCAAGAATAGTCGACTAGTTCCAGGTTCCTCTCAATGATTATACCCAATTGGGATCTAGGTCCTGCATCTTAAGACTTTGCCAAATAAGAAAGGACCGAGCTAGGTAAGGTCCAATGTGTGGTGTTGATTGACAACTGCTTCTACTCATCAGATCTATAGAGGTATATCTAGTGCAATTGTTCCTTCTCGCTTAAGAAATAACAAAATTCTGATCAAACAGGTGTGAGCGATACAAAAGAGCTAGTTCTTGGTGTTAGTGTTGGCGCTGCAGTCATAATAATTGCTTTCTTTTCTCTAAGAGCAGATGGAATGGCAGTTTCGTCAATTTCAACGCCGACAGAAGAAGTCCGCCAGAACAACAATGCTACAGCACCGCTCCCTTTGAAAATTGATATGCCGACCGACACCATGGTACAATTAACAAACCAGACTCAACAAATAGTGAATACGCGGCATTATGATTATGAGCAAAAAACAGAACCATTGCTTGAAGACCAAATATTTCTTATCGAAGGTGGGTCCAGGTTATTTGCCATAAACATTCCGGACGAGAATGTAACAACGCTTAGTGGAGAAATAACAGCTGAAGGAAAGGGATTTGTTTTGGCATCAATTGAGGAT
>LDIY01000024.1:0-21212 GCA_001468865.1 candidate division TM6 bacterium SOIL31
AAAAGGTAAAGGATTATTACATCCAAATACCGCCGCTCGCAAAATCAGCAGACTCGCTAAAAAAGTCGCTGCTGCATCCAGAACTGCGTAAAAAATAGGCTTACTTCAGCCAGTTTTACGGAAAATTATGTATATCCCGTTTGTAATTTTTTATAAACGGGATATACTATTTATATGAAGAAAAATGTAATGCCCATTCAAAGAAAACAGTTATTCTCTCTCTTTGCAACCTATTGCTTGCTCATTCCCTTACATTCATTTCCAGCCCAATATACCTGTGATGGTGCTAAATACGGTATGGATACGCAAACATCTGCCATAATGGATCTTCTCAACAAAAATCAATTTGAAGAACAAGTACCCAATCTATTACTCCAACCTACTCAAGAAAAACAAAAAAAGGTTATAGCCGCCGCTTTTAGTAAAAAAGAAGATGGTCATATAGGTATTGCCTTTGATGATAATACCGTTGAAGTACGCAATGCTCGCAACACAAATAATCTTATTCACTCACTAGCATTTCATAATCCGGTGAACTATATCACATTCAGTCCGTGGAACAATAGAGAAGATCTCTTGATGCAAGAACGTTCTGCCACTCGGAGTAATTTGCGAATTTTAGATATATATAATAAACCGAATATAGATATTGATACCCTCAATTCGTCTGCAATACCATGTGAATCGCTCGATGCTGAAATTAAAAATATAGTCTTTAAGCCTAATGTATTGCAATTAAAAACACTCGATCATCAAAATGTTTTTACTCCCTTTATACAACTAGCATCTTCAACAGAATGGAAAAAATGTCCACTAATGGTTGCCACTGGTCTTGATGGTTGGAATTGCTTGTTTAGTCCTTTAGTAAATTATCAAGCTGCTATAGACCCTCGTAATCCCCATCAAACTCTAATCTTTCCAGTACTTGAGAATGGAGAGCTTATTCAAGAAAAAGTGGTTACTATCACACTCAAACAATCGATAGATGAATTAGTTTTTAGTATGAACGGACAAGTTATAGGAATTCTTACGCAATTATCTTCTCAAAACCCTCTCACACCACGCGTGAGCTTATGGAATAGCAGTACGGGAAAATGGATTACAGATCTTGATATACCGAATCAAAAAGATATTAAGTCTCTCCAACTCAATGAAGATGGCAGTGAAGTCATCATTCTTTATTCTAATGAAAATCCCGCAATGCATATTACTTTTGATAATACTTCAACATATCAACTCAAGGAAAAAGTAAAAAATGATCCATTGTTTAAAGCAATGCTTGCCAACGCAATGAAGCACCAGCAACTACATGCAACTTCCTACTTTCTTTCTTGGAAAGAATCAGGAATATGGAAAACATTATCATCGTCTGAAAGAGCTCGTTTAAATAAAAATTTTGCTATAAAAAATACATGGACCAACTTTATTGGTCGATTGATAATAAACACAAAAACACTCACGATCTTTAGTCTTTACCTAATCTATTGCTGGTGGAAAGCATCACACGCTCAATAACGCTGAATAATTTGTTATAAAAATGCTGCTTTTTTGAGAAAAAAAGCTAAACTACGTGTTAAATAAGCCTATCATTTTTTTAACACACGGAGATTAGCATGCATCTTAATCAGCAAAAAGCAGCAGCAAATATTCATCATACTACTGAAATCAAAATCGTATCAGATAACGCCCTTATTTTTAATAACCCTGAAGGCGTTGCACAGAAATTTTTTGAGGTTCTCTCTTCTTCTGATATGAGCCCTACTGAAAGCATCGCGCAATTAGAAAAGCTTATTAAAGAATATAATGATGAACCAATAGTGGCATCTCACCTTGCAACTCATTATCGACGTAATGGCAATCATGATTACGCAGATCAAATCGTAAAAAATAATTATCGCAGATTTCCTCTTTCTATTTTTGCACGATGTGATTATGCAATGTTGTGCTTAGAAGAAAACCATCCCACACAAGCGGTTGCTGCTATTGATTATACCTTTGAATTGGTAAATCTCTATCCAAAAAGATTGCAGTTTCATGCACTTGAAGTAATTGATTTTAATGGATTTCTTGTCCATTACTTCTGCGCAATCAAAGATTTTGAACGCGCAGTATACACGTTGGATCTATTGCAATCTTTTGCACAAGATCTTCCGTTACTTGATTCTTTAAGAACAGTGATTATTACTGCAATTCTCAAGGAAAACTTATCAATTGAAAGCATTAAAAAATTAGTGCGACCAAGTGGCGAAGAAAATAAAAGCAAAGAAAAGTAGTAAAAAAAAGTAGTAAAAATTAAAATCATTAAACTATGAGGGCCTCAACATATGTTGAAGCCCTCTTTTTTTTACTCTTTTACATACTCTTCCAAACTTCTCCGGCAAAACGGACACCCTTTTTCTTCTTGATGGCGAACCTTGTAACAAGGTTTACATATAAATCTGTCTAAATGCCGGTTCACGCAGGGAATAGGAAACAGATCATTATCATGCGTTTTACAATCCCAACAACTTTGTTGTTCAAAAATATGACGCAAGAGTAGCTTTGCTTTGTGATTATCAGGAATGTGCCTTCCCATGTTGTCATTTACTACCGCTCCATATAATAATAAAGTGGGTATCCTCTGAAGATAGTCACATTTTACCGCATATAACAAAGGCGTCTTGCCATCTTTATCTGGTGCATTGACCAATGCACCGCCTTTGAGTAAATCCAGATATTTATCTTGCTTTACCTGCATTATCGTGCAGAGCAAGGGAGATCCCGACTGATTTTTTACCTCAAGATCAAATCCGCAATGCATTAAAGGTCTGATATATTTTCTATACGCATTCGAAGTGTAACTGATCTCAATAAAACTCTGAGCAAATTGTTGATTGAGTGCATCAATGAGAAATGCATCAACATCCTGATTAAGTAAATATCGGCTTCCTTGAAAAATTTTCAACGCATCAGCAAATCGATGCTCAACCAATGCATTCAACAACGAACGCCGTTTATCTCGGAGCGCATCATTTATTTGATTATTATCAGATGATTTCTTCATTGCGTTCGCAGAAAAGATGATCAGCACGTTCAGTATTATTATGTAATGTGTATATATTTTGTGCATAATTCCTCAGGCGATTTCCTGTATCTTATAAAAACAAATATGATATATGGTAACAAAAAAAGAAGTGATTTTATATGCCATTTTTCTTATATAGAACTTATTCGAAAGGTAAAAAGAATAATCATGAAAAAAGTTTTTTGGGAAAACCCCTATCAACCCACTCTTACCACACACGTTGTTGCCGTTAACGGCAACGACCTTCTTTTTGCTGATACCATTGCCTATTCATTTGCTGGGGGACAAGAAAGTGATACAGCATGGGTAAATGATATTCCCATCTTACATTCTCGCATGGAAGGTAATCTTATTTATTATACGTTGCCCGATAATCACGGTCTGCACATTGGTGATACGGTGACCATGAAAATCGATTGGCAACGCAGATTACGCTTAATGCGGTTACATTTTGCTGCAGAATTGATTTTAGAGATTGTGACGCAAAACTATCATCTTGAAAAAGTTGGTGCGCACATCGCAGAAAGCAAAGCACGCATTGATTTTAAAGCTGAAACTAACATTGCAAACTATTTTCCTGAAATACTGCAAAAATACAACACCATCATTGCAAATGATCTTATTATAAAAAAAGGTTATTCTGATACGGTTGCGCAACGTCGCTTTTGGAAAATTGAAGGCTTTGCGGAGGTTCCCTGCGGAGGCACGCATGTTAATTCAACGGCAGAAGTTGGTTACGTAACACTCAAAAGAGAAAAGCCCGGTAAGGGCATTGAGAGGATTGAAATTAGGTTAGTCCTATAAGATCCTTACGTTCACATCAATACTTTTTCATTGAAAACCTTTTTTAAATTGATATACTCAAATTGAATTCAATTCAACTCATGGTGAAATAGAAAAAGATTATGAAAAAGAACACATTATTGACTATTATTTTAGGAGCCAGCTTATTCTTACCAGAAACAAGCTTTGGATCACAACCTGGATGGAATGATTGGATAAATCCAGAAATTAGTTATGGCGCTGAAATTCCTTACATTTATGGGCTCGACATAAGCAATAAGCAAAAAGGAGTTTTATGTGCTGCTGTGATTGCAGGATTAATAGGTTTCATTGGATATTTATTACAACGTCAGTCCCAGCAATTTCCAAAACCTGTTACAGAACAATCGCTTTTAAAAACTATTGCTCCTTATAATTCATTAGAAACTGCGGTAAAAAGGATTTGCAATCTTTCCCAAAAGGATTCTGACGTAGCAACCTTTATTAATGATCAGAAAAACTGTTTTAATTTAATCAAAAAATTATCTAAAATGTATCGCCGTTCTGATGAACAAGCTGCTCAAGAATTAACAAAATGCTCACAAGCAGCAGTATACATTTTATCAATACACAAGGACTTTGCATCTTTGTGTATGGAACCTTCTTCTATCCCCTCTTTTGGTAAAGATGCTGACCCAATAAAAAATAAATGTGATCAATTATATCAGAAAGGCTTTGATGTTAACTTCACTTACAGTCCTCAACAACCCATATATTCCGCATATGAAACAGATGAATGGGTTACCTCTTTAATGCTTACCATTTCAGGTAATAATCAGCAGATATATGAATATATACTTGAAAAAAATCCCAATATTAATCAAAAAGATCTGGCTGGTAGGACTGCATTAATGTACGCCTGTAGAAAAATGAGGATGTTCGCCGTAGAAACTCTTGTCAAAAAACCTGACATCAATTTAGATATAAAGGACTATCACGGTAACACGGCTCTCATGACACTCCTTACCTCACCTGAAATCGGTCCAAAAATCGATATAGCAAAAATACTTCTTGAGAAAGGGGCAAACCCTACCCTTCGCAATAAAGACCTCCGTAATCCACAAGGGGCTGCTCACGAAACGAGAGATCAAACTCTTTCTCAACTCATAGACAATGCTGCAACTAATTGGAATAACGCTCATCCATTTGAAACCAACCGACTAACCCGAATATGTTGAGATATTATTATGAAAATAAAATTAGCTTTATTATTTGTACTATTTGGTTTAAGTTTACAAGGAATGAATTTAGATGACAGTGCTAAAGAAAATATATTTCAATTACGCTCTGCTTTGAAACATGCAGTAAAACTACCTGCCGAGCGAAAAAGTAATTGCATCATCGCTTACCTTAAATCTACATCTCATGAAAATTCAGCTGGGGAAATGTTTAATGTAACCAAGCAAGCAATCGAACATTTTGGAACAAATATTAAAAATGTAGATTACCACACGCACATTTTAATGTTTCCCAATAAAGAACTGACCATTAATAAAGATCGCGGTTTTGATGCAGGGCTTAAAGTTATTCCTGAAGAAAACGTGAATTTTTCTCGCTTTATGGTACCAGAAAAAAAATGGAAAAATGAATCTCAATTAAGTCAAACGGGTTATGGATTTGTGACTGGTTTTGGCAGAGCTGAAGCTGGTTGTAATCTCACTGCATATATTATTCCTCGAAACAATATTATACCCATGACGCACCATCTTGCCCAAATAAATGGACTCAATAATCTTGAAGTACCAATGGTTATCATTGCTGATAGTGCATTAGAAGATGATACCGTCACCAGAGAACTATCAAAAGACAATTTAATTTGCGCTACATTTGGTGTTAAAGATATTAAAGATACACAACCCACCTGTGCACAATGTTCAAAACCTTCATATCTTTCTCGTGGTGTTGCTCTCGTATTTATCGTTGGTGGAGTGTTATTTATCTATTCTAGATTATGCGCGTATAGGGAGTATTTAGATCGATTAGATAAAGGCTACGTAGGAGGATGTTTTTATCCTTTAGGTATGAAGATATTCTGCGATTGGAAATGTGACTACGACAATAAAGGAACCGTCTTTCACTTTTTACATTCTTGATAACGCTTAACAATTGCTTTTTTTAACTAACTCAATATTATTTGTTATTTCTTAATCACCACGTTGCGCCTATCATATGATTGTTGTAACAAATTCCTCACGCCTTCGGAAAAATGAGTATAGTAATGATCGCGGTATGCTTCTTCCAATATTTTAGGGGTCACCACCGCACCATGTTCAAGAAGTAATACAATAAGATTATTGTTCCATCTATCAACTGCAAACCATAATGGTGAAACTTTTTTATCTCTATAATTTACCGCT
This sequence comes from candidate division TM6 bacterium SOIL31, assembly GCA_001468865.1. Lineage (GTDB taxonomy): Bacteria > Babelota > Babeliae > Babelales > Vermiphilaceae > SOIL31. Next base: position 6,244 of record LDIY01000024.1, read on the forward strand.
TCTGCATTCACCAGTGCACCTGCCTGTAACAAAAGAGAACTTATCTCGAAGGATTCCCTTCCAATTCCGGACATCACCTGCCACAGCAATGATGCCCCAGTTTCTGGGTGACATGTATTAACATCAAATCCACTATCTAATAGTTTTTTTATATTGTTAAAGGAAGCAGTATTTTGGTAAAAACCACAGCTATATAATCGCCCAAATAATGCTTTTATAAATACCTTTTTATGTCCAACAAGACCCTTTTGTTCTGCAACTTGATGCGCCATTAAGCCATCCTTATTTTGGATGGTAAAATCTATACCATGCTTCATTAAAAGCTCAACTGTTTTCGGTCTGCAATGGAGCATAGCTCCATGTAATAAAGTATTTCCTTTCTTATCTGCTCCTTGCAGATTACAAGGATACTTGGATAACAACCACTCAAAATCCGTTCCATCATCTGTTTCCATAATGTGATACAGTGCATAAAAAACTGCTTCATTGTTACCGGCAAATAAATGGGGATGATATTCTAATACCCCTGGGCAAGGCGCATACCTGAATCCATACACATTCTTGGCAGGACATTCAAAAAGACAATTATCACACATTTCTTCAAAATAACTTTTCACATAATCAACTGCTTCTTTTCCTACCCATTTTTCTAAATCAGCAAAAGAAGCTCTGTTAAAATAATAGCCCTTTTCATTACGCACTATCGCTTGCCACTTCTTATTATCTTTACCACGTTCTAATGCAATAAATAAGTTCATCAAAACATTTTCAGCTTGGAAGCTACTGGAATCAAGTCTCATTAACTTTTTAAAACGAAACGCATTATTTTCTAACAATCGATAAGGACATTGAAAATCGGCAAGGGTGGCAGGATACCATAGAACATCAGCTTTTTTGAAATAATCCAAAGAAGTCATTTCATTTTTTATATCATCAGAAAATTCCTCAGCCTCTAAAGCAAGATCTAACGCTGTTTTCCTTTTTTTATTACGTAACTCCAAATTAACATCGTGCTCTAATAAAAGTTGTATAAGATATCTTCTCTTACCTTTGACCGCCCTATGCAACAAGGTATCACCATTTTTATATTGCGCATCACCATCAGCACCATTTACAAGAAAATAATGCGCAACATCAAAATTAGCATTAAAACCATAAAACAATTGAAATAAAGGCGTATTTCCATGATTATCCCTGCTGTTAACATCTGCTCCATGTTGTATTAATAATCGAGCAATTGGTTCACTGTGCACCATTAGTTCATTGCGCACCAAATGTAATGGCGTTTTACCAGATTCGTGCCTTATGATCGCATTAGCATCTGCTTTTAATGTGAGCAATGTGTGAACGCCAGATATATTATTAAGCGCTACAGCCACATGCAACGGAGTAACTTCACATCCAAATCCTTTATGATAACCATACAAGTTAATCAGTGCAGGATGTTCAATCCCGATTTTTTTAATCGCCTCATTATTATAATCTTCAACTGCTGTAAATAGTTTTTGTGAAAGATCATGCGATAAAAAAGGTCGTTCAGGTTCCATGCTAAAACTTTGGCTTATATAGACCACTGCACAGGATAAGATTGCTACTTTTTTACTTCTCATTTTTTCTTTCTCTTTTTTTTACATTCCTGATAACGCTCAATAATTGCATTTCTTAATGTTTCCGGCAAATCATCAAACCTCGTATTAAGAGATGCAATGCCGCAGTCTTCATATTCTGCATAATTATCAGGAATTACTGCATTTTTTAATTCAAATCCTATGCAGCAAAATAGATCATCTCCTGTATCCACAGAACAATTGGCAACGGCCTTTAATAAATTGGGCAATGCTGCAAAATAAGAAAGAGCATAATACTCATATTTATCTCGCCCAAGAAACCCAACTCCACAGCGGAAAAATTTTTGCCTGTTGTTCGGACCCAAGCGATACAGAATAAGATGCTGCTTTTTACCCCAAAGTTGACTATCTTTGCTGTTTCCCCATCCATAAATGCACACATTACCTCTGAAATCTGAAAATGGTTGGGGTAAAACATTTACCTGTTCGCTAAAATTTTTCCAAAAACCATAGCTACTATGTATTTCACCATCTACTAAAAATAACATTTTAGACAATAAAGCAGCATCTGTTTTAGAATATAAGCCATCATTCATTCCATCAATATAACATACAAAAGAACCATAATTATTAACCCCCGAATACGATCTTGGTAGATCAGGATACTGATCTATTTTATCCCGCAAATATTCTCTTCTTTCTGGAGCAGTATCAAGTAAAAATTTTCTACTCGTTTTATTCACCCATGCAAGGGCATGGACTGTTCCGTGAGATAAGTATTTGCTTTGATTTTTCAAAAAAATATTCAAAATTTTTGCACGTGAATGACTTTTTTTCTTAACATCTTCCATGCACAGGGTAATCAGAGGTAAAAAGATCAACGCAAGAACATACATAATCGTTAATTTTTTCATTTTCATCCTTAGCGAGTCCTTGAAAAAAGCTGGTTCATTGCCTTAGGATTTGGATTGTTTGCTATAAATTCTTTTATTTGCTGCGCACATTCTCGAGCAGTGTTTTCTGCCGTATTAAGTTCCAAATCATATATCATGTTTTGATGAACCGTATCATAATGGCTTCTTGCGTGCCCAATTGGTGATGTCCCTCGCTTACTTTCCCTTTGTTCAATAACTTCCAATGGCGCATTAACACCCACAAGATATACTCGCTCACCACGTAATGTTGTAATCAAATCTGGTAACCATCGCTGATCATATAATATGTAATCAACTATCATATTATTACCTTGATGAGCATATGCAACCAGTGCACGATGCATTCCTTTGATTACTTTATATCCAAGATCGCCTACATGCAGAGCAATAATCTGATATCCTTCTGCATCTTGATTAAAATCAACCCATCTAATCATCTCACCATTTTTGAGAGATTTACCATTTTCATCCACATCAGGTAAAATCTGATCAAAAAAACCATCTATGCCGACGGTTAAATAAAGATCATCATTCATCTTTTGAAACTCTTTTTGAAGAGAACTTTTACCAGCAGCAGATGGCCCGTTCAATATAATAATCGTTCCTCTGGGGTCCTGTGCTTTAAGAAAGAAAGCGTAATAACTTATTGCCACTGTTAAACATACAATTACTAGAAAAAAAATTCTCATATTTTCACTCCCTGTTTTTTACATTCCTCATAACGCTTAATAATTGCATCTTTTAATATCGGTGGCAATCCATCAAAGTTTCTATTAAGGTATCTTTCCCCGCTATCTTGATACTCTGCGTAATTATCAGGAATTATTGCATCTTTCAATGCAAATAACATCTCATGAGCAAAGAAATCTTTTACCCTTACAGGACAATTAAGAAAAGCATTCAGTAAATTGGGAAGTGCTGCATAATGAGAAAGTGCATAATTACCATGGGAATTAACCTGGATTCCACAACGAAAAAATTCTTGTTTGTTATTAGGCATCACGCAATATTGAATCAATTGCGTATGCATCCCCCAAAGTCGGGAATCTCCTTTTCCCCATCCATAATGGCATAAGTCTCCTTGGGGATTTAAAAATGGACGCCATAATGAAGCAACAGGACCGCTAAAATTATTCCATTCAACATCAAACATTTTCATTTCACCTTCATTCAAAAAATATCCCTGCATATCAAAAAAATTCCCCACTTTTTTAGATGGTGGTACTCTCCCTATCGATCCTGTCTCACACACAACAGAGCCATATTTATTCACATAATAAGGACACGATTTATCTCCATAACACCCCAATGTGCGGGCCAAATATTCTTGTCTTTCTGGCGCAGTATCGAGTAAATATTTTTTCCATGATCTAGTCACCTTCGCAAGGGCACAAATCAGTTTATGTGATAAACGTTTATGTTGGTTTTTCAAGAAAATATCAAAACCTACTACATGAGGCTCGGGGATGCACCCAAGCTCAGCGGACTCCATACCAACACTGTAAAAACAACTTAATATACCCACCATTGTTAATAATTTTTTCATGTGCTCCTTTGCTGAAGTGGATTTTGAGTAATTCATGGATAATAATTAGCAACCATAACCGCTCGACATATTGGACAATTTTTGTTGGGAAGTTTTTTATAACACCCCTCACACATAAACACATCGTCATGTTTATTATTACACGGTATCACATTACCTAAGTTATCGAGACAAATCGAACACTCTTGAATGTTATATTTTTCCTGCAACAAAACAGTTATTTTCTGAGTATTATCACCATTCTCAGAATCTTTTATCATTCCCCTATCAACAGACGCACCTGCCATCAGTACTATTTTACACATAGTATATAGAGGACGACCCAACGGCCGATCATAATTGAGAACATAATGCAGCAGCGTCAATTCCTTACCATCGCGAGCATTCACCTTAACCTCTTTCAACAAGGCTGCACATTTCTGTATTACTTCGGGCTGAGCATCAGTAAATTCGTATGAAGGAAAAGATAATCTGAGGCGATTAAATGCATTCATGTCTTTTTTTCGTAAGAACTGACACAATGATTCACACAACCACGTATCAAACACCGCAACCATTTCCATTTTCTTCATCGCAAAAGCAAAATCAATAGGATTTCTTCCGACAGGATCTTCACATTTAACATCAACATTCTGTTCCAAAAAAGTTCTTATCGCTTCACTATTGTTGTAAAAAACCGCAGCATGCAATTGATTACCAGTATATTCAGCGACATCTTCTCTACCATCTAATGTCAGCCAATTAGTGAAATTTTCGCAAACGGGCAGATTACAATCAATTCCATGGCTTACCAAAAATCGAATACTTTGATTATTTTTTTGCACCGCATGATGCAATAACCGCTTGGCCCAGCACTCATGCTCAATTAAAAAGGGATAACAGGTCAGATAATCATCCAATTTTTGATACTGATTCAAATTAATCTTCGCGCAAACCTTAGCCATAATAGAATTTATATATGCTGCAGCTTGAGATACCACCTCACCAAAATACATCTCGAGATCCTGCATATGCATATTTATCACAAAAAAACCATGTTGATTAAAAGTTATCCCATAAGAAGAACCACCAGATGTATCATGATGCTTGGGACGCTGCGGTTCCCATGCAAACAGTTTTGCTATGTTGTTGATGCCCTGGGGTGATACATCGGAAAATTTAAAACCCGATTTTTTAGCATCATGGGTCAATATCGTAAAAGGACTTAATTTTTTTTCCTTAAGAGGAAAAAAAAGCATACCATGTTTTTCAAATATCAACGTAATTGCCTTATCAGCAATTTCAAGAGAAAGATCAAAAGCTGTTTTTTTCTGTTTATTTTTCACATGAGGATCTGCACCGTAACGCAATAAAAAATCGACCATTTTTGGTCGTTTTGTGATCACTGCTCTATGCAGTGAAGTATCTTTCCTCCATTTTTCAGCTGCATCAATCTCGATATCAAATTGAAAAAGAATGCGCGCTATATGAAATTTTTCCTGCTCAGGTATAGATATATTGTTTAATAAAGAAAAAAAAGGAGTTTCCCCATATCCATCCTTTGCATCTATATTTGCCATATTGCAATGCCGAACCAACGTCCCAATTGCTTTTGCCGAGCATGCATAATGCAGAGGTAATTTTCCATTTTTTGCTACAATATTTGGGTCAATAGGACCCAGCAATATTTTTAAACACTTAATGCTGTTATTCTCGGCAGCCACGTGCAATGCTGATTTTTCTATCGTATCAAATCGAGCATTTTTCACGAAGCTAGAATATCTCTTTATTTCATTTGTTAAAGCAACATGATCATTGCGAACAATAATATCGCGTAATGTAGAAATGTTCCGACGGTAATTATATTCAGCCTCTTCACGTTCACTCAGCCGCATGCTTAAAATCGATGAATACCCAGTGAATAATACAAAAAAATAAATTACTTTTTTACTTACCATGCTGCTCCTTTTTATTCCTCATTATTTTTGTTCTGGCACAGCCTTAATTCTTTACTTTTCTTTTTTTACATTCTTGATAACATTTAAATTCGGCATTATAAATATTTTTTATTTTTTGCATGAATGCTCTTTTTTTTGAATTGTATAACATTTTTCTAAAATAATTCGTAATCCACCAGCCTTATGATGATCTATCATTTTCTGAGAAAGAATAGGTCCATATCCCATCCGCACAGCATACGCCATCAATAAAATAAGTATGTTTCTTGTTTCCACATACCACAGAGCAGTTTTGCCCTGTTTATCTGTTGCCTGTATATCGGCTCCTTTTTTCAAGACAATCTCACACAGTTCAAACCAATCTGTTTGAACAGCTCGATGCAAAAGCGGTATCCCACCAACGGTAAGTTCATTGACATTCTGTATGCTCTCAAACAATTTTTTCATTTCTTCACGATATAAAAATCCATCAAAACAATAACCTTCCCAGTTAAAAAAGATACAATTCAATAAAGCCTTCAAACATGCTTTATTTTCGGCTGCAGCTGCTAGATCTAATGCCGTTTTGTCTTGGTTATTACGCTGTGCTAAAAGAGTATGCTCACGTGCTAACATATCAACTGCCCACGGCCTATTGAGGAGCACGGCACAGTGCAACAAGGTATTTTTATTCTCATCCACACCAGTTAAATCTGGTTTAAAAGAATCACCGGGATAATAACTGACTGCGTCTTTACAAAGATCTTCATTATTATTCTTGATCAATTGCAAAATCATCTCAAAAACATGTTGTTTATCATACTGAAGAATAAAGGTGTTTTTATTTATCATCTTCTCAAAATTTTTTGCATCTGTGGAAGCGCATTCTCGCGCAGTACCGGATATTTTATACAGCATATTTTTCACGTACACAATCCCTTCCTTACCCACCAACCGCTGCAAATCATCATACGTTGCATTATTAAAACACCATCCTTCATGCAACATCATAATGCCGTTCATTGACGTCCTATGAGATAAAGAATGATGATTAAGAACAATAAAAAGTTCGGCTAAAAGATTACGGAGCGTGTATTTTTCAACGGCATTCCCCTTTTTAAAAAAGCGCTTTAATTCCTGTGCATCATTGCGCAACAATGCAATAATATCACCGGCAGTGAAGGGAACAAAAAAAATATTCGCTTCTTTAAAAAGACGGAGCACTTCTGCTTTTTTTGTGGCGATTGCCAATTGTAAAGGAGTTTTTCCCTCATTGTTGAGTTGAAAAGGATTCGCTTTATGATGCAATAAAAACCGAATAGCATCATAGCTATAACCATATTGAATAAAATAATGAAGCAATGTATCGCCAAAAAATTCTCCACGATTATGGATCATAGCAAAAATAAAATCTTTACGAGCGTGTTTTATCATACAATCTGCAAGATCGAGGGAAAAATTCTTTTTACTGGTGAGCAAACAAAAGAGTACACTTTTATCATCCAAAAAAGATCTTTTGCTCAAATCCACAGATGCTTTAAGTAATTCTTTCATAACATACGTACTTTTTGCCAAACACACTACTGGCTTATCAGAATGAAAACCCTTTCCACCCAACGCATTTTTATTTGCTTTCCAACGCCAATCATTATCAAGAAGATAGGCGACAGCTGACGCATCATCTGCTGCCACAAATTCATGCAGAGGTGTTAACTCTCCGCTGCATATGCCAAAACTTTTATAAGCGTTAATTACATCCGGATTATGTTCGATTATCTTATCTGCCGCACCAAAATCATAAGAATGCAATGCTTCCATAAACTTGGCACGGTCACTTTGCCTTTCTGCAACCAACTGCGCCCGCTGAATTACTTTTGGATCATAGGTATTGACTATATCGCTAATGTTTTCACAGCTAAAAAATTTTTCTAACGTAATGCAAGCTTTAGACAGATCATATGAATAGTTGCCATCATTCTCTTCTTGCACCCATTTTTTAAGGCAGCGACCTTTATTTTCCAACAGTTTTTCAACAGACTTGAACAACTTTGCGTTGTTTTTCTCAGGTTCCATACCAACCACACTGTAAAAAAAACTTACTATACCAAGAAGTGCTAATAATTGTTTCATCTGTTCCTTTTTATTCCTCATTATTTTCGTTCTGGCACAGCCTCAAAACACGCGAGGGTTATTTGGGCTAAAATAGAATCGCGTGCTTGAGAAAACTCCAACGCAGTTTCTCCATCATCATCTCTCAACGTCCGATCTGCACCGTTTTTCAATAAAAACATAACTCTTTTTTCTACCCAGCTACTCATGGTTGCTTTATGCAAAAGGGTACTATTTTTTAAAAGACGTTCATTAATATCAGCGCCAGCATCCACAAGACATTGTGCCACTTCAACACAACAAAAGCGATGAGACCCAAATAATGCCACATATAATGGTGTATGCCCAAACCTATTTTTTATTTTCACTGATGCACCAGCTTGTATCAACATGTTTGCTATTTCTGCTTTTTGTGCTACATGTAACGGTGTATCTTTTTTACTTAATCCCTTCGTTTGAGCGTTACAATCCGCTTGACAGGAAAGTAGGAGCTCAACACATTCAACATTATTTTTATATACCGCGACATGCAGAGGAGTCACTTCTCCAAATAATATTTTTGAATCGCATTCATAATCCTGATATGCATTCACACATGCAGGAAACTCAGAAATAATCTGCTTAACCTCTTCATTTTTATGTTCTTTAATTGCCGCAAATAATTGTATCATGCGCTGCTTTTTACATTCCTCATAACGCGCAATAATTGCATTTCTTAATATTGTAGGCAATTGATTAAATGTTCTATTAAGAAGTTTCTCATTACTCTCTTGATACTCCGCATAATTATCAGGAATTATCGCATCTTTAAGAACAAATAGTTTGTCTGCGTTGGTTATATCTTCCCACAAAAATGAACAAACTACTGAAGAATTTACAAAAGCATTCAATAAATTGGGCAATGCTATAAAATGTGAAAGCGCCCAATCGCCATAACGATCAATTTTTAATCCACAACGATGTATTTCTTTCTTATTATTGGGCATCACGCAATATTCAGTCAAACTGTGATGCGATCCCCATTTCTCGCTATCGTATTTTCTCCATCCATAACAGCATAAAGCCCCGCTTGGTGTTAAAAATGGTCGCGGTAATGAAATAACCGAATCGCTAACGGGATCCCATTCACCATCAAACATTTTTACTTTATTTTCATCATTTAAAAAGTATCCCTGTAGAGAAAAAACTATCTCAAGTGTTTTGCTTCTTAACCCTTTATCGCATAAAAGAGAACCGTATTTATTGAAAAAGTAAGGGTCGTGAAATTTAATTTCCTGCTGTTCTAATTTACGTAATAAATACTTTTTTCTTTCTGGCACAGTATCGAGTAAACATTTTTTCCATGATCTACTCACTTGCGCAAGGGTACAAATTATCTCATGAGACAAGCGTTTATTTTGGTTCTTCAAGAAAATATCAAAAACTAATATCTGAGGATCTAGTATACGTCCCACCTCAGCACATTCCATGCTAAGAATATTTGAATACATTCCCCATAAAACCACGAATGCCAATAATGCTTTCATGCGCTGATATTTCCTATTGTATTACAAAGTGCTCAATTTTTATGAGGATTGGAGGCGATCGTTATAAGAAGTCTTTTGGTAATTATTTCCCCATAATTTCTTTTTATGCCGAGATCTCTTTTTGGATTGTGTATAACCAATTTTATTTTTTAATTGTTGGAGGGCCCATTTACGATTTCGTTCTTGATTTATTCCTCTAAAGAAAGCATTTATGGGATCATTCCACTCTTCATTTTCATTTTCATCGGTACTATCGCTGGTTTCTACTTTATAATACTTATCTATCCCATACTGTTTATCATATTCCTCAAGCAACTTTTGGCCATCATCTGTCATGGGTTTATTCTGATAAGAATCATTTCTGTGAATAATCGGATAATAGAAATTATCGTGACCCTTCAGAACACCCCTGAGATTTAACTCAGCAGGCTTTAATTTGGCACACAGTAACTCTAGGGTATTTAAAAATACCAGGAACGGCTGAGAATTCTTTTGAGAGTCGATCCCCCTTAATGAAGATCTCCGCGAATGTATCCATCGCTTATACAATTTCTCCTGATCTTCTTCATTATACACCAGCTCCATACAAAACAGTTGAGAAGCATATAATACTAAGCAGATCATAGCGACACATAATTTTTTCATTTCTCTCTCAACTCTGCCTATTTTAAATTTTTCCTTTGAAACTTTCTGTGATATACTTTATATAAATGTATCTTTTTACTTTTGCCTTTCCATACATCTTTTCTTCTTCTGTTCCTTAATTTTCATGATCATTGCTCTTGATTTCGTCCAATATAAGAAGAAAAGACAATCCTAATTGCGGATTGCGCTTCTCTGCCCACTTAACTAAGTGCTTGCCATCAACGATCAAATTAATCCACGGATATCTTTGCAAAAATTCTTTTACTATTTCCCACTCGCTCTCTATTATCTTGTTCCACAAAAATTGTTGCATGTAGGGCTTAATTTCTTTTCTTAACGATTTTTTCCTTTGAGGCAGATCACACACTGCTGTTTTGTCTTTTTTATTAGGAATCATAAAAGATGCGCCATAATGCAATAGCATATGACATACACTAACATCGTTTTTTTTTACAGCTTCATGAAAAATGGTATCTCCCTCTTCATTTTGCTCATCAGGATTAGCGTCGCCATTCAACAACTGTTGCAATGGATTTCCATGGATACTATATGTTGCTGAACCCTTCACATACATATGCATTAAAGGAGTATTTCCCTTCTTGTTCTGAACATCAATTGCTCCACCATATTCCAATAACAAATTAATATGCTCTGGAATAGAAGCAAAATGCATACATGTATTGCCTTCGCCATCTTTTATATGAGGATTTGCACCCGCTTTTAATAACGCACGCGCAATCACGGTGAACCTATTGGGAAAAGACATATCGTGCGATTCAAAGCGCCGTCTCCGTTCACAAAGATCCAAGACATAATGGAGCAATGTCTGACCATAAGGTACCTCAAAAGGAAAATAATGCGCCAAATGAGGATTTCTTTCAATAATCTTTTCCGCACCGTATGTATTATAAGACGCAATCTTTGCCAGTAATTCACCACAATCATCGGAGCGATATGCAATAAGACGAGCATAGTGCACTATTTCTTGTCCATACAGTTGATGCAATATATTATAATTATGACCCTCTAATCCCGCACGCAACACTTTTTCAACGCTAAACAATTTTTCATGCGGCGGAACTTGTCCAGCGATTCTTTTAAGAAGAACAGCATTACACCTCAATAAATGTTCAAAATTATCATATTTGAGCGTTAACGATGAGTGTGTATCAAAAGAAGGACCTTTTGGTTGCTCTTTTTCCATACACCTGATGTTTATCAGATAAAATGCTGTAAACAATATCATTACCATTCTTTTTCTCATCAATACTCCTCATTTTTTCACTCAAACAGTTCACGATATTCAAGATATTTTTTATATTTTTCTATGCATTTAAGATATTCAGTTATCAAGGATTGTTTTTTAACAAACAAAAATATTTCAGAATAAGCACCGGGATTTGCTCTTATAAAATCACCGATAGTTTTTACCGCGACAGGAATTACCATTTTGGTTGGAAAACCTTTTTCTGTACCTAAAGAAGATAGGGCTATTCTTTTTGCCTCAGGATAGTCTTTTTTTGCATCAGATAATACCTGGAGATAGATCCACTCTAAAGACTTTTTAACTTCTTGCGGCTGTTCCTCTCTGTCAATACATATGCTGGAATCATCGCAACTACAATCCAAAGAATCCGTTACCACTCCTTCTTTATGCCGGCCTTTTTCATAATCAAAACAATATCGGCCGTATTGTATATCAAAGTGCACACAATGACTGCGCGGAGTTATGAATATCTTCTTATTTTCTAAATCGCTTCGGGTGCTTCCCACGATTATATCAACTATTCCATCTGCCTTTGATACATGGCCTTTAGCAACGTATATTCTTGTTTGGTCAATATATGTTTTTGAATATCTAAATGAAGAATGAAGTATCCACGGCTCTACAGCCTCTTCCATCCCATTAAGCGAAAAACTGCTCACAAGAAATAACATGAAAAGATGCATTACATACATTATAATTCTCCATTTTTTTAAGTGGCAAGTGATGTTACGCAAGATTATAATGATTTATGCAATACTAGCCAAGTAATTTGTGAACTATAATATGATCTTGTATGTATTAGTTACCGTCTATGATAAAATGGAAATCATCCTGAGAATTATATACCCAACTTATGACCTATAAAATTTGTATTCATTCCTACTTCCGTTCGCCCTGAGTGTTTTATGCAGCGTAGCGAATAAAATGTATCGAAGGGTTAATCTTAAATAATTTTTATGTATTATTAATTTAGATAAAAACTATCCTTCGATACATTTTTTGAGGACAAAAAACACTCAGGGCGAACGGAACGGGGAATAGGTCACACTCAGGATTATATAAATAAAAATTGGAATATTGATGAATGAACACTTAGAAGAATATAAAGATATTATCGTTTCTATTATTTTAAAACATGTACCACAGGCAAAAATCATTCTCTATGGATCTCGCGCACGAGGCGACTCCAAAGAAGGTTCTGATATTGATATTGCATTAGATATAGGAACTCCAATTGATAAATCGTTACTCAGCGAAATTGAATGGGATTTAGAAGATTCTGATCTTCCCATTCTTTTTGATATCGTGGATCTGGCAAAAATATCTGCTGATATGAAGAAAAATATTTTAAAGGATGGAATTATATGGAAAACGTAAAAGAAAAATTAGACATACTTTTAGATGCTTTAAAAAGTTTGAAAAAAGGCATCACGTTATTTTATAAATATGAAGGTATTTTTCAGGAGAAAAACACTCCTGAAAATAAAGAAGTATTTGAAAGCATGCGTGATTCTCTTATTCAGCGGTTTGAATATTCCATAGATATACTCTCGAAAATTATCAAAGTTTATTTAGAAGAAATAGAAAAAGTCCCACTAGAGATAAATTCTCCACGTGGAATAATACGTGAGGCAGTAAATACACGTTTATTATCAGAAAAGGAAGGTAAATCATGCATGAAAATAATAGAAGCACGAAATAAAACTTCTCATACATATCATGAAATCATGGCAGAAGAAATTGCCCAACAAATACCTGAATTCTATGAACTTATGCAAAAAATAGCAGATCGCATGCAAAAAAGATGGGAATAATCTGCAAACTCAATCAAAATATTGGTCATAATGTTCCTCAGGTTCTCCTTGCTGCTTTCTGTATGTTGCACACAGCAAATCATGAACGTCTTCTAACTCTGAACGATTTGAAGAATAGCCAAAACCATCAAGCATTTCTTTATGCACGATTGCTCCGCGATCTAAAAATACGCGTATCAAATCTGCATCCGATCTTGCCACTGCGCATGATAATGCGTAGGGATATTTATCATCTTGCTTGGGAAAATCACCCGGACAACTTTTTAGGTTTATAGGCACTCCCCACTTTAATAAGGGCAAACACTGATTATAAGCGATTTCGGCTTTTTCATACGCCGCATAGTGCAGAATGCCCCGCACAAATGTTTCTTTATATTTACTTGCAAATGCATATTTTAAAAATGCTTTGAGCGCTTTATAGCCGGGTACGTAACAGGGAGTTGTAAAATATTTTTCAAAGACGGCATCATTAAGAGCTTTGATGCAGGTTTGATCTTCTAAAAGATATACCATATCGAGCACCGTATTTTCCCATTTATTGCACGTCACTGGCAACAGATTATGTTTTACTAAAAATCTAATCGAATTTGGTTTACGCGCGAGAATGGCTTTATGTAGTAAGGTGTTGCCGTATTTATCCGTACCGCTAAAATCGGGCACATAATCTAACAATAAATCAATTGTTTTTTCAAAATTCGCAACATCATCTTGTTGTACAACAGATACAAAAAAATCAAACGTTTCAGTTTTACGGTTTCTCGGCGGATAAAACAACTTCATCAACTTAAAATCTTGATGAGATATTAATTGATAGGGAATTTTCCCTTGTGCATTACGTAATAAGTCAATGGCACCCCGCTCCAGTAAAAAAGCGGTTTTTTTCAAACAATCTTCTGCATGAAAACAACAAACCGCCTCATGCAATAAGGTGTTGCCATTTTCTGCATTCACCTGATTGATGTTGGCACCTGCTTTCACCAAATAATGAGCAACATCTAATCGTTTGTTCATAAAACTGAATAATGCTTCACGTAGTGGTGTAATGCCGGCTGCATTTTTATGATCTACTGTTGCATTCCCTTCTTCAACCAATATTTTGGCAATGCGTTTGTTACCGGCTGCGTGTAAAGGACTATCACCTTTTGCAGTTCCTTTATTAACATCTGACCCGAATTTGAGCAGCCATCTTACCGCCTCAGGATTTTTTACTGCTGCTGCCACATAAAGCGGTGTTGCTTGAATAAAATTGTACAGGATTGATGAATAATCAACACATACATGAACAATGCTAGGATAGTTGGTAATTATTTCTCGAAACACACTCTTATCATACTCAATACTTTTATAAAAGTTTTTTATCGTTTCCTCCGGAATTATTTGTGGTAAATCCGAAGGCAATGGCTGTTTGGGACGATTTTCTCGCAGAGGCACCACCCACGTATTTAAAGAACTAGCTTCTAATGCATTAGCTTCCATGCACGTAATGTTTGCTGATATGAATAGGAATCCACAGAAAAAAATTGATATGCATTGCTTCATATACCACTCCTTTAAATATAAGTGCTCTCCTGATGGGCATATTATACCGCAATTAATTATGTTATTCACATTTATTTTTAATCCGTTCGTGCTGAGCTTGTCGA
>LDIY01000024.1:21253-40429 GCA_001468865.1 candidate division TM6 bacterium SOIL31
TCGACAAGCTCAGCACGAACGGGATTTTATGATTAATACTACAGAGAAAGGGCCGATTTGAAAATTTTGCTATATATAAAAAATAGGCGCTTTTACACGCCTATTTTTTTCCTATGGTTACAGCTATCTGCCCATATCATTATCATACTCTTTTTGTAAAATCTCCCTCATCCAATCCTCCTTGCAATCATCCATCATTTTTTGTTTTACACACGCACCATATTCCAAAAGAATGGGAACTATTCGCCCTATAGATGATTCTACTGCAGCGCAATACAGCGCTGATTTTCCCTCATGATCGGTTGCATTCAACCATTCCAAAAATTTTTGCCTATCATCCATTTTGCAACACACGGTCTTGAGCAGTGATCTGCAAGCTTTTTTACACTCTGCATTCAGAATATCAAATAAACAAGTTCTCCCTTGATCATCGCACATAGTATAATCAGCACCTGCAGATAACAATAATGTAATATATCGTCTTTTATTATTATGACCTACATGATGACATGCTTTATGGAGCACGGTGCGTCCCTTTTTTGATCGGGCATTAATATCTTTTAGTTGCTTAAGCACGCATTGAGCTTGTTGATAATATCCATGCGCAAGATAATAACCATCCACCTTCATGATATGTATGAAATACGAAAGCAATGCGTTATTAATCGCAACAATATCTTCACGCGCAATTGCACAATCCATTAATGTTCTTCCGTAAGAATCTTCCTGCAGTAAATCCACAAAATTCCCATCATATTCTTGCTTTGCAATAGCAATAGCATCGTTGCCTGATAAAAGAGATGCGATCCTCCAACAAGATGTCCAATCTGCTTTATTTAAGGAATCAGTACCTTCATTATCTTTTATATTCATATCTGCACCATTTTTGAGTAAAAACTCTCCCAATGAAAGTGCATATGCATCTTCTTTTTGTTGTTCAACCCATGAAAAAAGTGGTGTCTTTCCTTGCTCGTTTTGTTGATTGATATTCGCTCCACACCTGAGTAATAAATCTACCGCGTTACGACTACATACTCGGTGCAATGGTGCATTTCCTTCTTCAGAAGTAATGTTAGCGTTAGCTCCACGTGCTAATAATAATGCAAGACATTCTTCATTTTCAGCAGCTGCAACATGCACCGCTGATACCTTTTCATCCAACCACCATGAACACTTAATGAGAACATGCATTATGCCTGCTGGGGAAGTGGCGATCAATTCGATAACGCGCAAAGGTTTATCTTGATAGATTGCTTTGCATAATTTTTTTGCCGATTTTGCTATCAACTCTGTCTCTTTTTGTATTTCGCTGATATCAACTTGCGGTCTTTGCAGATACTGATCGACCCATCGAGTAAAAGATTTTTGCTGTCTCATTATCCACATATCTGATTCCATACATATACTGTATGCTTGGTGCAGCAAAGCTGCAAAAAGAATGAGGCCTTTTAACTTCATTTTCTTTTTTCCTTTTGTTAATTATTATTGATGCGACCAGTATACCCATCTGATGATAAAAAAACAAAAAAATAGGCGCAATAAATGCGCCTATCAACAAAAAATATTCAACAATAATCTACACCTTAAGATACGCAAGCCACGAAGCAATCCATGCCCCTTTGAACATCAACCCTTTTTTATATTTGATGCCATATTCATCCAAATCTTGTTGGAGAGCCGCAATAACATCATTACGAAATTCAGATTCCAGCATCCAACCCAAAAATAATAAAAGCAATGCAACAGAAGAAGCTTCAATATTCAATTTTTTCTCTACATATCTGAGCAAGCTGCCTGTTGTTGCTCCTACACATCCACTCACTATCAAAGAAGCTAAATAAGAAGAATATAATCTGCGCATGGGACAAACACGTTTTGGTTGCTCTTGCGTTGCGCTTTGTGCGGAAAATCCTGCGTACGCAGGGGCCGCAAAAAAAGAACTTATCATCATAAAATACAAGAAAAATTTCTTCATATATTTACTCCTTTTTTTATTATTATTTTTTTATAAAATAAGCATCCTGTCTTTCGCAACACTTACGACAAAATAAACTATAACAACACCGCACGACACAAAGGACATTGATTAATGTGTTCACTGCACTGAAAACACACAACAGTATCAGGATGATCATTTCCACAAGGAACAGTAAGAAATTTTTCGGGAGAGTCAGAATCTAAACAAATGCAACAACGCAATCCTTGATATTTTATTTTAACGCACTGTTCTTCATATTTTAATTTTAAAAATATTTTTAATTTTGATGATATTTTCTTATTTTTTTCTTCAAATAATACAGGATCAATCACTGCGCCATATTTTAAAAATAAGGAAGTTAATCCAAAGTTATTCTGATGTACCACCACCCAAAATAAAGGGACTCGCGTAATTGCATCTAATTGATGAGGAAATATTCGGTGTTGATCAAATGATTCTTGTAAAATAGTTTTTACCGGCTTTTGGAGAATCTTTGTAGTGCTTTTTAATCGCGCCATGAGACTTATTAATAAAAAGGCTTTCTTCTGCACGTGATTGAGGTCGGTTTTCATGAGCTCTTCGATCAGTTGACGAGCTCTGGTGTAATTATAATTTTTAATAGCACGCAAATACTGTTTTATCATACGCTCTTGTATTACCCTAAGACAGTCATACTTTTCAAGATCATACGAATAGCACGCTGGAGTTTTTCCCTCATTATTTACCGTTAAAGGATCCATACCATATCTCATTAATAATTTTATAGCACGCGGGCTTCCCGACAAAACCGCAAAATGGAGCAATGTTCCTCCTCGATCATCGGGGTGGTTTCCCCAGGAAAGAAATAGTTGCTCCAGAGATTGACGATTACTTTGCAATAATATTTTGATGCACTTACTTTTTTTAATCTCAATCGCATATATCAACAACTTGAATATCCAATCATTATAAATGGTAATAAAACTCATAGTCTCTAATTGTTTTTTTAATCCCCTATATTTATTTTTTTCTATCCATTTTCTTGCAATGAAATACTGTTCTTTCAGGCCATCTTCTATTTCTATTAACTGGTTTGACGTAAATATATACCCCAAATCTTTTGAAAATATACCATTGATAATGCATCCAGCATTGCTACATCTAATCATAGGGCATATGCGATCAATAAAATGTGTCTCGTTTGCTGTTTTTCTTTCCTGAAGAAAACTAACCACTCCTGCCCACCGATCTAAAAATAGATCAGAATCAGTACGATCAAATAGTTGAGCAAGAGATAGCTGAGGAAAATAAAACAATCCATAATACGCAAACAATTGGAACATTAAGGGATTGTGTTTTTCTTCAATAACGTAATCGAAAGGAGATTTTTTATGTTTATCTAATACGGTAGGATCAGCCTTTCTTCGTAACAAAAAATCCACCGCAAATAAAGACTTTTCTAGAACGGCTACATGCAAAGGTGTGCGTTGCTGACTGTTTGGTGCAAAAAGACTCTTCAGATTCCCCCGCCCGAGCTCATGTGCAATATCATATCTTTCTTCTGCACATTTTTTTCGTAATGTGGTACCTTCCTGAGCAAAAAGAATATTGCACATTGGTGTAATAGCTTGTTTGTTTTCGGGACTAGCTGGTGCATTATAACGCAACAATAGTCGTACAATTTCAGGTGTTCGTGCAAAATGCAAGGGAGTGTTTTTCATTTTTTGAGTAGGACTATCAGCAGGAGCTCCAACTGAAAGCAAATGCTCAAGACAACTATGACGCCCATAGGCAGCTGCAACGTGCGTGGGAAACACAGAATCATTGCAAAAAACAGGCATTGCCAAAGAACTATGGATTATCGCAGGATGTTTCGTAGTAATTTCTTTTAAGGTGCGGAGTTGATTATTTTTAATTGCATCGAATAATTGAAAAACGAGCTCATCATTATGGACGGTAACTGAACTCTTTATTTCCATTGCCGAACAATTAACCGTATATATTACGCCAAGCATTAATAATATACGCATATCATTTACCCCAATTTCGCGCATCCCACTCTTTAAATGGGGTTCCCCAAGAGAGCGTTAGTAGCTAGCCTCTTTTGGGGTCAAAATCCATATATTTTTTATATTCCAATAAAAAATTCTTGGCGATTGTTGTGGCAACCTGCGCAGCACCAACGCGCTCCACAAGAACAACAATAACCAAGGGTTTATAATCTTTATATTGAAAATGCCCCACAAACCATCCATGCTCAAGATATTTTTCATCCAACTTACGTTTACTAAAATCACTGGTTTGCGCAGTACTTGTTTTTGCATAGACTTGCATGTCTTTCACTTTACGCACCGCTTTACCGGTACCTGATTTTACCACCGATTTCATCGATTTTTTTAAAAAAGAAATTGTTTCTGGTTTAATATCAAGCGGTGAGGTAATAATTGGCTCACTCGTTAAAAGGCGCGGCACCACCAAATATCCTGTGAAAATACTTGCAATCATGCATGCTATTTGAATGGGCGTTGCAAGCAAAAAGCTCTGGCCAATGGTAACTGATAATGTTTCTCCGGGCCACCAACGTTCTCCTTTATAATCAAATTTCCATTCTCTGTTGGGGACTAATCCCATTTTTTCTGCAAAAACGATATTTGTTTTTTTTCCTAATCCAAATTTATGTGCGTATTCTGCAAGCACATCAATATCAATATGTTTTCCTATTTCAAAAAATAACGTGTTACACGATTCTGCAACTGCTTTTTTAAGAGATATTTCACCATGACCTGAACGACGCGCGCACCAATATTTACGATTGCCAAAGAAAGTATATCCTTTACAATCCCATAATGTATCTTCACGCAGCATGCCTGTTTCAAGCGCTGCGCTAATGGTCACCAATTTAAAAGTGGAACCAGCAGGATAACTTGCATCAAACGCGCGATTAATAAAGGGATTTTTTTCCTGTAACCCTTGCCATGTTTCGTGAGAAATAGGATCAAGAAAAATATTGGGATCAAAATTGGGCCGCGATAACAATGCAACTACTGCACCATCTGACGGATCAAGAAGAATCAACGTACCTGTTCTTGTGTCAGGAAAAACTTTTTCGCACACCTGCTGCAAATCAATATCAATAGTGGTTTGAATATCGTTACCAATTAAAGCTTTTTCAAGTTCAATCTGCGATATGCATTGTCCCATTGAATTGACTACATATCGCACTGATCCATTTTTTCCACATAAATCTGCATCAAATATTTTTTCTAATCCAAACTTTCCATTAGCAAGCGCGGTGATATTGCCCAAATAACCCACCACATGACTGCAGCATGCATTATAGGGATACAAACGCTTAAAACTGTTCTCAATAACAATATTTTCGTGATTAGGAAAAGTTTCCACTACTTTACTTAATGCAGCTAAATCAATATCAGCAATGATTGAGGTTTTTTTTGCCCGTTTTTCATGTGCTACAATGGTATCAAACAACGGCCCGCTTGTAAGCTTTATCCCGGTTATATCTTCAATTGCTTGTAATAATAATAACTGATCAGATGACAACGTATTCTTTCCCGTTCCTTGCCAATAGATGGTGGTTAAAGGACGATTGGTTGCGAGTAAATTTCCTTGCGCATCAAGAATGTTACCGCGCGGTGAAACGGTAGACGTATACCGAATAAAATTTTTCTGACTGCGGAAAATAAAATATTCACCGCAGTGAACTTGCAAATAAATAAGACGCAAAAAAATAATGCCAAAGGCAATAAGCATGGCCAAAAGCATACAGATTATTTTTTTATTAATGGTGATGATGGATAACATTCACTACTTCTTTTTTAGCATCGCATTAATCGGATGCGCACTCTCGCACAATTGCGAAAGCTTCTCAAGAGAAACATGCGTGTATTTTTCCGTTGTTGCAAGAGTTTTGTGCCCCAGCAGTTCTTGCACCGCGCGTAAATCAGCTCCTTGATTAAGTAAATGCGTGGCAAAAGAATGACGCAATTTGTGAGGCGTCAGTTGTCGCTCAATTGGTAAAAATGCCCTAAACATTTTGACAATGCGCTGCACGGAACGTGATGTTAACTTTTCATATCTATAGTTTAAAAAAAGAGCCTCTTGTTGATCTTGAATTTCGGGACGCTCTGCTGCGCAATAATTTTTTATTTTTTCACGCGCCTTATCACCAAAAAGCACCATGCGCTCTTTTTTTCCCTTACCTAAAATACGAATTGTTTTTTCTTTCATATCCACATCTGCAATACGAATATTCACCAGCTCTGAACATCGCACCCCCGTTGCATAAAGCAGCTCAAAGATTGCTTTATCTCTGATGGGGTGACGCGTTGGCAATGCCTCATTTTTAATAGAATCAAGCAAGTGAAACAATTCATCAACACTGAAATGTATCGGCAATTTTTTATCAATGCGCGGTCTTTTAAGATTGAGATCTAATTCCACACCACGCGTTTGCAAGAAGCGTTCAAATGAAGTAAAACAAGAAAATTTCCGCGCAATGGAACTTTTCGTTATCTTTTTATAAAACAATGCAACTAAATATCGTTCAATAACTTGACGCAGTGTTAAATTATCTTTGTCTTGTTCTGGCAATTTTGCCCAAAAGGTAAGAAATTGTTGCAGGTCTAAAAAATAGGCACGAAGCGTGTGTTCTGATAAATTCCGCTCTTTTTGCAAATGAGTTAAAAAAGCATCTTTATGTTGTTCAAATTCTTTTATGTTCATATATATTTCTTACTATTTATCCCACCACAAATAATGTTTATTTTGGCTCAGCTTCATTTGTTTTATTTTCTGCTTGTTTTCTCCTGTCCCCGCCCCTTGCTTGCTCATTATAAATCTTATTTTTAAGATCCATTCTTATCGCTTCTTCATACGTGAGCCCCTCGGGAAGTGATTCTCCAGCCTGTCTTCTTTCTTTTAGCTCCCTTTCCCACGCAACATCCCATACTGATTGACGATTATTCATTGCGCAAATATATACACCTGCACATAACAATGCATAAAAAATTATACTCTTTATTTTCATAAGAAACTCCTTATTAGTTTTTAACAGTAATGATACAGAATCAATTGAGATGAGCCAATGCTTGTGTGGAATTTTTTTATAGGATTGCCTCTACGGCCCTCCTTCGCCCGCTCATCCTGAGCTTGTCGAAGGACGGCGGGCACGGCCCTACTTCGCTCTACGAGCTACGAAGGGCACGGCCGTCTTATATTGAACAATTAAATAAAAAGTCCCATGAGGCGCCGCTGTTCTAACCCCATGTTGCGTTTCTCTTCACACGGGGGGACTCCCAATGAAAAGAAAGTATGAACTAATTTTTTTTACTGCCTCTATCGCCGGCAAGGCGAGCTTCACCCTACTCTCACTTTCTCGGAAAAGAAATAAGATGAAAAATCCCATGAGGCAT
This sequence comes from candidate division TM6 bacterium SOIL31, assembly GCA_001468865.1. Taxonomy (GTDB): domain Bacteria; phylum Babelota; class Babeliae; order Babelales; family Vermiphilaceae; genus SOIL31. The sequence continues at coordinate 28,643 of LDIY01000024.1, forward strand.
GCTGCCAAGAGGGGTTTAACCCCGATGAGGGATTGCAGCTGCGTAGCCCTGTAAGCAGATGAAATCCTGAGTTCATGCCGAAAGAGATCAAACCGGAGGTTTGTGTACGAGTGCAGAGGGGTTACAAGACCCCTTTGCGAACAAAAGAACATTGATGAAATCAATGTTGGGTGCCCAACAAAATTGGGCATTAATCTTATTCTTAAAATTTGGGGTGTTAGGGGGCAAATTTGTGCTCCCTACAAAAGGTTATACTCTTTGCATCGCCGATTGACCGAAGAACGGTTAACACCCAAGAAAGATGCGATTTGATTTTGATTTTTAAATTTATCCCATAAAAGAACCATCATGCGTGGATCTTTTAATGCTTTTTTACCAAGCCGAGCGGCTTTAATAAGATCAGGATCAGTAATATCATAAGCAGGATCAAAAGAAACTTCTTGATAGATCTGATTTTTTTTCGATTTTTTTACTAACAGTTGCTGTACGCGTGCCTTCAATTCCTGCAAACTCACCGGTCGATTATCAGCAAATAGATCTTTTTCTTTATTTGTAAGCGCTAACACGTGCTGCAACGCATCTGTGGTGAGTGCTTGTTGCGTAAACCCTTCAGTCAACGCATGCAACTCGTTTTCTGGTAACGTTAAAAGTGATGGCATGGTAACGGCAGTAGACTTAAGTTCTTGAAACAAAGCCTTGCTAAATTTGCCTTCTTGAACCCAAAGAGATAAGTTCTGGCTACTGGAACAAATAATCCGAACATTGCTGGAAAGTTTTTGATCACTTTTAAACTGATGGTAAGAACCGGTTTTAATGAACATCGCCAAATATTCCTGCGTTTCCATATCAAGATAATGAATATTTCTGATGAACAATGTACCCACATTATCAAGGCGCTCCAATAATGATTGCGTGCTCTTTTGTTGCATGCCAAAAATAGGATTAATACCAAACAATGCTATTGCTATATCAAAATTATTGGATGGACCTTGCAATGAAATGATATGCAAATCATCACGCATGCTGATGTGATGGATAATTTCTGCAGTCGGTTGTAAATCTTGCTCGGGCATATCGAGCAAAATTGCTTTTTTGCTGAGCGCTATTTTAAGCAGCTGAATTTTGAAATTCAAAAGAACTGCTCCAGAACCAGGAATCAACTGATTGATTAATTTTCCTGATTGCGTGGTTTGCAGATAAAGAAGATAATCCCATTCGCTTGGGTCTTTCAGTAAATCAATGTGGTGCTTAATGGTATCTGAAATAGATGGATAAGAAACGGTGATAATAATGGTGTTCTTTTCTAAATGCTGCACACCCGATATCACCAATGCATTATCATGTAAATCTTTAACAAAAATTGTTTTGGGACCCTTGAATGATTCAACTTCTTGCGCTAGTTGGCGTAATGATTGAGCAAGCGGGTGGCCATGTTGTTGGTTAATGTTAATTTCAATCAATTCCTTAGCAGCCTGATTGCCGTAAGAAAATTGTCTATTTTTATAGAACAGTATACCAATATGTTTTGTTTTTCCCTTACGCAGAAAAGATCTGATACTTTCTTTATATTGTTCAATCTCTTGATGTTTTTGATACAACTCACTGCGCAAACTTTGCTCTTGTTCAATAAGAACATCTAAATTTTTATTTTGCAGTAAGTTGATAATTTTACCTAAGTAACTGCCAAACACAATCAGCTCATCACGCTCAACATTGCTATAAAATTGTTTGGTACGCGCATGACGCTCAATAATGATATAGGCAATCAATTTATCATTCTCATAAATAGGCAAGAAAACATCTGCTTGGATGATGCTTAAGAACTTGAGAATCACCTCACTCTTTTCACACGCATGATAAAAATGAGTAAAATCGATCTCATCATAAATTAAAATCTTTTCTTCTTTTATCGCACAATCGATGGTATCCACGTGCGTCACCAGAAAAGTTTCCACCAAAGAAGCTATCCGGTCTTCTATAATATGTGATTGATCTTTTTGTTCGGATGCATCCGTTTTACGTAAATAAAGACGCGTTCTTGTTGCGGGGATGTTAAAAGTATCTTTAAAAAAATTCTGGGTAATATGACCAAGCTCACGGAAATTGGTAACACTACTCAATCGCTCTAACACATCTTTAAAATCATCAATAAAATTAATATTCATCGGCTGCTGCACGTGATCTTTAAGATTCAAAAAGCGCAGGCCGAATATCTTACGGGCGCAGAAATAAATGGCTATGGTAGTTAGCATAGTAGAGAAACCTACACCTGCATAGCTATGTGCAATCCAGGTGATGGCATATATCTTAAAAGGGAAAAGCTGAATAAAATCTGCCATAACAACAGGAAGAATAAGTCCCTGGATTAAAACCTTGAGTTGTTTCTTTAATAAGTGAGGCAAATTGGAATTACGTATTCTTTGAACGGCGATAAATAAACTTGGTACCACCACTATGAAAAGCGCATAAAAAGTTGCTAAATTTTGCAGAGTAGGTTCAAACCAAAATCTTTTAAAGGGTAAATCTTTAGCATCAAAATCAATAATCGCTATAATCGCAAAACATAAACCAAATAAATTACTAACTATGAAAAGAATTTTTTGCTTAAGTGGAATAATATAATTATCAGTAACCAAACTCTCTATAAACAATGACATAGATTGGTATTGAACAAGAAAAAATATCCAGGCTATCCGGATAATGAACAATACAATTTGATAATTTAATTGCGGAAAAAAAAGTAATTGAAAAGATTTAAGAATCCAAGCCAAATCAGAAAACATATTACCAATGAGAATAGCAAATAGAAAGTATAATGGTCGAGCTATCGTATCCATCTTTACCATTTTTCTAATCAACGCAATTAGGAAACTCAGTTTGAGCAAAAAAGATAAAGAAGTGGCAAGCAATATAAAATGAAAGGAACTCAATATTGATTCGAAGAAATCTAAAAAAAACATAATTATATTGCGCTTTTAAAGGGGCTTTATTATACTTTACTTTGTTTATTCAAGAATTTTAACCCATTTGGAGTCTTTATGAAAAACTATATCAATTTAGTAGCATTTGTGTCTTCTAACTATAAACTACTATTAACAGCGACTGTTCTTCTTCTTGGTCTTGTTGGTGATGCTCCTCCGGGCTGGTAGTCTTTAATTCCCATCCTAGCATAAATTCTATGCTATACCAAGCGCTAATCATGAAACGAGGGTAGTAATGTGGCACAAGATGCACATAGCCAGGAAGAACGTGCAGTTGCTATTATAAAAATATTGCAGTCTGCAACGCGCAACATGATTGAGCCTGCCGCAACCAGCATTATTAAACAGTATGGCCGTGACCCATTCCTTGTTCTTATTAGTTGCATACTAAGCTTACGTACCAAAGATGCGGTATCTCTAGCCGCATCCCAACGGTTGTTTGAACACGGCAAAACCCCTCAAGAAATACTCTCTTTATCCAGTCAAACTATTCAAAAACTTATCTTCCCTACCGGATTCTATCGCCAAAAGACCAAACAAATCCAGGCGCTATGCGCCATACTTCTTGAAAAATACCAAGGACGTGTTCCCCATACAGAAGAAGAATTGATGAAGCTGCCCGGCGTGGGACCTAAAACTACAGCGCTCACTTTAAGTATGGGTTTTGATGTTCCTGCTATTTGCGTAGATACTCACGTTCATCGAGTATCAAACCGATTAGGTCTGGTGGCAACCAAAACTGTGTTAGAAACAGAACAGCAGCTCAAAGAGCTGCTGCCTAAAAAATACTGGTCAGAGTTCAATTCGTTAATAGTAATGTGGGGACAAAATATCTGTGTCCCCATCTCGCCTAAATGTTCGATATGTCCCTTATTACCACTCTGTCCCCAAATTGGCGTAACACGCCATAGATAAAAATCTTTAATTTCAAATTCTTTCTTTAAATGGGGTCCCCATGTGGAGAGTATCGTAACGTGGGGTTAAAAAAAATATTGGTCTGAATTTAATTCATTGATCGTCATGTGGGGACAAAATATCTGTGTCCCTATCTCGCCTAAATGCTCGATATGTCCATTACTGCCGTTGTGTCCTCAGATTGGGGTTGTTCGACATCGCTGACATATCTTTCACTTGTCGGAGGACGTGTCCGCCGAAGTTTCAACGAAGGCGGATTGAACCCCATCCCACAAATCTTTCAACCATCCACTTGGTTGATCATCACCCGGACCATACTGATAACCTTTGTTTGCATAATCAAATGCAGTCCATTCATAGCCGGGCCCTTGTGGTTCCCATCTGACAGTAGTTATAAAAGGATCTCCGCCATGTTCTAAGAAAAGCTTACAGAGTTCTTTATCTTGATTATAAGCTGCTTGTTGTAAAAGCGTCATTTTATTGCAAAAACGCGTTTCAAAGGTAGCTCGATTTGGATCGGCTTTATTTTCTAAAAATCTTTGAGCGACTATTAAATATCTATCTCTTATTAATGGAACTCTTGGATTATTTCCTTGAAAAAGAAGGTCCTTTCTGCGTTTAATTATTAAGCTTAAAGGACTATCAAAACAAAAACCTGTCCAACTTAAACGCACCGCTTCATATGGAACATCTTCTGATAGTTCTTTATTAACGCATGCTAAACATTCAACGTACCATTGGTTACGAGATTTAAAATTTGCCTCAATCACCAACGGAGTCATCCAACGTACCCATAAAGTTTTTTTCTCCTCAGCATCTTCTTTTTTAACAAGCTCCATACCTATCAACGGAGCGCTCAGAAGCGCTCCGCATAAAAACAGTATTTTTTTCATGTTACATCATTTCATTCTTTGCACGCGTAATAATATCTTCTAACTTCAACCCAAATTCTTGCTTACCATCTAAATCACGCAAGGTGATTGTTTTGTTTTCAACTTCTTTTTTACCAATTACTAACATCCAAGGCACCCGCTCAAGTTGCGCGCGTTTAATTTTGCCCGAAATTTGATCAGAAGTTTCATCCATTTCCACGCGCACATCATGCTCAAATAATGCATCTGCAATAGTTTGCGCGTATTCTTTTTGATCATCAGTAATAGTGAGCAATTTAACTTGCACGGGGGATAACCAAAAAGGCAGACGACCTTTGAAATGTTCTAAGATAATGCCAAAGAAACGTTCAAATGACCCATAAATGGCGCGATGCAGCATGACCGGACGTTCTTTGATACCTTCAGAAGATATATAATTTAAATCAAAATTTTCCGGTTGGAAGAAATCAATTTGCATCGTGCCGCACTGCCACACCCGCTTTAATGAATCTTCAATACCAAATTCTATTTTAGGGCCGTAGAACGCACCTTCGCCTTCATAAATAGTGTATGTTTTTCCTGCTTTGTTGAGTGCATTTTCAAGTGCTTTTGTTGCAACTTCCCACAGATCATCACTACCCATAGCTTTTTCTGGTTTTGTGGAAACACCAATCGTGATATTGCTAAAACCAAATGGCTTGATTACCTGATCAACAAGCGCTATAAAATCAGTCACTTCTTGTTCTATTTGTTCTTTGGTGCAAAAGATATGCGCATCATCTTGCGTAAATGCGCGCACTCTGAATAATCCGCTCAATACTCCTGAAAGCTCGTGCCGATGCACGTGCCCAAGTTCGGCCAATCGCAACGGTAATTCACGATATGAATGCGGACTATTTTTATACACTAAAATTGCACCTGGACAGTTCATGGGCTTCAGGGCATAAGAACGATCATCAATAATCGAAAAATACATATTATCTTTATAATGCTGATAATGCCCAGAGCGGCGCCACAGCTCATCACTCAACATAGTGGGTGTAAAAATTTCCTGGTATTTTGCTTTGCGTAATAACTTACGCAGATGAGCAATTAATTCATTCAACACGATCATGCCGCGTGGGTGAAAAAAGGGAAATCCAACGCCTTCATCATGAAAAGAAAATAAATCTAATTCTTTTCCTAATCTGCGGTGATCAAACTGAATTGCATCTTCGCGTAATTTAATATACGCATCTAAATCTTCCTGTGAAAGAAACGCTGTTCCAGAAATACGTTGCAACGGATCTTTTTCTTTATCCGCGCGCCAATATGAACCAGAAATATGAAGCAATTTAAAATGTTTAATGTCACCAGTTGATGCAACGTGTCCACCCCGGCACAAATCATAAAATTCACCTTGTTCAGCCAGACCAACGGTGTCGCCAGGAATTTCATCAATAAGTTCAAGCTTGAACTTATTTCCTTCATATAATTGTCGCGCTTCATCTTTTGAAATTTGTTTATGAGTCAATGGAATATTTTGACGTGAAAGTTGGCGCATTCTTTCTTCAATATGTACCAAATCCTCATCTTTGAAATTTTTTTCTGGTACCAGATCATAAAAGAAGCCTTCTTTTGTTGCAGGACCGATTGTCAGAATTGTTTTCGGGAATAATTGTTTTACCGCTTGTGCAAGCAAATGGGCAGCCGAATGGCGTAGTATCGATAAATCTTTATCGTTCATAAGATGTCCTTATAAAAAATATTCTAAAATTAAAAATGGATAAAAAAAATAGAAAAAAGAGAACGCGGATAAACAAAAAAATATTTGCTTACCCGCATATAGTGCATGGCAAACAAACAAATGGAAAGGTAGTTAAAATAGTGAAAAAAATGAGCAACGGATACATTTATTATCCTATAAGTCTTATCAAAATCATCGAGATTACAATTATCAGTATAAAAACATTCCCAAAAAAAACAATACCACTAGACAATTTCCCCTTTTGCCGCTCATCCTGAGCCTGTCGAAGGAGGTTCATTGCGTCGGGTATACCACTGTGTTAGGCTGCAAATAAAATACCCCCCATCTGGTTGGGGAATTTCAATCTAAAAGTGGTATAGATTGGAGTAAAACTTTTAACTCATAGGAACGATAAGATGCCTACACACAAAAAAATCTTTATCCTTGACACCAATGTTTTGATACACGATCCAAAATCCCTGTTTAGCTTTACAGGGGCGCATGTGGGAATACCTGCCGTTGTCTTGGAAGAGCTTGATCAGTTCAAAGGAGAGGGAACTGAGCGTGGGCGTAATACGCGAGAAACAATTAGAAATCTTGACCAACTTCGAGCTAAAGGATCTTTACGGGATGGAGTAACACTTGATGATGGCGGAACCGTACAGATCCTTTTTTATGATGATACTATATTAAAAAAAACACCGATCATTATGAGCGCAGGAGACAATGCAATTTTGCTAACCGCGTTAAGCATGCAACAACAAGGAAACGAAGTCACCTTCATCACCAAAGATCTTAACGCACGCGTCAAAGCTGATGCCATTGGACTTAAAACAGAAGATTATAGTAAGGAACATATTAGTGAAGATGAGTTTCACCAAGGATGGATAAAAATAGCAGTTCCGGCAGTTGAACTTAAACGTGATTTTCCTCTCCAATTATCAAAACTTGCCAAAGATGGCCTCGTCCGCCCAAATGAATTTGTTCTGGTAGAAAGTAACCACAACCCTCACAATTCTCGCGTTTTTCAATATTTAGGCAATGAAAAATTTAAACCCATATTTAATCCAACTCTTAACTGGCCGATACAGCCCCGCAATCCACAACAGCTGATGGGACTTGATCTGATGCTGGATCCTAAGATCCAATTTGTATGTCTCTTTGGCCCTGCAGGTACGGGTAAAACATTTTTGGCGCTGCTGGCGGGATTGCATCAACTTTTTGTGAATAAACATTACGATCGCATGATCATATCGCGACCAGTGGTACCCTTAGGACGCGATATTGGTTTTTTGCCCGGTACCGTACAAGAAAAATTACAAAGCTGGATGATGCCTATTTACGATAACATGCAATATATTATGCATACGATCAATAAATCACACCACCTCAATAAAAAAGATGAAGACGAAGAAGCTCCGCGTAAACAAAAATCAAAAAAAAGCACGCACAAGCACAAAAAACAATCTCATGGCATTACCTTTGACGATCTGCTCCATCAAGGCAAAATAGCGTTGGAAGCAATAACCTATATGCGTGGCCGTACTATCCCCTATCAATTAATTTTAATTGATGAAGCGCAAAATTTAACGCCGCATGAGATTAAAACATTAGTAACGCGTGTGGGGGAAGGAAGTAAAATTATTTTGACTGGTGATCCTTATCAGATCGATTCACCATATCTTGATTTCAGTAGTAACGGTTTGGTGATTGCAAGTGAGCGATTTAAGGGACAACCGATGTTTGGGTCAGTTTACTTGCCGACCAGTGAACGCAGTGAGCTCAGCAGGCTTGCTGGCGAACTGTTATAATAATCATCGCAAAACAAAACCCTCCTGCATTTGTTAAGTGCAAGGGGGTTTTTAATTTATGAAAATCTCTTATTGATCCATGCTTTCAAGTAAAAGCCGATTAAATTCTTCCCTTCTTGCTTCATCTTTCAAACATTGAAGATGTCCCTTCCTTGTTGAACAATCTCTCATATTTTGAAAATACTCTTTTCGTACCAATTCGACAGTCTCATCCATTTTTGCTTTGTCCATTGCTATTCTAGATCGAATATGCTCCTGCTCTCCCTCTCCTAAACCTGCAGATCGATATAAATTGTTCAAACATCTTTCTCTTGCTGCATGTATTTTATACACATCCCACTCATAAGAATCCAAAGGAGCTATATCACAACAATTATTAAGATTAACAATAGGCTTATTTGGCATAATACCTTTCATTTCACATTCTAGACAAAGGTCATATAGCGAAGGTCGTCCAGGCTTCCGTGCTGAAGATTTGCTCTCAGATGATTTATCGGCATGCTCAGAACCATGAAGATAGTAAGGGATATTTCTAGATTGCAGATCCAGATTTAATTTCTTTATTTTCTTTATTTCCGACCCATCCATTGCCAATACATTAGCAGCTACACATCCAATAACCAGCATTAAAAACATCATTTGCTTTTTCATCATAGTGAATCCTATTTGACTATTAATATACTTAGTTTACTCAGCTAATAAGTATATCTAAAACACAAAAACAGTCCATTTGAATTTTTTGTGTTTTAGTTATCGCAGCGGATTACAAGAAATAATCCGCATGCGAATGGCACGAGGGGGATTTTTTTGGAAAAAAGCTTTATTGGATTATTGCTACTACCCTTCTTTATTTGATATATTCAGATTGAATAGATAGAAATATAAATAACGAATTATGAATAATATGAAAAGAAATATTTTATTTTCTTTTGCTCTTTGCTTGGGACTACTGCTGCCAACAGCTAATTTTGGATCAGAACCAAGTCAGACTTGGTCGGACAAAATTGTAAATTACTTTACTAAATACATGCCGCAGTGGCAAAAATATGCTTTGTATGCGGCGCTTATTGCTGCTTTAGGCTATGGTTTCTATAAAATTCCTGAAATAGAAATACCTGAACCCACCGATTTTCAAAAATGGCAACACCTTCAACGAAAAACTATAGCAATCTATGATCTAACTATGCCTACTTTTGACGATCTATATTCTCCTTCTAATCTTAAGAATATTGCAACTTTCCTCACTGAAGTTGCTGCAGCAGTAAAAAACGACTGGGAATACCCTCCATTTAACCCGCAAGACCAACAAGAACAGGCGATAGCAAAACTTTTTGGGATAGACGAAAGTATATTTAATACATTTGTACTTCCCATTTTAGAGCAATTATCAATACCAGAAAGACCCCAGGCTCTAATTAACTATGAAGCAGGAAAAGGTATGCAAGCAGAACCTGAAAATCTACAAGATGATGACACATTATTCATTCATCCAGTAGAAATTTATTATGGAGATGTTCATACATTTTGGAAAGACTTTATAGATAGAATTAAAAAGCAAGATCCAACACTTAAACTTCGTAACAAAAAATATCTAGAATTTATCAGATACTATCTAAAAAAGACCGGACAAGACCAATTCTTACAGAAATCAATCACTGATGCCCTGGAATTAGAACGAGGAATATAAAACCTATTGCGTAAATAACTTTAAAATCCTGCACTTTTTATAGTTGCAAGGTTTTTATACTTAGTTTTTGTAAGAAAAGAACGGATTACAGGATACAACCCGCTTACAAATTTCCCACAAAGCCACAAACAATCCCTGTTCTTCCAACTGCCACACGGCATATTTGGTACAGCTGACCGCATAGCGGCAGTGAGCTATGCCCAATAACGGCCGAAGGCCGGTAATTAAAAAGATAAGAATTTTATTAAGAAGCTTTATTTTCATTGCTTTGTAAAGCTTTACGATACGCATCAAGAATGAGGTTTTTTAATTGATCAAAAGGAAGATCAACCATCGGTTTATAGGTAATCACTGCGCAATCAAATTGATGCTCAAATAGCTGCGCTTCATAGAAGATAGATTTAATACGTCGGCGAATTAAGTTGCGTTCGGGAGCATTTCCTACCTTGCGTGAGGCAATAATCAATACCCTACCAAAATCCAACTGCCGGGGAGCAAGTAAGATAACGCATTCTTTGGTCTTATTCAAACGCCGTGCATGCTGGAAAAGATAGTCAATTTCACGCTTGGTAAACTTTGAGATCTTTTTTGCGATGTTTTTCATCAAAACCCTCAAAAACAAAAAGGGGTTCTTTTAAACCCCTTTTCTAAGATACTTACATCTTTATAACTTAGTATTTGCTCGGCGCTAGACGCTTGCGGCCTGATGCACGGCGGCGATTGATGATTTTTCTACCATCTTTGGTCGCCATTCTTTTAAGAAAACCGTGTTTTCTACGACGTTTTAAATTACTTTTTTTTGAAACGGTCAATGACATAAACTTTCCCCGGAATAAACTATATATATTCTATATTGTATGATAAAAACGATATAATTTCAAATTATTACGATATACCAAAGAACCATTCATTAAAGCTTTGAGGGTTTCCGCTCTGAACTGAGGAAACTCGCCAGTTATCGCCCGGCTGACCTGGGTGACCCGGAAAACCATAATCAATATTCACCATAGCACGATTCATTGCTTCATTTGATGAAAGTAACTTTTCTTTTTGCACCTCGGCTGAGCATTGCAAAGAGCCACCTGAGCCTCGCTTTTCCAACTCCCGACTTGCTCTCCTGATCAAGGAATCAGTAGCAGCAACAGCTAGTGCTTCGCGCTGTTTGCCTTCAAGCTTTCCCGCATTTTCACTTGCAACAAGAGCACAATTACCTAAAATAGCTGCTCCTAACACCCCTAAAATCATCTTCTTCATCTTTTTTCCTCGATCGATATTATTATAAAACTTCTGATAAATAACGCTCTGCATCAAGTGCTGCCATGCAGCCAGCCCCCGCAGATGTTATCGCTTGACGGTACCGGTAATCATGAACATCACCAGCAACAAATACTCCCGGAATAGCAGTACTGACATTATCTTTAGTGTCTAGCCACCCACCCTTATTGCATGTTAAATGACTCCTGAAAGGTTCAGAGTTAGGATTTAATCCTACCGCTATAAAAACGCCATCAGCATCAAGTTGCGTTTTTTCACCCGTCAGTTGATTAACCATAGTAAGACGGGTAACATGCTGACCATTTCCATGAAACTCTGTCGCGGTACTATTATAATAGATTGTTATATCCGGATCTTTAAGAACGCGCTCTTGCATTGCATGAGACGCGGTGAATTTATCTAAAATATGAATGATAGTTATTTTTCTAGTGAATTTCTTTAAAAATGAGGCGTCTTCCATGGCTGTATCGCCTCCACCAATGACTACTACCTGCTTATCAGGATAAAATGCTCCATCACA
>LDIY01000025.1 GCA_001468865.1 candidate division TM6 bacterium SOIL31
TGGAGGAAGGGATCTGGTTTTTTATCTGTTGCCGTGTCCGCCCCTTCGACAGAGCTCAGGGTAAACTTCGCTTTATCGGAGGAGGATGGAGTGGGGAAAAAATAAGCATATGCGCGTTGCATAGTATTATAAATCCTTTGTTTCCACATGGTAAGCCAATTTTTTAAGCGATTATACATACTGCGTTTTTTAGCTTCTTCTTTTGCTTCTGCTTGGGCAACATAGTGCCATATGGGTCTTAATTCCTCTGCAATTTTTTCTTTGTAAAGTAAAAAATTATCCCAATCACCTCGTTTACGGGCTGCAATAAGTGCATTGACTAAAGAAACTAGCTCAACGTAATCCTGAACTAACATTCTCAGTTTAGCTTCTTTTTTGGGATTAAGTGGTGCCAAAGGAATCTCGCCTTGATCTATCTGTACTATGGGCCGGTTTCCTGCTGGATCTTGAGGATGTAGAATAGTTTTTTTATACCAAGGTTCTTCTAATTTATTGATAGCATTCCATATTTTATATGAGTCAGAGGGAGTCATATAAAGTATTGGTTTTGATGCAGGGTTTTCTGTCGCAATGGCGTTGCTCATATAAAAATATAATCCAATTCCTGCAAGAAAAAAAATAACAAGACGTGCAATATCACTCTTTTTCATAATCCCCCCCTAGAATATTTCAGTATGTTCCCTGGGGGTAATTATAGAAGAAAGGAGAAGGGAATAGCTATGGATTTAAAGCATGGCTGTGCCATGCAAAGTTTTGGAGAAGAGTCGATTTTTATTTTATAGTCGTCCTACGACGCATAAAGCGGAGTTTACCCTGAGCTCTGTCGAAGGGGCGGNNTAATAAGTTTTTTCGAAATTTATTTTTGATCGTAATAAATAAACACAATGCATATATTCATACAACAAAAGAGTTGAATTTTTATTTTTATCGCCCTACTTTAAACCCAGCTTTCGCTTCTCTTCAGCCGGGTACCCAATCGAAATGCAATGAAGATTGGGTCAAAGGGCATACTTCGCTCTAATCTCTTTTTCAATTTATATCCATCATTTGAGAAAGATGGCGTGCCATACGTAGCTCCATCGGAGCGAAGTATGGTGGAGGCGATGGGAATCGAACCCATGTCCGCATTGCAAATAACCCCAAGTACTACATGCTTATTCTTTGATTATACGAACGTAACGCCTCAAAGGCACAGCATTGTTACATAAGACGACTTGTAATACTCATTAAGCTACTAAACCGCTCAATCTCGCTCAATGACTTCTATCTTGTATTATACGTGTTAGTTCAGCTGATAGACACGCCAAACTAACAAGCCACTTAATTACGTATAATTAAGCGAAGCTAACCATAGGGTTTGCATTTATTGTTTTGATCAATTGTTTAACGAGCACTCAATCAACGCTCGACATGCACTCAAAGCGACCGACAACACGTCGAAGCCAGTACGCCCCCAAATATTTCAAAGAATTATCACCATATCGAAAATCTTTGGACCTGCTGCCTTCTAGAGCTTCTGCGAAAGAAGGCCAAAAGTCAGTACGCCCCCAAATTTTTTCAAAGAACTTATTATCACTCCGATCAATGGGTACCCAATAGGAACGAAGTGGAGATTGGGTCAAAAAGAGGGCCAAAAGTCAGTACGCCCCCAAAATTTTCAAAGAACTAAACTCTCACAGAATTTATTATTCAGATAGTAACATAATGCATCTGAGCTGTCAATAGGAGCTGATTGTCACGCCCGAGCTTGTCCGCGCAGACTTGCCTTCAACGACGCAGCAAGAGAATGATCTTTTTCAGGCTCTCTTTTTTTAGTTTTAGGCTCAGTTTTTTTAGCTGTCCCAGCTTTTGTTTTCTTTGCAGACTTAAGAGCTTTCTTTAATTTTTCCACAAAATCATCTTTATATTTACTGAGATCAAACTTTTTTTTCGTTAATTTATTGATTAAAAGTAGCGCAAGATCTAATTCTTCTTTGGTGGGCGCCATGGCTTTAGTAATTTTTACTTCTGCTGCACGGATTTCATACTCATAATGGAGCGTATTTAAAAGCAGCATATCGTTATAAAAACTTAAGGCTACTAAATATTCTTTTTCTCGCATTACCATTTGGCCGATGGCAACCTTGTTAGATTTTTTGAGCGCCTGAGCGAAAAGATAAAATGCTTTGTTCTCTTTTTTTGCAGGCAACATATAATAATGGCTATCTACATACAATATTTCCAACTCTAATTCATCAACAAACTCTTTAATTGCAAGTACATTTGTTTTTTCTGGCTTAAGTTTATTAATTGCTTCTTTGGTCATAACGGCAAAAGAACCATCACTTTGTTCAAAGCCTTTAACGGTTTTTTCCCACGCTACCGCTTTTTTGCATTTCTCACACCACCGAACATTTTTCAGTGGATGATGGCATGTGCTGCATAAAATACGAAATCCAAACTTATGTTCAGATATTGCCGAATAAATATGAACCGGTATATCCAATAATCCAAATGAGAGTGATCCTGACCAAATGGCTTTCATGATAAATCCTTTTTTTAAGTAAGATAAAAATATAGGGTAGTAAAAGACCATACTTTTAAATAAAAAGGAAAACTCATGGCTTTTTTGTCTCTTCTTTCTCCCGATGAAAAAAAATTGCTGCGCAAACAAGCTATGCCATCTTTTATCAAACCTATGCTTGCCACATTAACAGAAGATTATTTTTCAGATAAAGAATGGATTTTTGAACGAAAATTAGATGGTGAACGATGCCTTTTTTTTAAAAAAGGTAAGACTATTCTTCTCAAATCTCGTAATGATAAAATAATCAGTAGAAGTTACCCAGAAATTGTGGCAGCCGCACAAAAACTTAATCTAATCGATTGCATTTTGGACGGCGAAATGGTGGCATTTAAAAAGAAAGAGACAAGTTTTTCTTTGTTGCAAAGGCGTTTTGGAGTGAATTCAAATAAGGCAGAGGCGTTTGAATTTCCTGTTTATTATTATGTATTTGATATTCTGTATTGCGGTGGTTATCTTTTGACGCATTTGCCACTTCTGGCGCGCAAGAAAATTCTCAAATCACTATTGCCTAAAAATAAAACGGTTGTGTATGTACCTCATAAAGATACTTATGGCGTTAAATTTCTTAAAAAAGCATGCAAAGATAAATGGGAAGGTTTGATTGCTAAAAAAAGTGATAGTACCTATATCTCAAAAAGATCGCGTAACTGGCTTAAATTTAAATGCAGCAATGAGCAAGAATTAGTGATTGGGGGTTACACATCTCCGGGCGGATCTCGGCTCAATTTTGGTGCACTATTACTGGGGTATTATGAAAAAGGAAAGCTGCATTATGCAGGAAAAGTTGGTACTGGTTTTAACTTCGAAATTCTCAAAGATTTGGGTAAAGAATTAAAAAAACTTGAGATTAAGAAAAACCCTTTCGTTAACTTTGATGATTCATTGCAAGATGTTCATTGGGTAAAACCAAAACTAGTATGTGAAGTTCAATTCACCGAATGGACAAAAACAAACAAGTTGCGCCATCCCAGTTATCTAGGATTAAGAAGAGATAAGGCGGCCAAAGAAGTGAAGAAAGAGATTTGAAAACAAGCTGTTTTGTAACCGTTTATTTTTTCAGCCCCTTTTGTATTTCTTCCTCTGCAATTTGTCCTGCACGTTTCTATGTTCAAACATAATGTACGTTGACTAATGATAATTCTTCAAATCCCTTATGATCGCTATTAATATAACTATATTTACTTTTATTGATTAATTTGAATAATATAGAGTATTATTGGAAGTAAGAAATTAACAATGGGGGGTTATTTATGAAAAGATTATTGGTCTTAATACATATAGCTGTTATTGCAGCTGGCTTGATTTCACAAAAGATGCATGCAAGCGCACAATCAATTAATCAATCGAAGAACATTGCGCCGGCCGCTAGAATTTCACCTTTGGATAGACTTTTTAAGATTTCTACGATGAAAGGTTATTTATTTCCTCCCAAGCAAGAATTTGTAATGCCCGTGATTGAATATAATGATAGATTCAACAGCCTACTTCTTTTGCCTAAAAATGAATCTTTTTCAAATGTACAGGCATATAATTTAAGTCCAGATAAAAAATTACTTTTTATTGAAACAACTGGCTCAGGCATAAAACTTCCCGTCTTACCTCAAATTTCCAAAAAAATTGTTCCTGAGAAAATTACGCCCCAAATTAGTGTGACTAATATTATTGACACTCAATCCGGCAAACAAATAGCAACCTTTAACGATGTTATCACGTATAAATTTAGTCCTGATCAAACGATGTTACTAATAGGTCAAGCATTACAGAAAACATTATTGAAAACGAAATATGCAGAAACTTTTCAATATAATCTTTTTGATACTGCATCCCAATCTGTTGTTAAAACCTTAAGCAATGTACAAGCAATTGATTTTACACCAGATAATAAGCTTATTGTGCAATACAACAATGGAACAGCTGAAAAAATGAATATTAAGGATATCAAACCCTATCGAACTTTTGGGTATTTTATACCAAAAATAGCAACAGAAGCTCTCTCTCTTCAAGATAAAAAAATACTGCAAAAGTTTAAATATGATCTAGCATCACGAACTCTTACTATTACTCCTACATCTCCATGGAAACCACAAAAATGGTCTAAAATAAGCTCCTATTATATTAGTCCTGATGAGCATTTTATACTTGCAAAGAGCCAAGCTCTTTTTCGCGTCGGTGATATGCCTGTGCAATGGGCTCTTGATAAAGCTATAGAAATGATATCAAAAGAAAAAAATACTGTAGAATTTTTGAGTATGAAAACAGGTGAGCAATTACAAGAGTTTCCCAATGTTATTAGCTATGAATTTAATCCTATAAATCAAGTTCCCGCACGATTGCTTATATTTAATATAAATAATGATACAAAAAAACCATATTATCAATTAATCGATTCAGAAGGTGCTTTAGTAAGGGACTTTGAAAACGTAGCATCGGCATATTTTGATTTTGTGGGAAATCTTGTGGTAATGGATCAAAAAGGAAAAATGACTCTTTATGACGCAATAAAAGGAATTAGTTTGGAAGAAAAAGAACAATCACAAAAATTACAAGAACAGCGCGAACAGGAGCGTCTGCGACGAGAAAATTCCGAAGAATACATGACTTTTAGCCAAAGACAAGAGCGGCAACAACAAATAGAAGAAGAGATTGCAAAAAGACAACAAGAGCTTTATGCAGGGCTGCCTGAAAAGCTAAAAGAGAATCTCAGCAAAGAGCAAGGGCAATTGGGATTGCAAGAGGAAAGACAACAAAAAATTTGGGAAGGTCTTCCTGAAGAGTTAAAAGAAAATCTCAAAAAAGTGGAATTGATGGAAAAGGAAAAGCAAGCAATAGAAGAACCAATGTTAAGCGAAAAAGAATTAACTGAAATAAAAAACGCATATGCAAGAAGTACGGCCCCTGTGCAAGGAATATCTCTTGACCAATATATTCAGAAGTATAAAGAGAAGAAGATAGAATCATTACAGCAGAAAAAAGAATTGCAGGAAATTCAAAAACCATTAATCGAACAAGGTGCGCAAAAGCCAGAAGTGTTACCAGCAGGGCAGCCGAAACAGTCAGAAAAAGCACAAACGATACAAGATCTTATGACTACATTTGTTAAAGTTCAGGCGGAGTTTCCTCAAGGATTAGAATCATTGGAAGATATAGATAAAAGTATTGCAATAAATGAACAATTAAAATCTATCGTTGCAAATATACTTGATCGACTTACCAAAGCTACTGAAAATGAACGATTGGATTTGTTTGAAATCTATAATAATTTTGATTTAAAACAAAAGAAAAAATTTTCAGAACTGTTTTTTGCATCATCAGGTGAAAAATTCAATGATAAGCAAAACATATATAGTATTTATAGTAGCGATGGCAGATACCGTGCTGATAGAATTAAAGATATAAAAGAAATTGGACTTTGGACAGCTAAGCCTGCGGGAGGTTGGTTGTACGCTGGAGAGGTTTTACCAAATAAGCCAAAAGAATTTTCAAAGATTATTCGTTTTAGATTTATAACACCAAAACTTCTTCATAATCTCTATCTTTTCTTTATCGATGAAAATTATGATATGGGTGTTATTAATGTCCGTACAGAATTAGACAAATTACAAGCCAAGTAAAAATACTTGGCTTGTATAAAATAACTATTTTACCGACTTTCTTTCAGCGCCCGGCTTGTTTCACGTTTGATATCGCGCTCTTTGAGCTCTTTTTTCTTGCTCGGTGCTTTTTTATGTTTTGCTACACCGAGTTGAACTTTGACCTTGCTTTTATCATTGAGGTAAAACATAAGGGGCACCACAGTTACGCCTTTTTGAGAGATCTCACCGAGTAACTTTAAGATCTGCCGTTTGTGGAGCAAAAGAACGCGCGTGCGCGCGGCAGCATCTTCATCTTTTTGATAGGCCTTTTCATAGGGAGCAATGCGGCAATTGACGAGCGTCATTTCTCCATTGCGAATGGTGGCAAATGCGCCAATTAAAGAACCATGGCCTGCACGTAATGATTTAACTTCATCACCAGTCAGCACGATTCCCGCTTCTATTTTTTCTAAAATATCATAATCATGGAACGCTTTTTTATTCTGAGCTATTATTTTCATATTGTTTATCTTAAATCTGTATAGGGGTCCCCATCCGAAATGGTAATGAAGGAAGGGGTTAAAATGCCTTCTTGTTGTTAGCTATTATTTTCATATTAATCTGGTTCCATATTCTTTGCTGGGGTCCTCATCTGGAATAATAATGGAGGATGGGGTTAAAATGCTTTTTTGTTGTTAGCTATTATTTTCATATGTTTTTTGGTGAGTTCGATGGTGAGGGATAGCGATGATGTTTTTTTATTCTTTGTTTAATTCTCGTACGCAGTGACGCCGATGTCTGATTTTCGCGAGTAGTTTCTAGCAAATACTTGGTAAAAATTCTTTTCATCAATGGATACATCACAACGCTGGTACCTATTGCCAATATATTGCCTCCAATAAAAAAGGCTGATAATGATAAATGAGCAATTCCGGTATGTTTATGTAAAAAGAGGTTAAATGTTTCAATCCAGACCGGATCCCAATGGAGATAATTTATGCCCAACGAAGTAAAAAGCCATTTTCCAAACAGGTGATCTATGGCATACACAGGCATCATGGTCCATGGGTTATGAATTAAAACCGAAACAGTAAAAAGAACGGGAATGCTTAATGCAAACATCCATCCAAATATAAATATCATTGCGGTATGCAACCCTACAAAGGGAGAAATACCAATATATATCCCGAGAGCGCAGGTCAACGCGAGTCTGCGAGGGGAACGCTCATGAGCGATCATGCGTTTGATGAATGGCTGAATGCGGGTTAAAATCATATAAAAACCTTTTTTTACTCCAGTTTTACTGGGGATCCCTCATTAAGAAGGGTTATAGGGCAATCATTGTGGACCCCATAGGGGAATAAAGACTCTAATCGTTTGAAATTAAAAAATCTTTCAGTTATCCTAGTTGCTGATAATCAGGACATTTTTTAACTCATAAGTGAGGTTCATAGATGAAAAAAATAACAATAACGTCCTATAAGATATATCAAGCCTGTAACCCTACTCACATCTCTTTAAAGGGGTCCTCATATGGAATAAAATGTAATATGGGGCTATATAAAGCATTATCCCTTATTTTTGCTCTTCTTTCAACAGGTTCAACTATTATAAGCGCTCCGGCCATTCTGGGACTGACTATTCAGTTTAGCAAAAACTCCACGTTAGTGGTGCCTAAGGTTGATCATAGTGGCAATCAAATACCCGTTACCGTGCATGAAATGGCAAGAAAAGTAACGGTTGAAATCCCTAAACCCAGCGAACAATCCCATATTGATTTGCTTATTACTTCGGCTACCATAGAATTTCAGCTAAAGCCTCTTTCTGATAACCTTGAGGTGCAAAATACCGTTGATTATCTCAAGATAGACCCCAACGCTTCTTACCAGTATTATTCCCTTGATTTTATCGATGATGTTTGGCACATCGCGCAAGAAAAATTACCAGAAAGTGGTAGAATTCCTGATAGGGCCATTATTGTTGAGTTTTACCCTGAGTGGATCACGGATTTTAGGGGGGGTTCTGCCTTAGAGCTACCAACATTGTATTTGAATAATGGAATGGATGAATTGGGCACCACAGAAGAAGATTTTAAAGAAGCATTAGTCAAATTGGAACTTACTGCGCTGGATTCTAATATCGTCCATCCGCCAGTACGTCGTAAAACACATACCATTGCGGATAAAAAGCGCGTTCTTGTGATGGATTTGCTGACCTAACTATAGAAGACCGTATGAAATCTTTCCGCATAATTCTTGGTATTGAAACATCGTGCGATGAAACAGCCGCTGCAATCTATCACAGTGACCAGGGCATTCTTTCAAGCACGCTTTATTCCCAAATAGAATTACACAAAAACTTTGGGGGCGTGGTACCTGAACTTGCTTCACGCTCTCAGCTTGAAAAGATCAATTCTATTGTTACTGCTGCCTTAGAGAAGTCGAATATGACGTTAGATGATGTTGATGTGATTGCAGTCACCAATAAGCCAGGATTACCGGGCTCTTTGCTGGTGGGAGTATGTTTTGCAAAAGCTCTTGCATGGGCCAAAAACAAAAAAATCATCGGCGTCAACCATTTAGAAGGACACGCTTATTCAGCCATGATTGAACATAATGTTCCATTCCCTTATCTGTGTCTGACTGCATCAGGTGGACATACCTCATTATATTTGATGAAAGGTTTTGGAGATTATGAAATTTTAGGCGAAACACAAGATGATGCGGCGGGCGAAGCGNNGAAGCGTTTGATAAAATTGCAAAATTGATGAATTTGCCCTATCCCGGTGGTCCGGTCATTGAAGCGCTCGCGCGTGAAGTCAATTTTGAGGATTTTTACCCTTATCCGCGATCAAAGCATAAAACATTAGATTTTAGTTTTTCTGGCCTTAAAACGGCTGTTTTGTATGATTTGGTACGTCGCGATGCTTATGACCTCAAAACAAAAACATTTTTACGTCCTGATGATGAGCACCTAAAAAAAGAGGTTGCAAGTTCATTACTCGTATGCATGGCAGATATTTTTGAACAAAAAATAGTGCTTGCGCTGCAGAGCTATCCCGAAATTAAAGCAGTCACTTTTGTTGGTGGCGTTGCTTGTAACAAATATATTGTGCAGCGGCTCCAAAAATGCGCTATGGCGCACAATCTTCCTTTTTTTCATCCATCACGTGCTTATTGCACCGATAATGCTGCTATGATTGCCTTTGTGGGGAATTATAAGGCTGAGCAGGGTTTGTTTGATGATTTGATGTTGGATATATAACCCCAAGTTTTGTGATTTATTCCCTCTTTCCGTTCGCCCTGAGTGTTTTTTGTCTTCAAAAAATGTATCGAAGGGCAATTCCTATGAATGATTTTCAATATTTAAAAAAAAATTTAAGTAAGGATTACCCTTCGATACATTCTATTCCGCTTCGCTTCATAGAACACTCAGGGCGAACGGGAAGAATAGTAATTTTTCAAAGGTATGACATGTGCTACGAAAGCTTTAGTGTAGGAATAAGGATGCCCAATGAAAAGAATTGGAGTTGGGGGCAAAAAAAAATAGGCAGCCCAAACGGACTGCCTATTTTAATATACTTATTAAGTAAATCGATTTTAGTAGCGACCTCTGTTGCCACCATCACGGCCACCGCCATTGTATCCACCACCATCACGGCGAGGAGGACGGTTATCACGACCAGTTGTTTCGCGTGGGCGAGATTCATTAACAACTATTTTACGTCCTTCAAAATCTTTACCATTAAGTTCATCAATAGCTTTTTGAGCTTCTTCAGCATTTGGCATTTCAACAAAACCAAATCCACGAGATGAACCGGTAAATTTATCAGTAACGATTTTAGAAGTTGTCACTGCGCCGTAACCTTCAAAAAGGTCTCTCATTGAATTTTCTGTAGCAGAATAAGGAAGATTTCCAACATAAATGTTCATAAACATCACTTTGATAAAAAAATAAAACAAATAACTCAAATCGTTTACTGGCCAAATAAACAATTAAACATCAATAGTGTAACAGATTAAGAATTCATTCGCAAGGAGTTGAAAAATCTAAAACGTCGCTGCCAGTTTTACCCAGATCTTCCATACCTGGAGTAAGGAGTTGTGGAACGGAACATCTACCGATCCACCCACACCAAGAATGGTATCACAACAAGTACCTTTATTGATCCAGCCAATGCTTGCAAGAGCTCGCTGTGTAAAGCCACCATAGCTTTCCCCCGATTGCGGATCAAGATCATAGGTTGTTATCGGCACAAATTCAAGATCATCAGGAGCCTGGAAGGCAATGGTACTTCTACTTGCTGTTTTTCCGGGTGCGCTACCTGCAATACCAAAAGGAAGGCATTGATCCGTTAGCACCGGTACTTGAATGCCTGGCTCGTCAGTGGTTTGACCAAAAATATGCGTAGAAGATGGAATATTGAGATTTGTTCTTTCATTACCATGCCCCCAAATGCCGTAGCCAATTTCCGCTTCTACGCACGGCATATAAAAACGCCATCCAATAGCAAAATCAACAATGTTAAATGGTTTTGCAGTAATGCGCTGTGTCATATAATTCACGCCCGGTTGATTGGTATTATCTTCTGTTCCAATTACATTCATTAACAGAAATCGACTCCATGGTTTATTGTATAAATCATAGGTTCTCCATTGTTTATTTCTGATCAAAATAACTGATTCAAGATCAAGAAAGCCGCACCATGCAAAATCGGGAGTGCACGTGTTGAGAGGAACTTGAATATTCAAGCCACCGCCAATTCCTAAGTGATGGTTGTTACCATTCACGGGTTCAAACATGGTTTTGCCATTTTGTTTGTTGCCCGTAGGAATTGCAAGGACGGTATAATAATTGAGTTGTAAAAAATCTTCCGAAATATAGCTAGTTCCGATTTTTATAGTGAGTTCAGAGACGCCCACTTTTTTCTTTTGACAATTTTCGATTCTGCTAAAGCACCAGGTAGGTTGATTGAATGCTTCTAAAATGGAGTGGGGAAAATCTGCTTGGGGATTTTGTACATCTGTTTCAGTAAGGCGTATCTGATTTTTTACTTCCGTCACGGGCATAAGAATCATAATATACATATCGCGCAGAAAGCGGACATCGCACCAATCTTTCAGATCTTGATGATATTCAAAAAGGCAACCGTTTTGTTGTTGTTTTGGATTGACGGATAATATACCGCGGAAATTACTCGGAAGGTTTACCCATTCAGCGCGAATGTCTCTGATTTCTACATCAGGAGTGTCATCTCCCGCAACTAATAATTCTGTTTTACAATTCATCAAAAAATAGCGCGCATTTTTATCAAGAGGAGTTGAATTTTGAGAAAAAGGAATTGCTTGAATGCCGCCGCGTATGCGGCCATGTTTGTTAAATTCGATATCGTGCCATAATGCTTGTTCCATGACAATATCATAGTATCCTGGTTTGGTATACATAAAAGAATGCGCATAAACATTACGCTTAGCGTATGTAATTGCGCAGGTGGAGAGAACAAACAAAAGCACGAGATGTTTTTTCATTCACGATATCCTTCTTTTTTGTCTTTAAGCTTAGGATATCATTCGTATAAATTCAAGTGCATTTTTCTGAAAGGAGTTACGATGCACGCAATAAAGCTATACCGGTTTTCAGATCCACATTGTCATAGACAATTGCAGCAATTGCGTTTGTTAACGCGATACCTTGCGCCAGCGGGCGTTGAAAAATATTACGGCCTGTTGCTGTTCCTGCTGCATCTCCCACGTGAATTTGTTCATATAGTTCTTGTAAAAATTCTTCCTCATTTCGTGTTTGTCCGCCAGAGCAAACCACTTTAGTGTTGCCTGCAGAAGCACACGCGATTTTAAGTGATTGTGCGCGTGTTAATATTTCTGTAGGAGCTGGAATTTTTATTTTTACAAAATCAGCGCCGAGTGATAATGCAACGCCGGTGGCTCCTGCAATCAGATTAGGATTGTGTTCATCGTAAATTGCTTTTCCGCGGGGATACATCCATATGATAGTAACAAGCCCTTCATTGTGTGCTTTGCTAATGACCTGTGCTGCTTGCTGCAATTGTTGTGCTTCATGTTCACTGCCAAGGTAAATAGTAATGCCAACTCCTGCAATTGATGCCTTATTATTATTCTTAAAATCCATGACATCATCAATTGTCCACAAGAGTGTGCTATGCGGATCTGCTTGTTCGCTCGGGACCAAGTTGGTGGTTGCGTTCAATTTTGCAATGTAGTGCACCGTGGGATAGTGATGTGCGTAACGAGTGAGAAGACCAAGATGCGTAGCCATTGCACCAACATTTCCTTGGGATGCAATACGAAACATATGTTCCGGATGCAATGCTTGAGAAGATATTCCTTCTCCATAAAAATCATTATTTAGATGTTCTATTTTATGATCACAAGAAAATAAAAAGAGACGGTTGGTATTGCGCGTAATGGCGGTATAATTTTTTACAAAGGTATCATGCTTCTTTTCCGGTACATCGGCAGGTATGAAGGTGTTATGGTTATTATGCATTCTATCTCCTTTATATTTTTTTATCATGAATAAGCATACGCTCTGCAACTGCTTCAAATAAAGGTACAGCAACAGAAGATGCGTAAAGATTTTTTTGTTGCGCTTCTTTAACAAACGTTATGATCACGCGCTGATAATCATCTTTTTCGATGATTCCAGAGCAGGTATAAATATTTCTATTTTTATCATATTCTCCATCAACTAACATATTGGCGGTACCTGTTTTTGTCATAACACGATATCCTTTTATTTTCGCACGGCGTGCGGTTCCGTATTGAGTGGTTTTTTCAAGGATTTCTTTGATCGTGTTGCGGGCGGAATCGGAGAAGAGTAGAGTACCCTTCGATACATTTTTGCAAGAGCAAAAACACTCAGGGCGAACGGGAAGGGAGGTCGTAATTTCTTTTTTATCTGATTTATTCTCTTTATCAATCAAGTTAAAATTCCCCCCCGTTCGCCCTGAGTGTTCTACAGAGCATTTATGCGGCGTAGAATGTATCGAAGGGTCATTTTTTATTAATGTTGGTGTTATTCTGTACCCTGTTGCAATAGTGCACATTGCGCACGCAAGTTGCAAAATAGTTGCAGAGACTTCATAACCGTAAGAAAGAGAAATAATAGATTGCTTCGACCATTTTTCGGGCGGATTAAGATATCCAGTATTTTCTCCCGGGAATTTGATACCTGTTTTTTGGCCAAATCCAAGATTTTTATAATGATCATACAATTTTGTTCCCAATCGTTTTGCTACAATTGCAATTCCAATATTGTTTGATAATGCAACAACATCAGTGAAAGGAATAATCCCATGCTCTTGGACGGTATTGATGGTGCGCCCATCTATTTGTGTTGTCAGTGTGTTTTTACAATCAATCAATTCGTCAGGGGTTACCACACCTTCTTCAAGCGCTGCCAGTGCTGCGTATACCTTCATCACTGATCCTAATTCATGGGCATCAGTAATAATCTTGTTTCTGAAGTTATCGGGGTGAGCTTTGTGTGAATTATTGGGATCAAAGTAAGGATATGAAAGCATGGAAATGATTTCTCCCGTGCTTGGATCCATAATAATGACGGCGGCTTGTTGAGCGTTAAATGTATCTACTGTTTGTTGCACCGCTTCTTGGACTAAGAATTGCAAATCAGCATCAATGGTCAGATGAAGCGGTTCTGCGTTATCGCCTTGCACAGCAGTTTGTTTTTTAAAATAATAATACCCAGAACGAGCATCTTTCTCTAGGCAGCACACGGTGGGGGTTCCTGCCAAAATATGATTATATAAAAGCTCAATACCAAGTAATCCTTTATTATCGATATTAGTTAATCCAATAATGGGGCTTGCGCAGGTTAGCGGATAATAGCGGCCAGGTTCTGAAAGAAGGAAAATGTCAGGATTATTTTCTTCTTTAATAAGAGCTATTTCTTCTGGTTTCAGGCGACGTTTGATAAACATAAAATGCTTATCTTTGCTGTGCGCAAAGCGCTTGCGCGCATGAGGAAAGTGCTTATCAAGAAAATGGAGCGTGCGCTTGGTATCTATCAGTTGATTGGGTAAAATAAATGCCGCAATATAATCTTTATTCATGGCAAGATAGTTGCGACCGGTGCGATCCAGAATAGGCCCACGTGCGGGTGTTTGCGTGATAGTGACATGATATTGTTGTTCCGCAATTTTCTTATAAAAATCATGATGTTTAATCTGAATAAAATATAAATTAATCGCAACGCACGCATATAATAGCGTGAATATAAAAAATATAATGGTAGAGCGGAGCTTAAAGCTATGTATCATGAATGTTCACCGCGCAACTTTTTTACTTGAGAGAGTTTGTATGGTCTCATATGTAAATTATTTTGAGCGTATTGTTTAATATTTTCCCGATCTTTAAGCGCATAAAGTTCTTGCGTCAATGTTTGTTTTTTATCGGTCAGTGTTGCTATCTTTTTTTCGCATTGCTGCTGATTGTAGCTATTTTTTACTAATAAGGTGTGTTTATGAATCTGCAAAAAGATGAGAATAATATGTGCGGAAATAAATATGGTAAGAAATGAATTTTTTTTCATGATAAACTCCACAACTGTTTTATGTATAGCTTAGTGGGAGTGGAGTGTGAGAATCAATTGTTGAGGAAAATAAAAGAAGCCAGAGATTACTTTTGGAGTAACATCTGGCTTCTTTTTTAAATCGATAAAATAATTATTGAGCTCTCACTTGTTGTTTTAATGCTTCTTTTACTAGTTCAACATCTTTGTGAAAAGAAGGCCCTGATCCCTGAGGTAAGATAATTTTATCGATTGCTGCATCGCATAGCAGATCGAACGATTCTAGGGCAGTTGCATTAGTATCAAGAAGGTGGGTACCTGTTGTAAAGACTCCAGTCATAACAGTAGAAGCATATCCTTTGAGCATTGCATCTTTGTATTTGTTGTAAGCAGTTTCTTTTGCATCATCAGAAAAGAAGCTTTTTTCCGCTTCCTTTATTTCTTGATTATATTCGGCAAGTGCTCGTTTTCCTTCTTCCGTATTTTTGTAAAGAGGAGCCAAAAATTCTTCCCTCGCATCAAAAAAAGCTTGTTCTTCTGCATCGCAAGGTCTTTGGAATGTTGATTGTCTACATTGATTGAATTCTTTTTTTGCTTGATCTAATTTTTCAGCTGTGGTCATTGCATTAACGCCAGCACCAACGGTGAGGGACAATAATGCTATATATTTGATATTCATGAGGTCTCCCCATTAATGAAAATTAATTCTTTTTTACCTTCATTTATTGATTTTATCACAAATAGAAAATATAGCAACGGGTAGCTATAGATGGGTCTTTCAGGTAAAGGGGAGCTGAAAAAGAGGGGTCTAAAAATACATCAAAAGGACGATTGAAGGCTCTTTTTCGGTAAGAAAGGTACAATAGGGGCTATTGAGTATAAAAGGGCTGGCAGTCTAGCGTGCAGGCAAGCGCATTTCCAACCTCATTCTCAAACCCTTTTTGATTGATATAGGCTTGCGTTAGTGCATCCGCTTCATTAAATGCCCTTATGCACTCCGAGCATCTATCATTATTACAATGAAAGTCTTCGCCTTTTTCCTTTCTGCAATCATCCAGCTTTTTCATATATTGAGCGTACTTACTTAATAATTGTGGTCCCGAAAAAGCTTCCATTTCTTTAGTTATCTTTTGTTCTCTTTTAAGAACTTGATAACGATGATCTCTATCGGTGATAAATTTTTTTGTTTGCTCAGGAGTTGGTTCAGAACTCAGCAGAGAAAGGGGGATGTTACTCACAACGGTCAAGAGAAAAACTGCTTTTTTTGTGGACATAAGAAATTCCTTAAAAATTCTAAACGTTCCAATCAAAATCATTATATTTTATGAATGCTGGATCAAAAGCTATGCAATGAGTACCGCTTGCAGGTGCAACTATTTTAAGGCGCATTTTGTCAATTTTAATAGAAGGGAGTTGTTCAAGGAGTTGTAGGGCGTTTTTCTTTGCTTCTAAATATTGAATACCTTCTTTTGTTTTATCTCTTTGTATTTTGAGCAACCACCGATCTTTTTTTGGTGCTTTGTAATATGCGGTGTATTCTGGTGTTTGTCTCAGGATATGCCATTGCTTTCTGAATTCTTTATGAGCGATACGCCACTTATTTATCGTATAGATGTTATCTTGCGAGAGAGAAAAAGATATATATTTGAAGGTATTCTCGTCATTGTATTTGAATAATATGGTTGATATATCGGTTGTGGTATGTTTCTGATTACTTACTTGTCGCTCCATTGCACAAATGTGCATATGATTAATCAGTAACAAAACAGTAAGAGAACAAACCTTTTTTATCTTCATACATGATCCTTTTACCAATCATACGACATACCAAAATGAACTTCAGACGCTGATTCACTTCTATTAGGGAAAAGCTTATTTTTACGCGGATCAATTTTGAAACCCCAATCAATATTCACCGGCATTGGTTGCAATACGCGAATACCAATACCAATTGCGTGACGATAATCAAAATTGTTACCGCTCACAAACGGTTTATCTGCACCGGTTACATATGGATTATCAAAACCGGTACCACCATCATAAAATGCAACCACTTTCATATTCATATCGGCTGTTATTGGTGCAATAAGTTCTGCGTTCCAGAAGAATGCTTTTGATCCACCAATAGTATCGCCTAAAAATTCTGGTCCAATTTGTCCAAACAAGAAACCACGAACGCTTGATTGTCCACCAATGTGGAATAGGTCACCGAAGGGAACAATTCTATTTTTGAATGGAGAAGCAATGCCAAAATAAGCATGCAATTTGAGTATCAAATCATATTCGGTGATCAGCGGAGTAAACCAACTTGCATCAAGTTCTATTTTATAGAAACCAATATTGTTGCCAAATGTTGGAATTGCAAATTTGGTAGCAAATCTCCACTTATGTCCATACATAGTGTGCACGGGATGATTACGCGTATCTTGTTCCATCTTTGTTGAAACAAACGCAAAGGTACCTGGCTCAAATTCCTTATTTAAAATTGCCTGATATTGCATTCTTTCAAGCGGATTTTCAATACGCGCTATTGCTGCTGGATTATATTTTATATCTTCAACACCCGTGCTGAAAAGAATATTAACATCATGGAAAATCTGTTTTTTTGATTGTGTAATACATCCGAGTGTTATTGAGCCACCGGTAAGCTTTTGATGTATTGTTTGCACGTGTCTTAATTCGTCATAAACAGGCCTTCTATGATAAATATCAAATGCGCCTAAAATCGGTTTATCAAACAACCATGGTTGCGCCACATGAATTAAGGCTGTTTGTTCATCTTTGGAATAGGTGGTGCTCAAATTTAAATGAACACCACTGCCAAAAAGATTGGTATCAGAAAGTTCTCCTTTGATGGACATTCCAGAAATTGGCGATTGCCAATCTGCTCCTGATCCACCAAAACCAAGCTGTGCACCAAAATGACCTGTTTTGGTTTCTTTAACGATTAAATCAAGATCCGCTTCTTCTTTATTAAGACGACGAATTTTCCAATTCACGCCATCGCGTGGCTCGAAATACCCGAGAGAAGCAACGTTACGTTTTGATGCATTCATTCTATTTTGAGTAATCAGTTCTCCTTCATCAAGGAGGATTTTTCTGCGAATGATTTTGTCGCGTGTTTTGGTATTGCCACGAATATTAATTTTATTCAAATAAACTTGATCGCCCAACTCAGAAAAGAAAGAAATTGCAACCGTTTTTTCATCTTCATTTGGTTGTATTGATGGTTCGATGTGGGCAAAAATATATCCGTAATCTCCCCAAATGAGTTCAAGGCGTTTGATGGCGTTAGTGATTGCTTCTCGCGAGTAATACATGCCAACCCGCAGAGGAATCATTGCAAGAAGATATTGCTCAGAAACATTTTCACTACCTGGTGCACTGATTTTATTAATAACGTATCGGTCACCTTCTTCTATCTCAAAAGTAAGGATTATATTTTGTGTTTCAGGATCGATATCCACGATAATATCAGTAACTTTAGCGTGGAGAAAACCACTATTTTGGTAAAATTGTTCGATGAAATGCTTGTCGCCTTCAAGACGATCAGGATGATAGTTTCCTGATTTATCCAAAAATCCTAAAATCCAATCTTCTTTGGTGAGGGCCACGGCGCGTAACTGCTTGCTACTGATTGATTTATTGCCAGAAAAATGAATTTGTTTTACTGTTGCAGCTTTGCCTTCATGTATGGTAAGTATTGCTGTTGCCCTGTTGCTATCATCTAATTCAAGTGCGGTTTCAATCTCTGTCTGATGATATCCCTTTTCAAGATAAATATCTTTTATTTTGTTGGCGATTATCTTGAGTTCTTCAGGATCTATGGATGAGATACTTTCCAGATCAACTTTTTTTGCAATCTCTTTTTCAGAAACTTTTTTGTTGCCAAAGGTTTTGAGTTCTTTGAGTGGATATTTCTCTTCAACAAAAACATGCAAATTAATAAAGTCATTATCAAGGAGTTCAGCCATGACTTTTACATTGCGGAATTTTTTGATGCTGTAATATAAATTGCGAATCAATATTCTTGTTTTGCGCGGATCAAATGTTTCACCAATTTTGTAAGGGATTTGGTTAGTAATGGCATCGAGTGATGTTGAGGTATTGCCATGTACTTTTATAGCATTGATGCGGCGAGTGTTGCGAGTATTGGGAGATTGTTGGTTTGGTGATGCAGGGTCAGCATTTTCTTCTGTGTCATCCTCATCTTCATCATCTTCATTTTCTTCTTCAGAATCAGGGAGGTTATCTGCTTCATCATATACTGTTACTTTGTTTGAGTTAGGGGGGGTATTGGTACTTGTTACTACTTGTTGTGATTGTGTGATACCGGTTAATAAAAGCAAAAAGAGTGCGGTAACACAGTAATTGAAAGGTCCTTTTTTTACATTTTCAGTCATAGGTAATCTCGCTGCCCGACGTTGCTTTGATTTGATACAATTTATTATGAGGAATTAGTAAATTATACTACTCATTTTTTAATTTTTTGCTAGCAAGTGCATGTTCTTTAAGCGGTTGATGTGTTGAAGTGGGTGTTTGGTAGAGTTTAACAAGGGTAGGTTGTTATAGGGTTTTATCGGGGATCGCTCAAGATAAATTCTTAAAAAAAGCAAAAAACATGCTAGAATAAAAGAAAATATCTATACAATAATCTTTAAAAAGAGCATATCATGCAGTTTCACAATAATCTCACTGGCAAAAAAGAAGAATTTATCGTCAACGCCCCTATCAAAATGTATGTCTGTGGCATTACTCCTTATGATGACGCCCATGTGGGCCATGGTAGATGCTATGTATCATTTGATCTGTTGCGCAGGTTTTTCTTATTTTCAGGCCATGAGGTGATTTATTGCAGAAACTTCACTGATATTGATGATAAAACGATGAATCGAGCAGAAAAAGAGCTGGGGGATAGGTTACGGTTTAAAGAAATTGCTGATCGGTATATTAATAATTTTCACGCTGATATTGCGCGTCTCAATTGTGCTTCTCCTACCTATGAACCGCGCGTGACTGATCATATTCCTGAAATAATACAATTTATAGAAGAGCTGATTGCAAAAGGTTCCGCGTACCAATCCGGGAATGATGTCTATTTCCGGATTTCTACATTTCCTGAATATGGCAAGCTTTCAAAGCAAAAAATAGAAGATCTATACTCAGGCGTGCGCGTTGAATCAAAACAAGATAAAGAAAATCCACTTGATTTTGCTTTGTGGAAAGGTGAGCCTGAAGGCGAATTTTGGCAAAGCCCGTGGGGATATGGCCGCCCCGGTTGGCATATTGAGTGTTCTGTGCTGGCGCGCATCAATTTAGGTGAACATATTGATATTCATGGCGGCGGGCTTGATCTGATTTTTCCCCATCATGAAAATGAAATTGCCCAATCAGAAAGTTTATTTGGTGAACCCTTTTCTCGTATGTGGATGCATAATGGCATGATTAACATCAACAAAGAGAAGATGTCTAAATCTTTAGGCAATTTTTTTGTTTTGCGTGATCTTTTCAACTATTTTGATCCGATGGTTATCCGCTATTTTTTCTTGATTCACCATTATCGTATGCCAGCAGATTTTAGTTTTGATGCGCTGACTGTTGCGCAAAAAAGTTATGAGCGCTTAATTCGTTTATTTTCAGTTGAGTCCGATGTTGATGCCTCAACATATCAATCGGAGATTGTTAATAATATGATTCAATTTTTAGCAGATGATTTGAATACGCCAGGATTATTTGGGGTGCTTTTTGAAAACATCACCGCAATTGCACAAGATAAGCATGAATTGGCTGCGGTAAAAAATATACTGATGAATGTATTAGGTTTGACTTTGCAACCACTTCCCGAACAAAAAGTTGCATTAACTCCTGAAATTCAAGAACTTATTGATGCGCGCAATAAGGCTCGTCGAGAAAAAAATTGGGCACGTTCTGATGAATTACGTGATCAATTGCTTTCGATGGGTGTCGATGTGCATGATGAGAAATTATAATTAGATAAGGGTTCGCTGAAAGGCGAACCCATTTTTTTATTTAAGTGCTGTGTGCATTTTAGCTGCAAACGCATCTTTTAACCCCAGCTCCGTTACTCTACGCCGGGGACCCCGTATTAAGAAAGTAATAACGTGTTTACTTAAGCGCTGCGTGCATTTTAGCTGCAAACGCATCTTTACTCATATAGCCAGTTTCTTTACCTTTCACCACACCATCTTTAATAAAAACAAATGTAGGAACGGAAGTAACGCCATACTCTTTGATTGATATTTCGCGTGCTTCATCAACGTTCAGTTTTGCAAATTTGTATGTATCTCCAAATTCGCTTTCAAGTTCTTCGATAATAGGGTTCATCTGTTGACATGGCCCACACCAGGTAGCATAAATATCGAGTATTATTGGCTTATTGGAATGTTTAATTTCCATTTCATGATTTTCTGGAGTAATTGATACTGCCATTGTTAATCCTTATGGGTAAAAAATATTATAATAAAAATATACTATAGCATAGTCCTCAATAGTTGCCCAATCAATAGTTTATCGAATGTATTAATTGAAGATGAACTTAATTCTGTTATACTTTCTGCTTGAACAATAGGTAATGAGAGTGTTATTTAAACAAATTTTTTTTATAGGATGAACATGAAAAAAAGAATATTATCTTTGATGGTCATTGCTAGCATAATAAATGCGCAGGAGCCTGATAGTGATGTAATAGCACTCAAAAGATTGCTTGATCCATTTAAACTCGTTGATTTATCACATGAAATGGGAGCGTTAGGAGGAGCTGTTGAAAACCTTGATGTGGAGTTATTATCGAAAAAAATTGATCAACTTGAATTGGCTACGCTTATGGCATTGCGTTTAAAGAGAGAAAAAGAGATCAGGAGTTACAAAAATGAAAATCTGAGAAAGCTAGAAGCTGCATTAGTGAAAGAGTTTTCCGGAGAAAATGGAGCCATAAAAAAAGCAGCTGATGAAAGTGTTCAGCAAAATAAAAAAGAAGAAGAAAATAGTAATTCCGAAGAATTCGATGGCTCGTTGGGTTTTACCGGCTCCAATCCTACTGAAAAATCCAAAGTAGGGCGTGCTTATAAACAAATAAATGCGGTAAGACAAAAAAAAGATAAAATCAATACGGATAATTATGACTTGGTTATAAGAAATCAAAATATTGTGTTGGAGACATTGAAGAGCGAGTTGAAAGATAAAACATTCTTTATGATTAAATATGCGCAAGCATTTCAGCAATATAATAAAGGCACTAATTTTTTTACAGAAAATGGTTTGAATCTTAATGCTGCAAAAGAAGAAGATTATTTTGATGTTCTTGCTCTCAGGGCATATCGTAATACGGTACAAAAAGCACAGGAAATGGGTATTACTGTATCGGTTGAAGATATGAAAAATGTTGCTGATAAAAATCCGCAAACATTGATATTGGTTAGCGAACTGGCAGCAGCGCAAGCGCAAGCAAAAGAAGAGCGCAATAAAGTATTAAATCC
>LDIY01000026.1 GCA_001468865.1 candidate division TM6 bacterium SOIL31
CCTCTGAGCTACCGAGGAACAAATTTCAATAATTAGGGAAATTCTTAGGACCTTTTTGTATGGCCGTGCCAGACGAAGCTTTACGCGTAGTCTGGTGGGCGATGTAGGTTTCGAACCTACGACCCCCAGTTTGTAAGACTGATGCTCTACCACTGAGCTAATCGCCCTTTCAATTCCCACCTAACTTACTGCAAAAAGTGTAATAGATATGTACCCAAAAGTCAAAAAAAGTTATATGATATTTAACCACTATTTAAAAAGAATACTTTCGTATAATTATAAGGTCATAGTATGACACTTTTGGAAGCGGTCAAAACCGCCCTGATCACCACCATATTTCTCTGCGTAGCACCCTTTTTGTTTGAAAACATAAAAAGGTTGTATATACCGCTCCTAGAGCCACGAACCAACATTGCCGTAGTACGCATTCCACAGCAACTGCATGATTCTTCTTGCCTGACTAACCAATTACATACTTTTTTTAAGGATCCCTTTATCAAGGGAATAGTTATTAAAATAGATTGTGCTGATGCTGCAGCGGGCACTAGCCAGATTATCTTCCATGACATTCGGCAACTCAAAAAAGAGTTCCCAAAGCCCATTGTTGCTTTAGTAGAGAATGTGTGTGTTTCTGGCGCGTATCTTATGGCAAGCGCTTGTGATTATATCATAGCCCCAGAATCAGCATTGATTGGCAACATTGGGTCATCATTCAACGCCTGGGCATTTGATAAAATCAATCAAGAAAAAAACGAGACGCTACAAGCAATCGAAGCTGAATCGTATCAACAATTAACAAAGCAAATTGCCTTGGGCAGAAAATTATCTCTCACCACCACCGCAAACTGGGCTGATGGAAAAATTTTCACGGGCACACAAGCATTAGCGCTTGGATTAATTAATGAACTTGGCTCATCAGCTACCGTCACTCGGGTGATCAAAGAAAAAGCGCTTATTGAAAATGAAATTCAATGGATAGAAAGTCCTGCACGCCAAACTTCCTTAAATATCCTCTTTAGCAATGAGCGTGCAATATCGTAATGCTTGAAAATCTAAAATTGGCTGTACCGCAACAGTATAAAAAAGCTCACCCTTATCAGCAGCAACAATTTTACCTAATCCAAAACCTTTAGGGAAAACCAATCCTTCACCGTTGGAAATTACTAACCCATCCGCTTCAACTGATTCTAAATGGCTTATGTATCGTATTGCAGTTGTCTTTAAATTATTGGTGCCTTCGTGAATACCGCTCGCTCCTTTAAAATCATTGTTCATTACCGCTTTGCTGGATAAGCAAAGCACAGAAACTTTGCAATCAGCATCAGTAATTAAAACCACTTTGCAATACCAAGGATAAACTTCCACAACCTTTCCCACAATATTGTTGCCATACAAGGCCACCATATCTTTTTTGATGCCTTGCAATGCGCCGGCATCTACCAAAAAGAATTGTCCTGTTGGAGAAAAATGTCGCACCAATATTTGCGCAGTGCAACCTTTTAACAATCCATAACGCTTGTTAAAATCACGCAGCTGATGAGTATCTTGTTCATAGGAATGCAACGATTGTAATGCAATGTTTTCTGTAAAAAGCTTTTCATTTTCGGCCAGTAAACATGCAACCCTATTTTCCAACTCACTGATTGTAGCTCGACGGTTAAACCATTCTGCCATCGGTACCATAATGGCATGCTGAACGCGCAACAAAGGATACAACAATGATGAAGAAACAACTTCTACCACTGACGCCCCCATTTTTATACAATGGCGAAAAATAAAAAAAGATATGATGGCAAAAATGATTGCTACTATTGCTTTATTTTTAGACACCAGCATCACACTCTTTTTTACCCAACCTACAGTTGTTGCGGCTGGGGTACTCATTAAAGGAATACTTAAACTCTTGCTTTTGATGATAAATCATTTTATGGTGATCATCGCTATAACAAATTTTAATATTATGGTATAGCAAATAAAAATCAAAGAAAATGAATGTAAGAAAAAAGGAGTTTTTACCTATGAATCGCTACGCTCTAGTGATCACGCTATTGATACCCAATCTTATTCATTCGATGGAACTTGCAGAACCAAAATACGTGACGTCCGAAAATATTATCACGCACCGAAAACTTGTTCATGCTCTTTGCTCATCAACCTACTTGATGCTTGCAGAGTTTAAACCTCAATTGCAAAGCGTAAATGCCTTAGTAAATGTCATTGATCAGATGAACAGTCTTAAGTTAGCACAACCACCTATTAGAGAAACAGAAATTGGATTTTTCATTCTTAAAAAAAATCCAACCTTAACCTTTGTAGAATCATTAAAAAAATCTTTTTCTTGTACTCCCGATCCAGCCGTTGCAAGTGTATTTTTTTCCCGCCTTGCTGCTTACAATGATGACATTGGCAAAAAGGCACTGGTGTCTCCTAATGCTATACAGGCAAGCAATTACCTCAAAGCGCAAAATATAGAGAGAATAGTTGCAAAGAATGCAGACCGTGGAATTGTTATTCCACAACAAATAATCGATGAAATGACGATACCTGCTCCAGGATCTGTTGGCGTCAGCGAATTTTTACAATTGATGCATGATATTGCAAATATCATCAAAGATAGTCCAGAAGACACTCTTTTATCAGCGGAATCAATTTATCATAATGAACTGAACGGAAAAGCGCCGATGGTTTCTCAGTAATAGCATTTATACTATACAATTTGCCGTATCATAAGACCCATGTTACAATAAAATCTACTATTACTTGAGCTTTTTCAACCAATGGATCCTTATGTCTTATGATATTTCGGCTAATACCCGGTCTTTGTATATTCACTGGCCGTTTTGTCCTTATCGTTGTCATTATTGTCCTTTTGTAGCATTAGCGTCACATGATCCATTTATGGAGCGCTATCATCATGCCTTAGTAAAAGAAATTAAAAATTTTGCACGTAATTACACTGAAAAATTGCCGCTTGATACCATCTATTTTGGAGGTGGAACACCCAGTACCTATCCTGATCATCTGCTACTTGACATGTTTGCTATACTAAGAGAGTTCTTCATTTTTGATGAAAACACCGAGATAACACTCGAGGTTAATCCCGGAACCGTACGTTTTGAACAATTAGAATTATGGAAAAAATTAGGAATCAATCGTATGAGCGTGGGCGTGCAAAGCTTGAATGATTCAGTATTACACAAACTCAATCGCTTACAAAAAGCAACTGATGTTTATTCTTTACTTGAAAAAGCACCACATTATTTTGATAACATCTCGGTGGATGTCATTTTGGGGCTACCCGAGGTTACCATAGCCGAATGGAAACAGTTATTGGCAACGGTTGTTACATGGAAGATTACTCACCTCTCAATGTATGTACTAGAAGTTCATGATAGCACGCCGTTGTTTTTTAATGTTACCTCAAAAAAAGTTACACTCCCTTGCGATGATGATGTTGTTGATACATACCATTGGTCACGAGAATTTCTCGAAAGCCATGGCTTTATGCAATACGAAGTTTCTAGTTTTGCACGAGCAGGAAAAGAATCTCGCCACAACACAACATATTGGGAACGAAAACCATATCGAGGATTTGGACTTGGTGCCTGTTCATTTGATGGAATATCTCGTCTGCAAAATGAAAAAAACCTCATGAAATATTTAGAAAGCATTGAGCAAGATAGATATCAACCACCATTTACTGAAACCATTACCAAAGACCAAATATACGCCGAAAAAATTATGCTGGGACTCAGAAGAATAAAGGGGGTTTGCTGGGAAGAAATAAGTAGCGATTTAAGTGAGGAGCAAAAAGAAAAAGTCACCACCGTAATTGCTACACTACAACAAAAAAAATTAATTGTTGAAAATAATGGGCGCTTACAACTGACTCCGGCGGGATTGGTTGTAGAAAACGAGATTATAACGAGACTTTCTCTCTAAAAAATCATTTTTTCTTTAATAAACAAAAAATTGTGTGATATTTATAATATTTATTTATGTAAGTTAGGGTATTCATGGCAAAACATGTTGGCGTAAAGTTACCAGAAGATTTATTAGCAGTGTTGGCAAAGGGGCAAACAGTCGGCATTCTTGCAACTTTTTCTGAAAAAGGTTTACCAAATACAACTCCGGTGCAATGCATTGCAGCAAAAGGACTTGAAAGCATTCTTTTGACAATCAATAAAGATCATACCGGCTATCACAATATGGTTTGGCAAAAAAAAGTTATGATCTGCTTTTTAGATGAAGGCAACGTCGCGTATAGCGTCCTCGGGCGTGCTGGCGTAGTGCGCGCACCATCACTTGTTCACCCATTTATGAACGTTGTGCGGATTGATATCATTGATATTAAATCAGATAGATCCGTTCTTACCAAAGTAGAAAGTGGCGTAAGATGGAGCTATACTTCACCTGATGCTCAAGAACTATCAGATGCTTTAATGGCTGAAATAAAAGAACTCTCCGAGAGTCTATAAAAATAAAAAGGAGATTAGTGTTATGTCTATACCAAGACACCTCATCATGGGCACGATAATACTCAGTGGAGTATCATCATTTACTTTTACTGCAGAAGCACCCATTGCTGACGAGCAAAGCACAGAACAAGTTGCAACACCAGAAGAAAGAGAAGAACAAGTAGCGGATGCAAAAGCAGAAGAATCTTCTAAAGAAAGCGTTGAAGCTGAAGAAGTTGCTCCAATAGATAAACCAATGCCAGCAGATGAATCTGCTCAATCAGAAACTCCTGCAGAAGCTCCCGCTGAAAACGAAGCTCCATCAGCAGAAACAAACGAAACTACAGAAGCTTCATCACCTGAAGCAACTGCGTCAGAAAAATCAGACACAAAAGCAGCTTCTGAAGCATTTGAAAAATTTGAACGACCAAAAACAACAGACGTAACTTCACCAGAAGAAGAAACAACAGAGCCTGCACCAACGGAAAAAACTGAATCTGCGCCAGAAAAAACTCCTGCTGCAAAAACTACGCCTGCCGCAGAAGCTGCACCGGAACCGGAAAACGAAATAAACTTGTTACAAATACCAGCACCAATAGAAGAACAAGAAGTTATTATTCCTGAAGAAATTATTGAAGAAGAACCAGTGGGCATCGATACCATGTCTCTTGATAATCCTCAGGGCAATTGGTTATTCAAACGTATCTGGTGGGAACGTGCTGAAGATCGGTATGAAAAAATTCGTCAACTTGTTGATGCAATATGGGAATTCCGTACTAAATTCTTTTATGAACGAAGCAAGTTAGATCGGGAAGTATTGGATCCTTTTTATATTAGTATTGGTATTGATCAAGGCGAATTGGAAGCCATCCTTGCTGAAATTAATGAATTTCTTGAAACGCAAAGCACCAAACAAGAAGACATGTCAGATGATGAGCGCCTTATCTATGAAAACTATGCTACACAAGAAGAAGCATTAAGATCACTCCAGAATGATGTTCAAACTATTGGTAAACTTGATAAAGCGGTTGATGACGCATTGCGCACTCTCATGGATCAAATTAACCGCGTACGGCAATATGAAACAGATGCGTGGAAAAACTTTAAAGAGATTGCAAAGATATTGAATGATACCAAAGCACGCGAGCTCTATTTCACTATTGATGGAGCCGCTAAAAATATAAAAAGCATCAGTAGTTATTTAGAACGCGAATTCTTTACTCATTTTAATAAATTGATCACTGATGCGGCACAGGTGGTAAACCGCGTACAAAGACAAATGGATGCACTGAAAGAAAAAGGAATTCGCTTCCAACGTCAAACAGAGATCCTCGAGCAACAAAGACAACAAGCTGCAGCTCAGGAAGAAGACGAAGAAGATGAAGATGATGAAGACGTTCAACCTAAACCAAAACTTGGTTGGTTTGCATGGATTAGATCTTTATTTTCAAAAGCATTTAACACTATTTTTGCTATCATACGCATGCCGTACGATATGATTTTTGGTAAGTAAAAAATACCCTTCGATACATTTATCCCCAGCTTCATTTTTGAGGCTGGGGATTTTTATATAAGATCTGGTGCAGGCCTTGATAATACGTAATTTATCGCTATACTAAAACACATCATAAAAATTGATATATTATGTGCCGGGGTGGTGAAATTGGCAGACACGCAGCCTTGAGGTGGCTGTGGGAGAAATCCCATAGGGGTTCGAGTCCCCTCTCTGGCACCAGACTTCGCCAAGGCTACGTCTGGCGCGGCCAGCTTTCGCCAAGGCTTCAGCTGGCACGGCCATTTTTTTAACGGAATGATATCAATATAAAGATTAACGGGTATAACAAAAGGCGAAAGCTGCCCGCCGTAGCCTTGCTGAAAGTCCTCCGAAGCTTCAGCGAAGGAGGAGCGTAGGCTGGGCGATAAAATAAAAAGTCAATTCAGTGCCTGCCATGTCAGGCACTTATAATTAAGAAAAAAGTCAAAAATCGCCTTTACAAGCAATAATTCTGCGCAGCTCACAGAGCGAAGTAGAATGCGACGGAAAGGCTAAAAGGAGTTTTTCAATGAATTCAACCGCGAAACGCATTTTTAGTTCTGAATTAATGATATGGGTATTAATAGGCGTCATTGGCGTTTATTCTATATATCCATTACGCAAGCATTTACGCTTTGGTATCGATCTTGTTGGTGGAACATATTTAACACTCCAAGTACATACTGAAAAAGCTGTTGAAGCAGAATTAATTAGTAAACTTGATAGTATTGATAGTCGCTTTAAAAAAGATCGTTCGATCAATCTTATCTCCAAATCAGTGAGCGATAGCAAAATCATTCTCACCTTTGAAAATCAACAACAAGCACAAGATGCAACTCGTGTTCTTAAAACAGACCAAAGAGAACTGACACAATCAGTGAACAAAAATGTCATTACACTCAGCTTTCCAGAACAACTGGAAAAACGCATTAAAAATGATGCCGTTGATCGCAACATTGCCGTGTTGCATGCTCGTCTTGATAAATTCAGCGTTGCTGAAATTCCTATAATTCCACAAGGTGATGATAATATTATCATTGAACTTCCTGATGTTGCAGATCCACAAGTAGCAAAAGAGATGATTGGCCGTGCTGCTGATCTTCAATTTAAAATTGTCGAAAAAATTGGGAGCAGCGAAAAAGAACTACTATATGAATATGATGGTGACTTACCGGGTGATTTAGAAATATTGCCAGGCGAACGCGAAAATGGCCGTCAGCTTTACTACGTAGTGCAACGCTATGCAAAAGTTACGGGGAATATGCTTTCTAATGCGCAAGCAACAATTGGTGGAAAAACAACTGTTGACCCAATCGTACTCTTTTCATTTAATGATGAAGGTGGCGATAAATTTTATGAACTAACAAGTAAAAATATTGGCCGACAGCTTGCAATAGTTCTTGATAATGAAGTTATTTCTGCACCACGCGTAGAATCTGCAATTAGAAAATCAGGAAGCATTACCGGAAACTTTACTTCTGCTGATACCAAAACATTAGCAGCCTTATTAAAATCTGGTTCTTTTGCAGCTCCGGTGACCTTTGAAGAAGAACGCCAAATTGGACC
The DNA here is from genome assembly GCA_001468865.1 of candidate division TM6 bacterium SOIL31. Taxonomy (GTDB): domain Bacteria; phylum Babelota; class Babeliae; order Babelales; family Vermiphilaceae; genus SOIL31. Next base: position 7,558 of record LDIY01000026.1, read on the forward strand.
ATCACTTGGTGCTGAATCAATCAAAAATGGCCTATATTCTTGCCTTGGTGGTTTCTTGCTCGTATTGCTCTTTAGCTTGTATTACTATAAATTATCTGGTTTACTTGCATCACTGGCATTGCTCTATAATTTGATTTTGATTTTAATGGGTATGGCATGGTTGGGTGCAACGTTAACACTACCAGGCATTGCCGGCATGACACTCACTATTGGTATGGCTATTGATGCATCGATTCTGATTTATGAACGTATTAAAGAAGAATTGGCAAAGGGCAGTGGATTGCAAAATGCAGTAAACACTGGATTTTCTGGTGCCATGGGCGTAATCTTGGATGGTAATATTACTACGTTCATCAGTGGTATTGTTTTATACCATATGGGATCAGGGCCAATCCAAGGCTTTGCAGTAACATTAATGTTGGGAATCATTGCAACATTAATCGCAACGCTCTTTTTCCTCAGATCCTTCTTTAAGTTTATTTTGGGTAACTTTGCTATTCAAAAACTCTCCATCTAAGATTTTTAAATGGGGTCCCCATGTGCAATGCAATAAAACATGGGGTAGAAAAGCTTTCAATATAAGAAAAACTTTGATATAATTTTTCTCAGTATGGCGGCGTAGCTCAGTTGGTTAGAGCGGCGGAATCATAATCCGTAGGTCCGGGGTTCAAATCC
>LDIY01000027.1 GCA_001468865.1 candidate division TM6 bacterium SOIL31
CAGGTTCGATCCCTGGTTTCTACCATCGGTAGAAATGATGTAACGGCAGCATACCTAAAAATAGAACCAGAGATGATATTCATGCCGCGCAACCATTGTACTACTACAGCGGCGACAGTGTTTACAACTTTTTATTATGAAAGAAAATAACACTGTTAACTATTCATAGTAGTGCATCCGTTGTAAGTAAGGAAAGTAAAAGGAGAATGGGCAGCAGCGAAAGCCGTAATGTCAGCGGTGTTACTAAGCTGCGGATACCTCACCTGCTTACAAAACATCGGTGCTACAGCGGGCATTGGTTTACAACGCTATTAACGAAAAACTACTGCGGCTATTCGTAGCACCGATTCACAGTGTATTCTTTTCGCAGTCTAATCTGTAGCGGAGGTGATTATGACATTTCGTAAGAGTCAGACCAGGAGTGCAAAGTCAAGCACAGTACCTATTGTAAGCCAAAAGTACAGCGGCGGTATCCAGAACAAGGTTGGATATCAGCAGGGCATCGTACAGTCACACGAAGGTATTAATCTGTATAGCCTTGATCCATTGGCGCAGTTGCGGATGATTATGGCATCATCATTCTTTGGTGAGCCGCAATTCTATGTCAGTGGTAATGAGCGTGTTGCTCAAACGGAAGCTGCTATTGATGCTGCGCTGCATTATGATTTTGGTGGAACGCTTCAGGCAGCATCTGAGATCCGAAACGAATATTGGATGAAGCTGAACCCACAAGTTATTCTTGTGCGTGCAGCGTGCCATCCTGATCGTCAGGCATACACAAGTCAGCATCCTGGTATGTTCCATACCTTGCAGGACAGCATTGCATGGAACCCGCGTGATCTGATCAGCCAGATCGAATATTATCTTGCAAGCTTTGAGACGCGCAAGACTGGTAAGAAAGCATCACGGATGCCAGACATCCTCAAGCGAACAGTTCGGTATCGTCTTGAGCAGTTTAGACCCTACCATATGAAGAAATACCTCAATGACGGTATCGGTATCATTGATGTCGTGCGTCTTGTTCATGCACATAATGATATCATTGATGAGATTATGAAGACCGGTAATGTCACCATCGATGAAGAGGATCGCACATGGATGAGTCTGTCATCACAGGGTGCGTCATGGAGCGAGATCATCAATTATGGCCTAAATCTCACGCACCAGGATATCTTAAGTCAATTGCGTAATATTGCGGCTGCTCTTTCATCATCTGAGTTTGAACATATTGTGAGTAGGCTGGTGAATGGCGCTACAACATCTCGCGTGTTCCCTTACAAATACTGGATCGCCTACAAGCGTATTCAGGCAGAGGCTGCTTTTCCAAATAAGCATGCTGCATTAAACGCTCTTGAAATGTGCCTCACCGCGTCTGTTGCGGCGCAGCCATCGCTCGGCGGCTCAGTTGGTATCTTTGTCGATAACAGTGGTAGCATGAGCGCGCAGCTTAAAGCAGATGGATATGACGTATCGTTTGCTGATGTTGCCAACCTTAGTGGTGCAATGACGGCATTCAACGCAGATCGTGGACGTTTGTTCAGCTTTGGCACAACATTGGAAGAGCTGAGTTACAGTCGATCTGACGGTATTATCCATACAGCACGAAATTTAGCACGACTAGATACAGGATGGGGCACGAATATGCACCTGTTCTGGCAGCAAGCTATCGCTGAGAGCTATCACTACGACACCGTATTCTGCTATAGCGATGTCCAGGCAAGTAATATGGATGTGCAGAGCATGTACCGTGTGGTACGCCAGTATCGAGAGCGAGTCAATCCGCATGTGAATGTTGTCTACGTCCAGTGCGCTGGTTATGGTAACGGTACGCCAGAGCCGCAGCATAGCTACCGTGCTGTTAATCTGTCTTCGTGGACAGGTAAGGAGGTTAAATTCGCCAGAGCAGTATTCGACATTTGGGATCAATACGATATGAACAACGGTATCTGATACTCGTTACCGAAACAGCTTGAAGAATGAACAGTCTTGGTGTATACTATATAAAACGTAGATGGTATACACCAAGGAGTTCACTATGAACTACATTGTCGTCGCGCATTGTAAAGATCACAATCTACAACCAGTCGATGTTTATTTCACTGGGAGCGGCTGGCTACCGCAGCGCGAAGCCGCAAAGCTGCTGACGAAACAGCAAGCAAATGATATCTGCGAAGCACAGATTGAGCGTTACCTTAAGAATTTCGGTATGTCTGATGATACTGAAGCGCGCAGAACGTTTGAAGTTATCCCCACATAACATAGCATGTACATCCATCAATCTACTACAACATCACAGTAAGGAACAAACATGTTTATAGTACAATCACTGGAAGGTCTATTTCTCACAGGCAGTGGTTCATGGTCTACAAACCCTGATAGTGCATTCAAATATTCATCATTTAACGCGGCGTATTGTGACGCAAAATCATATGGCGGTTATGTAACATGGTTATAATGTAACATGGTTATAGAGGATCGAATGATCGTAAACGTCCATGCAGTTAATTACAAAGGGCAAGTTCTTGATGATAGCTATTCAGTTCCGTTTAATGACGAGCGACAAGCTGCTGAATACGCAGTAAGCCGCTTTGTTCAAGAGATGCGAAAACGCAGCATTAATGATATTAGTCAGATAGCAGCCGTCGCAAACGGTAAGTCTCACATCTACACATGGCTTGAGGCGATCTGTTTGTAGCACAGCAAACTATCACAAAGTAACCTATAGTAAAGAGAGATAAACATTGTTAGTAACAATAATTGGCCGCAACATACATGTCGTTGCAGACAATGAAGATCAAAAGGAATCAGCGATACATACTGCTGCAGTATTTGGTACGGTTTTAGAACGCGATGGTTATACATTTGATCTTATTGTCAGTCATGGATGGGATGTTAATAACATCAAGGATATTATTGAACGTGCCGCATGAAAACATACAGGATACATCGCAGTAATATTCATTCAAACAGGTCTGGACAATACTACGCCGTTGTAGATACTCCAGACGGACGTTTAAATGTACATTTCGACGCAAATATGCGTGTTATTTCGACAGCATTTGTATCATTAGATGCATTTGGTGACGAAGAACATGATGATTCATACCAGTACATTCTAGTAAACATTGAGGTTATTTAATGAGGTATATTGTTCGCGGAGTTGTGTTTGATAGCCGTACTCAGATGAATGTATATGTCTGGTACGCTGGCGATAAAACGCCACATCGTGTCCGATTTATGAGTCAGTATGATGTGACTTTTGCCCAGGAAGGAGCAACATCGATTGATGATAAGGTAAGCGCAAATGCTGCTCGTGACTTAATGGATGGCTCTCGCTGGAATGGTCAGCGCATCAATAGTGTTTCAGTTGAGATATGTTGCTGAAACATAGTGCTGATTTGGTTTTTATACATAGTAATACAAGTGGAGGATTATATGACCAGAGCGTACATGATTCGTCGGTGGGATCGTCATCGAGGTTGGATTTTTTATGTAGGGCCGCATCAACAATGGTCAACTGATTGGGAAGCAAGCGCAGAACTTGATGTTGATGCAGCAGTTGATATAGCCAATATCTATGGTGGCGAAGCAGTTCCTCGCTCTGTAGATTACGCTAGCTAATTTCGCTTACATTTATGCTGATGTGTAGTGCGACGAATTGCAGCAGAATATAGATGCTGCTAATATGAGGTAAAAAAATGAATGATAAAACTATGGTTAATCTCAGGGTAGAAGCAGTTATTGATCGCAATTTCAATATTGTTCTGTCAGTGGCGCGTAGTGTTATATCTGAAGAAATTACAATCTCACGCGACTCTGGATCGGGTAGTAATATCTTTACAGTTACAACATCTTCAGAGAATGCAGAACATGTTCGCCAATTCGTTAATGATAACATATTCAGCGAATTTATCTACGTTTATATTGATGACTAGGATAACAATGTGAGTGACGCAGATCTATGGAGACAGTTTGATGCGGCGTATTCATACGCGCAGAATAACATCGACAAGATGAACCTTGAAAACGCTGGCCGCTGGTTAGAGGTTATGAAAGAAGTAGCCGAACAGCTTAATGATAGCATGACCGCTATTCAGATTAGAGATATTGAGGAACAATTATAGAAAAACTGTAATATCTATTGCAGTAGATACTGCTAAAGCGAGGTAAACATTTTGGCAAGCATTATAGAACAAGATAACCTATACAAACATCTCACTGTTACGTGTAATAGTGATGCAGAGGCAAAAGCTATTATGGATAAAGGTTATCTCATTGGTACAATGACAAGTAGTTACGTTGGCAAGAATCTTTACGTATATGTGTATGTAGCAGATGATGTAACAATGGATGAAGCTATCCGCATGATTCAGACAGTGAGGATACGATAATGCCATATGATGATAAAGAGAAGCAGGCGTTGATTGAAGAACGCCGTGAACTGCGAATACATTTACAGCGTCTTTATGATCAGAATGCTCAACGGTCTGAAACTAAGCCAATTGTTGAGAGAATAGATAGGATTAATCAACAGCTAAAAGGTTACGGCGTAAGCTATTCTGAGTATTAGAGGTATAGCAATGACAGAAGTTAGTGAAGCTGATGTGATACGTAGTAAGATACTATTCTACAAACAGTTGCTAGAAGCATTTGAGAGAGATGGCGCACACAAAACTGTCAAACAACAAGCAATCCAAAAGAAAGCCGAGTTAGAACAACAGTTAGACAAACTAGAAAGCTCTGATGTGGAGAATAGTAATACACTTTAACGTGTAAACACAATAGGAAATAAAAATGATTGAAATTTACATTAGAGATTTAACTTGGTTTGATAATTATAGTGGACGCGCTGAATCAATTACCGAAACAACTGTTGCTCTTGATGATGGTTCACATGTGCGCGTGAATTTATTGATGGATTCACATGGAAATGTTGAGATTACGGATGCGATGCATTTGGTTGATGATGGAACGTGGGTTTACAGTGAATCATTTCCCTGGAACCAGATCAGACTAAAATGAGGTAGGGGGGGGGGGATCAGCTATCTAGCTGAGTTTTTAGCACATCCATATTACCCTGTTGTTATGTCAACAGCGTTATGTCTATTTGTACGTTTGTTCGTAGCAATCCTCGCACTAGACTTGATCGGGAGGATTCCGTGCAATTGAAGATTGAATACCACTAGTTTACACGGTAACGTACCAG
>LDIY01000028.1:0-1712 GCA_001468865.1 candidate division TM6 bacterium SOIL31
ATGAGCTACTGCGGCCTGAACAATGTGAAGCACAAGCCGATTATCGATGAAATGGTGGAAAAAGGGCTGATAACCAAATTTGAAGAGCCGTGGGGCGACAAGAAAATAATCAAGTACAAGGTTTCAGAGAAAGGCCGGGCAATTTTTCAGGAAATACTGGAGCCGTATGAAGTGCTGTTTCCAAGAGGGGAAGGAGAGAATCGTGGCGGCGACAGGTAACATAGTTACTATATTTCTTATAATGAGCAGGAGGAGAATTTAGGCAGTGGCAAGCAAGAAGGACAAGCCGGCGGAGAACATCTTTACGATAATGGATGAAGTAGTGCGCCAGCTAAACAGGACAAAAAAGATGTTCATCTTGATGATAGTCTCTATCGTCATAGTCGTACCCGGCACATTCATAGTCACTTTTGCGCTTGCAGGAGGGGAATCGTTCTGGAATGGGCCGCAGCATGCTGGGCCTCCCGATAGCTCTGCCTTTGGCATAGCCCGCGCCATTGTAATCGTGTTCGTGCTTGCATGGATAGTCATAGGTATAAGGCAATGGCTTGTGCTTTCAAAATGGACGCAGAGATACCAGTTATACAAGGAGCTTCAGAAAAAGATCGATGAAAAGCTGGATTACGATGAAAATGACGAAACCAAAAACGGAAACACTAGTTGACGATCTTTAGCTCTGCGTCAAACTTTTCAATGAGTATGTTCGCGCCCATGCCAAACACCGCCTCAAAAGCAGATTCGATCTTTTTCTTCGAGAGGTTCTCCGGCTCGTAGACAGAAATGCCATACTCCCGGTCAAGGTAAAGTAGCAAAAGATCTTTTGATTCGCCACCAAACAGGTCCAGGGTGTTCATGAGTGCCGCCTGGATTTTGTTGGCGGCCGCGTCGCCCTCGACGGTTCTCTTCTTTAACACCATTTCCTCATAGAGGAAATAAATCTAAAAGAAGCTGTATGTAAAATTCATGACAACATCCTGATTATATATCAAAGTAGAATCCTACATAGTTGTACAATGAAGATATTGGTCGCAGAGGATGAACCGAGCATAGCGATGCAATACGAGATAGCGTTAAAGGACAGGTCTCATGATGTCACCCTAACTTACGACGGCATGGAGTGTCTGGAAGAATTTTACAAGGAACTGGAGCAGAACGAGTCTTCTCACAATCCTCGAAGGCCACCTTTTGACGCAGTCATTCTTGATTACCGCATGCCAAAGAAAGATGGAATGGAAGTTGCCAAGGAGATCTTGGCGATAGAGCCAAAGCAGCGGATCCTTTTCGCGTCGGCCTATGTGGTTGAGACTCTGGTTGACTCTGTAAAAACCCTACAGCAGGTGGTGGAGCTTATCCAAAAGCCATTCGAACTCGATCCTTTTCTTGATTTGATAGAGGACAAGGGCATATTTGCAGAGCTTGAAAAGCTGAATGTGAATGTCAAGGGGATAAAAGACCTTAACCCTTCGCATAAGCAGGTAAGGGATCTGCTTGAAGGTCTCAAAAAACTTCAGAAAGGACGAGCAATCAGCTAAACATTTCTTTTTTCTGCTCTAATGGAAGTACGATTGTAAAGATGGCTCCTATCCCGGGGTCGTTGCGAGCATAGATCTCACCATTGTGGGCAGTTACTATGGCCTTGCTGATGAAAAGGCCAAGTCCTGTGCCGTTCTTATTGTTATCCCCAACGTTTTTTGTGACAAACTTCTCAAATA
>LDIY01000028.1:1826-4774 GCA_001468865.1 candidate division TM6 bacterium SOIL31
CCAACGAGATTTGTCAGCACCTGTGTTATGCGTGATCTGTCGAGCTCTATCTCGAGTTCTTTACCTAATTCGTCGATCATAAAATCGAGAGTTACATCTTTAGCTAGATTTGCTTTTTCGGATGTTGCAACGCTCGCAATAAGGTCATGTATCCTCACCCTTTCCATATTGTAGGCGATGCCACCACTCTCTATCCTGCTGACATCCAAAATGTCATTTGCTAATTGCTGCAGTCGACGTGCCTCTCGAAGGACGCCGTCCCAAGCCGCCTCCTGCGTAACTTTGCCTCTCTTTGCTAGGAGAGCATATCCGAGAAGTGGCTGGATGGGAGTTCTCAACTCATGGGATGCAACAGCGATGAATTCATTCTTTAATTGCTCTTTGAGCTTGAGTTCCTCGTTAGCTTTCTCAATATCTCTCTTTGATCTATAAATGTCGGTTTCATCGACTAAAGCAACACTGCATCCGACAAATTTTCCTTGATTATCTAATAACGGGGCAGCATTAAGAAGAGCTGGGAAAACAGTAGCATCTCTTGTTTTCAACCATATTTCACGATTCTCCACAGGCCCTCTCTTTTTGCATATCTCAAGATATTCATGCATGGGCACGAGATTGTTGGCGTCTACTTGACCAAATATCGACGCGCCCACCAGTTCCGATTTAGAATAACCAATACGTTTTGCATATATCTTATTACAATCAAGTATAAGCCCGTCCGAATTAACTAGACAATGAAGAATAGGGAATGTTTCATATATGCTCTCAAGCAAATCTGGCGACCTTGAAAACTCGCTCAAGCTACCCTTCTCCGCACTACCAATATGCCCTTGATCCAATATATCAAAGTCGTACTGATTCAAACATTAGGATTAGTGTGTGAAATTATCTACACCCCTGCTGTTATTACTAATGACCGTGGTCAATGACCACCGTGAAGTATGTTACAGTCGGTCGTTACGATGGGTGGGAATATGCAACATAGCATAGATAGCAATACTGCACTGCGTCATGCCATCAATGCTGCAATTGAATCACTGGGCGGCCCCATTCACAAGACCATTACTTGGCATATGAACATCAAGGGTGTCTTTTCTGATTCCAAAAAAATTGATATTGATTTTTTCTATTCAAATTTAAAAGAGCTTGTGGGACCTGGTGCGGACCTCATAATGGAAGAAACGTGGGAACATTTGAAGAAACAGGGCTTTACCGAGCAGAACTTTGGGCCGTCATCTTCACCACTTCAAAAGATCCAAAAAGCGCTAAAGATAGGAGAAGGTGAATAAAATGCAACAGTCAACTCTAAACATTGCGAAGGAGCGGAGAAACTTGGTAGTAGGTTTGCTAACGTCAATGATCATAGTCAACATAATAGTTTTCCTAACTGCCAGCTCTGACATCGGCAGATATGTTGGTGATATCACAAGGGTTGGATCTATTGGAAGTGCCGTAGCTATTTCTATACTAATAGTGGGTAGACAAGGGCTTGGTGGGCTCTTTGGTAGAGCATATGCTGCACTTGCTGTGGCACTTGCATTGTGGCTAGTGGCAGAATCCACTTGGGCATATTATGAGCTAATACTTAATGTGGAGTCGCCATTTCCATCATTGGCAGATGTATTCTGGCTAGGCGCTTACGCACCATTTGCATATCATGTGTTTAGCACGGCCAAATTCTTTGGCAAGGGAGTAAAAAAGCGGACAGCCCTAATTGTATCTGCAGCAGGAGTTGTATTCCTGTACTTTTACATTCAGGCAATTGTTGGTGTCTCAGATCTACAGGGATCTGATTCCCTAATTTCACTTGCAATAAGCGTAGCATACCCACTACTCGATACTGTACTTATAATTCCCGCAGTGTTGATGGTGACGAATGCCGGCAGAGGTCAGCTTACATCGATTCCCTGGATATTCATTGCGTGGATTTTGCTAGTCATCGCGGATAGCCTACTTGGAATTACAGCGGTCACTGGCTTTACAGGTGAGACTTTTCACATCACGATGGCCTATAACGCCTCCTACTTGTGCTTTACAGCCGGGCTATTGTGGTACAATAGATTATTCATTATGAGCGATAAAAGACTGGAAAAGTAAACAATATGTCATAAGAACATACGTACAACTCTTTTTACCACAATTTATGTCCAATCAAGATCCAGTAAATGCCTGTCATAACTTCAGAATTGACCCAGCCGGAACTGGATGCAATACGCGAATATGCAAACCAGTGCGGAGAAACAATATCTGAAATTGTAAGAAAATCCCTAATCCGGGAAGCTACATTGGCGGACGGTTATGGTGCCGACGACCCACAATACGAATACCAGATGGTGGTTACTAGCAGGGGTTTGAGAAGCAATGAACATAAGATAATTCAGGAAAACTACAATAAAATCAGAAAAATATTAGGCTGGAAGGAAATAAGGCTGTAGATTTTAATATAATACGTACAACCATCGCCGCTTGAGGCCTCTTAAACTCGGATCTTAGTTTGTCAGCTGTAGTCAACAATCTTTTACCCGCTGTTGTTATTACCTACCTAGTGCTCAAACTAGGTGATAATACAGTCTTGACTCCATTTTTGGTGACACTCAAATGAGCAATTCCAAACAGGTCCTCACCGATGACTTAAGGCAAATGATCACAGAGAGGGCCAAATTGCTTGCAAGGAAAAATAGTGGCTTTGCAAGCGGATTGGATGAGATTGGAGGATTGCTGTCTAGATACGATCCAGCGCCGTCGCCCATACTAAGCGCCATCGATCAGAAGGGTCAAGATTATGCAACATACTTTTTTGCAACGTATTCAGATACTGGTGATCTGGGTAAATCCATTCTTGTTTACAAGGCGGTAAAATTGCTTGTCAGATATATTCTGCTGATGGACCGATACTACGAGGTGGGCAATAAGAGATACGAGCGAATTGCTAGAGGATTTCTGCAAGC
>LDIY01000028.1:5012-5764 GCA_001468865.1 candidate division TM6 bacterium SOIL31
TACAATCAAGCGTTATTGGACATTAAGGATGATTTTGAAGATATTGAGGAAGATGTCTATGATAGGATGCCCAATATCTTTATCCTGGCTGCCACAGAGAATGTTCACTACTCAAAACTCACAAACAATTCCAGCCACGCGAGAAAATTGATAGTCAATAGCGGAGCACTGGATTCTGTCCTTTCAATAGTTGAACAATATAACAAACTCGTAAAAGAAATACCAGTTCCATCAAGCTTTGTCTTCCTAAAGGAATTGACAAGAGATTATACTACCAATCTGCTAGATTCCATGAATGTTGTACCAAAATGACTTGTGAAACGATCAGAAAATATTTCCGATTCATTCAGGCTAATAGGCCAACATATTACAATTTTAATAAGCAACTTGTGTTAGGCGAGCTTGCTGGATTTGTTGCTGGAGTAGGAGTTGCGGAAGCAACATCTGCATTTACATATGACGAAATAGCAATATCGCTAACCTCTGGTATTGCAGACTATGCTGGCTCTATTCTTGGATTTCTTGCGCTGTTCTATCGTGACAATAGGTTGCAGTATCAGGATCTTTCAAGAAAAGAACGAATTATGCGAATAATAAAGAGCGCGCTGTCCCTCTGGCCCTCAGTTATGGTGGCAGACATTGCGTATATTTTGGTAAGACCCTATGCCCATTATCTTCTGCTCCTATATGGTCTAGAAGTCGGCATCGCGGCAACAATAGCCCACTTTATTGCATTTGGTGTTTTCAATAGC
>LDIY01000029.1 GCA_001468865.1 candidate division TM6 bacterium SOIL31
TGGCATTGTATAATTGGTAAATGTGTTTCCGTCAGAGTCCACTGCTCGAATGGTAACTGGAAATAGTGTGCCGGCAATCTTGGGGCTGGCGATGTTGCTAAATTCAAAATGGTCAAGGGTCGGTGGTACTGGAGGTACGACGAATATCTTTGAAGAATCGGAATGTGTTCCAATAGAGGCAGTGAGAGTTACATTTGCTTTGGCAGTTACAGTTGACGCTGCTGTAAAGTTTGCCTTATTAGCAGAAGTAGCGATCGCGCCAAGGTCCGAAGATGACAGAGACCAAGAGAATGTCAGGCCGGACAATTCGTTGCCATATTTATCGAATCCCTTTGCAGTAAAGGTTGCCTTGCCTCCGGGAGCAACAGTAGCATTGACAGGATTTAGTGTAACTTTGTTGAGCGCTCCAGCAAACACTGAAAATACATTACTTGTTTGGTTGATTGAGCCATCTGCAAAAGTTATTCTGTCTGATCCTATAGCTTTGGTAATGTTAAAGGTTCCCTTGAAGAGGCCGTTGGCGAAATTGTTTGTGCTATTGGGCTTTATCGTTGTAGTTAAATCTGAAACTTTGGCCTTTCCAGTATAGGTCTTTAGCAGGGTGCCATTTGACATATGGGCGCTTACGGTTACATTGAACAGGCTCCCTGCGGCAATTGGTGACGGGATAATGCTTACATCAAAGTGATCAAGTTTGTCGTCTGTTGGTGGCACATGAGGCGGCGGATTTGAGCTGGCGTTAATACCTGTTATCTTTCCAATTGCTGCAACCAATTTTATATGCGATCCAATTTTCGCCGCTGGATCTACAACAAAGTTAAAGGTCTTGTGATCTCCTCCTCCATATACTATTGCCCTAAGTCGGAAATTGCCTGAAACTTTGCCTCCATCTGCCATGTTAGTCGCTTTGCCAGCGATATGGACCAGGCCTATTATCGATCTATTATTGGTATCATGTCTATCGTTAGGAAATATAATAATCGAACCTTTTGCATTGTCTATTTTAAAGCTCATCCCATTGTCAAGTTTTGCAATGCCTTCGACTGAATATTTGAAATGGTTACCAATACCTGAGCTATCAACGGTGCCGTTTAGCTTAACCGTCGCAAAGCTATAGTCGTCAGGTCGGCCGGGGTTATTAATGAATGCAGTTCCGTTAGCAACAAGCGTTACACCATTTGAGGCTGATAGTATTTTTGATGAAGCTAGTGCTTCAGGCTGATCGTCCTCACTGGATCTTGCACCTGATTTTTTATCATCATCTTCATTGTTATTTTGTCCATTTTTGGGCTTCGTCCCACCGGAATTATCATGAACCTTCGTGTCGTGATTATTCTTGTTTTCTTTGCCATTTCCCTTGTTGCCGCTATTATTGTTATCATCATCTGCGTAGGCATGTGAATAAGAGTATACCGAAGAAGCCAAAATCGCAATCAGGCTAAGCGCCAACATTGTTGTGGACAATCTAGTCTCAAGATTTTTCATGGATAATTCAGTCAGTTTAAAAGTTCATTAAAAGGAATATGCATACCGCAACTAGAGAGGGATTCTATTTTTTGCTGTTCGGGCAGTGATGGCTTGACTTTCTTATTCCGTGCAAGCCGGCCTTCAAAAGACGATAATTCGCTAGGTTGCGTTTCAATTCTGTACTGTTGGCCGGTCGTTTGCTCAAAGCATATCAGACAATAACTAGCTGACGATAAGGTAGCAAAACCATGCTATGACTTTCAGTCGAAAATCGAGGATTGAAAATTCATTTGTTGAGTGGAAGGTGATGTCTGAAGAAACTATCTACCAAAATTATCCGCAAAATAGGAGCTGAGTTTCTATGTCAACGCTTAATTGCCATGCAACGATAACGTCACGCATTGAGACAGGATGTTATCAAGGCATTAGCTGGCCTCATCACGGCAGCGTTTGGTCTTGTCGCAGCACTTGCCTGGAACACCGCGATACAGGAAATATTTAAGGAAATTTTTGGCAACCAAAGCGGCGTGCTTGCAATGATAATCTATGCAGTAGTAGTCACGGTCATAGCGGTTATAGCTACACTGGCTATTGGCAGAGCCGCGGCTAAAGCGGGAATAAAGGAAGAAAAACCCGAAGCCGATAATAAAGAAGTAGAGTCATTGAGAGCTGAAGTACGCTCATTGAGAGATGAGCTAAGAAGGGTAAGAGACGCACAAGCTGGATGATATCGATCACGGATAGCTACAATCTACTATATCCCTTCATCACCTTCTTTATCTTCTATCATATCAAAAGTACTCAAGCTCTACCCATGGCCAATTGCGTAATGTGCCAACTAGATTTTGAGGAAGCCGACATAACCTTTGAGCAAAGACTGATTGCCGATAAGGATTTTTGCAAAAGATGCTGGATAGGTATGATGGATTCTGATTTAGATGAGATACAAATTGAACTACCTCAAGTTTAGCACCTAATCGTCTTGCTCACCATTTTCCTCCTGTTCCGTCTCTTCGTAGCTAAACTTCATACACCTCGTAATAGCTATGGAGCCAAGACTATTTTGCCTCTTGGATGCTGATCTTTTTGGTAATCAAGCGCCTTGGCAGCTTCATCAAGAGGAAATGTCCTGTCAACATTTACGCGTATATTGTCTTTATCCACCCATTCTGCCAATTTTGCCAGCCGGCCCTTGTTTACCTGTGTGAATTGATAAACGGCCTTGACACCAAGGCGATCCATCAGACCTTGGTCTGGCTGCTCTAGCATTGATACAATTATTCCGCCCTTTTTCAACACTTTGAATGACTTTCTGTAAGTGTCGCGTCCTACAGTGTCAAAGACCGCGTCATAATCGTGGATTATCTCATCAAATGCCTGCGTCTTGTAGTCTATTATTTCGTCTGCTCCAAGCTCTTTTGCAAATTGTTTGTCGTCCGCGCTTACGGTTGTCGCAACATACGCACCAAGGTGCCTGGCGAGCTGAATGGCAATACTTCCAATGCCTCCCGCGCCTCCATGATTTAGAATCTTTTGGCCACTTTTTAGCTGGATGGTCTCAACAAGTGCTTGCCAGGCGCTAACACCCACAAGCGGGAGCCCTGCGGCTTCTTGATGACTCAGCGTTTTTGGCTTGTGTGCTATGCTGTCTGCATTTGCCAGCGCCATCTCGGCAAATGCACCTGACCCGCCGCTTACCACCGAGGCTTGTCCGTATACTTCATCACCTTGGCTGAATCCTGTCACCCCGCTCCCGATCTCTTCCATGATACCTGAAAAATCCATTCCAAGAGTAGATGGAAAATGAAGCTGTATCATTTGCTTCATGTAGCCTTCTCTTATCTTCCAGTCGATTGGATTGACTCCCGCCGCTTTGACTTTTACAAGAACCTTGCCTGCAGAGGGATCAGGCACAGAGTCATCTTGATTTATCTCGATTACTTCACTGCTACCGTAATTTTTCATTTGTGCGGATTTCATATAAGCCCATTTGGCAGCTTTGCGTTTAAAGGATTATTCGCATTTTTCTCTTATAATAGCATCTATTTTCTACAAGGGTAAGTATCGATTGATATTCCTCTTGTTGCAGCTGCCGCCCTATATCTCGAGGCAGAAGCAATGGCGTTGTAGGCGCTGGTAGATGCCTAAAGGATGACGCTTGAAAGGATACTGCAATTTGGGGCTTCTAGTGTAAAATGAGAAGACTTCCCAATGCTAGTGGCAAAGATGCAATTATACAATCGTAACTTTAAAGCGGCATTATATTCAATATTTGCACAAAAAGAAAGAGGGAAAGGCGAGAAGCCTAGTTCAACTGCTCAACCCAAATGTTCTTCCAAGACGAGTAGGATTTCTCTGTGTATGTGCCAATTGTCTTGTCTGCGTTTAGGAAATAGGAACTTGTGCCGCTTCCTGTGTGGCCACCTCTATCCCAGTGGCCGGGATCATTTTTGTCCATCAGGGTATGTCCGTCAACGACTAGCTTGATGTGTAGATCATCGCCGTTTGGATAGATCCACCATTCGACATTGTACCAATGACCAAAATCTACGGAGTTAAAGTAATTGTGGCCGCTTGCAAGTGTTTCATGCAGGTCTTGCCCTGTGTGGTCATGGTCGCGCTTTGTCACCATCCAGCCAGCATCGTCTGACTTTATGATGAAATTGATCATCGTTGTCGAATCCACATAGGCCATCTGAACCCAAAAAGAGTCCCAGGCTTTTGGATTGGCCGATTGCCTGTCTAGTCGCACATTTAGCTTACCGTGGATTCCTTTCCAGTCTAGATGATTGGCAGTTACCAAGGTAGAGTGTCGATTGCTGTCGAAAAGATATGGATGCAGTTGCATGATCTTGTGGTCGTTACTGCTTACAACTGCTGCATAGCCGTGTCCGGGATGTACAACTGTCCATATTCCATCCGGCGATTTCTCTCCGCTAGAATCTATTTTCCATGTCTGCGAACTGTCGTTTAAGAGGGTTTTTTGTTCTAACGCCCATCCGCTTTGGATACCCGCCCCAGTAGTTGCAGCTACTACGACGAATACCAAAAGGATAGGCCTAACTAGCTCCTTCACTTTTGGTTCGATGCTCTATAACCATATATCTTAAAAGAGCTACGGAATAGCTGATTGAAGCCACATTTCAGAATTCAGGGCCGAAAGCACCACAACCCCCAAAGCGGCGTCATTCTTGTCTATTACCTCTCTTCATCCATTACTCCAAAAGACAAATCTATCGATGTGCGGTATTCTACAAGCCTTCCAGTTTCGGGATCTACTCTAGCAGTCATGTCCTTTATCTTGATTCCATGAATCCCGCGAAGCGTCTTTCTTGCTTCTTCAATGGCAACTTGTGCTGCTGCTTCCCAGCTTTCGTCAGATGTTCCGATTAGCTCCACTACTTTTGCCACCCGCGCCACACCCTTTGGGTCCTGCCTTTGCTCTTCCTCACCTGCCCTTCTTTTTGAAGTGGCGGAACTAGTACTAGTCATACCCTCTTTTAGTGCTTACATCAGAGATAATGATTATAGAAAATATCGTGCCAGTGCAGGCAACAATATGCTCGCTGGTTTGTAAAAATTGATTTAGCTGCGGTGTTTATAGCGTAGATTCAAAAGAGCAGGTCAATGAGTCTAATACCTCTACGCATGGGGTCGCTCCCTGAGCAGGAATCAATTCTACTTCATGGTTGGCGGACTTCTGGTCATTGCGGGTTTGCTTATCCTAGTAGCTAATCCATGACTTTAGCCTGACAACAAGTTGGATCGCCATTTCAATGAGTTGGACACACTAGGACTTCTTTTCCTGAATGCTATCGTACTGGCAGGTAGCATCAACCAGAGACAGACACCGATGTCCTATTGGGATCATGTTGCGGATATGGGAGTTATTTGAGAAAGGTTAGTAGAACAGTTATCAACGCCTTTTAACTTCGTTTAACCAACACAGCATGCCGAAATGACAGACAAGAGAAATCTCCAAAAGTTACTTATCCGTATTGCCACTATTAGAGCAGAGCCCAATACTGAGAGAAGACTGAATCTACTACTGCAGCTTAACGACTCTTTGCCCGAAAACATCAAACTTGCAATGCCCTCCCTTATCACCAATGCCTATGTTAGAAGGGCACTTGATCTGCTCGAAGAAAGAATATCTATATCCTTAATTGGCAAAAACGCAATGAGTGCGTAGATATTTTTCTGATAAAATGAAGTAACGATACTGGCTCAGTTACTATCAAACATAGTAAGCTACTTTGTTTACTCCAATCGTCAAATTGATACTTTATCCATTCGGCCATGAATGGAAAGTTTGGTGTCTAGTCCATTTCTTATACTTTCTTCCTCGCCCATAATACTTTTAGCGAAATGAACAATTTCGAGCTGTGCAGTGGGATATGCAGCTTGCATCAAAGCATCATGGGTGCTGGTATAATAGAGAAGGCAAAGCTAGTAGCGATGTATTCAAAACCCGGGACACCCATGCCAGACGAGCAGACATTTCAGAGGCTATTTTTGCAGACGGAGGTAATTGCAAGCATAGCGAAATCAAACGCGCCATTATTTGGAGATCCCACGTTTTTCAGTCTACACTTTGAGCATACAGATCTGTACTTTTTTCTACTATCGGGACAGACAAGAAGTAGGGTGCTGGCAGTAGAGATGATACAGCCATATAGTCATGAAGAAATTGTCTCAAGAGTTGGAAAATATCTGGAGCAAAACCTTAGAAGCAACTCTAGACAAGAAAATCGTTAGTTCAGATTAAAAAAGCATGCGAGCTTCCATTTGTTTCGGATTTGCCAGGGTTTCCTGATTGCAAGTAATTGTCCAATCTTTCAATGAGGAGGATGGCCGCCTCGACGCCAAACAACTGTTCAAATGTGCTCTGCAGTTGTTTCAATGAGTATGACCCTTGTTTGTCATTTGCAAAAGTGATACCATAGCGCATGAGTTGCTCGATCACCATATCTTGAATTGATCTTCCAAGGAGAGCCAGCTCTTTATCCAGTGCTCCTTTCAGCTTTGCTTGAGGGATTGGTCGATCGTAGTCTTTGTTATGTGCGTTTGTCAATTATAGAGAACTAGCTCACTACTTTGTTCAAGATTGGTATTATAAAA
>LDIY01000030.1 GCA_001468865.1 candidate division TM6 bacterium SOIL31
AAAAAGAAATAGAAAAAAAAACTGTAGATACACATATATTGTATATCTACAGTAATATATTATCGTAGTCTGCGCCGCGATTGTAAGAGTCTATAGAAATCAGGTAGTGACAGATCTGATTTTAGTTGATTGCATCGTTTACATACAGCATGGAGATTACTGTCAGCATTGTTTCCTCCGCGTGATAATGGTATGATGTGATCAATCTCCCATGCCGCGAAGAACTTCCTGCTGTTGTGTTTCGCCAGTGTTGGATTATATAGGCGTTTACAGTAGATACAAACGCCGCCAGCTTGTGCAATGAATCTTTTCCTTTCATCGGGCCAGATTTTACGTCTTTTTGTCATAAATGTGTCTCGGATGCGTATTAAAAATTCTCTCGTGAGTAGCACCCCTCATTTTCCGCGTTCCAATCACTAGCAGTAGCAGTGAGAAGCAGAATGCTTCATTTTTAGTGTCAGTTTCGTATGTGCAGTAGCGGGTTATACGCGCCTTTGAAGCACTTTCTGATAGAAATGAAGCACTTTCTGCTTCATCAGAAGCAGTTTTAGAGGGGGTACAGTAGCACTTTTTACGCCCTGTGTAGATGCTATTCTAACCCCATTTCTGCTTTGATTTTACGTATTTCTGCATACGTCTTAGCACTACCGCCCCCAACCTGCTTGTAAATATCTCGACTGCTCATTTTGGGGTTATTTTCAAGTAATGAGCGTATCACAGACTCTTTTCGTGGTATACCCTTATCAATATCAAGTAAGTGTGCAATAAACTCTTCTTTTGACAGATGTGCAGTGTCACGGAAGTGTACAGCATACCTTGCAGCCTCGTCGTGTGCGCGTTTCTTTGTATCCATATCCATAGATGATGGTACGTAGAGAATGCTTTCGCGCCAATAGATAAAACCTGTTCGTAACTTACCCACAACCTTTTGCTCTTCACTGTTACCATCACCAAGGAGTAGTCCAAGGTTCCTGGGGCCGAGTTTATGAATAATCTTTGTGTTGCAGCTCTCACGTATCTGCGCTATACCAGCAGTGCTCATCTGACTCCATGTTTGCCCCGCTAAGATGAACCTGACATTATACTTCCGTCCTGTATTGATGAGATTAATAATACGATCAATAGGTAGTTTCTGCATACTCATATTTCCCATAATATACATTGATGAAAACTCATCAATAATAAGAATAACTGGGAAATGATATGACTGCGGATTAATTTTACGATAACCAATCAAATCTTCAACATAACGAACACGATGAACGATGTCAGTAAGAGTAGTAGCAAATGGCTGCAAGAATGCTGGTTCAAGATGTTCTATACGTTGATAGAGACTATCAGCAATACCCATAGCGGCGTCATATTCGCATGGAAGTATCTGCACACCTTTATATGCTAATTGACTGAGCCACCACGCAAGAGAGCTTGATTTTCCACTACCAGATGCTCCTGCGAGGACAATAGCATTGAAATCATCGAAATACAGCTTATGTTTCTTCTTATATTGATCTTGGCCTACAATAAAGCTGTAGGTTACTTGCCTTTTCGGTACGCCCTTAACAGACATACTAAAGCTCCTTTTCTAAACCAAATTCTGGCTCCTTAGGCGTTTCGTCAGGTGGTGCATGATAGGTGCGCGCATCTGTTTCTGTTTCTGCATTATCATGACTATCAGCAACAGATAAAACACCCTGATAGTAACTTTTCTTTGCACGTTCTTCTATAACATCCATAAAGCGCGCCTGCATAGACATGATATGTGTTATTTGTTCTGTAAAATGTTCGATTGTTGCTTGATGTTCTGATAGATTAACAAGCGTCTCACGTCGAGATTTGTTCTTCATGAATTCCATACCATGAAACAGACCGTAAATAAGAATTCCATCTATAACTAACAAGAGCGCGGTGACAAGATAACTGTTTGTTAGTTCTAATTGTGTCATCATATCACCGCTATGTGTTGCTATCCATGTAATAGTAAGTATTACAAAAAATATTAACGCCGCTGTATAGATTATCAGCGACGGTACAATGCTCTTATGCCATTCTTCCTTTTTAGGTGAATTACTGGCGTTGGGCTTATCCAGGTCGTCNNTTAATGGTCACAGGTGGAATCAGTGGCCTCTTCCCATCTCCCATAATTAACCTCTCTGATGTGCTAGTAGATCGCGTATCCATGATAAAAACTCGTCGTATGTTAAATCTTTTTTGGCCCAATTACACTGGCCGCAGCAGGGAACGCAATTATCTAACTGATACCCCCTGCTATTATCAATTCTATCTATTCCATTATAAAAGTAATATCCATTTTCAGATTTAGCAACCTGTATAGCTAATCTACCACAATAATGACACGGCTGGCTTGTGAGATTCTTGAATTCATCTTGTGTTAGGAGAAAATCTAGGTTTCTAGCTGTTGCATTATTTCTATAGGTCAGCCATAACCTGTTAAAAGCATTGGCACCGAATTCTTTCTTGTTGTTGAATGTTGGTATATCTATACAGCGCGTTTTACCTTGCTGTACTCTGTAACATCCACAGCTTTTAGTGTTACCTGTAGTTAAATTAGCTGTTTTAACAACGCATTCATTACCACAGTCACACTTGCAAAGCCATCCACCTCTCCGCCTCCCATTGTCATTTTCTATGTATGTATATTCTATGGCTACTAAACTACCAAATCTCTGACCTATAATGTGTGTTGTAACTGGTCTAGTCATAGTTTGATGGTTACTCCTGTTATAATAGCAGCCACACCTGCCTCAGCAGGTATAAATGCATACTGTGGTAAAAGATAAAAAAGTAAAAACGTTACAGGTATAAAAATTAACAGCAAGAAAAATGCTCTAGTGCAATAGATTACAGATTCATGTTCTTTGTTTTTTCTGATTTGTAAGCTCTCCAAATCAGGAGGTACAAACGGACGTTTTCCCTCTCCTGACATAATCCTCTCCTCATTTTAAATGATCCACAATATGTGGAAGGTTTAATATCATTATGAACGCGGCCATATCTGCTTTTGCGGGAGCAGAGGTGTAATTATCTCTGCTCCCCACATCTATTTAATTAAACACTCCAACTTGATTGACGCTCAACCGTAAACGTTTTACCAGTAAAATCATTTACAATATTATCTGTTGCGTCCAAAACATGTGATTTGATACACTCTTCTACGGCTTCTGCAGACGTAGCTGCAGACTTGGTAAGCGTGAGCGCAGGAACACTAACTTCTGCACCATCGCTCGTGACATAGAGATCAAAAACATAATTACCGTCTCGATTAATCCAAGCCTTTTTAACTGTTACTTCCATATTTCACCTCGCTTATGATGTATACTTACCGTCCCATTGAATTTTGAAGGTTTCGTACATGGGTTCTCCACCCCACTTGTTAATGTAGCGTAATCTATTATTACGAAATTGCTCGTGATGCTTACTTTCCTGAGATGGTGTGAAAGCCTTCAATGTTGCGCTGCCGACATGATTATAAGTTACTTCTGGAATTTCCAGGATAGGTATACCCATAAGCTTCATACGGTAGGCATAATCATTATCTTCAAAATAAGCAGGATAAAAAGCATCATCAAACGGTCCAACTGCTTCATACACTCTATATGGGAGATAGAAAAGCGAAAATGCATTTCCTGATGTACTTGCTCCGCAGATAAGACCGGTGTTATCGTAATAATGTGTCATTAGTTCAAGCGAATCGGTATGAAATTCAAGATCATCGTTTGAAATAATGACGGGATAATCTTTATAAAACTGTAATAATGCATTCCATGACCCTGCGACACCTAGATTTTTATCTTGCACACTCACCACAATCTTTGATGAGACACCGCTAAAATCCTGTTTCGCAAGTTCCTGTAATACATACCCGCCGCTATTATCTATAATTGCAATGGTATGTGGTTGGAAACTACCAGATTTTACACTCTCAATCAGTTTGATAAGTGTATCTGGTCGGTTAAGAGTCGGAATGCCAAGAATCCAATCAATCATGCCATCTCCTGCCTCGTCGTACCATAATTGATGGTACACTAGTTTCCTCAAAACCAAATTTCTTATACCATTCAGCCAATTGATCATCGCTCAATGGTCGATTAGTAAATCCATGAACACCGAGATATAAATCACTATTCTTGTAATATCTTAAAACTTCTTTAAGTACGTTTGTTGCAAGTCCCCGTTCTCGACAGTCTGGATGAACCCAAACATTTGTTATCCAAAATGTATTTTGTTTCTCATATACCTCAGCGGTTGCAATTTCCTCACCGCGACCATTTGAAACATAAAATTTATGTTGAGAACTAACTGTAATCGTCATTCTTTTTCCTCTACGTACACACGTACAACGTTTTTCTCATTCGCATAGCGATGTGAGTATACATCTGCTTCGGCCCAACTAGAAAACTCCTGTGCGCGATTATAATACGTTACTAATACACCGCGTTTATCAGGATATTCTTTATATGTATTGTTCATTACTTTCTTTTCAACAACTATAATGTACACAGAGTATCCTTAATATATGTAATAGTATCCACCATCACTACTTACGAATGTATATTGTAATTCAGAGCGTCTTGATTTGATCTGGTCAAGCGCATAATCGACTGAATCTATATCGACCTCGAAATAAACACTAATATGATCTCTCTGTATCTCATAATCAAGCTGCAGCCTGGCAGCATCGCGCATACTAAACATTTGATGAAATCGTATCTTTATCATACAGGTTCTACTTTACCTCTAACATCCTTCGCAGCATCTTCTGCATACTGTTTGTCATCATATACTGTTGCATTATTCTCATCGGCGTCCCATCCCAATAATTCGACATAGTATTCTTTTATCCCTTGCCGAATCCTGTAAACTCTATACATAATCTTTCCATTATTGATATTTATGGCGCACGGACCACGCATTATTATTAAAATAACAAATAAGTCCAGCCTCAGCTATAATTGTACGAATGTCGCTGATTACAAAATCAGGAACTTCAATATACTTACTCGTTTCATCTGATAAAACAGGATAACCAATCCGTAATATCTCTATTTCCTTGGTTTTGAAACTGTCATCAAATCTAAATTTTGTCATTCGTCTTTCCTCAAGTAATTATAATAACATGTTGGATAATTATTAAATAGTCCTGTAATATTTCGCGTATTAATAATACGCTCTGCAAACTCTCCGTCAGCAGTATATTTCTGTATAAATCTATCGTCACCTATAACATTCCTACGAAATATATATTGTGCCTGATCTATAAACGTTTCCTTTATCATTCCAGGACCAACATACCGTATCCACATTGGACCTTGACTATATACCTCCTGTGCCATGAAATATGCATCATACTGGCCTTGAATGACGTGTGCAAACCACTGAAAGAACGCGGGATGGATAATATTGTCATCATCGAGTACATAAACGTATCCATCATTTATCTGCTCAAGTGCGTGATTTATTTGCCCCTTTCCAGCAATAAACGAGGGATCTCCAATTCCGGTTGTTATAATTTCAATACCATCTCTAAACTCTGTATGATATGATATATCTTTTGGCACGGACGGATTGAGTATATCAAAAACTATCCACCATGCTAAAGACAACAATGAAGCTCCTGGTTTAATGCTGTCAAACAACTTGTCTAAGTTATCAACACGTGTACATGGTGTAATGATATGTAGTTGCGTCATAGGAAAACTACTCCGATGCCCCAATCATCTTGGTCCTCAATCGTACTGAACTCTCTGGTTACATATCCTTCAGCTTTGATTTCTTCCCATAATTGCCAGACCTGATCAATTGCAGTATGACGATAGATATCATGAAAAGCAATAACACCAGTTGGAGTCATATATGGACGATAAAATTCCCAATCCAGTTTTGCATCTTGGTAACGATGGCTTCCATCAATGAACAAGAAATCAATCGTACCAAAAAGTTGTACAACATCTTGAACGCACCATGCTGATGGTCGTGAAAGAACGTCAACGAGTTCTACCTTTTTCTTTTTATTACTAAAGTTATCTGCCCAATCACTCCAAAGATAACGATGACCCATCATTTGCTGTTCGTATCGACTGTCATCTGGATTAACAGGTAGATCAATACTAATAAATTGATACAATCCCTGCGATGGTGTATTCTTCATAAACTCAAACAGAGTGCCGCCGAATAAACTGCCTATTTCAACAATACGTGTCGGTTTCAAATGTTTATAAAGTTTCAACAGGCGTTCAAATTCACCTGCTCCCTGTATAATCGGTACAGGACAATCTGGATCTTCAAAAACCGGTACTAGTTTCATTTATCTGCTAATTCCTTCCATACATCCTCATGTTCTATAAGACTTTGTTCTAGCGTTGCAATAACATCGGGGCGCACATTTACTAATTGATCATCGCGCAATTTCCATAGTTTATTGTCGCTATAATAATGCATCCATACCTGACGTACAAGTTTTTCTATCGTCGATTCACTCACAATATAGCCGCCGTTGGATAGATGAACCATACCATCATCTTTCCAAAGCATCCAGCGTTCATCTTTTTCCCAAATCTCGTTGAGCAGTTGTGTTACGTTCATGTGTGCGCTCATATATAAGAAAGTCCAAATTTCCAAGTTGATCAGGATATCCATCTACAATAATCCACCGAAAGAAAGCAAACTCTGTTGGGTACGTTTTACCATCTCCCGTGAATGAGGGGCGCGTAGAGCACACTGTAACGGTTGTGGGTCTGTAACCACTACTCCACATGCTTTCGTGCCTCCTAGAGCTTCCTAGAAAGCCTAGGCGCAATAGAAAATCAATCACCCCGCATTTTGTATTATTATGCATAATGTGTTCGTATGCTTTCCAGAAGAATGCCTCAGCATGTTTATACGGTGGATTACCTACAACAGAATTAGATGAGAAACTACCCTCAGATAAGAAATCCATATGTACCCAATTGTTATAGTGTCCAGGATCGGGGAATCTCTCTGCGTTAAGTTCAAATCCTTGAATATAACTTTCAGGATAGTATTCTCGTAAAACTTTTCCATATACTCCTGTACCAACACCAGGATCAGTAATAACCTCGCGCGACCATTTAGGAATTCCATATTTTCTTAAGTATGCCCGTAAACAGGATTCCTCTGTTTGGTAAAAGTCATCTGCGTCTCTAGGTCTCATTTGTACGCCAGTCTGTACGACGATTTCTCCAACGTTAGGCATCCACGTCCTCATATTTTACAATATAAATATCATCCAGCTACCAATAACAATCCAGTCATCAGTCGTGCAAATTGTTACTTTTGTCAACTACAAGTTCCTTTACTACTGCATTATACTCACTCGCAAAATGCACAGCCTCCTTTCGATCAGAAAAACAAAATGCCTCGCTTTCTTTATCGCTCCATAATGTTTTGAACCATAAAAATCCAGGTTTTACAAGATACAACGTTTTCGAGCCAACTTCGTTGTACACAATATATTCTAATGTAAACATATTTTCTCCTTTATAGCAGGTTCCGCGTCCGTCTTTGTCGGCCAACCATCACAAACTCGACTGCAGGATTTACGTGTGGACTGTAACTAGTATTTTACCACACCACACTTACGGCATTACTGTTGGCTCAACCCGCTTCCTTAACAAAGCAGCCAACCAGAACTAGTAGCGATTGCTCGTGTTCTTTAGACCGCATATGTATTATAGCAGAAAATATATATTATGTCAATACCTAATTTTAAGGTACAACAACTGGATTTGTATTTTGTACGTTTGCTTGGACAACAAGCGTTGAAGGATGATCTTGATTGAGTGCCTGTTTTGCAGTGTCATTTGACACCTTATCAATAACTTGACTTTGCGCAGCATCAGCAGCGTCTTTTACGATAGCAGCTTTTGGATAGAGTGATTTATCAAGACCTAATGTGCGAAAGAACACAGTGTAAATACCATAAGCTGCCGTATAAATAATTGCACCATTACCGATCAATGATTCTGTGGGCACAATTGCACTTGATGCAACAGCACTTAGATATCCACCAACAGCACAGAAGACAACGACAATAGCAAATTTTATTATGTCAGGCCATTTCAATGCTTTCATCCACAAAACGAGAATCGATGCTAGTCCCATAAAAACAGCTAAAAGAATACCGGCATCATGAGAAGATATGAAGTTCATAATAAACCTCTATATTCATGTTGTTGTGAAACAACAAGAAATGCGAGTGCATTAACGAATATAAATCCAACTGTATAGCTGATGATGTCTATACTGAGTATATGAAATAATGATGTAAGATTATATATTGCTAAAGCTATTTGTGATAAGATGAGAATTTGTTTTAACCGGAAAAGATTTCGCCATACTGCAAAACAGTATAACGGTAGGAAAATGAGGGAAAAATCAAATCCTGGATTGATCAATATACTTATTATCCTAACAATAGCCGGTATCAGTAATAATGCTTCGATGTAACCAAAGCGACGTTCTCTATTCGGCGGTGTGAATGGATAATGTGCGTAAGGTATTGATGCCATAAGCTAACTCCCCTTGATAATATCTTTTGGTGGTATGTCTCCACGATACCAGACCTTCTTCTCCATAGTGGAAATATACTCCTCCATCTCTTTAAGATTTCGTTCAGTTTGCTTTAATCTTGATTCAAGTTCATATTTATCATCTATAGCTTGGCGCAGTAAGGTTCGTTTTGTATCTAATTCTTCTTGAAGCTTCGCTATTTTCTCTTCTTGCCTATCTGTTTTATCTTGTAAAGATTTATATGCTGTTAGCAATCTGTTCTGGAACTCTCCCTCATCATCGTTTTCATTTGCTTGTTTCTCGCTCCTATTTTTTATAAAACCGAGAATGATATTTGCCAGTACTGTGGCAATAACGCCAATCAGGGCAAGGATCGAAGGAAGTTGTGAGTCCATTTTTAATTTCCTATTTTAATGTATAGATCGTATATTTTACGTTGAATGCTTTTATAATCCCAAATATAATAATGATCGCTAACGTTCCCACTGTTATTCCTCCGAGCGGCATTGGTTTGATCAAAAAGATTGAACCGGCATACATTAGTATAATACCTACATCTATAATGAGTGGAAGAATTCGCAGCCATAATACTTTATAGATAAGACCAAGAGCATGGAGTAACGTCATGGTAAAAAAGATCAAACCTACACCTACAGTATCAAAATACTGATAAAGATATTTAATGATTGAACTGGTATAATCAATATCAAGGCGATAAAGGAAAATCATATATGTATACAAACCCCAGTTAAGCATCATCAGCCATTCAATAACGACAATTAGCGGGGTGAAAACAAGAATATAGAAAAATTTAACACTAATACTATTAGTTACTGGTAAATTCTGATTTGTCAA
>LDIY01000031.1 GCA_001468865.1 candidate division TM6 bacterium SOIL31
GGCTTACTCTGGTTTGTCAGGAAAGAACAATTCTTTAGCATACGCAGATCAGGGTTCATTTGGCACCATCTCTAAAATAAGCACCGGCCTGGTTGCTCAAGACTTCCTGACAAATAACACTAGCGTAAACACCAGCTATTGGACAATGAATGGAGATGCCGTAGCGATGAACGCGCCTCATAGCTTTTCCGAGGATCCAGAGGGTCTACACATCGGAATTCAGGCCGCATCATCCGGTCAATGGGCTGGCTTTTATGCAATGACTCCAAAAACAGATGCACGGCTATTCCATGCAGTCTTGAGCATACCATTCAAAACCGTCCAGGATCATTGGTGGGACACCGGCATGTACGTCCAGACTTCTGGCTCTATGGTAAACTATGTGACTTGTGCTGCAGTTGTTGACCATACTCATGTAACTTGGGAAGTGATGAGCACCAAGGGCAATACAAATTCAGCTACAGAATTTAACGTATTATGGAAAGACACAAGTGCCAACCAACCTTATACACGCGATTGCACAATAGTCACAAATGGAAGCAACTCACTGCAAGTGTATCTTGACAACCAATTAGTGTATTCCGGTAATTCACTTGACCTGCAAATGCCTGCACCATTTAACGCGTATCTCGAAGTTCAGGCTTCCACTACAAGTGAAAAACTCTTTGGGACCTACACTGACTTTTACGCTACCACAAGCCAGGATATAACATTAAGCGGTGCCCCTGTAGCAGGCAGAGTAGAGCTAGTCGATTCAGCAGGAAACATATTGGCTAGTGAAAAGGTAGGTTCAGACGGCACAGCTAGCTTAGATATCGGCAAGTATCACATGCCTCTTGCTGCTTCAATAAAAGCATATAATCCATCAGGCAGATTGGTTGCCAGCTCTGATGTTGCATCGCTATGGGGCGGTGATAGATACAGTACGATCATCGATAGCAAAAACAACAACAAAGATGACAAAGCCCAAGCTTCAAACAATAATGATAATCATGACAACAAAAAGATTGCACAATCCCTAGCCAAAGCCGCCAAGAAGGATGCTCGTGATGCAGAAAAGGCGATAAAAGTAGCTGCGCATCAGGACAAGAAAAAGCAAGATGGCAATGTAAACAACGTCATAAGTGACGTCGTCCTGAAGGACAATGTCAAGGAGCTCGTTAAAGGAATGAAATAAGATACACAATCTATAATGTCTAAACCGATGGAGTCATAAAAAATTCCTTTCAACGCCTTGATTCTAATTTACCTTTTTGTATTGTATTTTGAAAGAACTGATAGATCATTATCAGAGCAATTTGATGCAATGGCCAGCAAAATTCGAGTATAGAATTGCGATTTTTGGGGATTTTGGGACAAATCAACGTCATCAGGCTTCGGGTCACGCTTTTGCGTTAGATTATGTTTTCATACTATCTGAGATCTCACTGACATCCCATAGGACTTTGCCCTCATCATAGCTTGTTGACTTGGCAAACCCTGCCTGAATTAATTGAGCTGCAATATTTGCTCCAGTTGGCAAGGCGCCGGTTGCCCCTGGAGAATTGTAGTTTAGAATATGCAATTGCGAATTATCATCCCTTACTATTAGAGTGTCTGGCACAAACTTGCCGTCCTTATCAATAAGCGAAGCCCTTATTCCAGCAGTGCCGCGCTGAGTAAATAATTTCGGATTCAATTGTGGAAGAAATTCTTTTACCCTTTCTATCATCGCACTCTTTGAAAGAGAGCTACGTATCTCCCTAAAGACAAGTGAGAGAAATTGTTTATCGAAAAAGATCCTTCTTGCACCAGTGGGAAGGGATTCTAGAAACTTTGGAACGACAAACTCCATATTTGTTCCCCAACTGTATGCATATGGGCTAAAGACCAAAACAGCGTTTGGGCCGATCTCTCTTCTGCCATCTGCTCTTATTATCCAATGAGGATCAAGAAATGGATAGTCAGGGTATTTTGGAACCGAGTAGACGCTTATTTTCGTTAGGTCGTAGTATTGCTTTGGTGCTAGCCAGTACTCTCCCCTAAAATGTATATCAGTATACCCTTTGCCTTTACCTAATGAGTGAGCAATGTCTATGGAATTACCGCCTGCAGCATTGACTATGAAGTTAGCATGAATGGTATTGCCTTTAGTGGTATCGATAGATATCTTGTCTCCAGTTCCACGATCATGCTCTATTATCCGTGCTACTCTACTTTCAAAAAGTGCACTACCGCCAAAGCCTTGAAAATCCTGAACCAGGTGTTGAGTAATGGCACCGTAATCTACAGAGCCATCTCGAGAACAAAATATCGCACCAAGACACTTTACATTTGGCTCAAGTCTAGCCACTTCATCTCCTTGTAGAAATCTCAGTTCATCTTTTGAAAGGCCATTTGCAAAGCCCCAGTCCATATATTTTTGCAGCCTGTCAATGCCTTTGTCATGGGTAGCAACTTCTAGTACACCATCTTGCCTGAATGGTAGTGATTTGGCGCTACAGTATGTCTTGAGCATTTCAAATCCAAGAAATGCCGCCCTTGCGAAGTGTTTCTTTTTCAGTGGATCATAAAGGAATGGTGCGTGCACTTTGCCAGTGTTTCTCGAGCTGGTATGTGGTGCTGGCTTCGACCCTTGCTCAATTAGGATAATTTTGGATTTTGAGCAGGCGGCTAAGAAGTATGCTATAGATGCACCGAGAATGCCACTGCCGATAATCGCGATATCATAATTCTGTTCAAGTTGAGGCTGCAATTGTAATGAATGATGTATTATGTTGTCCCTTGAAATATCTTTTCATGTCACAGGCTTAATTCAAAAAATCGCCATTCATATGGCATATGGATGCTCATTGGGCGTATATCTCTCTTTGATGGTTATTACAATTGACAGCCTGCGAGTACAGAGTATTAATAAAGGTGAAAATTCGATCGAAGGCATTGACATCTAAGGTACTCGACAACGTTTTAGATCGGAGCTATGACAAGGCCCGAAAGAAAATAGAACGATTCATTTCAAGTTATGTTTCAGAAAGCTCCGCCAAGGGCATCGTAATTGGGCTTTCAGGAGGTCTTGATTCTTCAGTGGCTTTAAAGCTGGCAGTTGATGCGCTTGGGTCGGAAAAAGTATTAGGACTTGTTATGCCAAGCGATACAACTCCAAAGGAAGATACTGACCAAGCGATTGGGCTTGCCAAGACTCTAAAAGTGAAGTATCATATTATATATCTCGGCCCGATAATTGAAAAGTATACAGAATCTTTGCCATCAGACAAGCGCGCACGAGGGAACCTGACGGCGAGGATCCGCATGAACATCCTGTATTACTACGCTGGTATTAACAGTTACTTGGTACTTGGCACTTCAGACAAATCAGAAATATTGATCGGTTACTTTACAAAATTTGGTGATGGCGCGGCAGACTTAATACCAACAGCAGGTCTGTATAAAACTCAAGTTCGAGCTCTCGCAAGCCATCTCAAGATCCCTTCAGAAATAATTGAAAAGAAAAGCAGCCCCCGTCTCTGGAATAACCATCTAGCAGAAGAGGAAATTGGCATGGATTATGAAATAATAGATCAAATTCTTTATTTGCTTACAGATAAAAAGATGGGACCAAAATCAGCTGCAAGGAAACTAGGTATTTCTATAGATCAAGTTGACAAGATTAGAAAAATGATGGAAAATAGTATGCATAAAAGAACCCTTCCAAAAACAGCTAAAGTCTAAGGCACGCTGAAGCTTGTTACTATGTGACGGGTATGCTAAATGCAAAAGTCGCGCCCATGCTATCTCTATTGTTTTCAGCCCAAATTCGGCCGCCATGAGCCTCGACAATACTCTTCGATATGTAAAGGCCAAGTCCCGTTCCCCGGTCAGATTTAGTCGCAAATTTTGTAAATAATCTAGGGAGTATTTCTGCATCTATCCCGCTACCAGTATCTTTGACTGCTACGATTACTGCATCTTTGCCATCTGTCTCATTGTGCTTCTGCAAAGTTACAGAGATCATGCCGCCACTATTCTTTGTGAATTTGACGGCATTGTCAAGAAGATTGTAAACCACTTGGGCAATTTTCTCCTTGTCGGCGTTTACAAAAAAATTACCTTCATTATAATTAAAGTCAAATCCAATGTCTGTAATGTTACTATTTCCAATAGTTGCCGCTAATCCGGCATTGTCTACAATTCGGTTTTGGGCATCGTTTATAGCGGCAATAATAATGTCCTTTAGATCAATCTGTTCTTTGTTAATTTTCAAAGATTTGCTTTCAATCCGCGTAATCTCCAAGATATCTGAAGACAACCTTTCAAGGCGTCTTGCGTTTCGCACAATTAAATCCAACTCCTTTCTCAAAATATTGATAGATTCATTTTGCGCCGGCTTTTCTACATCTTTTTGGAGCCGTGCTTCAAGCAGATCAACCATGCCAAGAATAGGTTGTATTGGAGTCCTTAGCTCATGAGCTGCAATATTGATGAATTCACTCTGAATTTTATCATGAGTTTTAAGCTGCTCATTTGCTAGCTCTAGCATTGCAGTTGATTTTTGCAGCTTATTGTAGAGTTCCTTTTGCTTCCACAGAGATTCAAATAGTGAAATATGGGACTCTATTGTGGGTTTGCTATTAGAATAGACCGAAAAACTCAAGGCTTCATAGATATTATATGTCTCATCGTTACGCAATTCCGAAGTAAACAACTCCTGTCTATTGACCACTAAAACAGTCGATGTAGTAGATTCGTGCTCTCTAACTTCAAGTTGCGGCGAGGTTTTTTCAAGATATCTAATAATTTCAACATTTTCAGAATCTCTTGGACAAAGAATCCTTATTTTTGCGCCCATGTCTTTTGCCGCCCCTACCAAGAGCTCGATTATTCCTGCATTACTTACCCGAACTAGCGCTCGCGAAGTGGGAAGAAGGTAAAGTGCTTCGGATTTTACCTTGGCAGACAAGGCTTTGTATATCCC
>LDIY01000032.1 GCA_001468865.1 candidate division TM6 bacterium SOIL31
GTAAAGCATATGATTTTATGCTCAAGCAAACTCATAATACCAATCTTACAGAACAAGATGTTCGTGAACTTCATCGTCTTTTTTATTATTTAATTGACGAAAAAAATGCAGGTACATATCGCACTGTTCTCATTTTTGTTACGGGTACCGATTTTGAGTTCGCAAAACCTTCAGAAGTTCCAATACTAATGAAAAAATTTATGGAAGACATTCCATCTTATAAAGAAAAATATCATCCGGTACACTATGCAGCCCTTGTTCATGCACAACTGGTTACTATTCACCCGTTCATCGATGGTAACGGAAGAACGGCGCGACTTCTTATGAATCTTGCTTTATTGCAAAGTGGTTATGTAATTACCATTATTCCACCAATCATGCGATCCACGTATATCAATACGATACGACAAGCAAATAAAGGTAATGTAACACCTTTTTTAGAATTCATTTCCGAAATGGTGTATGAAAGCTCAAAAGAATATTTGAGATTGATCCGATCAACAAAAAATATATAAATTCACCGTACTAAAACAAATGAAAATATCCGTCTGTGCATTATGCAAGCGGATATTTTCATTTGTTTTTGACGTAGATCATGAATGAAGGAAAGTGTTTAAATTGTTAAAAATATATTATAGTAATACGGTGATATAAACAAAAACAAAGGCAAAAAGCTGTGAAAAATTTTATAGATAATAAGCACGCAAGACCGCATTTTATTTTCTTTTTTTCTTTTTACGCGCTCATTATTTTTCCCATGGAAAAGATGGAAAAGTATCCCCATTTTGTAACACGGCCAGACATCGTTTGTTTTAAGCCTCATAATAAATATAAATTTTCTGATCCAAAAGCAGCCTTTACATCTCATATATCTTGGGAAGAAATAAGTCCTGGGGAAATCAAGATCACCCCTGATCAAAAAAAAGCTATAATAGCTACAATAGGCAAAGTAAATATTTTTCATTTAGGTGCCTCATTTGAAAAATTAGAAAGACTTTTTGATATACCTCAAATAAAAGGTTCTCCTCTGCTGGCTATTGCACAAAAAGATAAAGAATTAATTATTGTTGCTGCCGGGAATTACACAGATCATCATAAAAAAAAAGATGTTTCTGGATATAGGATATTCAAAAATAATCAGGTGAGTGAATTTGAACCATTCAATTTTCAAATCAATCCTTCCAGTGAAATAAGTCCTCCTATTAATAAAATTTTGTTGAGTGAAACGGGACGTTTTTTAATAGTGGCACATCACGATCATGCTTATATAAAAGATCTTGATGATAACAGTTGCGATAGGATCAGGTGCCCAAAAGAAAATTGGATTACCGATATTATTATGAATGAAAAAGAAACGATAATATTGCTTTTAACAAACCAAGGACAACTATCATATCATAACGTGAGAAGATCCCCGGCAAATAATAGTGTTGATGTAGCATTAGTTAAAACAGTCAATACCGGTGATATAATTAGGCATATTAAATTTTCAGATTCAGGAGAATCAATGTTATATGTAACCCTGCACGGTGAAGTGAAAATTATCGATACGTTTCGTTTCCTTGAACATAGTCCGGTGGATTTATCTCGTCGTATTATTAATCAGGCCTCTGATATTTCACCAGCAACTTCTTGTCAAAAAGAAGAATCCTGTAATTCTCATGAATTAACTCCTGTCACAGGAGGAAACGTACCATCATCTCGTTTCTCTTACTTAAAATATTATACCTCGGTTGCCGTTAACCAAGGTTCAGAATTTATTACCGCACATTGGACTAAACATGGCACTCCAGAAGACTGTTGTAAAATAAAAGTATACCGCCAAACAAATGATACAATTGAAAAATTTATTCTTATAGCGCCTCTTGGGAGAGGAAAAGAATATGATTATATAACACAATCGGGCACACGTGAAACAGGTATAGGACATATAATATCTGTGGCTATTCGTGATAATCGCGTGCTTGCAGTTTGTACCGATGGTAATATGTATCCTTGGATGTTGCCTGACAAAAAAGATGTTACCGAAATTAAAAAAGAATTTATCGATCCAAATCAATCAGATCGACCCGTTAGAAGACGCTCAAAGACATACTCAGGAGGAGAAAAATTACCGCCATGGCTAGATATAAACAAAATATCAAATAATCTTAGTATATTGCCGGAAAAAACTGAATCAACAGAAGAAAACATTTCGCTTTATAGAGAATCTTCTTCGAGTGGAAGAAAAACACCAACATTCGTAAAAACCTCGAAATCTTCTCGAATTGTTGAAGTTTTCAAAAAAAATAGTTTTAAAAGAGAAAATAGCGGCGGTTCTATTTCTCCTAAAACGATCAGTCCTATTAATAGTCTTTCCCCCAAAGCACCCAGCAGTCCTGTTAACTCAATTAATAAGCGTGAAGAAAGTGAAAAAAATGAACATAGGGAGATAGATAGTCCTGAAATTCTTCAAAGAGGACGCAGTATAAGTAGGGAAAGAGCAAGAGTTGACATCTGGGATCCAGAAAAAAAATAAGTCATACTTTACACTAATAAAAAGAGGTGCATCTTTGAGAATGCACCTCTTTTTATTACTCTACTTTTTTGCGCTTATATCCATGGTATTTCTATATGTTCATCTTCAGTCAAGTGTGCTTTATCATTACTGATCCAACGCGGGATGAGCTTTTTTGCATACACCAAATAGGCCCCCAGGCCATTTTTAGCGATCTTATGTCCATTAAAAAGCCCTGTTGGAGGAAAGGCTATACCAATTCCGTATAAATTTTCATCAATCACCCCTGTATTTTCATCGAAATTGACATCCATTGATCCATTGATCGAAAGTTTGTTTGATTCATATCCAATAGCATAAATAACTTTAGTGCATTGACACAAAAATTTTTCTCTATTTTCAGGGGTATTGAGCACGCGCAGAATATTTGCTGGCGGATTTTTTTCAAGAACATTTGCTACCCACGCAGCAGTATCGCCTTCTAATCCTGGCGAACCATAAAAATAATCTTCGATATAAAAATTTATTATTCGCTTCACAGCACACGGAGCAGAATCAATACAACATTCAGATAAATGCTTCAAAATAAGCATTGCTGAATGCATGCCACCAAACACCGCAACACAATCAGTGGGCACCACACACTGCGCCAACTTATTGTTATCAAAGGCATCATACAAAGAAATTTCTGGAATATTATAATTGAGCCGTTTTGGTTGCGCTCCAATTGCTAAAATAACTTTTTGTGCTTGCACGTGCCCACCAGGAGTTTCTAAAACCCAATAATCATCCAGACGCATCAGGGAAGTAACCGTATCTTGGATGGGCACAACCATTTTTTGCAAATACGCGGTAAAATCAAGTAATGGATCAATGATCACGCCTAATTTCTGAAATTTTTCCAGTTCATAGGTATACAATGCATCCAAAGAAGGAGAAGTAATTCCTTTAAAAAAAGGACAATTTTCTACGTAGTCCAGCAGATGTTGTGTCTGCACATTCCCGGGAACTTCACGATAATATTTTCCCACATTTCCCACATTAAATTCAGGATCGATCCATGCAATGGTTGAAGCATCAACTCCAGCATCAATTAAAACAGCAAGCGCCGTGATTCCTGCAAACCCTGCGCCCACAATTGCCCACTCATAAGAGTTAGTTTTATGAGTTTTATTTTCCACTTGACCACATAATAAACTATTTCCTGCTATTAATACTATCATTACAATAATGGAAAATATTTTTCTCATAGCATTACCTATCTGCTTTAAAAAGGATGGAACCGATTTTTTTCTTTAATTTATACAAAGTAAAGAGAGTGAAGCAAGAACAGAGCAGTTTTAGTAGATGAAGATTGAATCGAGAAGGCGAACTTTTTTTACTATAATCTCATTGATTTACCGCCATTAAAAAAATGTCATACTATGCATCTTACCTAACAAAGTATAGAATTAATTTTGTGATAAGCCCTCAGAAAAAATTACAATACATGATCAAAATAATTTTATTTTCATAACCTTCATAACAATATATATAGCATGCAACTTAAACAATCACCCATTCCTCATTTCACCTTCAAAAGACTAACACCAGAGGATTGGCCCAATATGTTACAATGGTTCAAAGAACCACACGTAGAAAAGTGGTGGCCAACCCCACAAGAAAACGAATTAATGGAATATTTCTTAGAAAAAATTCGATCAAAAGACACATTTGGTTTTATCGTATTTTTAGAAGAAAGACCGATTGGCTATATTCAATACTATTATATTGATCGTAAAAATGAGAAAACAGGATTTTCTTTACCACTACTTCCAGATGAAACCACGGTTGGAATTGATCAATTTATTGGTGATTCGAATTATTTGTATAAAGGATATGGAACTCTTCTTATCAAGCAATTTATTGAAGAATTATTCATCCTAGAACCAAAATTGACAACAATTATTGTAGATCCTGATTCAGAAAATATAGCCGCTATCAGATGTTATGAAAAAGTAGGATTTGTTCGAGTATGTGTTTATGAAAGCTCTGGTGGAATACAACTTTTAATGAGATATGATATTAATAAAAGAGACGCCTTTTAGCGACTTTTTTTATTAGTATCAATCTATTTAATTAAACTATCCTTTAAAATCTCTTTTTTTTGTATATCTTCTGATACCTGTATTAAAGCAAAATACAGCAACATCTTTTGTCTAAAGGCAATTCATTTTTTTTCAATAGGCTATGTTCATTAAGATAAGATTCACGATAGATCAACTTGCCCGAAGACATATCAATAACAACCTGACAATCAGCCTGGTTGCCATACAAGCGAAGCTCAGGATTGCTCGGTCTTTGGGGAAATTGTATATCAGCTATAATAAAGTTTGTTTGTTCTTTTTTGAGTACTTGCTTTACTGGTCGATCATTTATAAAAGAACAACCGTCTATATAACAATGTACAAGTTTATTGTGCTTATAAGCTTCTTCCCGATTTTCTCTGCTAAGCCTTTTTATCACCTCTTCAGGAATAAATTCATTACGAGATTTGTGCCAAAAATAATCGCTGTATCGAAGCAGACTTGATTTGGACTTTGCAGTATTAGAGACCTGCTTGCAGCGATTGACTGCAGGCGACATTTTTTCTATATCAGTTTTATCTTGCTCCATAGATAGAATACCCAGACTTGTACACAGTATAGCGCATGCAAATATCATATGTGTCTTCATAAAAGCTTTTCGTAATTATTGATTTATACAGTGATTTTTTTAAAACTTTACTATTTAACATTATATAGCGCGGTGTACAAAAATCAAAACATGAAATACTTATATTAGACCAGCACGGAAAAAATTGGTCGGATAAAACTTATAATGCTAGCTAAAAAAAGGCACCTTGTGGTGCCCTCTTTTTAATAAATCCACTGATAACATCTACTCCACCGAACCCGTTTCCAATAATCAATCGGATGCTTAATTAAATCAACAATCCACCAGCTTTCATCACTATCAATTGACCATAGGCGTGCAATCAATCTTCCGTGAATTTGTTCACGTTTAACGGGTCCAAAGAAACGACAATCTTTACTACCTAAACGGTTATCTCCCATGCCCCAATATTCATCTTCCCCAAGTTTTACAAAAAACACATCCGATTTATTCCAATTATTATGCGTTTCATCAGGAGATGTTTTGCCATCACGCGGATAGATTGGCGTTCCCGGAATTGTTAATGCAGGATTTCCTTCTTGGTCACGCAAAATACGATCTTCATGAAAGTTATAAAATGGTTGTTGATCAAACGGCTTACGAGAATCATATGAACGTGGCGGCAGCGCATCTTGCGACAACCTTTGCATTACGTAATCAT
Organism: candidate division TM6 bacterium SOIL31; assembly: GCA_001468865.1. Lineage (GTDB taxonomy): Bacteria > Babelota > Babeliae > Babelales > Vermiphilaceae > SOIL31. Next base: position 5,853 of record LDIY01000032.1, read on the forward strand.
TGAGCATGGTCTGATTAACGTTATAACGGCGTTGCAACTGCTGCACTTCGCGTTCTATATCTTTTATGAGAACATCTGCATCCTGAGAAAGTTCACTGAGAAGTGGATACTGATTAATATACGGTTCATTTAATTTTTCACCATTGCGGTAGACCACCGGTTTACCATCTTCAATTGCACCTCGAATGGTATCCCCAGGAACACCAATAATGCGCTTAGTCCAATTTTGAGGACCCCATACATACCGCTGAAAAAGATTTTTAAAATAATTATCGGAATATTCATATTCAGGATCATTCATGGCAATTATTTCACCATGACGCGGACCACGAAAATTATACGTCAATTTATCGGAAAAAAAGCGTTCACCCACAAGAATGGTTGTTTCCATTGAGCCTGTTGGTACTTGATAAAGACCAAATCCATAGGTACGGATTAAAAAAACAATGATCAGTAAAAATATAAATTCAAGAGTACTGCTCAGCGTGCTCTGTTTTTTTTTGGTGTTCTGAGACATAGAAATTTCCTTGTTTTTAAGATATCTTTATGCAATGATTTTCGCCGATAATCATAAAAAGTACAAGTTAAAGGATTTACATGAAATATTTCATAGCTCTCTGTTTTTTTCTGATATTACCTTCACTACATAACCATATTCACGCTATGGAACCGGCAAAAAAAAAAATAAAAGCTCCATCAAAAAAAATAGATTTCACCTTAATACCTTTTCTTCAGATATTTAGCGATCATATTCTTTCGGAAATAAACGGCAAGATCTTTGATATAATATGCTTTAAATCTTCCAATCTCAAAGAAGGGGCTCGTTGCATTAATCATTTTGCAACAGCCTGCAAATCAATCAATATACTAGTTAATAACAAGATGTTACCTATCATTAAACAATTATCCGATCATTACGCATGCTCTAATGAATATGCTGCCGGGGCACTCCAAATGTCCACCGCCACTGATATTCTTTTAAAACAATTAGGCTTTCAAAATATGTGCGGCGATTGGGATACGCCACGCAAAATTTCTTCCCAGAATGCTCTTCATATTAAAAAAAGCAATATTGATTTAGATTTTACGTATGGTAAATATTGTTTTACAGAACTTATGCGCGCATCATGTGGGTTCGGTCCGAAAGAAAAGGGAAAACCTTATATCGTTGAATGGCTCATTAACAATGGTGCTGATATTACTCTAATCAGTTCCCAGGGCCATACTGCGGCTTTTTATGCAACAGTCACATGGAATGATGGAGATAAACAATTAATCGAATATTTTTGGGATCATCCCGCCTTTGATGCCAATGAAATAGGAACACAAGGTCATTCAACAGGGCCAAACGGTGAAAGTCATTCCATCGATGCTACACTTCTCATGTTCTTCTTATTGAACTCGAAGCATGTCTGGGAAAGTATAAAAGAAAAAAATCTTCGTAAACAATTGGTACTATTGAAATTGGTTAAAACATTATGTGAAAAAGGCGCAGATCCATCATTAGCACCTAACAAAGGAAAAGGTGACTATATCTTTTTCCCTACTCAAACCGCGTTATCTATTGCACAAGACTTTGGTAATCATAATTTGATTAAAGTGTTGGAAGATGCAATTGCAAAGAAAAAATCCCAAGAACAGAATAGCGATCTACCATTATATAAAAAAAGGCGCCTTTTTTAACCTTTGCTTTTTTCTTTCAAAATACAGTTAGATGAAACATAAAAAACATAACTAAGGAATCCGTATGTTTCACCATATTATCTCTTTTACCATGCACCATTCACCCCTACTGCAACAATTGGGGTTCACGCTGATCCGCGTCGGATTTGGTACCATCTTTCTTATCTTTGGTTACAATAAATTAATGTCTGGTTCAGAAAGCCTCACGCAACTCGGGAGTGCCATGGGATTATTTGGTATCACTTGGGGATACTGCATGTGGGGATATTTTGCTGCACTAACGGAATTATGTGGCGGAGCTGCCTTTATGCTCGGATTTGGCACTCGAATTGCATCTCTTCCACTTATCTGGCTTTTGATTGTGGCAATCAAATTCCACTTTCAAAAAAATGATCCTTTTATGAAATGGGCTTTTGCTGCTCTGTGTTTGTGTATTGTTATCAGTTATCTTCTTGCTGGCAGCGGCCTTTATTCGGTGGACCATATGTGGAAAAGTTGTTCTTCTTGCCATACATCGTCACACAATCATCATATGTAATTTCACCAGTTCCGCGCCTCAAGAAGCTGAGCACACGTAATAATATCATCAAAATAGGCACGCTTGATCAATGCATCTTCTGCTCCTTCGCTACAAATAAGTACCTTATGAATTGTCTTGTTCCCTTTATTGGGGAATAAAGACAATTTTTTTTCAAATTCAGCAATCACGCTTGTACCAACCTTGCCCTGCAGATATTTCATCTCACAAATGGTATACACATTATCATCACGATCAAATATCAGATCAATTTGATAGCCAGGATTTTCTTTATCAGTTGATCGACTAAAAAATACACCCGAACGATAATGCACGCCAGAAAAATACAATATCTTTGCAATGACGTGATGATATTTACGGCAAAAACGTTCAAACGCAAAACCAAGCCATTTAATATAACTATCAACTTTAAGCGCTGCACGCGGATTATTATCATATGCACCCGTTTCAATATTTCTTTGTAATGGCTTGATAAATTTACAATAAAAATGAAGATAATTATCATCAATTGCATAACGCGTGAGCATAGTAGTTTCTTCTAAATTGAAGGGATAATAGTGAGTAATAAATCCCGATTTTTCCAAATCAAGCAACACGTTGGTTAAACTACCGCCCGAAGAAGCCCCGAGCAAATCTGCAAGTTCGGTACGCGTAGCGAATTTACGTGCACTTAAAATATCAATAATGGCACGATAATATTTATTGTTAGACATGCTGCTCGTAAAAATACGCTCATACTCTCGTAAGAAAAAACTTCCTGACATAAATGAATTTTTACAAAGACTAATAAACACAGAAGAATCTTTATTAATCCATTTGAGATACTCAGGAACACCACCCACGGTTAAATATGCATCAAACACTTCTCTGTTGCTGCGCTTTTTAAGAAATTCTTTTGTTTCATGCACATTGAATTCTTTTAAATGAAACTCATACTGAGAGCGATTATACAGCGCTTTAGAATGCAGCACGTGGTCGATCATAAAAGACGGTGCAGAACCGCACAAAATAATAACAAGTTTTGGATTGTGCCGAAAATAGTTATCCCAGACGTATTTAAGCTCAGCGATCAACGTATCGTCATAGTGCGCAAGCCACTGCAGTTCTTCCAAATAAATGGTCCATGTACCTTTTTTGGTGTAATCATAAAGCACTTCAAAAAATTCTTTCCAACTCGTTATAGCAACTTTACCGAGCAAGCGGCTTTCAGTATATTTTGCAAGTTGTGCCATGGCATGAGCCAATTGTGCTTTGTGAGAAAGCCCTTCAATTCCCTCAAACTTTAATAAATTTCTATCTCGAAAAGCCTGCTCAAGCAATTCTGTTTTGCCCACCCGTCTGCGACCATACATAATGATAATGCTCGCTTCTTTTGATGAGCCAACCTTATGTAAACGATCTAATTCAGCAGCTCTGCCGATAAAATTACTTTTTATTTTTATGCGTAATGGTTTCATAATTTCAGCCTTATTTAAACCCATGCCTTTTTTAGCCAACTAGCTCTATTTTACCCCATACTTGGCTAAAATTGCAAGTAAACATTTAAGCCAAGTAGTCTCAGTTTTAAAGCTACTTGGCTACCGAACCCCTATTTGCTAATAGATGCAAAATCCACAAAAACACCTTGCAGATCGGTATTATTTTAAAAAAACTTGCTTTACACATTATTTGGCGTATACTAAACCAGATGCAAAATAGGAATCTTTATTTTCACTATGTAACATCAAAAGGATCATCATGTTAAAAAAAATAATCTTAAGCACAGTACTTGCAGTATCTACCCTTGTATCAGCACAATGTAATCTTGATCTTGCTTTTGCTATCACTCATGGCGACACAGAACAGCAATCAACAGGTTCTGTTACCGTTAATGAAAATGAAATAACATCAATTGTTTTTAATGGTCTTGAAGCGTTAATAATCGATGTCGTTACCCAAGTTAATGATGGGATTGTTACACTAGAAACTCGATTTTCACAACAAATGACAGAAGATGAATTAGTGCCCCTCACTGATTGGCTGGCGGTACAAGTAGAACTTGGCCAAGCTGCAAACATCACGGTAACTGAACCAGACAATACCGGTTCGCTTGTTCTTACTATTATTCCTTCTTTGATAGAATAGAACTTTTCTTATTTCCTATTTTGCTCATCAAGAAAAAAGTCCTTGTACAATACAATACAAGGACTTTTTTGATTTTTTCTCATTGCACGTTATAATCATCCTTAAAATCAAAAAATCATAACTGAAAGACACTATGAAAATAATAACTCTTGCTGCTTTACTTATATGCTCATCAATTTTTATGGTAGAGGCATCGGAAAAAAAGAATATGACCACACGCGTAACCGTAACTGCATCAAGAAAAAAATCTCTTGATCCACAAGCTCAATTAAATATTAAAAACAAAAAAAAGCAAACTGAAAAACGTAAAGAAGCCCGCAATCGTATAGAGAACTTTAAAGAAAAAGGCGAAGATTACTTTTATTTTCGCGATTAAGAAACAGAATTAATTAAGCAAAGCCACTAAGATTAAAATCTACGTTGCTTTGCTTAACTTTTTACACAAAAATCAGTCCTTATTTTTTCGAACGCCACTGCGCATATTTTATTAACAGTTTATTCCAGTCGATTTTCTTGGACATAGGTTTATCGACAAAAACCCACTCAGATGCTTCATCATCTTGTGGTAAACGATCCATAATTAAAAAACCCTCATCCATAATATGTGGATCAGTTAATACACATTCTTTTAACAATTCCTGAACGCAAATCGGCAATTGATCAAATGTCATACATCCAGAACCTTCTTTTTTCATCTCGAGAGGATGTTGAGCATGATTACATAAAGCAGCCAAACACATATCACCCACAAACATGAGTTGATGAACAGGCAATTCTGATATTTTCTTTTCTTCTTCTGTTATCAAGGGCCAGCAGATGAGATTATTTTTGTCTCCATCACTACCAATGATCAGCATTTTTCCATCGGAGCTGCATGCAATAGCATTAATTTTATCAGTGTTTCCCTCAAGAGTTTGTATATATTTTCCGGTTAAAATATCAAAAATCATAATTTCATTTTTCTTATTTTCTCTATCACTATTCATTTGACAACCTATTGCCACATAACGACTTACAGATATACGAGTAACGCTTTTCATATGTGGTAAAACCGTAGGACTGTGCAGACCAATCATGGAATCATAGATCGGATCTTTTAAGAGATTATGTAAATCATAAGAAAAATAGTATCCAATTCCATTGCGACACCCCGTTAGAAACCATCCTCCATCAGGAGTGCATTCAATAGAACATTTACTTGATGCTAATTCAGAATGAGATGCAATGAGCTTTTGCGTATTAACATCCCATATTTTAAAACAACTTTCTTCATTATTGGTATTCACGGAAACAATTTTTGAGTTATCCGGACTGAATCCAACACAGATAATGGGACCTTGGTTTCCCTCAAATTCAGCTATTTTTTCACCATTCTCTGCATTAAGAATAATAAGATTGTGTTTATTGAACCCGGTGCCAATCACTATCATTGAATCATCACTACTAAAAGCTGCTGCTCGAGGATCATATAACGTGAGATCAAAATTTTTTATTGTTCGCCAATTATCAGTATCCCATACGAACAATTCCCCGTGCGTTCCCCCAGAGAAAAGCTTTTTACCATCTTTATTAAACGCAATAGCATTCGCAGAATTGAGATGGACATCTAAATGCTCAATAACCTCACCACTCTTGAGATTCCATACTTGTAAATTGCAACCCAAACCCCAACCTATTGATACTGCAATATCATTAGTATAGGGCTTTATTTTAACATCACTTATTCCCCAACATCCGGTAGGTAATGTTTTTTTTCTTGCGGCAACTCTTTTTTCCAAAATAAGCAGTTGCAAACACTCTTCTATGGATGTAGCAATCGATTTTTGTTCTTCATTTTTTTCTATGGCTGATAAAAATTTTCCCTTTTTACAAAAAATCCCTAACGTCGGTTGTTTAATGAGCTTAAGAGGTTCATGTATCAACCTTTTCTTAATATCAGGAACGCACAAATAATCTGCACACAACTGAAAAATACGCCATGCCCCCACGTTATAGGATGCTCCGAATAAGTGACGCAAATGTTCTGTCATTTTAAATCTATTATCAGTTGATAATTTTCTTAAGCTTGCAAGAGAAGGAGTCATAATGAATTGATTGCAATATCCTTCAAAATCATTTTTTATGTACGCATTAAGCGCAGTCGATACAATTTCAATATCTTTTGTACCTATACAGGGTATTTGTACGGAAGGTTTTTGGTTAAGTGCTTGTTGGCGTATGGTGAATAAATCAATACAGTTTTGTCCTCTTTGCTGAAGAGCAATCCAAGATAGCACCTTCATTTCTTTCACTTTCCAAGGTTCTATCTCTATCCTTCCTCCTTTCATAGTCTTTATTAAACAAAGTTCCTTGCTCTCTTCATTTGATGCTTCCGATGCTCTTTTTTTAGTGTTTGATGGACGCGTAGTTAATTGTTGTCTTGTTTCTTCTGCTTTTTTTCTTGTTGTTGCTGATTCCATTGCTTGCATATTGGTCACCAGAGCCAATACCATCATCACGTACACCGTGTTACTTTTTTTCACGAGAACAATCCTTTTATCTCTTTTTTTGTTTTCATACCAACCTAAAAATCTCTCACACAATACACCATCTATAGCAATCAGACAATTCAAGGTATTAAATCAATCATAGATTCTGGAGGTTCTTGATCTACGTTAAAAATCTATAGTAAAATGTCATTAATTTATCTATCAACCTAAAAGAGAAGATTGATGAAAAGAGTTTACTACTCCTAAAAAAAATACCCCATAAATCAACACGAGCAATGGATCTGTAAAAATACACATTCATTGCTCGTACTGTTTTTGCACATACCTTTCTTAGTAAACTAACACGAAAAAGGTTTTAAAAATTATTGGGCAAAATAGATATTGTATAAAAAGGATTTTTGATAAAGAAAAGACATATTCTAGCATATGTATGTATTTCACTGTTACGTTTTGGAGGTAGAAAAAGAACTTGTATGACATAATCATTTTAACTCTCTCCTAGGCTAGAAGAGCGAAAGAAAAGAAAAAAAAGAAACAATGAGAAAACTCAAACCAACAATTACACATAATATTTCTAAAAAGGAAAGATCATGAAAAAAACGTATCTTTTAATCTCTTTATGCATATCAGGAACTCTTTTAACAGCAGAAAAAGATGCTGATCAAAAACATCAAGCACTACTTGCTCGTCTGAAAGAGGAGCGAGAATTTAGGAACAAGCAACAGGCAGTGTCAAAAGAAGAACATGCAGCGGCGGTCAGCTTATGGGAACAACAGGCATTCAAACTTCTAGAAGAAAGAAAGGCTTTCAACGACCAGAACAACTTTGTAGATCCACAACTTGATAGTGCATATCAGTCCGCAATGATATGGAAAGAGGCACAAGAAGCTGCAGCTAAAGTGCATGATTCAGGCAACGTAGAAAAAAATTCTAAGAAGTAATTTATAAAAAGAGATAATCTTTTAACTCCTACTTCTAAAAAAATACTCCATAAAATAATACAAGCAATGGATCTGTAAGAATACAAATCTATTGCTTGTATTATTTTATGTACCAACTTCTTTCATTCATCACGCTATCCACTCAATTACCGATTAAACAAATAGATTTAAAATGCTATGATTCAGAAAAATTTTTAAAAAATGGATTGTAGCATGTATTCCAAAAAAATAAGACTCTTTTTATTTAGCTTTCTCATTTATACAAACATAATTTTGCCTTCCATTATTTCCGGTACACTCATAAAAACTCCCTATACTCCGAGGACAGTAAAAGACATTCCTATATTTTTTTTACTAAAAAAACAGGAATTATTAACTAATACTGCTACTCCTGTAATTGTAATTGGACTAACATAGCTATTTGGTGAAGGACTAAAATTTGCAGCCCTCAGTCTTGGTACTGCGATTTTTGGTAGTTATGTTGGAGTGCAAGTATACAACGCACAAAAACAAACCGCTGATAAATGTAATATCTCTTTTCACGTTAGCACCTGCGGTAGCCCTTGTCCTGATCCGGATGACGATGAAAATAACGAACGAAAATTTAATACAATAACTAAGACAGAATTTTTCAAGATAGTACAAAAAGATTATGAGCGTTGGAGAGATAATATATAGAAAGAAACCGAAAGCAAAAGGAATAGAAAATGCCGAATATCTCGAATGGGATTATACACATAATGACGTAGAAGCATATAATAAAGCTAAGCGACATATTGGATCTATAGATCCTAAAACATTAAGATTATATAAACCTTCCGTTTACAAAAGAGAATTCCCTGGAAGATAGGAAAATGAATAAAATAAAGCATTGCTGCGAATTAATGGATCTCTTTTTGGATGATGTTAGAGTTCCAATCATATATTCGACTGCTTATCGCGAATATTACATACTCATGCTAGAAGATGGACCACGAAGAGGAAGAATATCTGCGGTACAAGGAATAGATTATTGTCCTTGGTGTAGTAAAAAATTACCAAAGAGCCTTCGTGATGAATGGTTTGAAACATTAGAGAAAGAATATAATCTCGATGATCCCGATAGCAAGGATCAAGAGAAATTAGTTCCAGCAGAGTTCAAAACAGATGAATGGTGGAAAAAGCGAGGCTTATAAAAAAATTTTTATTAACAAGGATTTTTTGATGAAAAAAATATGCCTTCTCATACCTTTATGTATCTCATTATCCATTTCTGGAGCAGAAAAAAAATTGGTTCCAACACAACAAGAACCATTTAATGTATGGAAAGATCGGAGCGCTCAGACAAAAGAGGATTTTCTAAAAGAAAAAATAATAGCTTTGACGGATGCTATTCAAGAACACAAAAAAAACGATGCTCAAAACGCCACTCTTATGAAGTCATACCGAGACTACATTGATCTCACCCATGCAACGATGATAAAATTGAACAGCACCGCTCAAGAAAGCAAAGTTCAGATCGATGAACATCAAACGAAAATCAATCTTTTACAAGAAAAAATAACAACTTTGACAGCTACCGTTGAAAAGCAAAAGACAACAATAGAACAATTGAAATCACAACAACCTGCTGCTACGCACACTGAATCTCAAGACAAGCTAAAAAGAAGATTCTCTATGTAGACTTCTTTTTAAATCTTCAAGATATTTGTTACTCTATTGAGCATAGAAAAACTCACATTGAAAAAGGATTATTCATGAAAAAACAGTATTTTTTTATTTTGTTAAGTACATCTTTCACTCTTTTTGGCGCAGAACAAGATAATACTCCAAAATATGCGGCCGAAATAAAACGCCTTAATGAACAACATGCATTGGAAATAGCATTATGGGAAAAAAAAGTAGAAGATCTGATGGTTGAAAGAGAAAAGACGATGGCTCTTAAGGCTGCAAAAGAAGCAGCTTCCGCTGCTCATAATCAACAACCTGTACATCCCACACTTGGTTTACAGAAAAAGAAAGATACCAAATCTAAAAAATGAAATCTTACAATTACAAAATAAAGAAGATAGTCTATAAAAAAAGATCCTCGTATGCTGAAATAACACAGAGGATCTTTTTAATTTTATAATTTACGCCTCATCGCTCTCATCATTCATAAAAAATTGCATATTCATCGGAGTTCCTAACTCCAAACGCGCTGCAAGCGGCCTATCTTTATACATTAATCCTTCAGGATTTGCCATCAGTGCATCGATATTAGCCTTTTGATCAAGAATAATATCTGTACCAACAACTTTTTTGTTCGGCAATTTTACACCATCGCCAGGAGTTATATAATATCCTTTTTTGGTGGAAACCACTTGATATGCAATATGATACATGGTTGGATTTTCTTTCAAATATGGCCCTTCCCATTTTTCTGGGTGCACTAAATTCATCGGACCAACTTCAGAACCAGCAAATTTTTCAACATTCAGAAAATCGATTGAATTTTTCTGATTATCAAAATCAATAATTTGACATGTTTTGTGAATGCGATGAAAAATATCACGCAATTGAATGACTTCAGCGGCCATCATCAATCCTGCATCATCTTTTGCACGGTACCAAGTATCCACAAAGGTAATGCCAATAAAAAAGATAATACCTGCGATAACAATTATCGATAACAAATAATGTTTCTTGAGGTGCTTCATAACTTTATTTTTCCTTATTTTGTGTAATTCAAATGCATAACTTGCCGAACTTCATCCATGGTGCGTGCAGCAACTTCACGTACTTTTTCAGATCCTTCCAATGCAATATTCATCACAGCTTGCGGGTCTCGGGCAAATTCTGCACGTCGCTCACGCATTGGTCCTATCAACGTATTCAATACATCAATGAGGCGTCGTTTTAATTTCACATCACCAAGACCACCGCGCCGGTAATGCGCTTTCAATTCAGTAACAACTTCAACTTCTGGGTCAAAAATATCCAGATAATTGAATACCACATTGCCTTCCACTTTTCCCGGGTCATTCACGTGAATATGATCGGGATCGGTATACATTTTCATTACCTTTTCTGCAATAGCGTCAGCAGAATCAGAAAGGTATATTGCATTACCTAATGATTTACTCATTTTTGCTTTGCCATCAATTCCTGATAAACGAGGCACTTTGGAAACTCGTCCTGTTACGTGTCCAAAAATTTCTTTATTATACATACGATTGAAAGCATTAATAATTTCATTGGTTTGTTCAATATGAGGAAGTTGATCTTCCCCAACTGGCACGATTGTTCCTTTAACAATCACAATATCAGCAGCCTGAGAAACCGGGTAAATTAAAAAGCCTGCGGGCAAGCGCTCTTCAAAACCTTTTTGCGCCACTTCATTTTTTACCGTAGGATTGCGCAAAAGCCTGCTAACAGAAACCAAATTGAGAAAAAAAATAGTTAATTCCGCAATTTCTGGAATCAGAGACTGAATAAAAATGGTTGTTTTTTGCGGATCAATACCAACTGCTAAATAGTCAAGGCATACTTCTAACACATTTTTGCGTACCATTTCCGGACGATCAAAATAATCGGTCAATGCTTGAATATCTGCAATCATTACGTATTGTTTATAAATATCTTGCAATTCAACGCGTTGTTTTAACGATCCCAGATAATGACCTAAATGCAAGGGACCTGTTGGACGGTCGCCGGTAAGAACAATTGATTCATGTTTCATAAAACCCCATTTTACACGATGTTGCAAATGGGGACCCCGCTTGAAGATCTCCCATTACTATTTGTATCTACTAAATAAGCTTTCTTTAATCATACAGATCACCTTAAAAAAGACAAAATTCACCACAATCTTGCAACATAATCATCCGATGCGATACAAATGAAACAAAGGAGTTTTAATATGTTATATACCCTATTATTGAAAGATATTATTGAGGTAATTATTTATTCATCATGCATCTTTGCGTTCTGCACATGGTTAAAAACAGATAAAACGAAAAACATTCTTGTCTATTTTTTTGCGTATTGCACACTGAGCCTTTCTGCCTGGCTTCTCCAACTTCCCACACTCACTCCATTTTTATTTTCATACGCTCCAGTGGCTTTGCTGCTGTTTATCGTGTTACATGAAAGAACGTTGCAACGCAATTTAGTTGCGCTCTGTACCATCACCCCTGCACGCAATGCGCCGCAAGATTGGCTTGATACTATTATCAGTGGTTGTCTTGCAATCATTAACACTAATAGATCGATTACGATTGTAATTGAACAAAAAGATTCATTAGATCATTTTTTAATAGCGCCTTTTATTATCAACGCAGACATCAATAAAAACGTTTTAGACATATTGCTTTCAAGCCAATCATATGATGAACAAAAAATGATCTGGCTTGATTCAAATGGAAAGATCAGAAGCATTAATGCTTCATGGATTGCGGACAAAGAAAAGAATGAAGATGCAGTATTTTATACCTTGCAAACTGATGCCATCATGGTAAGCGCTGATCCGACAAGTAGAACATTTACCGTCGTCAGCAATGGCACAGAAACTAAAAACATTGTTGCGCATCATGTCCGTGCATTTATCAAAAAACAACAGCATAGCCCATTATCAAAACAGAAAGGAGCGTACCGTGAAAACAGCTCGTCTGAAAAATCTCTTCCTCTCTAATGCACCACTTTTGAGCATCAGCGTTTTATTGGGCTATAGTTTTTGGTATATTGCAAGCTATAATCAGATCGTAACTTTGCAATTGAGCGTTCCTTTGTGCTTTTCTTCCTTACCGGAAGCGTATCAGGTGAAAGCTCCGGAAAAAATAGCAGTAACTATTACGGCAAAACGCTCAGATATGTATACGTTGGATGAAACAAATCTTGCTGCCCATATCAATATAAATAAGCTTTTGCCCGGAAACCATGCTATAATTTTGACCGAGCAACATCTTTTTTTACCTAAAAAAATTACGCTCACGAGCTATAAACCAGCTAACCTGTATATCACCATTGCAGAAAAACAAAACAGTAAGGATATTTCATGTCCAACAAAAGAAAAAATATATTTATCGCCATTATAGATTATATATGTTCCCTTTTTTTAACGGGTCTTTTACTCATATTGCCCATCACCCTCACCATTGCAGTATTTACCATTACCTTCCGCATGATTGTTGGCTGGCTTGAACCTCTCAAACGTTTTGGATCGCCATTTATTGGAAGTATTCCTTATTCAGAAGTAATTCTTGCTTTTGGTCTCATTCTTGCTGCGGGCGCGTTATACAATATGTTTTTGGTACGTCCGATTATTCATGCGCTGGAAAAACTGTTTGAAAAAATTCCTATAATTCGTCCGGTTTATTCAGGAATAAAAAAACTGGTTCATGCTTTTAGCTTTCAAGATAAAGCATCTTTTACTCAAGTTGTGCGGGTGGAATTTCCTAAAAAAGGAATTTATAGTATAGGATTTCTTGCAAGTCAAATTGATCCCCAATTTGCTCCTCCCATTGATAAAAAATATTTCAGTGTTTTTATTCCCACTACTCCTAATCCAACGAGTGGTTTTTTAGTTTTGGTCCCCGAAGAAGAGATTGCCATTATTGATATTTCGCGGCAAGATGCAATGGCAATGATCATATCGGGCGGTATTATTCAACCAGATTTAAATAAATAAAAGGACGCGCTTCATGGCGAACAAACTAAAAATTATAACACCATCTCTCTTTGTATTTACTTCTTTTTTCATTTTGAATTCTCTGCACGGCATGGAAAACAACACCTGCGTGTGGGATACCAAATCCTATGAAGCTGGTTGTGCTCCTTACTCTCTTGCCATATTGCATACTATACAACAGCAAAATTTTTTTTTGTGTGCAAATATATTTGAAGGCGATGGTTGCGAAATAATAACACAACAATTAAAGAAAAAGCCATGCAGAGTGGATTCCAATACGCCTGGAGGACAATCTCAACTCAATCACCCTAAAGATAGTATTATTTTTAATGATGCTCAATATGACTATGTTACCTTGTTTGATACAGCAGTAACGAGTAAACCAATACTACTAACCTCTTTAGTGCGCTATCGTTCTTATCTTCAGGAACAAGGAAAATTATTAACCTTGATCCAAACTCAGGAAAATGAATTTTGTCCTGAAATAAAAGCATTTGAAAAGCTATATGCTAAGTTTTTTAAATTAGCATCACCAAAATATAAAGAGACCGCTAGGACGGTTAGGAAAGAACTTCTTCCTTCAGATGTTGATTTCAAAAATTCCTTTTATACCAAACAAGAATTACACACAGAAATTGCGAAAATAGGATACAAAATTAATTCATATCAAATAAAAAAATATACTATCCTTATAAAAAATAGAGGTTCATATCGAATATATCTTGGTGAAACAGTCTTCCCTCACTTTGCTAAATATTTTAATTTATCAAAAAAAGCATTCTTGAGACTCAAGAGAGAATTTATTCAGGAAATAATGAACTCTTTGCAAGTAGATCAGAATGGGAATTTAATACATCCTCTTGATATGACTGAAATTTTATTGAGCAAACAAAGTCCATTTGAAATAACCATACGAAAAAAAGATGAAATCGGAAAATGGAAAGAAATATGAAAAAAAATTTAGTGAAAAAACATATCATTATTGCTGTCTTAATGGGCACTTCTCTTAATGCAGCAGAAAACAAAATAATCGAATGGAATCCTGCAGAATACGCCAAAGGTAATAAACTACAATATGAAGCAACACTCCATTTTTTAACTCATAATAAAATAGAAACAGAAAACAAACGTATTCTGGATGTCGGATGTGGAACAGGAGAAATGTCCGCATTTCTTGCCCGAACTGCTCAATCTGTTCATGGATTTGATGCTAGTCACCATATGATAGAATGGGCTCGCGAGCATCATACGCCTGCTTACAAAAATATTTCTTTTGCACAATGTCGCGTAGAAGATTGGTCTTCAGATCACAAATATGATTTAGCAACCATGTTCTTTTGTTTTCATTGGTTTACCGATAAACAAAAAGCTCTCAATCAAACAGCTGCTAGCTTGAAAGAAAACGGCGAACTATTTGGCACATTCTCAACAACAGATATGCCCCAACCTCCTGGACTTGCCATTGTAAAGGAAATGATGGAAGAATGGAAAGTTCAAACTCATTTAAATGAAAGCCTGGGACGATCTAGCGTTGACACTCCAGAACTAAAAAAAATCCTAGAAATTGCGGGCTTTGATATCATCACTTGTGAACTTCAAACCAAAGACCATATCTTCACAACCCGTAAAGACGTAGAAGATTTTACTCGCCCTGTTATGATGAGTCGTCCTTTTATCCAAAACATGTTACTAGAACAACGAGAACGGTTTTTCACCGAATATATTGATGCTCTTTTACCTGTAATTCGTAATAATGAAACACAAGAACTCATGATAAAAATGTTTATGACAATCGTTCATGCGCGTAAAAAATAAAAAAAGGAAATAGGATCAAATGAAAAAATATCTCATTATCATATTATGCACCTTGAGATCTATCCATGCAGCGGAGCAATCGAATATTCCTGTTCAAAAATGGGATGCTTCTGCATACGATCAAGGCAACTTCATACAAGAAAAAGCATTTTTAGGTTTTTTAAATAAACATGCCATTGATTTTACCAATGAAGTAATACTTGATGTTGGTTGTGGAACAGGAAATATCACCAATAAAATCAGTGTACATGCTGCTTTTGTTGATGGTTTGGATCCCGATAAAAGCATGATTGATTTTTCCATAAACAAATATAAAACCAATCCTAAAGTCACTTTTCATCAATCGTCTGCTGAAACTTTTATCTCCAATAAATTATATGACACGGCTATTGGATCATTTAGTTTTAATTGGTTTTACAATAAGCCTTTGGCCTTAAAAAATATTCATGCTCTTTTAAAACCAAAAGGCCGCTTTTTCTTTACTGCTCATACGAGCGAAGATCCTAAGGCTCTCAATCACCTAGTAGCAGAAGAAATAATGGCTTCCCCTTTAGTATCAGGCATTCAGTCCATAATTAATTTTTTTTCTGCTAACCCTTCAGCAGCATTTGGCAGTTCTTATCCTACCCGAAAAGAATTAAACAATATGCTCATTAATGCCGGTTTTGAAGTTATTACTCATCAGCAAGAATCCTGGAACATTATTTTAGATAACCGTGAAAATCTAGAAACTGTCCACCGACCGATAGTAATGAGTAGACCTATAGTTCAAAACATCCCAGAAATTCTTCGAGAACCTCTATTTACCGTGTTTATTGACAAAATAATCGAACGTATAAAAAAAACGGGCGATGGAAAATTTATTGAGGAATTCACTACTACTATCATTCTTGCCGAGAAAAAATAAGACTTATGAAAAATGATCTTTTCATCAAAAACAATATTACTATTCCAGAGCATGAATTAGAAATAACTGCCAGCCGCTCAGGTGGAGCTGGTGGGCAACACGTCAATAAAACCGATACCAAAATAACGATACGCTGGAACGTAAAAAGTTCCAGCGCATTATCAGATGAACAAAAGCAGATTATCTTAGAAAAGCTACAATCACGTATTACTGAAGATGGTGATTTAATTGTGCACAACAGTGAATCGCGCAGCCAACAGCAAAATAAAAAAAATGCGTTGAATAATCTTGCGGCAATTATCCGCGGTGCATTGCATGTACAAAAAAAACGTATTGCCACCAACGTATCAAAAGCGCTTAAAGAAGCACGTCTTAAAAGCAAAGCACATCGCAGTTCAATCAAGCAGATGCGTAATAAAAAGATAGATTTTGATTAGCGAAATTTATTATCGAAAAATTGACCATAAAAATGCTCAAGTCCTATATCAGAACCACCATTTTTGAGTCTAAAATCAAGATTAGTTAAAAAAAGATGCGCATTGCGTAGTTCATCCAGATTATACTGCTGCCAATCACGATTAATAAATGAAAAAGGCAATTTATATTGTGCTTTTTTTGCTTCAGGAAATTTTTTCTGCTTCATCAAATCATAGTATACATACGCACGCCATATCTGATCGGCCCAAAAAGAAGCCCAGAATGTTGGTAAATAATGCTCGGAAATTGCTGCCCATTGCCGAAAGAACTGCTTACTTTTTTTACCCAAAAAATGTTGACTCAAAACAAAAAGAGAACTTGTTGGATCAATAATGCGCGTAATCCATTGTGAAAAAAAATCATCCGCATTTTTTCCCACAACTAATTCATAGTGAGCCAGCAAACAAACACTTTCTAACGAAAGATAATCAGAATACATCGTAATTTGTGATGCAAATGAACTTTTATCCTGCAGATTATCATTCACTAGAAACCGTATCGCAAGAAAATCCTTCAACATAATATCTTGTGGCAGCGAAATAACATTCATATCATCGTTACCGTCTTTTGATGCGGCATTATCAATAACTTTATCAGAAAATAGCACAACACGATGCGGACCTTTATAGGTACGTAAATAGTGCAGCATCTCTTGCTGTTTTTTATCGGGCAACGTATAAAAACCTTCAAGCCAATAGGTATTTTCTCCGGAAAAACTCATGGTGGAAAGTATCGCTTTAATTTCCCCGATATCATCGCTGGTGCAACTCAGCGTTTCAATACGTAATCCATTACGCTTAAAGAAAGCAATGAGGTGATAAAAAAATAATAAAGGATAGGTAGGCGCAGAAAAACAAAAAACTCTTGCTTGCGTAAGAGTTTTTGAATTTTTAACTTGTTCAACAAATGTTGCTAAAACCATATAACCCTCTAAGATGCGCTCAAAAGATATCCTTCAACAAGTTCAGGACGAGCGGGGGAAAAAACTTCAAAAATTAGAAACGAGATGTACTATTACTCTGTAGCTGATTGCAATCGATTTTTTAAGCTAAATAAAGGAGCGCGGTCAGATTCTGGTTGCTCAAAAACCTGCTGCACAATAGCTGCATTATGTGATACAACTCGTTCTTTGGTATCTTTATTATAGTGTGTAAATAATTTTTGTGCACCACTGCATGCCATAAGACGAATCGCTTCAAACATCTCCCACGAAACAGGAGCACTTTCCGCTCCGCCTTGCATTTCTATGATTTTATTGGACTGAGTAATAACAAAATTAAAATCGGCCGTTGCAACACTATCTTCTTCATAATTTAGATCAAGGAAAACATTATCTCGCACCACGCCAACAGAAACAGCAGTAATATTATCCATTACGATCGGTTTTGTAATAAGACGCGATTGTAGCCATTTTTCTTGCGCCATGAGTAATGCCAAAAATGCACCGGTGATACTTGCCGTACGCGTTCCACCATCTGCTTGCAGCACATCACAATCGATCGTGATGGTACGCTCACCAATAGTAGAAAGATCAACAACAGAACGGAAACATCTACCGATGAACCGAGCGATTTCAACGGTTCTTCCATCTTTGCCTTTTACCGCATTTTCACGTTGTGTACGCGTTGTTGTTGAAGTTGGCAACAATGCATATTCCGCAGTCAACCAACCCGTACCTTTTCCGCGTAAAAATTGCGGAACACCCGGTTGCATAGAAACAGCACATAAAACTTTTGTTTTACCCATTTCAAACAAAAAAGATCCCGCTGCATATTCATAGATGCCACGAGAAAAAGACACCGGTCTCAATTGATCCGGTGTCCGTCCATCATTTCTAACTATTTTTCTAGAATTCATGATTGTTTGTTTTATCCTATGAGAGCAATTTAAGACTGGTACGTCCTGTTGCTTCATCATGATCTAATACTTCAACTTTAACTTCGTCATTTAATTTAATTGCTTGAGCAAATGTTCTTTGTAATTCGCGCGGTATATTGGAAACGTGCACGAGACCATCAAAGCCTGGCACCAGTTCAACAAACACACCAAAATCAACAATACGTCTTACTTTACCGTTGAAAATTGCGCCCTTATCAATTTGACCTGCTAAGGTTTTCACCCATTTCACGGCAAGGTCACTATCTGCTTCAGGACCACCAAATATTTTAACCAAGCCATCTGGCTCAATATCAATTGAGGTTTTGGTCGTTTCGGTGATTTCACGAATCGTTTTTCCGCCTGAACCAATGATCGCGCCAATTTTATCTGCATTAATAGTCAACGTGATAACTTTTGGAACTAAGTCAGATAAGGTTGCGCTTGGAGCTGTCATTACTTTACGCATTTCGCCTAAAATATGAAGTCGGCCTACGCGTGCTTGTTCAAGCGCTTGCTCAAACACTTCGCGACGCAATCCACCTTTATATTTTACATCCATTTGAATCGCGCTAATACCAGAATCAGTACCAATAACTTTAAAATCCATCAACCCAAATGCGTCTTCAAACGCGTTAATATCAGTAAGCGGAACAAATACGCCCGGAGATTTTTCTAGAAGTCCCATTGCAACACCGGCAACCATTTTTTTAATCGGTACACCCGCTTGCATCAATGCCATAGTGGTCACGCATGCAGTTGCCATAGAAGAAGAACCATCAGATTCTAAAATATCTACGACAACGCGAATGGTGTAAGGGAATTGTTCTGGAGTTGGACGTAAATAATCAAATGCAGAGCGCGCAAGATATCCATGTCCCGTTTCACGTCTGCTGGTACCACGCATTGGTTTTACTTCGCCACTTGCAAAGGGAGGGAAGTTATAGTGCAACATAAATGAACCTTCATTTGGTTCATTATCCATTAAGGTATCAAATTTTTGTTCGTCTTGACCGCTACCCAATGTTACGCTTGCAAGTGCTTGCGTATGACCACGAGTAAATAGTGCAGAACCATGCGTAAATGGTAAAAGTCCAACTTCAACTTCAATATTACGAACGGTTTTAAAATCGCGTCCGTCAACACGTCTATTTTGTACAAAAATTAAATTGCTTAATTTTTCTTGCAGTTCGTCACCAAAGATATAATCAATAACTGATTGTGGTGCGCCTGCTTCATCTATTTTTTCTTGATATTCAGCAGCAAAATCTTTTTTCATTGCATCAAGATACGCATAGCGTTCATGTTTATCTTCAATATACATGCGTTCAACGCGATCTTGCGTAAGAAAATTGCTGACTTCTTTTTTCCAAATATCAAAACCGTAAATATCTTCATTTTCAACAGGTTCATATGAAAGAGCTTGTTGAATCTCTTTTTGCCATACGATTAATCTTTTAATTTTTTCATGCGCTTGGAACAGCACATCAACAAAATCTTTTTCATGCAATTCATTGGTTGAACCTTCAACCATGACGATGCCTTCTTCGGTGCCTGCAACAACAATACGCATATCGGATTTCATTTGCTCTGGATGTGTTGGATTGAATATCCATCTACCATCAACGCGCCCAATTTCAATAACGCCAATTGGTCCCATAAAAGGAATTTTTGAAATTGATAATGCTAAAGATGCCGCTAAAAGAGAAATGGTGTTTGGCGCATGTTCTTTATCAACCGAATACACAGTTGTCAGAACTTGCAATTGATGGAAATAATTGTAAGGAAACAACGGACGAATGGCACGGTCAATGAGGCGACTTGTCAAAACTTCTCGATCCGAAAGTTTACCTTCTCTTTTGAAATATCCGCCAGGAATTTTTCCTGCAGCCGAATATTGTTCACGATATTCAATTGTTAAAGGTAAAAATCCAGGAAATTCTTTTGATGGTGCTGACACTGCGGTTGCCAGAATAACTGTTCCGCCTTGTTTAAGAAGTACTGCACCATCTGCTTGACGAGCTACTTTGCCAATTTCTACCTCAAATCCAAATTCTTCATTTCTAAACGTTCGTACCATTCACGCAACCTATACATAAAATTTATTGAGCAAAGCTATTGTATCTTCTTCATTAACAAAAAATCTTGGCTTACGTAAACTTACTTACGCAAACCAAGCTTTGCTATCACATCTTTGTGCATATTTGCATCTGTTCTTTGCAAATACTCGAGCAACTTACGACGATTACTCACCATTCTGAGCAATCCTCTTCGAGTGCTGAAATCTTTTGGATGTTGCTTACAATGTTCTGTTAACACTAAAATGTCTTTAGTTAAAAGAGCAACTTGAACCTGAGATGAGCCGGTATCCTGAGATCCTTTACCGAATTCGGTAAAAACATTTTGTTTTTCTTCTTTTGTTATTGCCATCGGCAAAACTCCTACATGCATTAGATATTCAATAATCTTATATTTTAACTTCAGTATACCACAGTTTATGATTTGGGCCAATAGCGGGTGAAGGGGGGGTGGGTTAGTCTTAAGCTCTAAAGAAAAAAGATCGACTTTTTATCTTATCGCCCAGCCTTCGCTATCCTCCTTCGCTGAAGCTGCGGCGGACATGGCTATGGCGGGCAGCTTTCGCCCTTCGTAAACCATCTTGATATAAATTTTTATATCAATCATTTGAAAAAACTGGCCGCGCCAGCTGTAGCCTTGGCGAAAGCTGGCCGTGCCAGCCGTAGCTTTACGCGTAGGCTGGTAGGCGCGAGCGGGATTGAACCGCTGACCCTTGCTACGTCAAAGCAATGCTCTGCCACTGAGCTACGCGCCTCTAACCCCATTTTTTATTACATTTCAAAATGGGGACCCCCGGCTAAGATTAAAACCTAGCGGAAGAAAACCCCATAAATATGAGTCGATCTAAATAGGATTTAGATCGACTCCGCTAATGTCAAACTACGCTGATGATCGCGCGCTCTCGTCGCCTTCGCGTCGTTCTCCTTCTTGAGCTTGTCGCTCAAGATCAGAAAGATCATCACCTATATATCTTTTTCTGAATGACTTAACACCGGTACCTGCAGGAATCAATTTACCTACAATTACGTTTTCTTTTAAGCCAAACAAGTGATCGATTTGTCCACTCATTGCCGCTTCCGTTAAAATACGTGTTGTTTCTTGGAATGATGCAGCAGAAATGAAGCTTTCAGTTCCCAATGACGCTTGCGTCAGCCCCATTAATATAGGTTTGGCTACCGCAGGACGTTTTCCTTGAGCGCGAAGCGCCGCATTAACCGCTTGGAAATGAACAAAGTCAACGCGATCTCCAATTAAGAAGTCACTTTCTCCGCCTTCCACAATACGTACTTTACGTAACATCTGGCGAACAATCAATTCAATATGTCGATCGTTAATATCCACATCTTGCAAGCGATAAATTTCTTGAATTTGATCAACCAAGTAACGTTGAACTTTTTCTGGCCCCAAGATGCGAAGCATATCATGCAACACTGGAGCACCTGATGTTAATGGATCACCTGCGTTAACATGCTCTCCATCAACAACGTTCAACTGTTTACCGCGAGGAACCAAGTATTCATGACGGTCCGCACCGGTAACCACACTTATTTTTCTAAAGCCACGATGTAATCCACCAATAACAACCTCTCCATCCACATCAGATAGAATTGCTGCATCTTTCGGGCTTCGTGCTTCAAATAGTTCAGCAATACGAGGAAGACCACCCGTTGTAATATCTTTCGATTTTGCAACTTCGCGAGGCATTTTCACTAAAACGTCACCTACTTCAACGCGCTGTTTTTCAGCAACGTTAACGTAAGAACCTTCAGGCAAGAAATACTGTGTTAATTCTTCGCCTCTATCATCAACGATACTAATTGCTGGCTGATGTTGTTCTCCGCGAGTTCCCATAACAATGCTACGAGATTTACCCGTTGCTTCATCAAAGCGCTCATGTAGTGTGACATTTTTTATCAGATCAAGATACACAACTGTTCCTGCTTTTTCAGTCATAAGAACTTTGTTGTTCGGATCCCAATCTGCAAGCTTGGTGCCTGCTTTTACTTCTTGTTTATCTTTTACGTATAATATAGAACCATATTCAAGCGCATGTTGTTGTAATTCACGACCATCTTCCGCAACAATAAGAAGTCGAGCTTTTCTACTCATAACAACCATTTGTCCCTGAGGATTGATCACCACACGAACACCATGCCATTCCACTGTTCCATCATATTTTGCGTTAATAAATGGTTGTTCACTCAGACCACTTGCTAGACCACCAATATGGAACGTTCTCATGGTAAGCTGTGTACCCGGTTCACCAATTGATTGCGCTGCAATAATACCGACGGTTGTGCCTTCATCAACAAGTCTTCCTTTAGAAAGATCGTATCCGTAACACAGCACGCACACGCCGCGTTTTGCCTGACAAGAAAGAACTGAACGAACAAGAACTTTTGATACTGCAGAACCATCAAGTTGAGACATTAATTGACGCGTTACAACATCGCCACGCTTCAATAAAAGTTGACCACTGACAGGATCTTTTAAATCCGCTGCAAGAACACGTCCAAATACACGACGTCCCATTGGATAAACAGTATCTCCTGCTTCTTTCAAATCAGCAATTTCCAGATATCCAAGCGTATTACAATCGTTCGTTGTGACAACAACATCTTGAGCCACATCAACCAATCGACGAGTAAGATAACCAGAACTTGCTGTTTTTAACGCGGTATCTGACTGTCCCTTACGGGCACCGTTCGTTGAAATGAAATACTCAAAGACACTCAACCCCTGT
Organism: candidate division TM6 bacterium SOIL31; assembly: GCA_001468865.1. Lineage (GTDB taxonomy): Bacteria > Babelota > Babeliae > Babelales > Vermiphilaceae > SOIL31. Next base: position 29,171 of record LDIY01000032.1, read on the forward strand.
TTAAAGTTTGATTTAACGGGTATTTCAATAATTTCACCAGTCGGTTTGGACATCAGACCACGCATACCAACAAGCTGTTTAACCTGATCTTTGGTACCACGAGCACCTGATTCTAACATCATAAAGACCGGACTAAATGGTTTGTTTTCGCGATCTTCGTTAGCAAAAACTTTTTTGTCAGCAACATCAAGCTGATTATACATAGTTTGAGCAACAGATGCTGTTGCATCACGCCAAATACCAATCACTTTATTGTAACGCTCACCATTGGTAATAACACCATCCATATATAACGATTCAATTTTTTCAACTTCTTTTTCAGCTTTACCAACTATTGCATCTTTTTCTTGTGGAACAATAAGATCTTCAATAGAAAGAGAAATACCTGAAATAGTTGCATAATAAAAACCAAGATGCTTAATTCTATCTAAGCATAATACTGTTGCATCTTTACCGAACTGATAGTACACCTGCTCTATCAATTTACCCAAGTCGCTTCGTTTTAATATCTTATTAATTGAGTGGAATGCAAAACCTTGCGGTAATGCTTCGTAAACCAATACACGTCCAACAGTTGTTTCAACAACATCATTAGTTGCAAGACGTACTTTTATTTGTGCATGAAGATCCACACTACCACACTGGAATGCAGTAATTACTTCAGCAACGTTTGAAAATACTATGCCTTCACCACGCGATCCCTTACGAATTTTGGTCATATAATGAAGACCAAGAACCATATCCTGAGAAGGAACAGTTACGGGACGACCACTTGAAGGAGAAAGAATATTGTTGGTAGAAAGAATTAAGCGATCACTTTCCAGCTGAGATTTTTTACTCAACGGTAAATGCACCGCCATCTGATCACCATCAAAATCGGCGTTAAATGCAGAACAAACAAGAGGATGGATCTTAATAGCTTTTCCATCAACAAGAATAGGATAGAATGCTTGAATACCAAGACGGTGAAGCGTTGGAGCACGGTTAAGAAGAACTGGTCTATCTTTTACCACTTCTTCAAGGACATCCCATACTTCTGGTTCTAGCTCTTCAACCATACGACGCGCAACGCGCATATTAGATGCTAATTCACGTTCAATAAGCCCTGCGTAAATATATGGTTTGAATAATTCTAACGCCATAGCTTTTGGAATACCACAGTGATCCATACGTAATTCTGGATCTACCACAATCACTGATCGGCCGGAATAATCCACACGACGACCAAGAAGATTTTGGCGGAATCGTCCTTGTTTACCACGAAGCATTTCACTTAATGATTTCAATGGACGTTTATTAGATCCACGAACTGCCTGTCCTCTTCTGCCATTATCGATAAGCGCATCCACCGATTCTTGGAGCATACGTTTTTCGTTTTTGATAATGACGCCCGGAGCATCAATTTCTATCAATCTTTGTAAACGAATATTTCTGTTTAAAACACGACGATATAATTCGTTTAAATCAGAACTTGCAAAGCGGCCACCTTCGAGTGGTACTAATGGTCGTAAATCTGGTGGAAGAACTGGCAATACAGTAAGAATCATCCAATCTGGACTGATACCACCATTAATAAGGCCAGTAATCACTTTCATTCTGCGCGTTATTTTATGACGCACTGCTATGGACGATGTATGACCATAATCAGAATGGAGCTTATCCAATTCAATTTTTAAATCCATAAAACTTAAAACAAGACGAATCGCTTCCGCACCAATTTCTGCATGAAATTCAGTATCATCCGCACGTTGCATAACATAGTTCTCATATTCAGTTGAACTAAGCAATGTTTTTACCGGATATGGAGACTTCCCCTGTTTGACAACCATGTGCATATCAAAGTAGATAACTCTTTCTAGATCTTTGACGGGCATATCAAGAATCAATCCAAGATAACTTGGAATACCCTTGAGATACCATATGTGACACACAGGTGCCACAAGCTGAATATGCCCCATTCTTTCACGGCGAACACGAGATTGAATAACTTCAACACCACATTTTTCACACGTGATCCCACGATGCTTCATCCGCTTGTATTTTCCACAGTTACACTCCCAATCCTTTACCGGACCAAAAATGCGCGCACAAAACAATCCATCTCGTTCTGGTTTTAATGTTCTATAGTTAATTGTTTCGATTTTTTTAACTTCACCATACGATAAAGAACGAATCTTCTTTGGAGAAGCAAGACTAATCTTAATAACATTGAAGCGCGTAACGTTTATATATTCTTTAAAACGTTCTAGCATTTGATTACTCACTAACGTTCTCCTTCCCCAACTTAAGTAGATCCACCTGTAAGTTCAAGCTTTGAAGCTCTTTAATAAGCACGTTGAATGATTCGGGAACACCTGGCTCTGGTAAATCATCGCCAGCAATAATTGCTTGATATGCTTTATGTCTACCGGTTACGTCATCAGACTTAACGGTTAACATTTCTTGTAAGGCATACGCAGCACCATAAGCTTCCATAGCCCACACTTCCATTTCTCCAAGACGCTGACCACCCTGTTGCGCTTTACCGCCAAGAGGCTGTTGCGTGACGAGCGAGTAAGGTCCGACAGAACGAGCATGCAGCTTATCATCAACCATGTGATTTAATTTCATGACATACAAGTTACCAATAGTAACTGGCTGCTCAAAATATTCACCCGTTCTACCATTGCGAACCATGAATGATCCTGATGATGGTAAATTGAGATCTTTCAACAATGGAGCGATGTCTTTTTCTAACGTAGCACCATCAAATACCGGCGTCTTGAAATGAACACCATCTTCTGCGGTTCTGCGCGCGAGTTCCATCACGCCATCTTTGCCATAATTAGTTTCATAATCTGCAATGACATCTTTTCCAAAGCAATACACGAGATGTTTTTTAACCGCTTCGTACCCATCAGTTTCTAACAAATGTTGTACTTTATTGCCAAGCTCTTTGCCCGCCAGACCTAAAATTGTTTCCAAAATCTGTCCAACGTTCATACGAGACGGGATACCTAATGGATTAAGTACGATATCAACGGGCGTTCCATCATCAAGGTATGGCATATCTTCTCGAGGAACAATCGCAGAAACGATACCCTTGTTACCATGACGACCAGCAACCTTATCCCCAACGGAGATATGACGCTTCATCGCAATGTACACCTTAACCATTTTAATAACGCCCGATGGCAATGCATCACCTTTTTTAAAGTGATTGATGCGGTCTTCTTTCAATCCTTCCAAGATACGAAGCTGATTCTCATAAGAATCTTTTAGGTGCTTCAGCTCTTCTTGAACTGATTTATCTTTGAGCTTTAATTTGAAAAGATCATCGATAACAAAGCTTTGCAATTCTTCTTTGTCAAACTTACCGCTCTTAACGCCTTTTTTGACGTCAGCTGCTGCAGCTTTGCCATGAACGATATCACGCGCTTTATTAATAATCATATTTTGCAAGAAAATAACATGATGAGTGTTATCAACTTCTAATTTTTCAATTTGTTTTGCGACTTCTTGCTTATAACGAGCATCTTTTCGCACACCACTTCGTGAGAATATTTTGACATCAATCACCGTACCTTCTATTCCAGGAGGCACTCTCAATGATGTATCACGCACTTCACGTGATTTTTCTCCAAAAATTGCACGAAGTAGTTTTTCTTCAGGAGAATATTGGATATCACCTTTCAAGGTTACTTTACCAACAAGAATATCTCCCGGTTTGACACGCGTTCCTACGCGTACAATACCATCTTCATCTAAGCTATCTAAAGCTGATTCGCTTACATTTGGTAAATCACGCGTAAGCTCTTCAGGTCCAAGCTTGGTATCACGAGCATCAACGATATACTCATCAATATGCACTGAAGTAAGTTCATTATCACTTACCAAACGTTTATTTAAGACAATAGCATCCTCAAAGTTGTAACCATGCCACAACATGAAGGCTACTGAGAAGTTTTTCCCGAGGGCTAATTCTCCATCAGAGATAGAAGCACCATTCGTCAAAACGTCTCCTGCTTTAACTGCTTCGCCTACACGTACGATAGGAGCATGATGAATCCATGTGCTATAGCTTGAACGTTGGAATTTTTTCAAATGGTATGTATCGATACCATGCGTTACCCAATCTTCAGTATTAACACATTCATCTTCATTCACTCGGACAACAATTTTATCCGAAGAAACATACTCAACAACACCGCTACGTTTCGCAAGAACCAATGCACCTGATGATTTCACGATTTCTCGTTCCATACCAGTACCGACAATAGGAGCCTTGGTAGTAATCAATGGTACCGCTTGACGTTGCATGTTTGCACCCATAAGAGCACGCACCGCATCATCATGATCAAGAAACGGAACCAACGCTGCAGAAACAGATACTAACTGTTTAGGAGATAAGTCGATATAATTAATTTTTTCTGCGTCTACATACAATAAGTTGTCATCATGTCGCGCAAAAATCTTTTCATTTTTTAAGTTCCCAGTTTTTGAATCAATTGCATCAGCCTGAGCAATATAACTGCCCGACTCTTCAAATGCATCCAAAAATACCACTTCATTCAAAATTTTGCCGTCCTTCACTGGCCGGTATGCAGTTTCGATAAATCCTAAATCGTTCACCATTGCATAGGTAGCAAGAGAAGAAATCAAACCAACGGTCTGACCTTCTGGTGTTTCAATAGGACAAATTCGACCATAATGAGAAGGATGAACATCACGAATTTCAAAAGTCGCACGATCTTTTAATACACCGCCAGGCCCGAGAGCAGATAAACGACGCTTATGTGCAAGCTCTGCCATTGGATTGGTCTGGTCCATAAATTGAGAAAGCTGACCAAGACCAAAGAATTCTCTAATGACGGCACTTAATGGCTTAACATTCAGAAAATCTTGTGGCATTAATGCGCCATGAGCTTCTTGCATTCTGAAACGTTCACGAACAATACGTTCTATGCGCGTAAAACCAAGATACATCTGATTGTTCAATAATTCACCGACTAATCTTACCCGACGATTACCTAAATGATCGATATCATCAAGTTCACCTTCTCCGCGTTCTCGCAGATTAACCAGATACCGAATAGTTTGAACAATATCATCTTTAGTCAGCGCCAATTGATCTCCAGCAGTGGATAAACCAAGCTTTCTGTTCATACGAACACGACCAACACGCGTAAGATCATAGAAACGATTATTGAAAAGCAAATTAGCTAAGCGCTCGCCCACTTCTTTAATTGAAGAAGTATCACCCGGCCATATTTTTGCATGCAAATCTTTTAATGCAGCATCTTGCGTATGGCATTTATCCTGCGCAAGAGTAAGTGCAATAGTTGGTTGCAATGCATAACCGTTTGATCTGATTAACTCGAATTGAAGAGAATCAAATTTTTTCAAAACCTTAAGATGGTTTTCAGAGAACAACTCGCCTTGTTCGATAAGAATTTCGCCAGTCTCAGGATCTACCACATCTTTTGCAAACACACGCCCAACCAAACCTTCTGGCTTAAGCGTTAAGGTTTTAATGCCTGCTTTTTTAAATTTCGCCAATAAATCTTGCGTTACCCTACGACCCACAAAATCATCTTCATCTTTTGCCGGAACCATACCTTTTTCAATGCGTTGACCCACAAGATGTTCATCAACGGCCCGGAAATATTGGTCTTTTTTGAGAGAAATCGCATCGAATTCATAAAAGAGAGGAATAATTTCATCACGAGAAAAGCCTAAAGCCTGTAAAAAGGTTGTTACATAGAGCTTTTTCTTCTTATCAATACGTACGTATAAAATGTCGTTGCTGTCGGATTCAAAATCGATCCAAGAACCACGCATGGGAATAATACGTGCAAGATAATAAGGTCTTCCACGGAAATCTTTTACTTTTTTACTCTGAGAAAAGACAACGCCAGGAGATCTATGCAGCTGACTCACCACAACACGATCAACGCCATTGATTAAGAAAGAACCCAAATTGCCAAGCTTAAATCTTCCCTGTTCTTCATAAAGATCGGCCATTACCGGCAAATCTGCAAAGAAAATATCTTGCTCTTTAATATCGCGAACTATCTTAGTACCTTCAGCATTGGTCGTCCAATTAATCAGCTGCACTTTAATTTTTAGAGACATAGAAAAAGTTTGACCACTTGTACGGCATTCATCTAAGGTGAGCGGCGCATGCACGGTGGCACGGACTAAACAATTAGAACACGTCATATAACGTGCTGTTTTTTCCTTACAAAAGGTACATGCTTGATCTTTAGACAAGCGAGAACAGTCAGATTTATTACACGAAGTACAGCGCCACTGATAACGGCTTTCGATACCAGTTAACTTTCCGCATGTACAAGTCCAACGCCCCAACTCATAACTAACATACTCGAGAGAGAGCTTATCTTCATATTCAATAGGAAAAATATCCCGCAATACTTTTTCAAGCCCAATAAGCTTTCTTTCTTGCGGCAAATAGTCAAGCTGAACAAAATCATTAAATGATGTTGATTGTATTTCGATTAAATTTGGTACAGGAACTACGTCCTTTATCTTACCATATTGCTTACGAAGAGTACTCTTGCTTATAAGTACATTAGACATTAAGACCACTCCTTACTAACGCCAAACATGTGGCCAATCCACCTTGCATCGCTCCTACTTGCGTCCTACCTTCATAAAACTAGAAAGGCTAATAAGCTTTGAGAGAACACACCGGCGGATAAATCAGATTCCATCCCCCACTATACCCAAAAATATACCCCATGTGTGTCTTTCTTTTTACGAACGACACGTTCCACAGGGGCCCCCAGCGAAGAAAACAAAAGCTGGGGATGAAAAAAGCCCGCATAACAAACGTTATGCAAGCTCTACTTTTGCACCAGCTTCTTCAAGTTTCTTTTTCATCTTTTCTGCATCAGCTTTTGATACTGATTCAGCGATGACTGCTGGAGTTTCTTCCGTGAATTTTTTCGCATCAGAAAGCACTAGATTAGGAATAACTTCGCGTAATGCTTTAATTACTTTAATCTTTTCCGCGCCTGCGTCTTTAAGTGTTACTTTGTATTCACTTTTTTCCGCTGCTGCTGGAGCCGCTTCTGCTGATGCCGCTGATGGAGCTGCTGCTGCCATTGGAGCTGCTGCTGAAATACCAAATTTTGTTTCTAAAGCTTTAACTAAATCAGCAAGCTCAAGAACAGTTAAATTGCCTATTTCATCAATGAATTTTTCGTAAGATTTTGCTGCCATTGCAATCCCTAAACATTAAAAAAAATATTAAATAATCACTATCAACTATCACACAATTACGCTTGTTTTTGCTTTTCAATTTCTTTGAGAGCAATCAGAAGCTTAACAAGCATTGAATTGAGTCCATACACAAATGAAGTCAATGGAGCATTGAGCGTACCACAAAGCTGAGCTAGGAGTACTTCTCTTGATGGAAGAGATGCAATTCGAGAAATTGCCATCTTGTCCAAAAGCTGCGCATCAACACAACCAGCAACAAGACCAAGTGACTCATTCTTTTTGGAAAAATCATTGAGAGCTTTTGCTACACCTGAAACCTCAGAAGCATCATAGGCAAAAACAACCCCGAGTTGATTTTTACAATGAGAAAGAAGCCCTTCAGCGCCATCAACACCTGCAAGTGCTCGTTTAACAAGCCGCATCTTTGCAATCTTGAGCGCGCCGCCTTTTTCACGCAACTGTCTTCTCAACTGCTGCATCTGTACAACAGTCAAACCAGAGTAGTTAACAAAAAAGGTGCCCTTATTTGCCAAAAAATCTTTATGAAACAATTCAACAACCGATTCTTTTCGTTGCCGATTCATCGCAACCTCTTTACCTATAAGGAACGCACAAATTCGTCAGAATTAACCCCAATACCAATGCCCATTGTTGAGGACATAGTTATTTTTTTCAAATACTTGCCTTTAGCAGTTGCAGGTTTTGATGCCACAACAGCCTTAACCAACGCATTTAAATTTTCATGAAGTTTTTCAACGTTAAATGAAACTTTACCAATTGAAAAATGAACGATGCCTTGCTTATCATTTCTAAAGAAAGCACGACCTCTTTTTAAATCGGAAACAATTTGGTCTACTTCAAAAGTAACTGTACCTACTTTTTTGTTCGGTAACAGCCCACGAGGCCCTAAAACTCGTGCAAGCACACCAACTGCACCCATAACGTCTGGTGTTGCCACCGCGTAATCAAAATCAAGCCAACCGCCTTGTACTTTTTCAATAAGGTCTTCCATGCCTACAAAATCAGCTCCCGCTTTTTTTGCCGCATCCGCATATTCACCTTTTGCAAATACAATAACGACTTTTTCTTTTCCTTTGCTATGAGGCAAAACAACCGATCCGCGAACCGTTTGTTCACCCTTAGCAGGATCTATGCCTAAATTGATTGCAACATCAACAGATTCATCAAACTTAGCAAATGCAAGATCTTTGATTTGTTGTAATACCGCATCTACACCAAGATCACTACTAGGTTTTTTTGATACTGCAGCCTGATATTTTTTTCCATGCTTAGCCATTATATTTCCCTAGCTCAATCGACAACATCAATTCCAATACTTCGCGCACTGCCGGCAATAATTTTTTTAGCACTATCAAGATCAATAGCTGTTAAATCAGCCATCTTGAGCTTCGCAATATCTTCAACATCTTTCCACGAAATTTTTCCAACTTTCTGTTCGTGAGGACGAGCTGAACCACGCGTAACTTTAGCTCTTTCTTTAATATAAAATGTAGCAGGTGCTGTCTTTGTTCGGAACTCAAATGTACGATCCGCGTAAACAGTAATTTCTACCGGCACAGGCTCACCTTTACGACCAGCTGTTTGCGCATTAAATGCTTTACAGAACTCCATGATATTAACTTGGTGTTGACCAAGTGATGATCCTACTGGAGGAGCTGGAGTCGCGCTACCGCCCGGAATCTGAAGCTTAATTTTTGCTTTAACTATTTTTGCCATGATAGACAATTACCTCACTGAATTATCGCTTAATTTGATGAAACCCAAGTTCGACAGGGGTCATTCTGCCAAAAATACTAACCATAACTGTCAGTTTCTCGTTATTATAATCTACGCTATCAATAATACCGACAAACCCAGCGAATGGACCCTCAACTATATCAACCTCACTACCCATTGAAAATTCTTCGCGTACAGCTTCAACCGCAACCTCTCCCTTAACTTGGGAAATAATGCGATCGATTTCTTTTTGTGATATTGGCTCAGGATTTCTGCCCCCCAAAAATCTCAAGACACGAATACTTGCCGTTACAACACGGAGTGACTCTGGAGTCATTTCCATTTCGGCTAAAATGTAACCAGGAAAAAGCTGCTGGTCAGCATTGTCATCTACGGTAAACATTGGCTTTGACTTAGCGGATGGAACAAGAATTTCACCAAAGAAATCCTCCATGCCTTCTGCTTGAATTCGCTTTTCAATGTCGACTTTGGCTGCTTGCTCATAACCTGCATATACTTGTACTACATACCAGCGCTTCATAATAATTCTTGTCCTGTAAAACTAGTAACCACCATATAATTTAACTATAAAACGCCAGAGTTCAGTTAGCCCCTTGTCGACCAATCCTAAATAAACTGAAAAAAAAGACATGAGCAGCAGAACAACTATCATTGATCCTGCAAACTCATTGAATTTAGGCCAAGTAACTTTCGAGAGCTCAAGGTGCACATCTTTAACAAACTGTGTTACATTTTTTATCATCTTTTCTCTTCTTTCTAGTGGCAGGCCAGGAGGGACTCGAACCCCCAACCGGCAGATTTGGAGTCTGCTGCTCTACCAAATTGAGCTACTGACCTACAAAAGGTCTACTTAGTCTCTTTATGATCATTGTGTTTGCGGCAACGAGAACAGTATTTGCTCAACTTGAGAGAACCAATAGTTCTCTTTTTTGAAACAACCTGAGTATAGTTACGCTCTTTGCATATTTCACAAACTAAATGAGTAGTTTTTCTATTTTTTGCCATAATTATAAAGATACTTAAAAAGACCTTGAAACAACAAATCTACTGGAGCCCGCGACCGGGATTGAACCGGTGGCCTCTTCCTTACCAAGGAAGTGCTCT
>LDIY01000033.1 GCA_001468865.1 candidate division TM6 bacterium SOIL31
TAAATTAATCAATTATCTTTGTAGTCTTCGAGAATTTTGAAACGAGAAATTTCTGGTTCTTGTTTTTTTTGATCTAATTTTCTCCATTGTAGGGATTTTTGTTCTCTCCACCAAAGCAAAAAGAAGTTAGTAACGACTTCTACGGTCGCTGGTGCAGATTCTCTAGTTCGATCTAAAGGAAAGTGAAATACAAGTGCTCCATATTTGATAAACGTTTTTTCTTGGATATTAGATATATAAATAGCATTTCCTTTTGCAAGTGCTATGGTGAGATCTTCTTTCTTATCAAGCGAGTTCACCGGACCCTCTTCAATGAAATTTATTTTACGGTAATCATCTAATGAAGAGTGGGTACTAAACATAGGGGTAACACCGAATTCTTTGGTATCCAACAAATCAATCAGTGTTTTTTTTTCGTTATTAAATTTTATTTGTTGGATTAAGGAGCAAATATGGGTTACCATCTGTACATCCTTTTTTCGTGGCTTTTTATCTAAGAGAGCAGAAGTGCTTTTTCTTGAAGATTTGTTTGATGAACCTTCTGCCGTATATGAAATAGTAGAAATAAGTGCAATCGTAAGAATGAAATATCTCAGATTCATAAATATCCTATTTAATTTTGTGAGGAATCTTTTTTACGTTGGCAACTATCACACTATTTTTTTATTATTTGGTCAAGATGCAAAGATTAATCAATATATGCTCATTCCAGAATCACGCGAGAGTAATAATACAGATTTAGCTGAAGATGGCTGTTTCCGATGAGTTTTATCACGCTTTATAGGATCTTGTTTTTGAGAATGAGAAGATGAAGATCCACTTTTTTCATAATAGTCTCGCAGCAAATTAGTTTTGTTGATACCAAGAGTACAGGGAGTAGTGCCACTGCGTGCAAAAACAACCTGCTCTTGCATCCTTGCTATATCATCGATAATTCTTAAAAAAGCGCCCATTCTCACGTAGTCTTTTTGATTTATATAATATTTCCTTACATTGCTTACGTATAACCATGCTCCGTTATGCAGAGATTCAATTTGAGTAAAGGAAATGGTATTAATGGTGCCGGTGGACATTAATTTTTTTTCACTATAAAGATATTCAAAAAGAGGAGTTTTCCCAAAAAATGGTGATTTTCCTGCCTCCACGCGCTTTATCCACTCTTCTAAGGTTCTACTTCTTTTTTTAAAATAAATTTTCGTTTCAAGGCCTTTAATTGTATGTACGTTATCTTCTATACGTAATTTTTTCAGATCTTGAAGGAATAGTGGCATTGCAATTAGGGATTGATCCTGCTCTATTTTAGGGCAATTCTCCATGGGGTAAGTAAGTAATGGAATTATTAAAATTATCAGAATAAGTAGTTTTAAATTCATCAGAAATCCTTTCAGGTAATTCAGCTCGCGATCATCTTTTTTATTCGATTGATAATTTGAGTAGTTGATATTCCGGAAGTATAGGGAATAATGCGCATAATATTCATAGCAACAGGATCGGCAAAATAAGTGCGTAAATGAGTGCGCAATTGCATAGGATTAAAATCATCCCCATGAACTACTACATCAATATTGTGCTGTTGAATAAATTCTTTAGTGACAATAAGTGGTGCATCGTTAATGATTTCATCCACGTATTTGCATCCCGCTAAGACTTTCGTTCTTTCATCTTGCGATAAAATGGGTTTTCTTTTATATGCGGTTGCAACGTCATCCGATATTGTTCCTACAATAAGATAGGTCCCGAGTTGATGCGCGCGTTTGAGAAATGCTACATGTCCATAATGAAAAAGATCTCCTACCATGCTTGCATATACCCGAATGGGATGCGCTGGATTTATCGCTACTCGATTAAATAAAGGACCGGTGGGATAAGCGGGTGCTTTATCTTCTGGTGTAAGTTCTCGTTCCTCATTGATAGATAAAAAGTGATTCCAGATAAGTGCCATATAGGGCCAGGTGGGAGAAAATGACGCATCAAGATAAGGAATAGGATTATTGGGACCAAGCGCTACTGTTTCTCCCAGGGTATAAAGCTTTAAAGGATAAAGTTCTGCCTGCGTAATATAGATCGGTTCTTCATCTCGCTGCATCCAATGTTTATCGTAATAGATTTTATTATCTTTTTGGACGGTGAAAAAAATATCGATGCAGGGCGAGGCCAGAATATCTCCAAAGTTAAATATCTCTTTTGTTGCTATTTTATATCCAAACCATACGGGCTCTACGGTATAGTCAAGTTGATTAAGGAGTGGAATTAAAGATAGAAAGAAATCTTTATCTTCTAATTTCAGATTTATATCAATATCATCATCCCATGGAATTATGCCCTGATGACGTACTGCTCCCAACAATGTTCCTCCTTGTATCCAATATTCTAGTTTGTTAAAAGTAAAAAGTTCATGCGTATCTTTCATGAGTTGATAGAGAGAAGCGTACCACTGATCGGGCATTTTATTTGGGACAACCCCAGGCGAAGTGTTACCATGAACAGAGATAGTGCATTCAAGGAGAAGTAAAGATGTTATAAAAAATAGTAGGATGCATTTGCTCATTCTCGTTTTCCTCTTTTGGTTTGAATATTCTCAACTGCTTTCATTACGTAACGAGGCGACGGCTAAAAATTTTTTATGATTTTTAATTCAAGATTAGCAAACTATTTTTTGATTAACAGGTCAAGGCTATAACTTTATTGAAAATTTTTTTCGCCGATAATAACGATAAAAAAAGGCTTTTTCATTGTTTATCATGAGAATGATTGTTTTAATTAATTTTCATATGATACGTTTAACTTCTATTATAAACTATATATCTCAAAGGAGAGGCCTCATGAACAAAGTGTTCAACAAATATTCACTTATTTTAGGAGCGGTAGTGTTGCTTTCTCAACAGCTATCGTATGCCACTATTTCTTATATTCCTTATGATCTGAAGCAATGTGTACACGCAGCGGCCAGATTTACGGGAAGAGGAAAAGCAATTCATTTGCAAGAGCTGGATGCGATGATCAATGAAGGAAGAATTATTGTTTCGGAATCAGTAATGCGAAAAGCATTACAAGAAGCATTAGATGTTTTAAATAATAATAATGCTGCTGCACATCGCAATGTGGTGGGATATCTTGAAGAATATCTTGAAGGCTTGAATAATAGATCAATTGTATTATCTCTTCAAGGCGATAATGAATTTCTTTCTTTGCTTCCGGCAGGAATGATAGCGAGTGCGTTGAATGCTCACGTACAAGGTGTTGACATAATGCGTCTCAGCACTGAAGTTGCTTCTCGTCAAAACCTGGATATATCAGGAGCTCGTGATGTCGCTTCAAAGAATGTATTACGTGATTTATCGGGTGAAGCTGCCAACCGTAATATATTCTGGAATACAAAAGCTTCAATAGATTTCAATGCAAATATGATGACAAGTTTGGAATCAACCATGCCGAATATGATCTTTGGAACGGGTGTTGCATCTCCAAGTATTAATGCGTGGATAATGTCACCACGAGATGCAGAACCTAAAACTCCGATCAATATGCAATTTGGTATACCATCTTCTCTTAAAAAAAATAAGCCAGTCAGTTTAGACTTACATTTCTTAATTTCAAACCAGGGAGCAGAGAGTGGTGAGGCACGTCTTCAACTGAAAGCAGAGTATTTAAAAGACGGAGATAGTTTTAATATTAATGCAGAGCATCCATCATTCATCCAAACAATTAGATCAGCTAATTTCTCGATTAATGAACCAATTTCATCAGACAGCGTGAAGTATGTAATGGTAAATATTCCTTTGGATCGCAATGTGATCTCACAATATCAATTTGCATTATATTCTCTCTCTCGTATTGCACCATTTGGTGGTCAGCCAGAATATATGGGAGATATTTTCTTAGTAGCTGCTACTTTCAACTACGTAAACTAAAAATTATGTATAAATAATTTTTAAATTAAAAAGAGAACCTCATCACTGTGCGTTGATGAGGTTCTCTTTTTGTGACTACTTTAACCCGAGTAGTTGTGATTGGATTAACTACTTATTCAATAAAGTATTACACAATGTATCATATTCTGCGCAATTAGCACTTACGTGTTTTACGTCGCCTGGTCGTGGTGGCATAAATATAATCTTTTCATTGTAAGAAGGATATTGTTCTTTAAGAATATTGATCAACTCAAGTATCGTGATACTTTTCCCTGTTGCTATATTAAACAATTTTCCTTGAACATAATCTTTATCGATCATTCCCAAAAAAATATTCGCTTCAATAATTTTCTTTACGGGTACATAATCGCGGGTTTGCATACCATCCCCAAAAATAATCAACGGCAGATTGTGCTCCATATTATAGCTAAATTTTGCAATCACCCCCGCATAAGAACTATGTGGATTTTGACGTGCTCCATATACATTGAAATAACGCATAGCCACTGTTTCCATATCAAATACTTGGGCATATTCTTTGCAGTATATTTCTCCTATTAATTTTGAAAATCCGTAAGGAGATGTGGGTGCGGTTGGCGTTGTTTCATGGCATTCTGATTGGGAATCACCATAGGTAGCGCACGTGGATGAAAAAACAAATCGTTTAACGTGATTAATCCGAGCTGCTTCGAGTAAGTTTTGTGTTCCAAGAACATTGATCTCATGACAGGTATGAGGTTTTTCCGTTGATTCAGGTACGGAGATAAATGCAGCAAGATGAAAGATAATTGCTTTATTTTCAGTGGCTGCAAGGCAAGTTTCAAAATTGGTAATGCTGCCTTTGAGTAGCGTTACTTTATCAGCTACTGCTGCAATGTTATTTGCACTACCCGAACTCAAATCATCTAAGATAGTTACTTGTGCGCCATATGCAACCAATTTCTCAACAAGATGAGATCCAATAAATCCGCATCCCCCGGTAACAAGAACGGGAACATTTTGGTAAAACGAAGCGAGTTCATCAAGCGTTTGCTTTGCTTGCAGAATGGTACTCACTTGTAGTGTAATCAAGGATATTACTATCGCCAGAAAAATAGATCTATTGGAATGTAAAACATTCTTCATAATCGCCCCCCCTTCTCTTAATTAAATGAAAAATGAATATGGTAGTTCACATGATACTTTAGTGGAATATATCATAGTAGTATGTCCGGTGTATTAGGTGTTTTGTATTGGATATAAGATTAAGATCTTTAAACATAGGTTCCCACATTATAGGATCATTCCACGCATCAGTGGGTCGAATATAATAACTTCGAATATTTTTTTCTCCCCATTGTGTAGCATAGCTTGGTATGTTTGCAATGATAATCAACGTGAAATCTAACTTTGGATACGTTTTTTTTATTATGTCTCGCAACGTACAGGCTTGTTGTTTCGAGAGGTTTTCGTGGCGCATAAGATATACTTTTTTATTAATGTTACACAGATTTCTGAATCGCTGTATTCGTCGATTATATTTTTTTTGTATTTCCGGTAGATACTCTTTCCAGTCTGGGCGGAGTGGTCCCAGATGCATAGGGCCTTCAATGGTAAAATCTCCTACAAAATCCATTGGAGGAATATCATGCAAATGAACAATTCCATATTTATTAACAAATCCCCAATCTGATCCCCACCCATTAGGATTAGGAGATACTTCATCAAGATAGCCTTCAAAATTATGTTGTAAGACGTCACATAATGCTTGATAAGGAGTAACATTCCAATCGAAAGGATATGCAGCATTTCTTAAATTATAGTCGCGTAAAGATATGGCAACAGTGCAAGAAGAACCAAGACTGACACATTCATATTTGGTGCCATACATAAAGCAAGAGAAAAAAATAATCGATAGTGGTATAATTTTCATAACAAATCCTTTCTTATATACCATTAATTGAATATTTTCTGTAATTATAGTCCATTTTTTCTTGTAAATCTGTTCGGTTTAATGGAATGGGCAGACCTAGATCAAAAAAGATCTTTTTCCATTCAGCAACGTCATTCCATACCGCGGTTTTTTTTAAATGATAATTTTTTATATTTTCTTCTTTCCATGGCTTAGCAAAGGATTCATCATTGCCAACAATAACGAGAGTAAAATCGAGATTCGGATAGGTTGTTTTTAATATATCACGTATAACGCATGCCTCATCACGAGATTTCACTCCCCCATGACGTATGAAATATATTTTTTTATCACTGAGACACGCATCACGAAACCGTTGTATGCGGCGATCATATTTTTGTTGCACGTCGGATAGAAAGTTTATCCAATTTGGATTCAGTATATTTTCATTGATCGGCAGTTCTGTTTGAGGATCTCCTACATAATGAATGGTAGGAAAATCATGCAAAAAAACCAATCCATATTTATTGATAATGCCACGATTATCGCTGCGAATAGTTAGATATTCAGGATTTAAAAAATCTTTAAAATCTTGTTTAAGTACATTGCAGAACGATTCATATCGAGATATAAGCCAATCAAAGGGATACGCAGCATTTCTTAATTCAAATACTTCTAATGCGGCTGCAGTAGTACATACTTCACCTAAACTAATACATTCATAACTCGTATTAATCGCATAACAAGAAAGAGAAAAAATGATGGGTAATATAATAACCATTAATCTCATGATATTACCTTTTTGTTATTCTCTTATTTCATTATGATTTTTATCAAGTGCAAGGAGTTTAGGAGAACATTTTGGATATCCTTTGGCCTCACCATTTTCAGGATAACAATATGAGCGATCCAGCATGAGAGTGGGTTCATTATCAATAAAATAGCGATTAAGATGGCTTTCATCATGCCACACCGCAATATAATTATGTTTTTCTAGATCACTATTAATATGTTGTGTAAGCGTTGAAACTAGGGTAATAAATTCTGCTGTTTACCCGCCATAAAATCCTCCTGCAAAGTAATAGGTACCCATTCCATAGGGAATATACGCGGTAGAATTTGGATTACGGTCGTACGGTGTTTCGCTGCCCCATAGTGGTTTATTTTTTTCAAATCCCGGATGCTGCGTTGCAACACGCTCACTTAAAATCTCATCTCCTTCTAAACCAACAAAGAGCATATCAGCATCGGTTGCAAACATGTAATCCATTTCGGCAAAGAGATTTTGATGTTGGTTGTATATTTCAAATCGTTTTAGGGTATCATACGGCCAACCAAGTCTCTTTTGAGGAACAATTACTACGTGATCGTTATAAGAACTTTTTTGTAAGTCATTGATTGCCGCTTGAGTTAACGCAGGATTTTCTGAAGTTAAAGTATCGGTAAAAATAAAATATGTTCTTGTATGGTGAGGACAAAAATATTTTTCTGCTGAATCAAGGAGCGGTTTAACAAATGCTATATATTTTCCTGTTGCTACAATACACAGTCCAATATTGAATTGTTTGCTGTGTAGTGCAAATATGTTGCATACGGTAAGCAATACTATGCAATGCGTTATTTTTTTGAGTGATATCATAGGGGTGTTCCTTTTTTTAATTATACTCGTGATATAAAGGTTGGTTCATATTCGGTATGCACTGCTTTGTTTTGCATCAGATAGAGTGGGCTGATATCCATTTTGTATCCGTTTTCAAACAGCTCTAAGAGTTCTTCCGGGGTATACAGATTCATATCGCGATTGAAAATATTAATTGTTTGAACTTTATTGAGGGGTATGTTCAGTATTTTTGAGTTTTGATAAAAGAGACCAATGGGACTCGGTGCTTTATGAATTATCCACCACGCAGCCCACTTTCCTTCCAGAAGATTAGGGTTTTTATAGTCGAGTGATTTAAAAAGGTCAATCAGATCTTTTTTTCGATATAATGTCATATCTACGGTATTGGGGTAGCGCCAATCTTTTTCTCCTTCTTCAAATTTCCATGAAAAAATGGTGTTGTGTACGTGATTCAATGGCGGAACTGCTTGAGGAGTATTTTCTGTATAACAATAATCAAGATGTGATCCCATTTTGAGATAAAAACCATATGCGTTAGCTGCTTCAAGCCAATGAATGCATTCATTCAAAGAAACATAGTCTTTGACAATATTATCATCCACTGCAAAGACGATATAATCCGACGTGGAATTTTCAATAGCTTCTACGGTAAGTATTTTAAAATCATCGATAGATTGCTGATGCAAAAATTGTACCTCAGGAAATTGTAAAGCAACTTGATCAAATGCTCGATCATACCGCTCATTGCTCGTACGATACACTACTGCAACTGAATTAATATCGGCTGCATACAAATATAAAGATTCAAGCAATGCATAGAGTTGCAATGGACGATCATATGAAAAAATAACAAGATCGGCTGCAGCTTGATTTTCGTGATTTGCTTGCAGTGATAAGATACTGCGCACACAAAGTACCGCAATAAAAATAATTTTCTTGATGAGAGTCATGATATATTCTCCACTTTATTTTTATTAAAACAGAGTCCGAGTTTGTCTAGATTTCCTTCATTTGCCCAGATTGCCTCCAATCCATTGGGGGTAAGATTATAATGGCCCTGCAATATATAGAATAGAGAATCAGTTTTTTTATGCAGAACCAAATCAAGAGAATTAGCACATGACCATTTATCGCGAGCAAAAGAAAAATTCCAGGCAAAGACATCATTGTTACATTCTACTAATGGTAAGTGTGGATATTTTTTCATACCATCTTCAGCATTTAATTTAAAGTAAAAAGCATACGCATATTTTTCTTGAAGAGTGTCGATGATTTTAGAAAGTGATACATATTCTTGGAGCGACGTGTCTCCTTTGGAAAAGAGAATATAATTGTTGGGTGATTTTTTATAAATATTGAATAATGTTTCTTTAAAGTTGCTTCTATGTTCAGAGATAAGATGAAATTCAACTTCTGGATATGATTTTTGTAGCATGTCAAAGTCATGAGCTTCGTTTATTGAAATGGGTTTATACATGACAAAAATGTGTCCTAATCCATCAACATAGGTATGTAATGATGTAAGGAGATTACTTAATTGGAAAGGTGTCTGAGCAAAAATAATAACATCTGATTTGGATGAACTTGTAGATTTAGTTGCAGGTTTATCAGATAGTCTTTTGTAGCGATTTTTTTGTTTAACTACTTGGGCCAGATGAGCTTGTAATTGTCTGCTGACGTTATGATCACTAATGCTATTTTCATCATTGTAAATATACATAATATCGGAAATAAACCGATGTCGTTCGCCTGCCATTTCTATCATAGGAAACATCATCACCATATCCCACGTCATAGGATAAAATTGTCCTAAATATAAAAAATCTTCTAATTTAATCTGTTTAAACAACCAGGCATAAAAAGTACGTAAATGCGTTGGTAGATGCTGAAAATCTCTAAACGCATTATTTTCCACGATATAATCGGGCATAGGTGATGCCCATCCCATTGTTTGTGATGGATGAAGTTTAAATTGACCATAGGTTAACCATACGTCATCGGCATATGCTTCATTTAATCGTGTTAAAACTTCATCATCGGGCAACCAGTCATCTCCATCGAGAGTGACAATAATGCTGTCATCATCACACATATTAATCATCAGATAAAGATTGTGCAGCGCGCCGCGACGTACTTCATTTTTGATCAGTGTAACTTTATGTTCGCTATCATTTTGTTGAAGGTATTGTTCTACCAAATTTCCCGTGCCATCGGGGGAACAGTCGTCAGTGTAAATGACATCAAAAGAACCATAATTTTGAGAAAGAACGGAAGCTACATTACGTTCATACCATCGAGAATTATTATAAGAAGGAATAACAATGACAAAATGTTTTTGGGTAGTGGCGTTGTATGATTCATTGCAGAGAGGTAATACTATAAATAGTAATAGAATCTGTTTGAGAGATTTTGCCATAGCGGATCCTTTTTAATTTGATGGTTTTATTGCAGGTTATTGATGAGTCAACGATAAAAGGCGTGTGCCTTGATTTGTGTGGTTACTTATTGTTATAAACTGAAACAGAGATCTATTTCAATAATAATATGTGATTACGACTGGGAGAGTAAAACATGATAAAGACAAATGTTTTTTGTAGAGTGGTTTCTCTCTACGGTGTTTTTTTTGTATCAATCATCTATGCGGTTATGGAAAAGGATGCCAAAATTTATGTTGCAGGACATAGAGGATTGGTTGGATCGGCGATAGTTCGCAATCTTATCGCAGCGGGATACACCAATATAGTTGGAAAAACTTCAGCAGAACTTGATTTGCGTAATCAGCAGGCGGTGAAAGAATTTTTTGATAATGAACAACCTGATTATGTTTTTTTGGCTGCCGCAAAGGTCGGAGGTATCCATGCCAATAACACTTACCCTGCAGAATTTATTCATGATAATTTAGCAATTCAAACAAACGTTATTCATCAAGCGTATCTCCACGATGTAAAAAAATTAGTTTTTCTTGGTTCTTCTTGCATCTATCCGCGTGCATGTCCTCAGCCCATTAAGGAGGAGTATCTTTTAACTTCGGCTTTAGAAAAAACGAATGAAGCATATGCAGTTGCTAAAATTGCGGGGTTAAAGATGTGTGAATTTTATAATAAACAATATGGGACTTCTTTTATCGCGGCAATGCCAACTAATCTCTATGGACCCAATGATAATTTTAATGTAGAAACATCGCACGTAATTCCGGCTTTATTGGTCAAAATATATAACGCCTATAAAAATAATAGTCCTACGTGTGAGGTGTGGGGAACAGGAAATCCACGGCGAGAATTTTTACATGTTGATGATTTAGCGCGAGCAGTAGTGCTTTTGATGAATGAATATGATCAAGAAAGTATTGTTAATATTGGTTCAGGCACAGACCTAACGATTCGCGAATTAGTAATGCTTATTAAAGATCTTATTGGTTATCAAGGTGAAATTGTATGGAAAAGTTCTCAACCCGATGGAACGCCTCGTAAATTACTCAATATCGATCTTTTAACCAGCATGGGATGGCAACCTGAAATTGCTCTTACAGATGGGTTGCAAGAAACCATCGCATGGTGTCATCAAAATGGAATTTTCAATTAGCGTTCGATAATCGTTTATCAAAAAATGATGGGGGAAATCATGACTAAAAGCAATACTTGCTTTCTAGTGCTATTTCTATTTCTTTGTGTGCACACTATTGTTGCAAAAATTGCGATGATTACTGGTGTGAATGGCCAAGACGGTGCGTATCTTTCCGAGTTTTTGTTGAATAAAGGGTATGAGGTACATGGTATTAAGCGGCGTACGTCCACGCTCAATACACAACGAATAGATCATTTGTATGAAGATCCTCGTTATAAAGGAAAGTTTTTTTTGCATTACGGTGATATGACTGATAGTGCTAACATTGTCTATCTTATTGAAAAAATTCGTCCTGATGAAATTTATAATCTAGCTGCTCAAAGTCATGTGCAAGTCTCATTTGAAATGCCATTATATACCGCAGACGTTGATGCATTAGGACCATTACGTATTCTTGAAGCAATTCGCAATATAGCAAACAAGAAAACCATCAAATTCTATCAAGCATCAACAAGTGAAATGTTTGGTCTTGTGCAAGAGATACCGCAAAAAGAAAGCACCCCATTTTACCCGCGGTCTCCTTACGGTGTTGCAAAATTGTATGGTCACTGGATTACGAAAAATTATCGCGAAGCATATGGTTTTTTTGCATGTTCAGGAATTCTTTTCAATCATGAATCTCCTATCAGAGGAGAAACATTTGTGACGCGTAAAATTTCACGCGCTGCAGCGCGCATAGCATATGGATTACAAGATAAATTATTGTTAGGAAATTTAGATGCATTGCGAGATTGGGGCCATGCGCGTGATTATGTAGAAGCCATGTGGTTAATATTACAGCAAGATCAACCGGATGATTTTGTGATAGCTACTGGTGAAAATCATTCGGTAAGGGAATTTGTAGAACGTACTTTTGCCGAAATTGGTATGGAGATAGCATGGAAGGGAACGGGTGTTAATGAAATTGGTTATGATCGAATAACAGGCAGAGAATTAATTTTTATTGATCCACGATATTTTCGTCCTGCAGAAGTTGATCTGTTAATTGGTGATTTTTCTAAAGCATATAAAGTATTAGGATGGTCGCCCAAGGTCACCTTTCAAGAGCTCGTGAAAGAGATGATAGAGCATGAAATTAATAATTTGAAGTAAAAATTGCCTACCCGATTAAAAAAAAGCGATGAAATTCTCATCGCTTTTTTTCTTAAAAATTATTAATCAATTTTTGTTAAAAATTCTAATAATGAAGAGTGCATTTCTTCACTTTCTTTTCCATTTTGCAACTGAAGAATAGCAAATTTATCTATTATATTCATTATTTTTTCTTCTTCTGATGTATGTTCTTTTTTTGGTGAAGATGGGAATGGCAGCGTATTATCACTGTATTCTATAGGAAGACTGAAATATTGCATAGGATTTGTTTGTTTTCTTGTAGTGGAAAGAGCATCCGAAAGAAATTGATCATTTGTGCGGGCCTTGATTGCTTTCGAAAGAAATGTATCATTTGTGTGGGTTGACATATCTACTTCTGACGGTAGATCTGAGTCCCCTTGTTTATTTTTAATTTTCTCTTCATCTATTTTGATTTTTTCTATTACATCTTCGATATCTATATTACTAACTTTTATTTTCGATAAATCCATCGTTGGGTTGGTCAATAAAAAACCTTCAACCGATTGAGCAATAGCTTGTGGGATTCGCGTTTCAAGACTGTCTCGTGCGAATAACATTGTACGGATTTTACGAATATCACTACCATTCTCCAGAGAATAAAGCAAAGCTTGAGGGGGTTTGTTCTCATTATCTTTGAGAATCTGTACGGTAGGGTTTTCAAATAATCTTTTCAGTCTATTCTTATCGCGTAAAACAACCAATTGATGAGTTAATGTGTAGCCTGATTCTGGATCTTGATAATTGGGATCTTTTACATAATTATCGCATATTTTTTTTAGTGCTTCCAAATTATAAAGGCGATAAGCTTTAACCATTTTGTGAATAAATGCCTCATCTGCATAATGAGGGAGTATGTCTTGAGAAATTCTTCTAAGAAAAGTCTTTATTTTGTTATTAATTGTTTTTTCTTCACATTCTGTTTCAACGATTTTTTTATTGGTTACGATCAATGCCTTAATGATACGGTCGAGCATTGCTCTTTGTTCGAGAGCTTTATATAAAGTTGGGTAATTACATATATTATCTTTGGTCATACGCTGAACAGCGGTAAATCCATATTTGTTTTTTGTAAGGGTGTTGATATATGGATTTGCAAGTAAAAGAGTGATTAATGGTTCATTACACGTAGCGATCATATCATCTAATAATGTATTACCTGTATCTGGACAAGGCTTGTTAGGATTATTAATGGGATCCTCAAAAAAGTTATCATGAAGATATAATTTATGATGTAAAGAAGAGGTGTGCCATTCATCTTTATATTGTGGCTTGGTTTTAAATATATGATGAATTATTTGTAAAAGGGACCAATTATCTGATTTTCGCCGAGCATGAATCATACTAAGAATAAATGGAGCATCTCCATAACATGGTAATATTGTCTGAGGAATTTTAGCTAATACGGATTCTATTTTTTTTGTAAGGACAATATCATCAAGATTTTTTGTATCAACAAGTTCATCATAGGTCATGAACATGGCGTTAACGAGATAGTCTAGCCTCGCTCTTTCTATAAGGTCTTGTTTCAAAACTCGATTTTCTTTGAGAGTATTAATTCCCATTAAGTACTGAAAGGGAGCATTTTTATCGATATTTGTACGAATAGTATCTGTTTCGGGCTTAAGAAGAAAAAGAATTGCCATTTTTTCCTTTTCTTTGTGAGGGCTTATTACTACTAAATGCAAGGGAGTATTTTGTCTTTCTGGATCTTGATAATTAATATTTTCAGGATGTGAGAGGAATTGTTGTATGGTACCTATTTCACCATCTCTTATTGCTCGTACTAACGGAAGAAAATCGGTTTCTGTAGCCACAACTTTGGGAGATTTTATGTGTCCAGAAGGTGATAATATTTTTGGAGATTTTGGAGAATCTTGAGATTTAGAAGAGTTATGAGACGATTTGTGTGGTGAATCTGATCGTGTTAATCCGGAAGATACTTTGAGAGGAGTTATTCGCTTGGATCGTCTCGATCGGTTTTCTGGCTCATCTTGGTGCTCAGTAGATGATGATAATCTTTGTGGAGAAAGTGAACGAGTTGTTTGAGTACGTGTTTGTTTTTTTTTCAAATCCTTTGGTTGTGGAGAAGGATAGGGAGATGAGTTATGACGGGATTGTTTTTCTATATCTGAATTTGAAGGGGAAAAAGTTAGTACAATAGGTTTTTCAATTTGGGACTCATTTTTATATTGTAATGCAGCTGGAAGGTGTCGTGAATAATTCTCCATCGCGCATATGAAATGAGGAATTAAGAAAAGGAAATATGAGAATAATAGAAATTTGTACATAATTAATCCTTTTAATAATAGAGAGTATTAAATACTTAAAATATAATCTTAAGAAATTATGACAATTTTTTGGATCGAGGAGCAACAACAAGAAGGTCATGGGAGTAGTTATTGGGGTTGGGTTAAACTCATCGTTCTAAATAATAGCATATTACGGATGTATTCGGGTGTAACTTGAAGTAGGGTCTCTTCTGGTAGTTCTATAGATTGAGTGATTTTATCGTTATTTATTTTTATTATGATTTTTTGTACTTTTGCATCGAGAAGTGTTGCGTCATATTCGCCGTGGAGATACTTTGGAAGCATTTTTGGTGCTTGTTGATTGATATGTATATCAAGAGTGGTTCGAGGAAATAGTAGCCGACGTATTACGTGTTCATTTTCGTCGGCACATTGCATAGGAATCATACGATGCTTATTTCTTTTGGAAAAATCAAATCGAAAATCCTCGCAAAAGCGTCGTATCAAATTTAAATTTTTGGACATTACTGCAAAATGCGCAGCGGTATTGAGCCATTGATCGTGAATATTTGGATTGAACCAAGGATTACTTAAATAAAAATCAATTTTAGCACTATCATCATTACGTACTGCGGTTATGAAAGCTGGCGTGGGAATAGTGGGTTGGAGCGTGATCTTATTCTCATCAATAGATGGTAAAGATGATAAAGATACAGATCTACGAGAGCGTTTGCTATGATAATCTTCTCTGCGAGAGCGTTTACTATTGTAATCCTCTTTTTTTTTAATGCTGAGTCCTGTTTCATCAGATCGGGCTTTTTTGGATTTATGAGGAATCAACGACCAACCCTGTTTAAGATCTTTTTTTTGCGGATCTATAGGTTCCATAGCATCTATAAAGTTGGTTGTTGTAGTGAAAATAAAAATAAAAATAAATAAATGTAACATGACGTTTTATTATTTTAGAGGGTTGTAGACATTTCATATAGTACAGTGTACTACTCTCTCGTTTAATATCATCATAAAAAATTTGTAAATGAATAGTGGGAAATGGGAGAGGGGGGAAAGATCGATTTTTTATTTTTATAGCCCAGCCGTCGCACTATCCTCCTTCGCTAAAAGCTTCGGCGGACAGACTTTTAACCTAATTTTCCTCTTTTTCTTCGCAGGGTCCCCGGCTGTAATGAAATGTAAGCTGGGGTTAAAAGTCTGGAGGAGAGAGTGGGATTCGAACCCACGATTCCGATCCCTCGGAATAACGGTTTTCAAGACCGCCGCATTCGGCCGCTCTGCCATCTCTCCTAACCCCATTCTCCGCTATGCTTCAAATGGGGGATCCCAATGAAGAATAAGCAGAGAATAAATATTGTCAAAAATCATTGCATAGTTTGGCCTACCAGAGTCCTTCGACAAGCTCAGGATGAGCGAGGCGAAGTATGGCCGTGCCAGCTGTCCTTCGACAAGCTCAGGATGAGCGGGTCCACTTTCCCTCTGCAGGGTGCCCGATCGTAGCGTTAGCGTAAATTGGGCTAAAAAGCTGGCGCGCCCGAAAGGAGTCGAACCTTTAACCTTCAGATCCGTAGTCTGACGCTCTATCCAATTGAGCTACGGGCGCATACATTTGCCACTTTCGATTGCTCTAGCTCAATTGAGCGGAGTTTATCCTGAGCTTGTCGAAGGGGGCACATAAATTTCAAATTATTATCGAAGATTGATTTTTTATTTTATCGCCCAGCCGTCGCTAAAG
>LDIY01000034.1 GCA_001468865.1 candidate division TM6 bacterium SOIL31
TCCAAGAATATTCCGTACCTACGTTACGTGGGGCGTACATATAGAATACCTGAGAGAAAAGTAGAGTTAGCTGGTTTCAGCTACACTGAAGCTGGTTATACCGAGGCTGACGAAACGGTGAATACTATGTAGATTAAACATATAGGTTTATAAAATGAAAAAAGCGACCAATGCTACTGTTGATATTCCTGATGGAATACAGCAAAGCTTGAGTAATGTGCGGCCTTTACCAAGTAGTGATTATAGTACAGCAGTTATGTATGGTAGAGCTTACGCAGAGGATACGCCGCACCCTCTGCAAAAAAAGATACGATTTGTTTTTACAGACTTTATGCCAAACGGGAATAAGCAAGGTGTTCCTGAAACAGAAGCTGAGAACGTAATAGCAACGTCGTTATATATGCCTGTAAAGATTAACTTTGATGGGCAAGCATCAACGGGGCACAATGGGGCAGAACCTATTGGCCCCATTGTTATGATGCAAAAAGAACAGTCTCAGATTATCGGCTCTGCGATTGTATGGACCGAGAATAATGAAGACATTGTTGACTATCTTTTGTCTGCAAGTGCTGAGACTGATGGTGTTCAGTTCTCTTGGGAGCTTTTTTACAAAGACAGTATGTATGACGATAATGGTGTCGAATGGCTGCACGGCATTATTAGCGCAGGAATATGTATTGTTGATGATCCAGCTTACAAGGGACGTACCCCACTTCTCGCAATTGCAGAACAGCAAAAAGCAGAAGGAAATCAGATGGAAGAACTTCAAGCTCAAGTCCAGGCACTCACAGAGCGACTATATAATATGATGGAAGCTCTCTATGCTGCGTTGGACGAGGTAAAACCCCAAGCAGATACTACGAACATTGAAGATGATTTTAATAGTCTCATTGACAAGCTTCGTAGTATGTCCTCACAGCTAAGTGAGAAGAGCACACAAGCGGAAGCACTAACACAAGAAGTTGAATCTCTTCGCCAATTCAAAGCACAGATTGAATCAGAAGCCAATCGACTTGAACTTATCAAGACTCGTAAAGCTGCTCTTGATAATGCCGGTGTTAAGATGACTGAAGAGTCATTTGCACAGAAAGAAGAGCGAATTCTTGGAATGGATGAAGCGTCNNAAGGAAGTTATGCAACAGAATTCAACGCAAGCATCAGCGAAAGCTTCAAACAGTGGTGTTATTCCTGATCCCCTAACGCATAAGCATGATGAAGGTATTACAATTAAAGACCTCGCGGAAGCTTTGCGTTCTCGTCGTTCTCGGCGCATAGAAGATTCTAGCGTATTTAATCGAGACTAATTTACTGTAAAATTAAAGAGGTATATACATGGCACATATATCTATCCTTGACGACGCTGTTGGCGGCGTTACAGGTGCTTCCATTAAAGAGGGTTCACTTGTGACTCTCAATGGCAGCGGTTTGCATTATGATTTGCCAACCGTTCTAAATGCTGCATCTGGAACTGTTAATGATGTCTTTATGGCATTTACTACCCCTGATCGCTTCCCGCGTCCTACTCCTGTAGGTATGTTTAAGTATCAGGAATATGCCGGTGTTCTTAATCCACGTGATGCGACAGAGCATGATTTGACAACCGACTTTGAGGCTGGTTATCTTATCGGACCTTCTGTTCTCCCGACGTTTACTATTCCAAGTGGATGGCGTGTTGCATGTCATCGCGGTGGTTATTACAAGCTTCTTCCAGGTGAATTTAACGATAGCCCACAAATTCGTGCTGTTGGTGCGAAGGTGAAGGTTGGTGCTAATTCACTTATTTCATGGGATGCTGCTGGTAATGCATCGGTTGGAACCGTGCGTGAGTATAACGTTTCTGACGGATCACTCACTGTTAGTTTGAAGGAGCTGTGAGATGGCCGCGAAACAAATTGATGAAAAGAAACTAAAAATGGCACTTGCTGAAGTTATTCGTTCCGCTGGAACTGTTCCTGGCGGTCAATCAGCATTTGCACAAGTTATTACCGAAACAATCGAACCGAATCGCATCACTTTCGATGTACTTCGTAATTTCTTCGGCGTTCGACAATTAAATGTTGGTGACAGTCTTGTAAAGAAAACTCGTCGTGTTGGATATCCAGTGCGAACGATGGTTCCTGCTACGACTCACCTGTCTGACGTGTTCTACCCGCCACGACAACTCACGAATTATCAGATCGACTATATCATTACGAAGCTTCGTATTAATCGATGGGAACTGCAAAATGCTGAACTTGGTACGTTGCAGGACTTTACGAATGAAATGCGTGCTTCAATGGTTGAGGAGATCGTTGCTCGTGTTTACAAACTAATTTCTACTGTATGGGATGGTACACATTCTCGTACAAACTATGTCGATGCAACTGGTACTGGTGTAACGACCACGATCATGGATAACATGATCGAAACCGTAAACTACATTGCGGCCTAAAGTAGAAATACTTTTTGAATTAATTCTTCTAAAAACGGGGAAAGCTGAGATGCTAATCCCGTCCTAATCTTTGAAAGATTGGCTAACGACTATGATAATTGATCTTAAAACATTAACAAAAGACTCATTTCCTCTGACTGTTGAACAGTCAAACACTATAACAGATAAGAAAGTTCTTACGAAGTACGTCGCAGCTTTTTTGTTAGGCGATGGTAGTATAACTACAGATAATAAGTTACCTAATAATAACAAGCGATTCATATGCGCGCATACTATTAAGAATTTAGATTATCTATTATGGAAAGCAGATATTCTTAGTAATATAAGTCCTGTAAAGTTATATTACAGGGAATATGAACGAGGAAATGATAGCATTTCTTTAATAACTCGCAGTCTTCCATTTTATACGACGTTTCGTGAACGTATGTATATGTGTGGTGTAAAGCGGCCTGATCCACACTACTTGAAACTGCTTGATTGGGAAACGATGGCTATTTGGTATATGGACGATGGTTGTTTAATTCATAATGATCATCCTCTTAAAAGTGGTGATAAGACAAGAGCACATCTTGCAAAACTTTGTACTAACTGTTTTAGTTATGCAGACCACATTTTACTTGCCAGGGCTATTAAAGAAAAGCTATTTATAGAAATGAATATAAGACAACAGGTAGAAAACGGAAATCTTCACTATTATTTTACTACTCCTAGAAGATTTCTTAGTAAATTCCTTGATGGCGTTAGACCTTATATTCTACCGTCTTTTACATATAAGATTGATATATCGGACGAAGGACTCCTCTGTAAAAAAGAGGATGGTGATATAGTCTCATCTGCATCGAATGAAGAAGATGCAGCTTCAGCAGAAATGACTGAAGATTAAGAAATATGAATGACTCGTGCCGGTGATGTTCGAGCTATTGTTGGCTTCCGATCTGCATTGCTTCCTCTCTACGCTGCTGGTGGTATTATCGAAGTGACTCCTTCTGTTTCTCAGAATACGAATGGTATTGTCGCTTTGACTGATATTCTTACCGAGTGGCGTCAGACTGGTCGTTTGGCAACGTACCGAGGTATTCCTATCGTTGAGCTTCCTACATTGTTCCGACATACATATAACGCATTTGATCAGCAGCTCATTGATCATAGTCGCGTGCTTGTGATTGGTGATCAAGCTGGTGATGTTGTGATTTACGGTCAGCCTGAGACTCAGGAATCCTGGGACTTCACAACTGAACCTGCTGATTACGTGCTGGCGATGTGGCAGGGATATGGTATGGTTATTGACGCGCTTGAGAATATTGGTGTTATTAAAGTTCCGTCTGTTGATGAAATTGCTCCTTACGCTGTAGCATAGCTTATAGTATAGCTTTTGGCATAAAGGATAGTATAGAAGGATAAGAAGTAATGTCAAAGAATAATATTTTTGTAACAGATAAAGAGCCGGTGAAACGATACATGAAAGCAATGCCGATCACGTATACGATCACCGGCTGGCGTTTAGATCCAGAGACAGGGAAGAGAGTTGATTTTCTTTTATCATGCCCAGGACTTCCTCTAGCTGCAAAGTATGAAGATTTAACAAAGCGCACATTTAGTTATGATGATGATGTTGTTGAACTTTATTCTGATAAAGAAG
Source organism: candidate division TM6 bacterium SOIL31 (assembly GCA_001468865.1). GTDB lineage: Bacteria > Babelota > Babeliae > Babelales > Vermiphilaceae > SOIL31. The sequence continues at coordinate 4,071 of LDIY01000034.1, forward strand.
TTAGAATGTTCGTTCAGATGAATAAGTATCTTTTTCAAAAAGGTCTTATTCAGGAATTTGATGGCGAACCTGATGAGATAGATACATCAAATGTATTAAGTGATAAAGAAGTTATGGCTATCGCTCTGATGACGCCAGCAAAACTTACTGCAAGACTGGAAGATATTGATAGTGAAATAACTGTCAAACGTATTTTAGCTACAGCAGAAGAGATTGGCCGCCCCGCTAAGGTTCTATCGCTGTTACGCAGTAAGCTCTCAACACTTGAGCATAAAGAATAGGAGTCGTTGTGATCCAGGTATTTCAAAGTGAGACTGGTGGCGAAGTCAGTTTCCCCTATGACTCCATTATCTCGGCATCTTCTGGTATTGCTACTTTCTATGGACGTAGAAAGCAGAACTATGTATTAAGTGGAACATTGTCATCTGGATCACTCCTTATTCCTAAATCAGATATTAGTCAGCTACCTCCTGGTGATTATGTCGTTTTTGCAAAAGTGGTTGATGTTTATGGTCTTGTATATTTTCTTATACCAGAAGATATCGAGATTGTTTATATTCCACCAGGAGGATAGTATGATACAAATTTATAGTGGAGAGACCGGCGGTAATGTTCTTGTCCCTGTTGATTCAACTATCCCTGCGGTTTCTGGTTATGCTGTATTTATTGGTCGAAATAAACTTCAATATAGATTAGACGGTATTCTACAATCAGGGATGTTAGTTATTCCTAAACTTTATATTTCAAAGTTTATCCCTGGTGATTACTTAATGTATGCACAGGTGATAGACGATATAAATTTGGTTTACTTTCTTATACCAGAGGATATTGAGATCGTCTACGTTCCTGATTTCTTTGTGAACGGCGAATTTATTTCAACAGATAGTCTCGTTAGTAATTTCAACCAACATCTTACAGATTACAATAATCCTCATCAAACAACAGCACAACAAGTTGGTGCAGAACCAGCTCTAGGTCTTCCTGCCGCAGATGGATATATCCTATCATCTACAACGACAGGAATTCGTTCGTGGATACCAAATACAGGCGGCGGAAATGGAAGCGATGCGTATTATCATCATATACAATCACTTCCCGCAGCCGTATGGACAATTACACATAACCTTGGGAAGAAACCAAGCGTCGAGGTTATTGATAGTGCGGGTGATAATTGGTTTGGTGTCGTTGCGTATCTTAGTGACAATCAATTAACAATAACGTTTTCTGCAGCATTCAGTGGAGACGCATACCTTAATTAATGAGGTTATAAAATATGGCTTTCAAATTTGGCAACTCCATTGACCTTGTAAAATCTCAGATTCTTAATGCGCTTATCCATGTACTATCAAGCGCACCTTCGTCACCGTCAGAGGGACAAGTGTACTACGACAGTACGAATAAGCGGGTATACGTTTATAACGGTACTACCTGGGTTTGGAAGGCTACAGACTCCGATCTTTTACAAGGTCAAAATAGTGCGTATCATCTGAGCCGCGCTAATCACACAGGCACACAGCTTGCAGCAACGATTAGTGATTTTGATACACAGGTTCGCACGTCTCGGCTCGATCAAATGGCCGCACCAACAGCATCCGTTTCTATGAATAATCAGAAGATCACCAGTCTTCTTGATCCGACATCTGCTCAAGATGCTGCGACAAAGGCGTATGTTGATGCTACTGCTACAGGACTTGATACAAAAGCAAGTGTTCGTGTTGCTACCACAGCAGCACTTGCATCAAACACACGCTCTGGTAATGTACTTACTGCAAGTGCAAACGGTGCTTTAGCGAGTATTGACGGTGTATCGCTCTCAGTCGGTGATCGTATTCTTGTGAAAAACGAGGCAACGGGAGCTAATAACGGTATCTATACCATTACAAGTTTGGGCGGTGCAAGTGCTACATGGTCAATGACGCGAGCAACAGATGCAGACAGTTCGGCAGAAGTTACTCCTGGTATGTATGTGTTTGTTGAAGAAGGTACTACAAATGCAGATACTGGATGGGTGCTAACGACAAATGCGACTATCACGCTCAATACAACTGCACTGACATTCACACAATTTAGTGGTGCTGGTACGTATACTGCTGGTACTGGTTTAACACTTACTGGTAGTCAATTTGCTATAGATACTGCGAATGGTTATGGCAGTCGTAAATATGCTGCTAATATTGGTGATGGTAGTAGTACATCAATTACGGTGACACATAACTTGGGTACAAAAGATTTGGTTTGGAATTTGTATGATAACACAACTCCGTTTGCGGCTTTTATTACTGATATTCAGATGACGACGACAAACACAGTGACTATCATTTTTGCTACTGCACCTACAACGAATCAATATAGAGTTGTGTTGATTGGATAGGATGTTATGGATTTTAAGAACCTCGTCTATGTAAATGGTGTGTGGATTCCACAAGGGTATCCTGGCTTATCAAGCTTAACAACAGGTCAAGTACTACGCGCAACTGGCGCGGCGGCAGCTGCATTTGGTGCTGTTGATCTTACAAATGCTAACGCTGTAACAGGCGCATTACCAAACAATCGCGGTGGAACTGGTGTTACAGTAATACCGAAATTCAAAGTTCATAAAAACGGTGTTGACCAAACAGGTATAACAACATCAACATTTATAACAGTTACATGGTCAACTGAAGTTTATGATACAAATAATAATTTTGCTTCAAATCGTTTTACTCCGACTGTTGCTGGAAAATACCTTCTGGTTTGCGGTTTACGTTTAACAGGGATGAGCGCTGCTTCACAATGTACTGTGACATTGGCAAAGAACGGAGTCGAGGTTTGCCGTGGTGGTACTCCTATTCAAGCAAACCAAGACGCGCAAATGACTTTTGCTACAATTGAAGATGCCAATGGTTCTACTGATTATTTTGAATGTTCGGTATTTCAAAATAGCGGCGTTTCAGCAACTATTGGCGGTATTGCACAACATACGTATTGGGCAGGTACTTTATTACCATAAGGTGATTTATGACAAATTATTCAAATCCAGTAGAATTCACGAACGAATTTCGTGAAGAGGCAGCCAAATTAATGGATGCTTATTATACGTTATCCAAATTACTTGAGGTTGCAGAAGATTTTGGGTATACGATGAGTGGTTCTATTGGTCCCAGGCCGTTTACGGATACAGATTTTGTAAATACACAAGCAATCAATGATATTACAGCGGTCGCTTTCTATCATGGCATGGAGACACTTTCTATTCTTGGAGATGCTATAACTCCAGAGGTGCGTAGAGCATTAAATGCAATGCGGAGGTAGTACATGCCAGTTTATGTGACATATCCCACTAATGCAGATATTTTACTTGATGATGTACGTCTTCATCTTGGTGATTATGAAAAGAAAAAATTTTCAGATTCATTAATCAGGGCAGCTATTTTAAGTAGTATTCGCATGTTACAGCGGCGTTGGAAGAATAGATATGTAATCTATAATGATGCTATGCTTGTAGCTGCTCCTGAAGATACAGTAATTCCATCTGGTTATCTATACGCTATTGTCGTTGGTACAGCAGCATTTGTTCCAAGCGGTTTAACTGCTGACTTGGATGTTGTTCGTAATCCAGCGCACACATTCACTGATCCAGGTCCAGATGTTATATCACAAGAAGATAGATATCCAATAACAATTGCCGCATCGCTTATTCTTAGAAAGTCTCAGATAACAAGCAGCGCAGAGACAATTCAAAGTTGGAGTGATGGAGAATATTCTTTCTCAAACATCAGTTCTGCAAAATCCATACAATCAATGTATGATTCAGATTTTAATGAATTGAATTTATATTTTAAACGTCGTCCTGCTCCTGTGCTACGGAGCAATTTTGCTAACAATTTCTATAATACACCATATACAGTTTGTTTACTATAGAGGATTTTTTAAGGAGGATATATTATATGAAGGGCCGACAAGTTCCAAATCAGAATAAGCCGAAGCTTCTATGGGTCGCAGATGCAGTTGCAACGACAGGTTTTGCAAATGTAACGCATAACACGGTTGATAATATCCAGAAATATTGGGATATTAATATCCTTGGTGTTAATTATTATGGTGATCCTCACCAATATCCATATCCAATATACCCCGCCAGTCTCGGTGGTGATGTATATGGTATTGGCCGTTTAGAATCCATTATCAGTGGATTAAAACCAGATTTAGTATGTGTTCTTAACGATCCCTGGATTGCTAAGGAATATATACCGATTATTAAAAAGTTTGATAATGTAAAATCAGCTTTATATACACCGGTTGATTCACCCAATATGCGCAGAGATTTTATTGAACCATTAAATAGTTTTGATCTCGTGATCGCCTATAATAATTTTGGTCTGAATGAGATGAAAAAATCTGGTCTTATAACACAACATACTGTTGTTGGTCATGGAACAGATACAAAAGTTTTTACTCCACTTGGTATATCAAAAGCAAGGTCAGCTATGAATATACCTGAAGATTGGTACATTGTTGGTGTTGTTAATCGCAATCAACCACGTAAGCGTATTGATCTCGCAGTATATTATTTTTCAGAATGGGTTAAAGATAAACCTGATACTGTGAAATTATATTATCATGGTGCATTGAGAGATCAGGGTGTTGATATTGTACAGCTATGTGATTATTTTGG
>LDIY01000035.1 GCA_001468865.1 candidate division TM6 bacterium SOIL31
TGTGCAATTGATGCCCTTGCTCAATTGAAACCAGATCTTAATATTATTTCCATTGCACCAACATCAGAAAATTTACCAAGCGGGCGCGCAACAAAACCGGGTGATATTGTAACATTTTACAATGGCAAAACCGCAGAAATTAAAAATACTGATGCAGAAGGGCGTTTAATTTTAGCTGATGCCCTATCATATGCCGTGAAACATTATAAACCAGACGTTATTATTGATTTGGCAACATTGACCGGCGCATGTTCTCGCGCGCTCGGGCCGTTCTATAGTGGCTTATTTAGTGAACATCCAGAATTGGTGGACCAAGTGCGTAAAGCGGCAGAGCTTTCTGGGGAATTGGTGTGGCAATTGCCTATGGGTGATGATTATAAAAAGGCTATTACTTCTACCGTTGCTGATATTTGTAATATCGGTAGCAAGCAGATACCGGCAGGCGCTTCAACAGCGGCTCATTTCTTACAATATTTTGTTGATGATGTGCCGTGGGTTCATTTAGATATTGCAGGTACGGCATTTGATGTACCCAATATTTCCTATTACCGTTCTGGTGGAACGGGTGTGGGCGTGAGGTTATTGGTTGGCTTGGCAATGAACTGGAATAAGTGACACACAATTATTAAAAATAAAAAGGGCCCTGAAAAATTTCAGGGCCTTTTTTAGTAGCCGTACAAGCAGATGCGGCTTACTTTCTTTTAGGAGTTGGAACTTTAGCGCCTTTTTTACGTGCTTCTGATAATCCAATCGCTATAGCTTGTTTGCGTGATTTAACAGGAGCGCCGCCTTTGCCTGATTTTGCCGTACCTTTTTTAAATTTACGCATTTCTTTTTCTACTGATTTTGATGCAGCAGGGCTATATTTTCTTGAACCAGTACTTTTACGAGCAGTTTTTTTTGTAGTAGTACGACGGCCAGCAGTTGTTCTTTTAGTTGTGCTGCGTTTTGCTGTAGTTTTTTTAGTGGTAGTTCTTTTGCGTTTAGATGCAGCAGTTTTACGTGTTTTAGCTGTAGTAGACTTACGTTTTGTGCTCGTTGTTCTGCGTTTAGTAGTAGCAGCTTTGTGTGGCATAATCGTCTCCTTTTATTATTTAATTAATACACATTAATAATACTTTATCTTTTTTGTTATAAAAAAATCAACAAATTATATATTGTTAGTCGCATAACGCATTTATTATTATGTCAGGCAAGCAGAAAAAGGCTTTTTATATGCTTCTTATAAATAATAATTGCATGTATAAAATAAAATTGTATATAATTTGTAGTGTGTGGATATTTTATTTTATATAAGGATTTTCAATGGATAATAATAAGAATATAATTAAACAGTTTTTTATTATCGTCAGTCTATGCTTTATCAGTATGACTCACGGCATGCAATTGGCCTTCACTATTGCAAAAAAGACGGGACTAATGAGAAGAAAGCCTTTTATGTTGCCTCAGCGCAATCTTCAAGCGCATTTGGTACCTACCGATAAAAGTTCAATGGCGCAACTTGGTCTTTGTCCTTTATTTGATAAGCAAGAAGAATTATCGATAGCTCCAGAAATACTTGCAGATATGAAACGAGGATATCGCAAACAAGGTCTGAGCGAAGCAGATATCAAGCTACAGCTTGCAGGATTTTATGCAGAGAGTGGTCCTCAGTACCATGTTTTTAAAGAAGAGCATGTATTATCGTCTGGTGATGTGGAAGTTACTGGTTTTAAAACGAAGCCCGTTAATCCTGACGCTCCCTGCGTGGCACCATTAGGTATGCGCGGCGGTTTGAATTGTACTTTGGTTCAATTAAGAAGTTTAGATCAGTTTGAGCTCGCAAAAAAAACAAGTCTCTCTCCCGCGCTATGCGCAGGGCATTCATTAAATAATGCGTGTCTTATTCGAGATTATGCAGAAACAGGTGAAATAAAGTACTTACGTTATTTACATGATATAAATAGTGCAACTAACTTTTTATTAGATTTGACGATTAATGATTGGATCAATGTTGAAGTGGTAAAAGAAAATTTGGAGAAAATGGGACAAGAATTTAATGTTGATGTTTCCAATATTGCGGCGGTTAGCACCATTGAACTATTTGATTCATCTTTGGCAGATGCTCCTTGGTTTGCCTTATTCAACCCAGAAGAATTTACCTATGTTCAAAAGATAAAACAAAAAATAAGAGATGGATTGAAAGGTGAAAACTTTGTTCAAGTGATCATTGTGGGTAATGAAGAAGTTGCTGAGTCTCATGGACATTATTTTGCGGTTGCGCTTATTAAAGTTAAGAACGAATTGCAATGTGTTGTGCTTGATACATTACCAAAAGTATATCATTTACAAGAAGGATCACACGAAAGAGCGCGCTTACTATTTTTGCTTGATAATGTAACAAAAGGAGCTTCGGATGTGGAGCTATCTAATGTACGGCGTTATAATTTAGGACAGCAGGGCGCTTTTGATCAACAACCGTAAACAAGAGTAAAAACAGTGCATAGAAAAACTTCTACGCACTGTTTTTTATAGGGATTTTATTCAACAGCAGCAGTAAAGTTTTTTGTAAAGAGATCTTCTTCGATTTCTAATTCAGTCGCATGAATACGTTTCCATTCACCGAGTGAAATGGGAAAATGGGGTAATGCTAATTTCAATAACGTTTGAGCATACATTCTGATTTCAAATTGCGCTCCTGCGTGTAAGCGTAATTTCAAGAAATGCATCAGCGAGTGCAGATTGCAGGTGAAGATAAATTCGGTGTACGTACACAATGGTAATACGCTGCGAGCAATTTCTCTGCCGACGCCATTTTCCAGTAAATATTCGTAAGCTTTTATGCTGTGCTCAATTGATTCTTTAAATTTTTGGGTAAACTCTGCATTATCAAAAGAACCAATTGAAGCTTGCTTATTTTTAAGATCTTGTGAACGCCATTTGGGCGGTACATAAAATTCAAGTGCTGCTTTAACGTATCGGTAACTAATTTCATTATAGGAATTCATGCGATGACGCATCCATTGACGAACAACAAAAATGGGTGCTTTGATACGAAATGAAAACTGATTATGTTCAAAGGGACTGGTGTGACTATGTTCCATCAAAAAACTGATCAATTTTTTATCGCGTTCGGTGACTTCTGTTGATGTTTTTCCGTATGAAACGCGCGCTGCATTAACTACATCTAAATCTGATCCTGATACGCGTACAAGTTCAACTGAACTAATACCATCTCCGAGCGGATCGATAGTATTTTCCGGAGCATAATATTCTTGAGCTGTTTGTGTGTTTAATGGATTGTGTGTATTTTCCATTCTAATAACCTTACCGTAATGAAATTCTCGTTTCGTGAACCATGTTAATAATAACACCGATCATAAAAAGATAACACACCAAAGAAGTATTTCCATAACTAATAAAAGGCATACCCACACCTTTGGTGGGAGCCAATCCTGTGGTAACTGCCATGTTCATCACCACTTGCAAATGTATCAGGATCATAAACCCCAGCATGACCAAGGTATTGAAGGTTGTGGTTAATTGATGTGCAATGCGAATACCAAAATAGAGCAAAAGAACAAAAAGGGTAATAAGAAATATGCATCCTATAAAGCCTGTTTCTTCTGCAATTATTGAAAAAATAAAATCAGTGTGTTGCATGGGTAAATAGAAAAATTTTTGTCGAGAATGTGCAATGCCGGTGCCGAGCCATGATCCAGAACCGATTGCAATGAGCGATTGAATTATCTGAAAGCCACTTCCTTTTGGATCTTGCCATGGGTTAAGGAAGGTAAGTACGCGTTGTAATCGGTAAGGACGAAAAAGAATAAGAAAAACAGCACTAATTGCAAGTCCAAAGAGCGTTATAATAATGTGTTTAACCTGTGCATGGGCGCAAAAAAATATAATAATCGTAGTCAAAAGCAACGTGATAGTCATGCCAAAATCGGGTTGTTTAAGCAGGGCTACGCACATGGTGCCAATCAGCATAGCAAAGATACCAAAGTGTTTCAGGCTGATGCTGCCATTGCTGGCTTTTTTATCAAGAAAATAAGCAACGTAAAAAAGAAGGGTGATTTTGAGCAATTCGCTGGGCTGAAAAGAAAATCCTCCAAACGAAAGCCATCTGCTTGATCCATGAATAGTGCGTGCAAATGTCGGCAAAAAAGTCATAAGCACCAGGATAATAGAACCCAGAAATAGAAAAGGAGCCGTACGTTTTATTGCAGAAAGTGGCAATGCTCTTCCCGCTATAAGTGCACACAAGCCAAGAGCAAGTCCGATACATTGACGTTTAACAAAAAAAAATGATGATCCAAATGTTTCCAATGCATACACCGAACTTGAGGAATATACAAATAAACATCCAATGAGAATCAATGTTGCTATAATCGTGAGAAACACATTGAGATCAGAATATAAAGGGAGTTTTTTTGAAATCATATGGTCCTCACGTAATTATTTCTTTATATAGGATGTAATTAATTCCTTAAAATGATTTCCTCGGTGTTCATAATTTTCATATAAATCGTAACTACTTCCTGCAGGAGATAGCAAGACACAATCACCAGATTGAATGGTACTCATGCAAAAAGCAAATGCACCTTCCAGTTCAACATGATGAGTTGCTGCTATGTTATTTATCGTGCATATTTCCTGCAACTGGGGAGCTTCTTGACCAAAGCAATAAACGTGTTGCACTTTATTTTTTAATTGCGCGATAAAAGGTGCTCGATCGACACCTTTGCTCAAGCCACCAAGAAAAAGATGAAGAGGGCGCTTGTGCAGTTTTTGCACCGCAGCTAAGGTGGAGGCAGTTGTTGTGGCTTTAGAATCATTGTAAAATTCGATATTATCTGCAGTACCGCAATATTCAATACGATGCGCGGGCAATTCTATTTTTTCTGCTATAGAATTTAATGCCTCATTATTGATATTCATAAGATCGCATACTGCGGCAATGAGCAAGATATTATCAATAAAAGAGAGATTGATCAGACTGGGGCTAAGTTGCATCAAGCATGTGTCTTTTTCTTGCGTGAAGCGCATGATAGTATTTTGGTTAATATAATACACAGCTTCATTGTTTTCGAGCGTTCCTAGCTCCTCTTTATTTGGTAAGTCTACTGAAAAATAATTACGCGTTTGCTCTGGTTGTGCGTTAGGTATTTTTGAGCGTAAGTTCCATGGTAGGAGCGAAAAAGCATTATCTTTTTGATAAGCGAGAATTTTTTCTTTTGCTGAAAAATATTCTTCTTCAGTGGCGTGATAGTCAAGATGGTTAGGGTAAAAATTAGTCCAGAGCGATATATAAGGCGCAAACTGGGTGCAGCGCATGAGTTGAAAGCTAGAAACTTCTAGAAGCGCGTATTCAACCGTATCTTGCTGTGCAATTAAATTAAAGGTTGGTGTTCCAATGTTGCCCCCCAGGGCAATAGGAATTGATAATTCTTTAAAAAGTTCTTCTAAAATAGAAACCACTGATGTTTTACCAATGCTGCCAGTTACAGCAATAATAGGTTTACGGAATTCATGATAAAAAAGGTCCAATTCAGGTAGCCATTTATGGTTATGTGTCGCGTAACGCATTGGCGTTATGTTTATCCCAGGAGAAGGAATAATATGATCACAAGAATTAAAAAATATTTCTGGGTCTTTTTCGGTATACCAATTAATATTTTTTTTGTGTAGTTCTACTTGTTCTTGTGGTGTTGGTTGGCGCTTATCCAGGATGCTAAGTTTATATCCTTGAACATGCAGATAATGGGCAACAGATTTGCCTACCTTTCCAAACCCCCAAATGCCAATATGTTTATCGTTGTCTATAAACATTTTAACCATTCCGATAAGTCTTCATTGTTAAAAAATTCGATTAAATCACCATTTTCACCCGATTTTTCATCATCCGAAGAATAAGAGGTTTGATGAATATCTTTATCCAGAATAGTTGGACTAGGATCATTTTTAGACAGCGTTGGTGTTATAATGCAATATTTCGCGTGGTTCTTAAAATTGCTTATTTGTATAAACTCTTTAGAACATACCTGACATTTATATGGTCTTTCTCCCGTATGGAGCATCATATGCTTTTTTAGGCTATTCTTGTTACAAAGGGTTTTTCTGCATACAGGACAAATCTTTTTTTTGTCTTTTACTAATTTACTCGTAACTTCTATAGAAGGATTATCAGGACTTTCTTTTTTTAATAAGATTTCTCGCGATAAAGATTTGAATGGTTTTTTTATCTTATTAAACTTTGAACAACTTTTTTCATGTTCCTGCTTACAATATTTTGTTGAAAATGATCGATCACAGTTGTTACATAGAAATTGATTTTTTTCCGCTCTTGGAAGTGAAAAGGGAGCATCATAAAACTTGGAAGGATCTAAATAAGAAATTTGTTTATTTGGTAATGGGTGTGGGAAGGGTGATGGTGTTGCTAATTCTAATTTTTTTTTGGGGGAGGGCTCAGAATTATTCCTGAATCTTTTCATAGGATGAAGAGGACTATACAGGATTAATGAAAAGATAAACACAAATATTTTTTTCATGATAAAGCCTCGTTTTAGTGTTAAATAATATTGATTTATTAAGAAGTTTCTGATTTTCCCGGACAAGATTTTTTTTGATGTTTTGTAAGGCCACTTTGGTATTTAAAGGTTTTATTGCATATACAGATATATGCTCTTTTGTTAGAATGTGTCCTTGTATGTGCATCGAGATTATTTTTCCTTTTAAAACCGTCACCACATTCCTCGCAAATATATGGTCTTTCATCAGAATGACATTTCATATGGTCAGTAAGATTGTGTTTCATTTTAAATTTTGAACCACATACGGTACATGCATATTGTGTCTCGTTGGAATGGGTTTTTAAATGATAGCGAAGTGTCTCAGGTAAAGAAAAACTTTTCTCACAGATTTCGCAAATATGAGCTTTTATAGTAGAGTGTTTACTTGTTACATGACTTTCGAGCTGTGATTTTCTTTTGTAAGTCTTATTACATTTATTACAAGAGTATGCTCTAATGTCTGAATGCACGAAGTTAATATGTTCTTTAAGGTGACCTTTTGTTTTAAAATTTTTCTCACATTGCTTGCAGCTATATGGTCTTTTGTCTAAATGAACGATATTTTTGTGTTGCGCAAGGCCATTTTTCTTCTCAAAACCATTCCCGCACTGATTGCAAATATATTTTTTCTCTATTTCAAAATCTTCTGACTTTCTTATTATTTGTTTTTCCGTAATTTGTTGGACGGCAGTAACCAATGGGGCAAGTTCAGCTTGTTTTTTTGTGGGAGATTCAAGATTTTTTACCAGTTGAAGATGTTCCGGTCTAGGGCATTTTTGCGCGATAACCTTTGTATTAGAATCTGTTGTATCTAATCTTGCTTTTTTGATTGTAACCATATGAGCAAGCATTTCATATGCTGGCACCTGGGATTCCGGTCTCGCTCTTTTCATTGCTGCGTTAAGGGACTCACACGGTAATAAAAATAAAAAAGATGTTAATAGTAACTTATTTATCATAAACATTCTAACCATTCCGATAAGTCTTCATTGTTAAAAAATTCGATTAAATCAGCATTTTCCGATTTTTCATCATCAGAAGAATAAGAGGTTGGATGAATCTCTTCACTAGAAATATTTGAATTAAAATCTTTGTCAGATAGCTTTGATTTTTTAATGCAATATTTCACGTGTTTTTTAAAATTGGAGTTTTGGATAAATTTCTTGGGACATAAATGACATTTATATGGCCTTTCTCCTGTATGAAGCATGAGATGGTTTGTTAGACCATACTTATTACAGAGTATTTTTCCACATACATGACAAATATATTTTGGATCTATTGTTGTTTTGCTTATATCTCCTGTTTTTCCTTTTTTTATGGGAGGATTATCATGTTTTTCGTTTTTCAATACCATTACTTGAGATAAAGTCTTTACTCGTTTCTTTTTAACAAACTTTTTTTCACAACCTATTTCATGTGCTTTTCTGCTATCGCTTGTTGCAAATAATCTATCGCAGTTATTACACAAGAGTTGATTTTCTTCTAAAGAAGAAGTTTCATTAAGTATTTCTGAAAGTGATATATCTTCTTTTTTCTGTAAACAGTTTTCCATATGTTTTTTAAGGTTACCTTTTTGGGTATATCCTTTACCGCATTCACATTTATGGGGCGTTATACCTTTATGTGCCATTATGTGATATTTGAATGCAGTGTAACTACTTAAAGATTTTCCACACATCTCACAATCAAAAAAACATTTTTTTTGGTAAAGTGATTTATTTTTTTTATGAACTTGGGGATTGGGATTGGTCTTTGGTAAACGGTGTAAGATTATAACGTGTTCAGGTGTTGTTTTTTGTTTTTTAGTTGCTGGTTCTAAGGTGCCTTGGCAATGCTTATCTCTACTTCTTGTTTTCATAGCATTAAGATCATGATGACCTATTAATAAAAAAAAAGATAACAATAGCAGGTAAGAGAAAGTTGTTTTTTTCATCTTGTTTTTTTCGGTTAAGAGTATCTCATTGTTCCATTGTATATATATGAAATAAAGTTTACGCAAACGCAATCAAAACACAATGTCTTATAAAGAATTTATTTTTTTGTTATTATGAGGCTGCATATAAAAAAGGGACATAATGAATGCACATGTAGAAAATTTTAATATAGATGAATTTATTCATCCTTTTATCGCAGCGCAAGATATTGCTCTCAACTCTCGAACTACCTATCTGAACGCAATGATGCAATTTACGCGGTGGTGTGCAGAAAAAAAAATAACGTATCCAAAGCATGAAACAATTTTATCGTATAAATTTTGGCTCGATACCAAGGGATTGAGTTCTTATACCAAAGCAATATATATAATTGTGATTCGGCGTTTTTTTTCATGGCTGCATGATTCAGATTTTCTTAAGGAAAATATTGCGCGCAAAATTAAAGGCATCAAAAGATACGCAAAAAGTCATCAAAAGGAATCCCTTTCCATTGAGTCACTTAAAAAATTACTCGCCTCAATTGATTGTTCAAATATGCAAGGCAAACGTGATTACGCACTGATCAATCTTTTGGTACGTACGGGATTGCGATTAAAAGAAGTGGTATCGGCAAATTTAGATGATATGTATGAGCAACGCGGGGAAATGCTTTTATGGATACATGGAAAAGGGCGATCCAGTAAAGATGAATTTGTTTTGTTGACGCCACAAACATTGACCTCGTTGCATGAGTATTTACAATCCCGGGAAATAAAAAGCGAAAAAGATCCTTTATTTGTTTCATTAAGTGATCGCAATTATGGAAAGCGTTTAACAATGTTTTCTCTCTCTCGTCTTATAAAAAAGCGGTTGCGAGCAGCGGGATTTGATAGCAAGCGTATTACCGCACACAGTCTTCGGCACACCTTTGGTGTTCTTTCTATGCAGGCAGGTGCTTCATTATATGAAGTACAACTTGCCATGCGTCATACAGCTCCCACAACCACCCAACTTTATCTTGGTGATATCGAGCGTCTCAAACGATTAGAAGCTTCTCCTGAGCGTAAAATGAGCAATTTGCTCGATTTATAAGTTTATACTCAATATAAAAATCTAACAGAAATTATTTGTAAGCTATGCATGAATTTTTGTTAATACGACCCTTGTTTCTTGATAAATATTTTAATGATTGTGAAGTTGGCGATCGTGATAAAAATTCGCCATAGTGGATTTTTGAACGCGTTATTTTTTCTTGTTTTACATTAAATTTTTTACTTTTTTCGTGGTATATCAAAAAATTTAAGTTTGTTGACATACAAAAGCCTTAAAGTTAAGGATTTTAACAGACTTTGTAAAAAAGGGTGAAAATGGGATAATCTGTGCTTTGATGATAACAATTTAAAGGTTTTAACAAGAGGGTGATTCGAGTGAGATATATTATTTTTGGATTTTTGATTTATTCGAGTTCCGCTCTGAATATGGAACTTGTCTCAGGAGACAAGAAAGCAGGATTATTTGATCTTTTGCCTCCAGATATCATAAAGCCTATTGTTGCATTGCTTCAACCTAAAGAAATTAATTGCCTGAGAAAATCATGCAAAAAATTAAGTAATTTTTTTTCGTTTCATAATCCTTCTCTGGAATTTATTTTATTGAATCCCCCTATAAGCCAAAAAGATCTGGAGTCTATTTTCATCACTGCTGTTTATGATGGAAAAGATAAGATAATTAAAGCTCTTTTGGAGCTTAAAAGAATTGATGATAATTATTTCTATAAAATACCCACACTTTCTATGGGGGTGTTTCCGTATTGCGTAGCACCGAATAAAGAAATATTGCAGAATTTTAATCGGGAGAATGCCAAACGACATTGGAAAAATTTACCAGAAGAGGGGATCGTCTGCTATATTCCTGGTCCGATACTTATTGCCTGTATATCTCGCAATCGTGATCGGATAAAAGAAAG
Organism: candidate division TM6 bacterium SOIL31; assembly: GCA_001468865.1. Lineage (GTDB taxonomy): Bacteria > Babelota > Babeliae > Babelales > Vermiphilaceae > SOIL31. The sequence goes on from LDIY01000035.1 coordinate 10,437, forward strand.
TAGTGAGAAGATTAAACAAATAAATAAAACCGAATTTTCATTATGTTGGCATGTTCTTATAGCAAATAAGGATAATAAATCTCTGCGAGCAATTTTTCAAAACATATCAGTATCTAAGGATATGAAACAAATGGGTAATGAATTAATAGAACATGCTCATGCCTGTTGCAATAGTGTAGCGGTAAAGTTATTGCTTGACTACGGATGTTATGATGATTTAAATAAAATAATTATCGAAAATACTCCTAAATTTATTCCGAGAAAAGATTCAATAAATCAGAATGATTTTGCAAGATGTTTACAAAAGAAAACGCTTTTAGATCAAATATTGAAGGTCGGTTGTGATCAGAGTTTGGATGCCTGGAATTCTGCTTCACGGACAATAATTTATAATTTATTACGAAACAAAGGCGCAAGAAGAGTAGATGAATTAATTGCGGTAGGAGTGATAAATAATGAAGGGAAAGATAAAGAAACGTCCGCAGATAAATGTTGTATACAATGAATTGTTACAATGCCATCTATTCGTCGCATAATGGATTGCTTCATTATGTAAACCACAAAGACCAAAATATTTTTTAAAACGAATCATTAAGAAACAATTGCGATGTCTTTACCGTTTTTCCTATGCTCTTTTTTACATATATTTTCCACATTTTTCCATAGGAGTTTTTGGTATGATGAATCTGATTATAACCTTTTTGGTGCTAGCACTTGTTGCTGGTTTTCTGGGTTTTTCGGGAGTCGAAGTTATGTCTCTTGATATCGCAAGAATATTATTCTTTATCTTCATTGTATTGTTTGTCCTATCATTGGTCGCAAACGTATTCCGCGGCAAACGTCCACCATCACCTATGGAATAAGAAATAAGTAAAATTACAAGTAAAAAGAGAAGGTCCAGCGTTTGCCGGACCTTCTCTTTTTACTTGAGAACATTAAGCTTTTATTGATTAACCTTTTGAATCAATTCTGCTGAAGAACGGAGATGTTCTTTTGTTGTTATCAAGAATAAGAACTGTTGAAGTATCTGGTTCATCAAAGATTGTTTGAGCAGGCATTAAAGGACAATCAAGAGCTTTAATATATGATGCATAATAATCATCGCCCAATGCAGTCAGCGCATTAAAATCGCCATTTGTCATAATACCATTTACATCGGGTCCTTTTTGCATGATGTAAGAATGTTTAGAAACACGTAAGCTATTGACCAGATTTAATCCAATACCAGTACTGCCACCAAATGGGTTATTTGTTTCTCTATATTCTGCAAACCATACGTTCGTTTTAGTACTCGGATTTTCTGTTGGTACTGCATTGTTATCTTTGCTGAAATCATTATATAAAAGACCAACATAGCCACCTTCTGCAACGGTGATAGCTGGAGTAAATGCTTGCGGATTTGGAGCATTAAGAGGAGTTGTGCTTACGCGTGCTGCTGCAGACCACGTTACACCATTATCACGAGAAGTTACTAATGCGATTTGCGGTAACTGATTTTGAGTAAATTGTCCGGATTGGAATGCTACATAGAGACGTCCATTTTCTGGATTCACTGCAACACTGAAGAATTCATTTTCTGTTCTTGTTTGACTTCCAACACCGCCAGTAATACCACCAAAACCATAGGTGTAACCACCAGTGAAGGTTTCATTTGCATCGATAGTTGTTACTATTGTTGCATCCCTATCCCATGTTACGCCATTATCAGTTGACCTAATAAATGCAATATCAAACAATCTGTATTTCCATGGCCACATATCATCTAGGAATTGTTCCTCAGTGGTTCCTGGTCCAGCATACTGACGAGTCATAAAATTCAAAAGATCTCCATTAGGAAGTACAACAATAACAGGATTTTGAACGTTCATATTGTTATAAATACCATTATTGATAACTGCAAATTCCTGATCATCAAATGGATTATAAATCATTTCCTGAGGGCACCATGTTACTCCACCATCAAAAGTGCAACTCTTAAATACATCTGAATGAGAGGAAAGGTTACCCGGTATTTGATCCCATACCACATATGCAGTGCCAGAATTGTTAGGATCTGCAGTAACAGACGGATCATTATTTATCGGGAATACGAATGTATCTTCATTAAAAAAATCTTGGCTTGCTGCCAACCAACGCGGATTGCTCCACGTCAAACCATTATCATTTGAATAGGATACAAGAATACCAGATTGATTGAGCGTATTAATATCTTGAGTTACATTGGTAACATTAACGGCTAAATATAATATTCCATCAGGTCCATAACTCAATGATGTATCACCACTTCTATCTGCAATACCACCTATACAATTTTGAAACGGGAAAACCATATCACTAAAATGTTTTCCGCCATCTCTTGAGGTAGCGATACCAACATCAAGCGCACCATTATTACTTATCACTCCTTCTTCAAATGCAACAACCACGTATTTTTTATTTAAAGGATTGACTGCTATTGCCGGTTGAACAGCGGAATTGCGATAGATAGTGGTTGTTTGACCATCAACTACTTGTGAGAGCAAGCAGGATTCATTAACAGGAACTGGATTAGTATCAAACCCGATATTTTTGTCTCTTACGTCAAAATAATTTTTTCTGAATATATCGTCAGATGCAGATATTATGGTCGTGAATGATGATATAGTAATCCCCATGATGAGGATTTTAGAAAATTTGTGTACCATTGAACTTCCTTTTTATAAAACACATATTCTTATCTCAGTTTGTTTGATATAGAGGGGGGTTGGCGATTCCTTTCATTAGAGGGGTTATTGCGACATCGATATTTCACCATACTACAATTTAGAGCGATTATTGCAAGCGATTGTATTGCCCTGCAAAACATTATATACTATACAATAATTTGGTTTCATAAGAACGGGTTAAAACTGTGTTTACCTTCAATTCCTTCATAATTTCTTGTATTTCAATTATATGCGGATAAATGAAATAATATATATTCGTTTATCCGCTTTCTGTGCATCAATTCCTCATTTTAAGATAACATTCTTATTTTTTCAAAATTATATTTATACAAGGACATACACTATGTCTCAACTAACTGCTGAAAAGAAAAGCTTCAAAGATACGCTCAACCTTCCTCATACCGATTTTCCAATTCGTCCCAATCATAAAGAAGATGATCCTAAGCTATTGCAACGCTGGGAAAAGGAAAATCTCTGCCAGCGCGCATTTAATCTTCATAAAGGACAAGAAAAATTTATTCTTCATGATGGTCCCCCTTATGCTAATGGGCACCTTCACCTGGGGCATGCCTATAATAAAATTTTAAAAGATATTGTCACCAAATCCCAACGCATGATGGGCAAACACGTCCCAGTAGTTCCAGGATGGGATTGCCATGGGCTGCCAATTGAATTTGCGGTGAAAAAGGAAAATCCGGAACTTTCTGGCGATGCACTGAAAAAAGCGTGTCGTGAATATGCTACTAAATGGATTAATATCCAGCGTGAAGAATTCAAGCAGCTTGGCGTAATCATGAATTGGGATCATCCTTACACCACTATGAGCTTTGACTATGAAGCTCGCATTCTTAATGCGTTTGGGATCTTGGTAAAAAAAGGATACATCGAACGTAAAAATAAAACTGTGCCCTGGTGCCCTACCTGCCAAACAGTGTTAGCTTCAGCAGAAATTGAATATCAAGACCGCAAAGATCCATCAATTTACGTGCTTTTTACTTTAGAAAAAAGCACGGCTGATGAATTATTTCCTCAATTACAAGATAAACCAATCAGTTTATTAGTATGGACAACCACACCATGGACCTTACCGCTCAATCGTGCAGTGCTTTTAAAGCCAAACACCGAATATGCAATTCTTGAAGCTGGCGATAATTATATCGTTGTTGGCAAAGCTTTAGTTGATAAAATGGTTGCCATGCTTGAAATTCCTAAAAATGTTGTTACCGAATTTAATTCCCAAATATTGGTGAATGCTGGAGCGCAAGTAGCGCATCCCTTTATTGCAGATCAATTTTCACCTATTTTAGTGGATGATTCAGTCGCCACAGAAGATGGTACCGCATGTGTGCACAACGCACCAGGAGTAGGACCAATTGACTATGAAGTTGGAATAAAAAATGAATTAGAAATTTACTCACCAATAACTCCTGATGGTCATTATACTGCCGACATCAAACCTACAGAGTTAGCAGGAGTATCGGTGACGCAAGCGCATGGGTGGGTAATTCAGAAACTAATGGATGTTGGCAAGCTGATGTTCAAAACGAGCATCAAGCATTCTTATCCTCATTGCTGGCGCTGCCGCGGAGGATTAATTTTCCGTGCAACTAAACAATGGTTCTGCGATTTATCAAAAAATAATCTTAAAGAAGAATCGGTTGAAGCAATTTCTCGCATTAAAATGCTTCCTGAAGCATCACACAATCGTTTTGAAGCAACAGTTGAAGGCCGTCTTGAATGGTGTCTTTCTCGTCAGCGTACATGGGGTGTGCCAATACCAGCGCTTATTTGCAATAATTGTGACTATGCATACGTAAATAAGGAATTTATTGATGAAGTTGCTGTGCATGTTGCCAAAAAGGGCATTGAATATTGGGATACCATATCAATGGAGTCTTTATTAAAAAATTCAGGTGCATGCCCTAACTGCATAAGCGGTAGCTTATGCAAGGAAACTGACATCCTGGATGTGTGGTTCGATTCTGGCGTGAGTCATTACGCAGTTCTTCATAATCCTGATTTAGCATATCCGGCTAATATGTATCTTGAAGGTAAAGACCAACATCGTGGTTGGTTCCAAAGTTCGTTGTTAACCAGTATGATTATTGAACAAACTCCTTGCGTGAAAACGATTGTAACACATGGTTATACCGTGGATGCGCAAGGCCGCAAGATGTCCAAATCTTTAGGAAATGTTGTTGTTCCACAAGATATCATTGATACCCTAGGAACTGATGGGTTACGGTTATGGGCCTCCAGTATTGATAATGCCAGTGACCCGGTGGTTTCTGATATATTGATCAAAAATGTCCAAGAAGTGTTTCGCAAAATTCGCAACACCTGTAGATTCTTAATCTCTAATATTAATGATTTTGATATTATGCACAATGCGGTCCTGACAGAAAAAATGAAAGCAATTGATCTGTATGCATTGCAAGAACTGTACGAACTGCATCAAGAAATCATCATTGCGTATCAAGAATATAATTTCACGCGAGTCTTTCACCTACTTGGTACGTATTGTTCAGTCAATTTGAGTGCGTTTTATTTGGATATCATCAAAGATAGATTGTATGTAGAAAAAAGTAATGGTTTAGAGCGTCGTTCTGCTCAAACAGTTTGTTATTATATCCTTGATACATTGACTAAGTTGATGGCACCCATTTTATCATTCACGGCAGAACAGTTATCTGATGAATATCAAAAAGATAAAACTGATTCTATTCATCTGCAGCAATTTCCTGCGTTAGAAAATATCTGGGAACGGTTGGGTCAAAGAAAATATGCCCAAGAAGATCGTGTAGGGCATTACTCTTCTAATCTTGCAACTATTGATACTATGCAAGATATTGCATCACAACATATGCATGAAGATGTGTGGCAGCTGTTGAAAGAAGTTCGCTCTGCCTTGCTTAAGGCGATTGAATTGCAGCGTGAGAAAAGCATTATCAAACATTCGCTTGAAGCTCAGGTGACATTGTATATTGATCCGCAAGCTGAATATTATCAAAAAATCAATACTTTCTTTGTGAGTCTTGAAGATAAAGGCGAAGCAGCTGAAGAGTTCTTAAAAGAATTTTTAATTGTTTCCCAATGTGCTATTGCAATAAGTAATAACAATCTCGAAGAAACAGAACTAAAAGGCCTCTTTGCGCGCGTGGAACATGCAGCAGGCATGAAATGTCCTCGGTGTTGGCAATGGGATATTACAGAAGATCCTGATCATTTGTGTAATCGGTGCCAGAAGATAGTGAGATAAAACAATTGGTTTAAATTAAAAAAGAGGCCTGCCAAAGCAAGCCTCTTTTTCTTAGCTATAAACTTAATTAATTAACGGAGATGCGCAAAAACTGGCAAATAATCGTCTATTTGTTTTTTTGCATTCTCGTCAAGCATCCCTTCAATTTCGATTTGTTTGCTTTCAAAAAAATCAAGATTAAATTTTGAATCGAGAGAGTAAATAATCGCTCCCTGTTTGTGGGGATAAAAAGCTGCTTGCTTTAACCGACACGCTTCTTTAGCTTCTTTGTGGAGTAATTTACAAAATGATCCTAGATTTTTGAGTATTTTGTTTTCCGTAATTTGGATTACCGTAGGATAAAAGACGAGAGAAAACGCATCGACTTTGCCATCATAACAAGAGGTTTTTGCATAGTTAGAAGCCATCAGCGATATTAACGTTTCTTTAGTGGTTTTTTCTGTAATATTTCCCATAAAGTAGTCTGGGTTAAACCAACCTTTTTCGTTCACTGAAATCAATAGTGAAGGAACCAATGTTAATAAGCCTTTATCGAGCATAATGGGTTTGGGCGATTCATTTGAAGTTACTATTTTGGGTTCTGCGGCATAACAATTATAAGTAACTATTGAACCCATCATTATTGCCATAATAAACAATTTTTGACGTTGCATAGCGATCTCCTTCTGTTAACTGTTAATGAAATTTATTATCAAGTACTCTATCAGATTTCATGCTTACAGCAAGGTTGAAATAAAAAGTTATACAAAGAAAAAAGAGGCCCGCAAATGCAGGCCTCCCTTTTGTGCATAACTTAACTAATTTCTACCTAACCTCTCAAAAATAGGCAAACGAAGAACGATTTCCCCTTTAGCATTTTCATCAATCATCTGTTCTAGTTCTTTTTCCTTGCTTTCAAAGAAATGAATATTGAAGTTTGAATCGAGGGAATAAATAATAGCTCCTTGCTTGTGGGGATAGAAGACTGCTTGTTTTAAGCGACAAGCTTCTTTAACTTCTTCGTGGATAAAATTGGAAAATGAACCAAGATTTTTCAGTATATTGCCTTCAATTCTTACTATTGTAGGACAAAAAAGGTAATCACAACCATCATGTTTTGATTCTAACGAATACTGATGACTACCCATAAGATTCGCCAAAGTGTTCGGTTCACCTCTTTTTACATCTCGCATAAAAAAATAATTTTTAAATAAGCTGCCTTTTCCTAATAGTGAAGGAACTAAGGTTAATAAGCCTTTATCGAGCAGAATTGGTTTGGGCGATGTATTTGAAGTTACTATTTTCGGTTCTGCAGCATAACAATTATGACTGGCTATAGATCCGATCATGAGAGCCGTAATAAACAATTTTTGATGTTGCATAACTGTCTCCTTTTACTTAAGTGAATTTATTATCAAGTACTCTATCAGATTTTGTGTATAATGCCAGAATGATACAAACAAAAAAAGAGGCTTGCACATTGCAAGCCTCTTATCAAATAATCCAGTACAGGATATTTTATTCTAATGCTAGTTCTTCTTCTAACTCTTCCACAGGAAAAACAGGTTTTATTTCTTTTTTTGGTCTTTGCACTTTAGCTTGTGCTGTTCCAAATTTTTTAGCATTTTCAAAGAGTGTATCAATATTTTCTTTGATATCAAATAAAGAAGCACGCGAGGTAACTTTTTCTGCAAGTTCTACGTTTTCCTCACCTAACACCGCATCTTCTGCACCAAAGTATGCCCATCTTATTGCAGCAGGCAGCGTTTTAATATCAGTTCGCTGACTTAGTTCAGCATTTCCGCCAGCTAATGCAATGTTTTTCTTTTGTTCGTCTGTCACTTGCTCAAATGCATCAATGGATTTGCTTAACGTTTCAAGCGTTTTTTTATTTGTGTCAAAGAACTTACTAATCTCTCTTTGATAGTGCGCTAAGTCTTGCGCATTCAACTTAGCGCTTTCTTTATTTATTGTTTCCAATGCTTCATTCATGGCAGATATTTTTTTATCAACTATCTCAATAAAAATAGAATTAGCTACAATAGCATCTGTGTTTTCATCAGCAATTATTTTTCCCCAATCGGCAAGTTTTGCTGGATTGCCTTCTTTATCTTCTTTTAACAGATCATTAATGTCTTTAAAATTATTTTTAAGTTCGGCGATCGCTAATTCAAGGGTGTAATTAGGAATAAACTTGTCGCCCTTGGATTTTGTGCCTTTTTTATCTTTTTCATCTTTTGATTTTTCTTTGCCTTCTTCAGTGTCTCCGAGGTCGCTTCCATCTCTACTTGTTTTGCCACCGCTTGATCCACCGCCGCCAGAACTTTTACCGCCGCTACCTCCAGAACCACCACCATAAGAACCATCATCATAACCGCCATAATTACCATAATCATTATATCCTCCATAATTATCATAGCCGCCGTAGCCGCCATAAGGATCATAATAATTAGAATAATCATCATATCCATATCCGTAACCCATATCGCCTTCTGATCCAGCGCTTGTTGCGCTTACTGGGGTTCGTGGTGTACGAGCAGTATCTACTGATCTTTTATTTGCAGCCTCTTCAGCGAGACGGATTTTTTCTTCTTCTGGTGCATATTTTTGAAACAATGCATCAAGCGATTGTGGTATATTGAGTAAATAAAAACTCTCAGCATATTTTGATAAAATACTCTTTATAGTTTCTTTTGATGCAGCGCTGAGTTTTTGAATGCCAAACTCAGGAATATTGATGAGTGAAACGAGTGCCTTAAGCTCTGTTTGCAATTGAATAAGATTGTTATATAAAGCCTCATCAGCTATGATTTCGAGAAGAAATTTATATTTTTTAGTGGTGAGATCTTGATCTTCGGCACGATATAGTTTTTGCACAAAAAGTTCAATTTCTTTTTTGAAAGCATCCCACTGTTTTTCACTTTGCCAGTTAGCAATAGCGCCTTTTTTTGCCCATTGATTGATGCGTGCTGGAAGATCGGATGAACTGTTAACAAGAACCATAAAGAGATTGGATTGTGCAACAATATCACGAATGATAGCAAGTGCTGTTTCTACTTTTTGTTTATCTTGGGCACTGAGAACAACTTCTACTACTGGTTCTTGAACAACCGGTTCAATGACATCAAATGGATTAGGCTCCATCATCATTGAGGGATCATCTGCAAACATCTCACCAAGAAATTGTTCAAATTCTTGATCACTCATATTTTCAAACATCTGTGTCATATCTGCAACACTCTGATTGAAAGCTGCTTGTTCTTCAGGCGAAAGACTGGATACATATTCTTCTATGGCCCTATTTGCTTCAGCAAGCTCTTTTTCGAAATCTTCCATGTTCATATTAGGTATCATCTGTCCTGCATTGAGCAGGGGAGAGCCAATACAGAAGAAAATAGTTACGAGTATGTTAAAAAATAGCGTGCGATATGTCATAGCGGATTACCTTTTCATTTATATTGCATCAAATTTCATTTTATCGGTATAGTCTACATAACTTTTATACCCATGCTCTATTATATGTCGCACGGGGATCCCAGTAAAGAACTTAACGGTTGTTTTTTCTCAAAGATATCAAGAGAGAGCAATGCAATCTAGAAGCGGATTTCTCCTTATTGAGTTAATGATCGGCTTACTAGTAGCAACTTTTTTCATGTTAATTATTACCCATTATATAATTGAAGTAAAAAGCACGCAACAGAAAGCACTGAAAAAAATTGAACGATTTTCTTCTGCTCGCAATGAAGTGGAAAAAGCACTTATAAAATAATAGGATGATAATGTTTCATCAAAAAGGATTTTCTTTACTATCATTTCTATTATATCTTGTTCTTTTTTCTTTAATGATGCTTCTTTCGTGTCATATCGTAACGTCTTTGATTATTCCTTCTTTTTCTTCGATCAGAAGATCTCAATCTTTAATAAGCTTACACATAGCAACCGATCTTTTTGTCAGAGACATACGTATCATGAGAAATAGTGAACATCAGTGGAAGGTGATACGTCCGCAGGAAGTGATTTGGAACCAGGGAAACTCCGATATTGGATGGTTATTTGTAGATAATCGCCTGGAAAGAAGAGAGGGTACTTATGATGAAGAATGGAAAAATAGTACAATGAGTACCATTGCACGGAATATCTCAAAGGCCACATTTATATATGAAACACGTGGGGGGCGTGTAGTCGGTATAGAATTGGTTATGATGCCACCATGGCAGAAAGAAAAACCGGTTACGTGTTATGTAGCAGTCTCAAAACAGGAAAATGCATGAAAAGCCGCTTCCAGTACCGATCTGGATCATTAGTTCTCATGACGATTATTATGATGACAGCATTTATTATCATTACCCATTCGATGTTGCGCGCCAGCACTTATCTTCTTTTGCTGGCACGGGAGCGAGAAAAATCAACTAGTAAGTAAAAACCCTTATTTTCAACTCTTTTTTTTTCCGCTATACTTAAAGTATCGGTTAAAAGCCAAAAAATCGTACTTAATCGTCAAAGGGAGCATCCAATGGAAGTATACTTGCGTAAAGATGTTGAAAAAATAGGATTGGCCGGAGAAATCATCAAGGTTGGCGATGGTTTTGCTCGTAATTTTCTCATTCCCCAAGGCCTTGCCGTTGAAATTACCGCCCATAATAAAGGGCAATACCTCTCTAAAATTCGTAAAGTCGAAAATCGCAAAGAAGCGATCTCTTCTCAGACTGCTATGTTAGCCGAAAAAATGAATACCATTTCCGTTACACTCAAACGTAAAATGCATGATAATGGTCAGTTATATGGATCAATCAATGGATCAGAGATTGTTGAGGTTCTTGCAAGCCAGGGAATCAGCATTACCAAAGGTCAGGTAGAATTTGAAGCTCCGATCAAATCAAAAGGTACCTTTAAAGTCGGCGTTAAACTGACATCGCGGTTAAAACCAGCTATTACGGTAACAATTATTGCTGAGTAGTATGTTATATGAGTAAAAACTATTATAATAATGCCGTTTCCAATAAGCCTAGTGTTGAAAGTATCCTAGGAAAAACACTTCCTGCTCATGGTGAAGCAGAACGAGCTGTTTTGGGAGCGCTCTTATTAAATGATGAATACATCAGTACGGTTACTGAAATTATCGTACCTGATGATTTTTATAGTCCTGCTCATAAAATGATTTATCAGGCAATTATTGATGTTTCCCAGAAGCATAAACGGGTGGATATTGTAACGCTGCAAGATGCATTGACTAAAAAGGATCAACTTGATGCAATCGGTGGACTAGTATACCTGTTGACGTTGCAAGAGGATATCCCCTCAGTTGGATTAATTGTTCAACATGCCACTATTATCAAAGAAAAATCGGTGTTGCGGCAGCTTATTAGCTCGGCCGCAACTATTATTACTAATTGTTACACTCAAGATCAGGATTCAATAGACGCTGTTCTTGATGATGCAGAAAAAGTTATTTTTAATATTTCCAACAAACGATCTACCAATAGCTTTGTGCAACTTGATATCTGGTTGAAAAAGACCTTTCAGAATCTTTCTGATATAAAAAGTCATACTAAAGGTATCACGGGTGTTCCATCGGGCTTTCAACAGCTTGATCAAATGACGTCTGGTTTTCAAAACAGTGATTTTATTGTGTTGGCAGCACGTCCTTCCATGGGTAAAACGGCACTTTCACTCTGTATAGCACTTAATGCAGCACGCAATGGTTTTTCTACTGGCATATTTTCACTTGAAATGTCTGCTGAACAGCTGACTCTTCGTCTTTTATCGGCAGAGTCAGGTATTGGTCATCATAATATTAGAAATGCAACAATTTCATCTGATGAATGGATTGATCTGACCAATGTAGCTGCTCAATTGGCGGAGATGAAAGTGTTTATTGATGATACCGCTATGCTCAATATTATGGATTTAAGAGCAAAGGCTCGTAAGCTAAAAGTTGAACATGGGTTGCAGTTTTTGGTAATAGATTATTTGCAACTTTTGCATTCCACCAAAAAACATGAAAATCGTCATCAAGAAGTTTCTGAAATATCACGATCATTAAAAGCTTTAGCGAAAGAGCTTAATATACCTATAATCGCGTTATCACAGCTTTCGCGTGCGGTTGATAGTCGTATGGATAAGCGACCAATGCTCTCTGATCTGCGTGAATCAGGAGCTATTGAGCAAGATGCCGATGTAATCATGTTTTTATACCGCGATGTGGTATATAATCCAGAAACGGAAAATCCTGGAGTTGCTGAATGTATTATTGGAAAACACCGTAATGGACCAACTGGAACAGTATTTATGAATTATATAAGAGAAATTACTAAATTTGAGGATTCATCCGATTTTGAATAAATAGCTTGTAAGTATATTTTTTTTAGATGTGGCAAAAAATAAACAAATGTTGTGGAAGGGACCATGATGAAAAGCAGATTTTTTCCAAGAAAAGATGAAATTGTTTTAAGTACGGTAACCGCATTGGTTGTTGGAGCATTAGTCTGGGTGGGGGTTGCTTCTTTTGTTGATGAAAAAAGAAGTCATTCCATTTTTAGACCATTTTCGGAAAAAGTCCCAAATCCGATGGTGACAAAAAATATACAATAATGAGCTTTAGCCCCATGTATCCTAAATTCTACATGGGATCCCGTACAAGAAAAAAGGAAAAAGAGTGGTAATCTTAGGTATAGATCCGGGATTTAGATTTGCAGGTTTTGGTATTTTAAAAAAAGAAGGGCGCCAAGCCCTTCTTTTAGATTATGGACATCTTACAATGTCATCCTCTGATAGTTTAGTGATTCGCGTTGGTGAGTTTCATGATTTTTTTGAGGAAAAAATAGTTGCTTGGGGAGTTACAGTAATTGCACTCGAAACACCGTTTCTAGGTAAAAATGCTCAAAATTTTTTAAAATTGGGGTATTTAAGAGGAATATTGTATCTCCTTGCTCATAAGCATCAAACAACTATCCAGGAATTTGCACCGACTGAAGTAAAACAATCAGTTACTGGTTTTGGTGGCGCTTCAAAAGATCAAGTTGCGCGTGTCATATTGCAACTATTTCCTGGTATGGAGGTACCTAAAAAAGAAGACGTTACTGATGCCTTAGCGGTCACATTGTGTGGATTATGGGCAAGTAATCAAAATAGTTTTTTAACGAAGTAGCTATAAAAAAGAAAACAGCTCCAAAAAATGGGAGCTGTTTTCTTTTTATTCTGTAATTATTTTTATGCTCGAGCTTCAAGTTGTGCAACACGATTATTAAGTGCTTCAATGCTTGCTTGATGTTTTTGTACTTCATTTAATAGAAGGACTGGCAACACTTGATAGCGTACTGCAAATGGTTGATTGTTAGCATCATAAACAACTAATGATGGGAATACTTCAGCAACTTCTTGTGCAATCAAACCGTAATGCATGTCTTTTTTGTTGTCATTTTTGTATGAGAAGACTACTGGATTAAGATCATATATTTTTGCTGAATCCATACCCATATTCGATATATTTTCTTTAAATTCTGCAGATGAAACTACTGTTCCTAATTTACCAGTCGCATCAACTTCCACCGGTAAACCACCTAATCCTACTGCACTACCAAAAATACCTTGAATGTAGGTTTCAATTTGAGTCAATAATGTTCCGATTCTAATAAATCCTGTTTCATTTGCGGTACCCGGATGCGCAATATAAACATTATCGTTACCAGTAACCAGAAGATCTCCTGCATTTGTACCAATTGCAATATTATTAGATCCTGTACTTGAATCCAAAGCACCTGAACCAACAGCAACATTATTTGATCCGCTGACGTTTGTATTTAAAGCTCCTATACCGACGGAAGTATTTGCATCACCACTTACATTTGAGGCTAAAGACGCGAGTCCAACAGCAGTATTTGCACTACCAGTTTGATTTGATATCAGAGAAACAAATCCCACGGCAACATTGGCACTTCCTGAAAGATTGCTAAGAAGAGACAGGGCGCCATTGGCGGTATTGACAGAACCATTTTGATTTGATGCAAGAGCTGCCAGCCCTGATGCGGTATTATAAGAACCACCGGTATTTGAAGTTAAAGCAGCGGTACCCACGCCGGTATTATTAATACCTGTTACAACAAAATTACCTGCACCAGAACCAAGAAACGTATTATTTATTCCAAAATTACTCATAAAAGGAATACCATTTTTATTAATATTACCAACGGCAGCGCTAGAAGAATCATTCATATTAATATTACATCCAACGGTTAAATCGCAATCAACCACTTCCTCAGCTACGGTCAAGGTGCCTTCAATAACAACATTATCTTCAAAGAGTACATCATCCTTAAACTTAACATCATCTTTAAAGGTAACATCGTCTTTGAATTCAACATCTTTAAAGAATTTTGCTGAGTTTAATACATAAAGCTTTTCTCTTATTTTGATTGTATCGCAACGGCGAGAGATATTTTGCTCTTCTTCAGAAGAATTTTTGGTAATGGATTCAAGTAGAGAAGGAAGATCAACCACTAATTGACCATTAGTAACGGCGTCTACCACAGAATTAAGCGTTGTATTAAGTTGTTCTATTTGATTGCTATTTAATTTTCTATAAACTTCATTCAATATTTTTTCAGCGTGCATAAGCGCTTCAACAATTGCATCTTTTCTGCCAATAGAAAAGCCATCATTAATATGACGATGAAGTTGCCAAAGTGGTGAGTTTCGATCTTTGTCAAATTGACTAATCTGTTCCACCACTTCTGCCATTTTACTACGGTGCTTATCGCAATAAATGTATGATTCACGAGTATTATTGATAAGTTCATATTTTTCTATCTCATTAATAGAAGAGGATGCAAAAGAGAGTAAAGGCAGGACCAGTGTTGCTGCTAAAAAACGATACTGTAATGAGAAAACCATCTTCATAAAAACTCCTTTTTGGAGGGTATAAAAATACTATCAGGTTACTTCTAACAAAGGTTCTGCGATAAAGGCAATAATTGTAATATTTATATTTTATTGACTCTGTAATTTTATTTTTGTTACATAAAAATAGCTCTTCTCGTAGAAAAATGTTAAAAAAAAGGATTTGCGTATGAAGAATTTTCGATTGATTAACTCTTGTTTTACTTTCTTTGCAATAAGTTTCTTATTGCTACCGTTCCGTTTGCACTCTATTGAAATGGCTTATATTTCTCCAGAAGAACTGCATGAAGTTTTAGATAATCCGGACATGCATTATGTTTATATGGGAAAAGAATTTAGTCAATTATACGAAGTAATTTCACGTATTAATGATTTAGAAGATAACAAAGACTCATTATTACTAGAACTAAAAAAACATATTGATGAAGGATTTTCTATAGGTTTATATTCAGCTGTTCTTGAAACACTTGAATATGCACACCGAACTTTAGAAGAGAATGCTGAAACTCTTAATCCAGAAGATATACAAGATATCGAACAAACTCTTGATATTGTTATCAACCAAGTAGTCAACGATTCACTTACTGTCAACACAAAACAAATATCTCCATCATCTTTACTTATCGATATGGAAGATAAGGAAATGATTCAACGTTGCGGGTTTAATCAAGGCTGTCCTCCTGAAAGATGTTGCGCTCCAACAGAGTGCAAGGTTGTCAGAGTGAGAGAAAAATTGGATGTATTTGAAAATGCTCTCTTTAGAAAAAACGTTGAAATAGATCGTAAATTAAAAGTATATGGAAAATCTACATTTAAGGACAAAGTTAAGTTTGAAGATCATGTTAAATTTGAAGATGACGTCAAATTTAAAGAGGATGTTCTTATAGAAGGAGATTTGACAGTTGATGGTACGGTAACCTTTAATGGTCCTATCTCAGGATTGACTATTATCGATGTTGTTATTGAAACTCTTTCTGCTACTGACATTGTAGTTCAAAACTTATCAGCGACAGATGCATTTATCGATAATTTATCAGTCAATGATCTTGCTGTTGCAAATTGTATTAGCAACTTATGTGTTACTAATTTATCTGTTACTGATTTAAATGTTGCAAATTGTGTAACAAGCCTTTGCGTTAACAGTTTGTCTGTTGTTGATGAAACAGTCAGTGGAACCTTATCCGTTAATAATGAGATTGCTCAAAACTTATCGGTAACTAATGCCACCGTAGATAATCTTACGGTGAATAACTGTATGGCGAGTTTGTGCGTTAATGATTTTTCAGCAGTTGATGCGTCTATAAGTGGTACACTTTCCGTTACCAATGCGGTTATTAGTAATCTCAGTGTTACTGATGTAGTAATAGTAGGATGTATAGCAGAAGCATGCGTACTTTCTTTATCAGTTGTTGATGAAGTAGTGACGGGTACATTATCAGTTGCTGATGAATTTGTTGTTGATTTATCCGCGACCAATGCGACTATCGATAATCTCACGGTAACTAACTGTGTAGCAAGCCTTTGTGTTGATAGCTTATCAGTTGTTGATGAAGTAATAACGGGTACATTATCAGTTGAAGATGAATTTGCCGTAAATTTATCAGTAACTAATGCTACTATCGATAATCTTACGGTGACGAATTGTATTCCGGATCTTTGCGTTGTTGATCTCTCGGTAACTGATATTTTTGCTGGTAGTTTATCGTTGTGCGATTTAATAGTTAGTTGCGATATCTTTATGAATAATAGTACGAGTCCTGCTATCGGTAATATCATGAAAAATGGTAACCGCTTCCTCCATAACTTTGGAACAGATAATACTTTTGTTGGTGTCAATTCCGGTAACTTTACTACAACCGGCGCTGAAAACGTAGGAATTGGTCGTAACGCATTGTTCTCAAATACAACAGGATTTGACGATACAGCAGTTGGTGCGTTCTCAATGAATACTAATACAATTGGTGCTAATAACGCAGCGTATGGTTCATTTTCATTAGTAAATAATACTCAAGGTAATGCCAATGTTGCTCTTGGTGCCTTTTCGCTCGTAACTAATACAACTGGTTCTGGAAATACGGCCGTTGGATTCCAAGCAGGATATAATTTAGCTACTGGTATTAATAACGTCTTTTTGGGTAACAATGCAGGGCTTAACCTGACCAATGGTTCTACCAATGTTCTCCTCGGGTTCAATGCTGGTTTAAACTTAATAACAGGTAACGACAATATTTATATATCAAATGCAGGTGTTCCAATTGAAAGTGGAGCTATCAGAATTGGTACATCACCAACACAAACTACAGCGTTTATTCAGGGAATCTTTGGTACAGCAGTTGGTGGAACTGGTATACAAGTGTTTGTTGATGCGAATGGTCAACTGGGCACTGTTGTTTCTTCAGAAAGATTTAAGCATGACATTGAAACTATGGGAGATGTTTCAGAAAGCATTTACCAGCTTCGCCCCGTAACGTTTGTTTACAACGAAGATGAAACAAATACAACACAATATGGTTTAATTGCAGAAGAAACAGAAAAAATATTTCCGCCGCTTGTAGTACACGATGAAGAAGGAAAACCGTATACGGTACGTTATCATTTATTACCGGTATTGCTCTTAAATGAAATTCAAAAATTAAAAGGTACTGTGGAAAATCAAGGATCTGCTATTGAACAGCTCCAACTTGATAATCTTATGCTTCATGATGCAATTGGAAAAGTGATGGAAAGCCTTAGTTTCTACAGCAAATAAATTCATAAACAATAAAAAAGGGCAGCGGTTTAGTAATCGCTGCCCTTTTTATTTATTTATTGCTTTAGATATATAACTTTTGTTAAAAAATAGTGGACTTTTTATCGATAAAAATGCGTCTCATTAAAAAAGGGTTATGTATGAATATATTTCAATTTAAAAGACATTGTGCTTTTTTTATTTCTTTGTCGCTCATATTTCCTCCGTCTTTGTTAGTGGCCGGTCCCCGAAATATGTCGCAGGCCGAAGCAAAAATAATAGAAGAAAATTCTGATAATAATTATGTATATATCTCACGTGATCATAGTAACATGTATGATATCATCGTAGAAATAGGTTTATTGGATAAAGACAAAACTTCTCCCCTCCACGAATTGCGCGAACATATTGAAAATGGTTTTTCGATAGGACTATCTGATTCTGTTCTTGAGGTACTTGAATATGCGGAATCATTTTTGAAACACAAACGTAAATCGTCTCATAAAAAACACGCATCTAAAAGACTGTATACTGACCTGAAAACATTAATACAGAGTATCAAAAAAGGAAATCTTGCAGTTGATCGATGCTGTCCTGAGGAAAAGGTAAAATGCTTTGACACTATCACCTGTCTTAATGTGTTAAATAAAGCCATTTTTAATAGAAGCGTGAGAATCGGTAAAAATTTAGAAGTAGATAAAAATACGGTTCTGAATGGCAAACTCACGGTATATGGAACAGCGGATTTTAAACAACCAGTTCTGTTTGAAGGCGGTGTAACAATCCAAAATGATGTTGTTATTGAAGATAATTTAACCATTAATGATTCAATTATTGCCAATAATATAGTTACTGAAACACTATCTGCTGTTGATGCCACTATTGATAATCTGACCGTCACTAATTGTATAGCAAGCGCGTGCATTAGTAGTCTCTCTCTTGTTGATCTTACGGTGAATACATTGTCGGTTAATGATGCCTTTATCAATAACGCATCTATCGGCAATGCTGTTATACTTACACTTTCTTCTGTTGATGGATCTATTGACCATTTATCCGTGCTCGATCTGACTGCGCAAAGCATTTCTACCGTTGATTTATTTGCTCAAAATCTCTCTGTTTCAGATACCATTGTAGGAACATTATCAGTGACCGATTTGGTAGCAGATAACATTTCTACAATTGACTTATTTGCTGAACATTTATCGGGAACCGATGGATTTATTGGTACGCTTTCTGTTACTGATTTTTTTGCAGATAATGCATCAATAGATAACATTTCGGTGACGACTCTTACTGCAGCAGATGAACTTGTTGTTGGTTGTGATTTAACCGTAGGATGTAACATTAATATGCAACCTTCAGTAAGTCCTGCGATAGGAAATATTCTTAAATGTGATCTTCCGTTTATTCATAATTATGGTATCAGTAATACTTTTGTTGGAATTAATGCCGGTAATTTTACCATGACGGGCGCTGGTAACAATAATGGCTTTGGCCTAAATGCATTGCGTGGTAATGTTTCGGGAGCATACAATGTTGCCATTGGCGTTGATTCTCTTCGCGAAAACGTTGGAGGATCACGCAATACTGCCGTGGGAGATTTTACCTTAAATAGTAATACGAATGGTTCAGATGATATTGCTATTGGGTATAGTGCTTTACGATTCAATACATTAGGTTTAGATAATGTAGCTGTTGGTAATTACGCTTTAGAATTCAACACTACTGGATCAGAAAATATCGCGGTTGGTAATCATGCGCTTGAAAATAATTCGACAGGTGTGCAGAACGTAGCTGTTGGTTTCAATGCTTTAGAAAGCAATACAACAGGTTCAGTGAATGTTGCATTCGGTACCAATGCTTTGATGGATAATGTAACTGGTGTATTCAATGTTGGTGTTGGTAATTTTGCATTAGAGAGCAGCACTTCAGCTATAGCTAACGTTGCGGTTGGTAACTTTGCATTAGCAGCAAATACTACAGGGGTTGACAATGTTGCGGTTGGTAATTTTGCATTAGAATTCAATACGGTAGGCAGTGATAACACCGCTGTAGGTAATTTTGCATTGGTTGCAAATACCGTTGGTGTTGCCAACACAGCTGTAGGTAATCATGCATTAGAATCGAATATAAATGGGTTTGAAAACGTTGCAGTTGGATTCAGGACACTTTCAGCTAATACTGCTGGAGCAAGAAACATTGCTGTTGGTAACACAGCATTGTTATCCAATACGGTAGGTGTTGACAATATTGCAATGGGTACTCATGCATTAGGATCAAATACTATAGGGTTTTCAAATATAGCAATTGGTAATTTTGCATTAGAATCAAATACGAGCGGAGCAAATAATATAGCAATGGGTACTGATGCACTCCAAGCGAATACAACGGGACTCTTCAATGTGGCAGTAGGAACAAATGCGTTAATGGATAATCTTGAATCAGTAAACGCCGCATTTGGTACTAATGCATTAATGGATAATACAACAGGATTTTTTAATACTGCAATTGGTAATTTTACCTTAGTTTCCAATATTAGTGGTGTACAAAATACCGCAGTTGGTACTTTCGCTTCTCCTGCAGCAGATGCTGATGATAATATTGCAATCGGATATCGAGTGCTATTCTCAAATATCGATGGAGATAAAAGTGTTGCGGTGGGAAATTTTGCCTTAGAAACAATAGAAGGAGGTTCTGTCACTGTCGTTGACCCGATCGATGGATCAGACCTTGTTATTACGGGTGATGAAAGTGTCGCTATTGGATATGGAGCATTGCAACACACGGAGATAGGACACAATACAGCATGCGGAACATTTGCCTTACAATCAAATATAGATGGTTTTAGTAATACTGCAGTTGGATATAAAGCTCTCACATCTAATGATGTAGGATTAGCTAATACTGCTGTTGGAAATGTTGCGTTGGAATTTAATTTAGGGGGATTAAACAATACTGCATGTGGAGCGAGTGCATTACGATTCAATACCATAGGAAGAAGTAATACAGCATGTGGTTCTGGGGCGCTAGCATTTAATACGCTGGGACAAAGTAATACAGCATGCGGATCTTCTGCTTCAAAATTTAATACAATAGGAAGAAACAATACATCAGTTGGTTCTAATTCGCAGGAATTTTGTCTTATCGGACAAAACAATGTTTCTGTTGGTTCGAGTTCTTTACAATTTAATCTCATCGGATTTAATAATACTGCTGTTGGTACTAATGCCTTAAACCAAAGTATTTCTATCGTAGCTCCAAACGTTGCAGTTGGGTATAACGCGCTTTCTGAAAATATTCTTGGTTTTTCCAACACTGCAGTTGGAACAAAATCAATGGAGCTTAATGACAGCGGATCAAGTAATACCGCGGTGGGTGAAGAAACTTTACAAAATAATATAGTTGGTAGTGCTAATACTGCCGTCGGTTATTTAACACTTCAATTTAACGAAAACAACCAAAATACCGGTGTGGGAGCGTTTTCATTAGGAAGAAATGTTACTGGAAGCGCTAATACGGCAGTTGGTTTTGCTTCATGTGCTGCGAGTGTAACTACCATAGGAAATACTGCGGTTGGTTGGAATGCTCTTTCTGCAAACGAAGTTGGTTTTAATACAGCAGTCGGATATCGCTCATTACAGGTAAATACCGTTGGTGTGGATAATACGGCAGTCGGATCAAATACTATGCGTTTTTGTACCATAGGAAGAGGTAACACTGCAGTTGGTGCCAATGCGCTTGAGGCAAATCAAGTTGCGTTCAATACAGCTGTTGGGGTGA
This sequence comes from candidate division TM6 bacterium SOIL31, assembly GCA_001468865.1. Taxonomy (GTDB): domain Bacteria; phylum Babelota; class Babeliae; order Babelales; family Vermiphilaceae; genus SOIL31. Next base: position 31,786 of record LDIY01000035.1, read on the forward strand.
ATTCTCTTTTGGTCAATACAGATGGAGTAAACAATACTGCAGTGGGCGCTAATACGCTTGCAGCAAATATACTTGGTGAAGGCAATGTGGCAGTTGGGGCCAATGCGCTTGCTGCTAATAATAGTATAGGATTTAATATAGCTATTGGACAAGGAGCTGCTGGTCTTAGTGTTGCAGGAACGGGTAATATTGCTATTGGCCAATTGGCTTTGGAAATAAATGAATCCACGAGTAACATTGCTATTGGAAGGGGTGCTGCAGCGGGAAGTGCAACGGGAACAAGTAATATTGCTATTGGAACCGGGGCATTAGCAGCCAATGACTCAGCCAGTAATATTGCTATTGGATCAGGTAGTCTGGCAGGAAGTGTGGGGGGAACCGGTAACATTGCAATTGGACCTGGCGCGTTAGCAATAAATGAGGGTGTGGGTAACATTGCTATTGGTGAAGGAGCATTTGCGAGCTTTGCTGCAGGAGTTAACTGTATTGCTATTGGAACGGGAGCCGGGGATGCAAGTCCCTTTGGATTAGATAATATTTGGATAGGCAGTCCGGGATTTCCAATTGCGGCAACTATCGGAATAGGAACGCCGGGACTACATTTATTATGTTTCATTCAAGGAATTTTTGACTTTCCAAATCCATCAATTACCTTAGTAAATGTTTTACCTACTGGTCAACTTGGTCTTTTTGTACCACTTCCTTCATCAAGAGAATTCAAGCAAAACATACGAGATATGAATGAAGATTCAGAAATTATTTACGATTTGCGCCCAGTAACATTTGAATATATTGAAAGTAATGAAACAGGATATGGCCTTATTGCAGAAGAAATTGATGAAACATTCCCGTATTTGGTGTTGCCTCATCCTCAAGGAACCCGACGGGTTTATTCAGTAGATTATGCAAAATTACCTGCCTTATTGTTAAATGAAGTTCAAAAAATAAACAAAAAGGTTAAAGATTTACAGGAAAAAGATTTAACAATTGCGGATCTGCGTGCCGATAATGAACAATTAAAAACCATCATTAATGATCTTATGGCTCGCGTTGAAAAACTTGAAAGCCGTAGATCTTAAGACAGAAAATCAAATAGAAAACGGATCTGATTTTATACGGATCCGTTTTCTATTGGCTCTTTTTAACAAAAATGACAATCTGATAATAGCTATTATGTTAAAAAACATATAAGAGGCTTTTGGCCTTGTTTGTTCCCACCGAAATATAATTTGTTACCACATTTCATCGGAACAAATAAATGACCTTGATTTTGATTTGCATGAACTATCAATTTTTTCGATTTTCCTGATAATAAATCATAACAATATGGTTCTAGATAATTATGGGGTTGATCAGAACAATCAACATAATAAATTGAATGATCAATAATTCGTGGTAATAATGGTAAAATTGATTCAAATAACCGTTGGTTACCATCTAAAAGCAGAGAGCGTGGGATTTCAAAAGAAAAAATCCGATAATTATACCAATCATCACCCTTTTTGATGAGATGATAATAAAAAAATGATGCGGTTGTATCTGTATATTCAAGATTCTTTTTATATCCTAAAACAAATCCTTCCTCGGCTGATATCATATTTAAAAACATAATGGGTAGATTTCCAAAATCGACAATAACCTGAGAACAATTCGTACTTTGGTCATATTTAGTTTGTACAATAAAATAATGAGAATCTATAGTTGATCGAGCAATGTAAAAAAGATGGTTATCGATTTTTTGTGGATACATACAGTCTTTACCCTGTTCTTGTATGAGAAAGTTGAGCGTACCATCATCATGCAATTCAAAAAGAGAAAAATGGTTTCCATATTGAGCACTACAATAGCATGTATGTTCATCAATCCACTGTATACCTTGAATATTAAAAATGGGTTCATCAAAATCAATTGTTTTTGGAGAACGTTTGCAAAATTGTTTGATTCGCAAACGACCGTTATCGATAAAACTAAATCCTTGATTATTGGGTAATACGGTAAGTCCGCCAGGATTAAAAAGCGACCACAAAATTGTTTGAATAGTATCAGTTAACGTATTCCATTCACATAATTCTATGGATTGTTGTGATGTTTGGTGAATATATAGAATGATTGTTCCATTATCAAAAGATGCGACAGGATAGGTATATTCCGTTGAAACGGTTATACCGATATGTGCAAGTAAAAAACAAAAAAGATAATGGATCAACCGCATACAATTTCCTTTGTTATGATTATTTAAGATATGCTCTGTACGAAATAAATACAATAAAAAAGGCTCCGCTTTTGCAGCAGAGCCTTTTTTATTGTATGAGCTGTATTTTATTGACGAGCTTCCAATACTGCTACTCGTGCAGCAAGTTTTTGTAACTCATTCACCAACAATGCAGGTAATGTTTCATAATGAACCGCATATGGATTACCATCTTCATCTCGCGCTACAAGTTCCGGACATACTTTTTGAACTTCTTCAGCAATCAATCCAAAACGTGTAGTTTCTGATTCATCGCCATTGAATGCAAATGTTACTGGGCGAAGATCGTAAATTACCGATGAAGCATCATTCATATCTTGGATGTTATGTTTGCGAGTTGCTGAAGATGAAATTGTTCCAAGTTGACCATTAGAATCAACAAGAACTGGAACAGCAGCAAGCCCTGTTACTACACCGCTAATTCCTCTAATAAAGCATCTGGTTTGTATACCGATGGTACCAATACGAATGGTTCCATTCTCAGCACCAACACCTACCGCTCTAATATATATGTTGTCACTACCTGTTACTAATGCACTTCCTGCAAGTCCCCCAAGCGCAATATTGTTGGAACCAGACGTAAGTGCATCAAGGCTAGATTGTCCAATGGCAGTGTTATTATTACCTGTTGTATTAGCAGCTAATGCACTAACACCTACAGCTGTATTGAGGTTTCCAGTGATATTATTATTAAGTGCAAGAGAACCAACTGCGGTATTGTCTCCCCCGATTGTATTAAAACCAAGAGCAAGAGTACCGACACCAGTGTTACTATCGCCAGTGGTGTTTGCAGCTAATGCTTGATAACCAACTGCTGTATTAACAAGACCAATAGTATTTTGTGATAAAGCATTTGCACCAACTGCTGTATTAGAATTTGCGGTGTTAAATTGTAATGCATTTGCACCAACTGCTGTATTAGAAAGGCCCGTTACGTTTGATGTAAGAGCAAAACTACCGAACGCACTATTACTATCACCAGTAGTATTAGCAATAAGCGCACTCATACCCATTGCTGTATTATCTGTTCCTATAGTGTTTGCAGTCAATGCAAAGGTACCAACTGCGGTATTAAATGTTCCTGTTGTGTTTGCAGTTAATGCACTATAACCAACTGCTGTATTATTATCAACGGTATTTGCTAATAATGCATTTCTTCCTACCGCCGTATTTTGATCACCACTTACGTTGTTCTGTAATGCTCCGCCACCCAATGCAACGTTGAAGTTACCACTAACGTTTGAAGTAAGAGCCGCTACCCCAACTGCAGTATTACGTTGACCCGTTGTATTGCTGTCCAACGCGAAGGCACCTACCGCTGTATTATTAACACCAGTTGTATTGCTTGCAAGCGCATTCTCACCAACGGCAGTATTTAATGAACCTGTTGTAAGTCCGGCAAGAGCATTGTGTCCAAAACCATTATTACCACCGGTACCACTGGTGGTAAAATTACCACTATTAACACCAACGAAGGTATTATTTGTTCCGAAATTACTAATAAAGCGAGCGCCACCTTTCAACACATTTCCTACCGCAGCACTCGTGGTGTTATTCATATTGATGTTACAACCTACCGTAAGATCACAACCGATTATTTCACTTGCAGCAGTGAAGACGCCTTCAACAGTTACATCGCTTTCGAATAATACATCATCTTGAAATGTTACATCATCTTGAAATATTACGTCATCTTTAAAGGTTACATCATCTTTAAAGGTCACGGGTTTGTTGAACTTTACTCTACCAAGAAAATCGACTTTTTCTTTAACGGTAAGTTTTCTTAACCCATGATGATGTGGATTGCAAGACCTATTGATATCTTCTTGAGCGTTAGGATCTTGAAGGAACGCAAGCATTTCAGCATCTAAATTAAATCTTTCTTCAATCACATTATCAATAATAGTATTTAAAGAACGAGTAAGCTCAGCAGCTCTATCTTCACCTAAAGATGCAGCATGTTTTTGAAGCACTACTTCTGCTTCTTCAAGTACTTGTGCTACAGCATCATAATTACCAATGCTATAGCCCTTTTCGATATGATCAGCAAGAGCATGTAAAAGAGAATTTGGATTTTCATCAAGTTTACTCAGCTCTTTTACAACTTCAGCTATATTACTTACTTCAGGCCCTACATAGACATAGGAGCGTTCTGGATAACTAAAAATTTCTTGGAGTTCTGCTTCCGATAAATGTATTTCTACTCCTTTTTGTTCATCAGCCACTGCGGGCAATGCAAAGCCTAAAAGCGCCAAATAAAACGCCGAAGACAAATATCCTGAGAACATTCTTTGTTTCATCTAACCATCCTTTTTTTGAAAATAAAATAATTTTGACCACAACTAATATTTCTTCTAACATATAGATTTATTAAAATCAAATTCATTTTTTAGAGANNTCTCTAAAAAATGAATTTGATTTTAAGCTTTTGCTTCTAAATAGTTAATGCGTTCAAGTAGGTTTTGTATTAATGCATCACGTTGAACATTATCTTTTTGAAGTGTTTCGATAGCAACTTGTTGTTTTTTAATTTCATTAAGTAAGAGTACTGGCAATACGTGATATTGAACTGTTTCTGGTTTTCCTTGTGCATTCTTTACCACAATGTCCGGAAATATATCGTTAACTTCTTCTGCGATTAATCCATATTGTTGTGTATTGCTTTCATCACCATTGTATATAAATGTTACAGGACGAAGATCCATAATACTTGACGAAGCATCTGCCATATTTTGAATATCGTGTTTTACTGTTTGAGAAGAAGATACTGTACCAAGTTGACCAGCAGAATCAATGAGAACTGCTATGGCATTATTATTCACGGTTGTTATTCCGCGAATACCTGCAATAAAGCATTTGGTTTGTGATGTTCCAATACGTGTAGTAGTCGCTTCAGTTGCAGTACCCGCATTAGCATTAATATAAATATTACCACTACCAGTTGTAAGTGTTCCCCCTGCCCCTGAACCAATAGCGATATTGGTACTGCCTGTAGAAACTGAAGCGAAGGTATTATAACCAAGGGCGGTATTATCAGTAGCTGTGGTATTTGCTGCTAATGCACTGCTACCAACTGCTGTATTTTGAATACCTACTGTATTTGCAGCTAATGAACTTAATCCCACTGCTGTATTTGATGTTCCAGTAGTATTTGCTGCTAATGAACTGGAACCCACGGCGGTGTTACCACTTACCGTACTTGCAGTAAGCGCATTAAAACCAATAGCTGTATTTGTTGTTCCAACTATATTAGAATTCAATGCATTTGCACCAATCGCCGTATTATTAATACCGGTGGTGTTTACCTGCAAAGCAGTAAACCCCACTGCGGTATTAGATGTACCAATAGTATTTGCTGCTAATGAATTAGTTCCAACTGCTGTATTATTAATACCGGTAATATTGTTCAAAAGACTACTATAACCTATTGCAGTATTTGATGTACCAGTAGTATTGGTCGTCAGCGCGCTCCATCCCACTGCTGTATTTTGAGAACTTGCTGTATCGGCATTCATTGCAAGATAACCAACTGCAACGCTCGGTCCGGAAGTATGATTTTGTAGCGCGCCAACACCAATTGCTACGTTTTGATTAGCAAAAACACCGACTGCCAATGCATTTGCACCTACTGCAGTATTATTTGCACCCGTAGTAGTTGCTGCCATAGAATTATATCCCATTGCAGTATTTGATGAACCGGTGGAAATAACATCAAGAGCACTTACCCCAAACCCACTATTTTGACCTGTCCCGCTAGTGGTTAACGAACCACTATCAATACCAGCAAACATGTTGTTTGTACCCGCATCATGAATAAAGGTACTTGAACCTTTTAAAATATTTCCTGCAGTGGAACTACTTGGCTCAGTGGTTAGTATGAGATTTCCACTAAGAACGCCATCTGTTATGCTAATATTTCCTGCCGAGAAATTACCGGAAGCATTACGTGCAACAATTGCGTTTGCAGTATTTGCACTCGTTGCAGTTGTTGCAGAATTGGCAACTTTCCCTGCGGTGCTAATAGTTGCAAGTTTAGTGTCCACAATTGCAGCCGATGCTGAAACATCAGCATTTACAATTAATGAGC
>LDIY01000036.1 GCA_001468865.1 candidate division TM6 bacterium SOIL31
AGGAGAATCCATGTCTAGAACTTTATCGCGATTAATGATGATAGTTGCTTTTAGCTCGGTACCATCCTTGCAAATGATTGCAATGGAACCAGAAACGTCACAAAATCCCTTGTCTGCTATTTCTGGTGCTTCTTTAACGGCCCTGGAATATTTATCATCGTCAATAAGGTCTGAGAGTGATGAGTCTAATTTTTATCTTTATATTCCACTGCAAGAACTGATAGATATTGCTGGAACAAAGAGTAATTTAAAAGATTTATTTGAAAAAAATGGGCTTTGTACAGCCCAAACTATGAGTGATGATGTTTGGACTGATAAAGATTGGGAGCGTAATCTTTCTTGGTTGATTGATATGCAACTCGAAGCGCCTAACAAAACAGCTGGTTTTCGTTATATCAAGTATCTCCGGTATCATGAGCGTAAATGTAGTTTAAATGAATTATTGGGATGGTTAACGGATGCAAAAGTTCTCATTAAATCTTTTTTGGGGCCTGATACTATTTCTGAGGGATTTATGAGAAAAAGCGGGATTAATCGAATTTTTACCTATGCTAAATTACGACAAGTTATTGCAGAAAAAAAATTACTTCATGTCCGGCTACCCGTAAAATATGTTTACATATACGATACAATCACGGGCGAATATCTTTCGCAAAAAGAAGCTGAAAAGGTTGTGGATACTACGTTCAAAGCATGTATTATCAACGGTTTGATTTGTAAAATTGAATTTATTTCGGATAGATATCAACTGAAAATTTTTGCTTCTATAGAAAAAAAAGAAGGAAATGGGCTTAGTAAAGCAACCATAGATGAGTTGTTTGTGTTATGTAAAGAAGCACCCTTTGATATTGGGCATGATAATATTTTCTGGGATGCCAAGGGTGATGCAATAATTATAGATACTGAATATAAGGGTGAAACAGAAGAAGTTTGTGGAAAAGTTGGGCGGTATCCTATAGATCCAAATCTTTAATAAAGGGAGAGTGTTATGGTCATTTCAAAAAAAATATTTTTAGTGATGGCGATTGCAATGATTTCTACTGGACTTTATGCAATCAGAATCTATGAAGAAAATGGTGATGTGATAGTTAAAATGAATGTTCCTTATAGTGATGCGAATAATATGAATGTTCGCATCGAACGTGGTAAATTGCACGTATGGGGAAATCGAGAAGAAAAAAGAGAGATGAGTGCACAAAATTATTACAAAAAAGAGATTGAACAAGGCAGTTTTGATCGTATGATCTCATTACCAAGCGATATTGATACTGATGCCATGGATTGGGAAGTGAAGGATGGAACTTTGACGGTAACAATACCAAAGATAGAAGAATAAAAATAAATTATTTTAGCAGCAGTGGCGATGCGGAATCTTCTCTTTGTAAGTGCCCAACGCAATTTCTCGTCTTTTATTTATTTCATTGATAAATCTTCTGATATAAAAAAGATGATTATAAAATTGTGAAAAATCGGTTTGAAAATCGATATTGCCATTCAACACGAGCACCGGAAGATGTTCGAATGCTTTGAGATTGTTTTTGTTTTCGATAAAAAGTTGTTCTTTTTCGGTATAAATCTGTTGGATGTAATCTAAAGTAATTGATGCTTCTGATGGTAATGCACGTCTTCTAAGGCGTGCATCTGCTATTTCTGGTAATACGCGCAGATAAATAATCCCTTCTGGCTGATCATGATCATGGTGACCATGATTACCAGCGCTACAAGCATGATGTGTTATAAGCCAATCTTCATAGAGCATAATAGAGCAAGGAATTGATTCTTCTTGCAGGCGAGCTAAAAAAGCATGAATATCTGAACCAATGGTTCCATCAAGAATGAGCATATTTACTGCCTTATAAAATGAGAAATATTTCTATTTTCAGTATAAAAAATATAAAAATTTAAGGCGAATGTTTTTATGGCGTAATAATTCGAGCAATCATCGGATTAATTCCCGTCAAAATTTCTCGTACATTCTTGATTTCTCCAATCAGTGCTAAGTTATGTGCATTGATCGGCTCTTCTGCGCCTAACAATATCACTTCATCACCCCTGTGGGCTTCAACATCGGTGACATCAATAATGGTCATATTCATTGCTACGCGCCCAATAATGGGAGCGTATGAATCCTTAATTTTCACCACCGTTTTATTGGAAAAACGGAATGAATAGCCATCATAATAACCAACTGGAAGTAGGGCAATACGGGTTGGCCTTTGTGCGATAAAACTGCCTGTATAACCAATAGAAGAGCCTACGGGTACGCTTTTGGTATTAACAATCGTTGTTTTCCAGCTCAGGACCGGTTGCAAGTGAGCTCTATCATGCCCCAGGCCGTAGACTCCAATACCAACGCGAAAAAAATTAAAGTGCGGAGCGTATGCCACGGTGGAAGTACTTGCAGAATTGCCCATGTGCACATATTCAGGAAAGATATGATGATCATGGAGCATCAGGAGTGTATTATTATACTGTTCAAGTTGATAAGCGGTACATTCTGGGTTAGAGTCTGATGCGGAAAAATGGCTGTAAACGCCTGCAAGGTGAATATAATCGAGCTTTTGGAGTTGCTGTATAAAATCCAAAGCTTGATCGGACAGCACTCCCATGCGTGAAAGGCCAGTATCTATTTTGACGTGAACATTGAACTGATAAGAATGCTTTTTTCCTATTTCATTGAGATTTTGGGCATATTCTAGATAATCCACCATAAAATGAATGTTTTTATTAACCGCGTATTCGGGGCTGACATCGCTATAGCTTAAAACTAAAATAGGTTTAGCGATGTTCTCCAGCGCTAAACCTTCAGAAAGCTGGGCGACACAGATCCAATCAATATACTCATTTTGTTCGCACAGCGCTGAAATTTGGTGCAATCCGTGGCCATAAGCGTTGCCTTTGATGACGATGGCCAGATTATTATGAGAGCCAATTTTGTTTTTATAGTAAGCAGCATTGTGATTGAAGGCACTGGTGCTGATTTCAACGTATGTTTGGGGGGGGTGAGGTTGTTTTATGCATAAAGCCATTATTTTCCATTGATGGGTAAAAGGTTTTGCAATAGGCAAAATTTTATATTCATAGTATAATTAAATTCATAGTAATATCATTTTTTGTATTGTATTCTCTTGTCCTGGATAAAGGAAATTTTGTGATCAAGAAAAAAGATAAAGAAACCAAAGGCGAACTTATTTTTGGGATTAATCCCGTCATAGAGCTTCTTAAAGCTAAACGCCGCAAGCTCATTTCAGTCTATACAACCAAACCAACGCCACAAGCATTTGAAGATATTCAAAAGGTATGGCCTAAATATCCAGTAGCAATTCAATATGTTACTCGTGAAGTGCTTGACCGCATGGTCGGAACAACTGATCATCAAGGTGTTGTGGCATGGACACATGCATTTCCTTTCCGCAAAGTGTTTTTTGATCCTAAAAAACACAAATTCTTAGTGATGATTGATGGTGTTCAAGATCCGCGTAACTTAGGAGCGATCTTACGTTCTGCTTATTGTACTGGCGTTGATGGGGCCATTGTTATTAAACGGGGTGGTGCGCAATTGACTGGCGTTGCTATTAAATCAGCTGCGGGCTTAAGTGAACATCTTGAAATTTATGCTGCGCAATCAGCTGCTTCAGCCGTGATAGAACTCAAAAATGCAGGATACAATATTTATCTTGCAACCTTTGATGGTAAAGATGCAACCAAGTGTGATTACCAAAATCCGTTGTGTGCGGTTATTGGTGGTGAAGGAAGCGGTATTTCTAAATCTATCTTATCGGCAGGTATTCACGTGACCTTACCGCAAAAAGCTAGCGATATCTCTTACAACGCTTCAGTAGCAGCAGGAATTTTATTATTTTTAATCTCTAATCGCCAATAGCTGATCTTTAATGGGGTTAAAGTAACTTTCATACAATGCTTCTGTTGCTGCTGGTATTTTGCTTTTCTTAATTTCAAACTATAAGAAAACCAGTTAATTACCCATAAAAATGTAAAAAAAATCAGAGTCCCCAACATAATCATACGATAATGTTGGGGATTTCTGTTGACTATTTGTCCTTCAAAATAGTAATAAAAAAGCAATGGGATAAAAAATGAGGGGGAAAATGAAAAAGTTTATATTGGCTGGTATTTTATTACTGACAATATGTGTTGGGCTGAGATGGTATTCAGTTCCATTTTTTATTACTCATTCTCATCATTGTTCTCAAGACGATTTCATATCTCCTGACTATTTTCATTCTATCGATACTGTTGTTAATACATTATTGCATGATAACGTTTCCGGCAAATCAATTATTGCACAATTACAAAAACAATTTCCGGAATTAAAAAAAATAACAATATCATATCGTCCAACTGGTGCTCATGTTTCGTTCTCTGCACATGAACCTATTTGTTGCATTAATAATTCATCTATTCTTACACCTGAAGGTGAGCTTTTTCCTCAAAAGAACTTTTCTGAGAGCGCGATAAGTGCTATTCCGCATATGCATGTTGCTGAACAATGGATGACTCATGCACCATCATTTTTACTTTCATTGTTGCAAGAGCTGCCCTCTGATTTTAACTCTCATTATAATCTTGAAGTAACAAATGAACATTGCATACGTTTGGTTGATAAAAATAAGCCACAATTTACGATTGTTTTTGCTGCAGAGCAAAAAAATATACCAGCGCTTTTGCACCAGTGCGATTTGGTGAAAAACAATCTTGATAATGGAAAAAAATTTGATAAAAATGCGCAATGGGCAGCAGATACGCGCTTTGCTGATTACATTATTGCATATAAAACCTAAAACCAGGGGTCCCCAATAAGTGTAAACGTAGTTGGGGTATTAAAGGGGGAGAGTAATATGGCACGATTAATTAAGGAAAACATCATCACATCGATAGATATTGGTACCACAAAAATTTGTGTGTTGGTAGCGCGTAAAATGGGAGATCAGATTGATATTATCGGCATAGGAAAATCTCCATCACATGGATTAAAAAAGGGTGTGGTAGTTGATGTTGCAAAAACAATAAAATCAATCACTGAGGCTGTTAAAGAAGCAGAAATGATGGCAGGTATGGCAATAGAATCAGCATATATTGGTATTTCTGGCGCTCATATTAGTTCGGTTAATTCCAGTGGTATGGTTTCTATCAAACATGGTCAAATTAAACAATCTGATGTTGATACGGTGATGGAAGCAGCGCAAGCTATTGCAATTGGTGAAGATCGTCAGATTTTACACGTGATGCCGCAATATTTTATCATTAACGGTACCGATCAAGTGCAAGATCCGATTGGCATGCATGGAGTACGTCTTGAAGTACAAGCGCATATTATTATGGGAGCGGTCTCATCGGTGCAAAATTTATTAAATTGTTGCCAAAGCGCTGGGGTAACGGTTAATGATATTATATTAGAACAACTTGCATCAGCTGATGCGGTCTTGAGCGAAGATGAACGCGAATTGGGCGTTGGAATGATTGATATTGGTGGTGGCACGTCAGATATAGCATTTTATAAAAATGCTGCCGTAAGACACACTATGGTTTTGCCAGTAGCGGGTAATCACGTGACCAATGATATAGCAATTGGATTACGGATTATGAAAAGTGAAGCAGAAAGAATAAAAAAACGTTACGGATTTGCAATCGGCAGTCTCATTGAAACGGAAGAACTTGTAGAAGTTGAAATGATGCAAGGAGAAGATTTACAAGTTGTCCGCCTTTCTGATCTGGTTCTTATTATTGAATCACGCATGAGGGAATTATTTGGATTAGTTAATGCTGAAATACAAAAAAATAATTTACAGCAATTTATGACCAACGGCATTGTGTTGACTGGCGGCGGTTCATTGCTCACCGGAGCACGTGAATTGGCAGAAGAAATTTTTGATTGTCCCGTGCGTATCGGAAAGCCGCGTGTGCTTTTTGATTTAGTCGAGACATTGCAAAGTCCCCTTTATGCCACGGGGTACGGATTGTTGGTACATGTGTTGCAACGAGAAAAGAAAGTAAAAAAACATCTTCAAGATGAGCCATTGACTCGACGTGTTTTTGAACGAATGAAATCTTGGGTTGCGGACTTTTTTTAAGAACTTAAAAAGACTTAGGACCCCTCTATCCGCCAGCAAGCTCAGGATGAGCGGAAAAATCTTAAACCGGGTCCCCTAATGGCTGCGTCCTTCGTAGCTTTAGCGAAGTAGGAAGTGTCAACGTAATTGGGGAGAGTATCATGATAGAGTTTGAACAAGAAGCATTACAGCGTCAGAAGTCGATGGTTTCAATCAAGGTAATTGGCGTCGGCGGCGCTGGTGGTAACGCGGTTAATAGCATTATAGAATCAGGGTGTCAGGGCATTGGTTTTGTAGTTGCAAACACGGATGCACAAGCGCTGGAATTTTCAAAAGCACAATATAAAATCCAAATCGGTGTGAAGTCGACAAAAGGGTTAGGGGCTGGGGCGAATCCAGAAATGGGGAAACGAGCTGCAGAGGAAGACTTGGATAAAGTGATGGATGCAATTAGTGGTGCAGACATCGCATTTATCGTTGGCGGAATGGGTGGCGGCACTGGTTCAGGTGGATTACCGGTAATTGCGCGTGCATTGCGAGATAAAGGAATTTTGGTTATTGCAATTGTAACGCGTCCTTTTTTATTTGAAGGTAAACGCCGCGCTTCAGTTGCAAATGCCGCTATCGAAAAACTTAAACAAGATGTGGATACACTGATTGTTATACCAAATCAAAAATTACTTGAAGTGGTAGATGAACAAGTTTCTATGATTGATGCTTTTGCAATGATCAACGAAGGTGTTTTAAGCCAATCAGTGCGCGGACTTTCTGATATTATTACACGTCCAGGTCACATCAATGTTGATTATGCTGACATTCGTACCATTATGAAAGATCGTGGTCTTGCGGTGATGGGGACCGGTAAAGCATCTGGTAAAGGGCGTGCGCGTCAAGCAGCGCTGGAAGCAATATCTTCACCGTTACTTGAAAATATGAGTGTGGTGGGTGCGCATGGAGTGCTTTGTAATATTACCGGCGGCAAAGGTCTTGGTTTGCATGAAATCAGTGAAGCCGCTTCGGTGGTCTATGAACAAGCACATGAAGATGCAAATATCATCATTGGTTCCGTGATTGATGATAGCTTACAAGATGAAGTTATTGTCACCATCATAGCAACTGATTTTGAGCGTCCTGCTGTTGTAGAAGAAGAAATTGCTATCGAACCATTAGCACAGATTCAAAAAGAAGAAGTGGTAATTGTTGCAGCTGCGCCAGTTCAGCAAGAGCCAGAATATGTGGCAGAACCGGCTCCAGTGATCAGAGAAATTGAACCAATGGAGATGATGGAGGAAAATGAAGAAGAATTGATGTTTGAATTAGAAGGTTCCTTTGCCGACGCGTCCTCCGAAGTTTTAACGAAGGAGGAGGATAACAAGCAACAAGATAGTTTCTTTGATAAAAATTCAACATTCAATTGTGCCGTTGACTCTAAAGATCTTGATGTACCAACATTCATGCGAAAATAAAGACCGTTGGTCTTTATTTTCTCTTTGTCGTGATTAAAAAGGGGCCTTTTTACAGGCTCCTTTCTTTATGGTACTTTGAATGTGGATGATAAAACATCGTACACTTCAACTATGAAGGAAATCTCATGACGAAAAGAAATATAACTCTACTAATGTTACCATTGATGCTGTCTCTGTGCGCAGGCAATATGCATGCTCGTCAAGATAATAATAACAATGGTTTCATTGTAGGTGCATGTGCGATCGGCGGAGCTCTTCTTGCTGCTGCGGGAATTGCGGCTGCGGTGGAATATTGTTGGTCAGAAACAGATGAACAAGCGACTTATAGAATTGATCGCAAATGTCGCGATATTCATGCTCAATATAAAGATGATATGGGTTATTTTTATAATCTGAGTGGCATTCATCCTTTATCTAAAAAAGCGTATCAGGTGAGAGATATATCCGAAAGAGTGCTTTATGAATTTGCTACGTATGTATGGAATCAGAATATTTATCAACACAACTATCGCTTAGGCGTATGCTCTGCTCGGAATGAATTGCAAGCATGCGTGCAAGATCTGCGCAAGCGTATCCATTCATTAGAAAGAAAATCGTGCACGTATGAAGAACAAAAACAATTAACTACTATGCGTAAATTGCTTAATAGCGCTGAAAACTTGCAATTGGATGTTGGATTATTTGCTGAATGCTTAGAATTCCACCGAACGTATTTTGATCTTTATCAGTCAGTGGGCAATACGCGTAATAAATATCTTCCAGCAATCGACATTGTGACATCAAGACGATACAACTATCAGGGAGAAATCAAGCATTTTGTTATCATTAATGATGGTAGTCAATATGCCTTTAAGAATTTTGTGACGACCATTGAATCTGACATTGCTAACTTAAATTCTTATATACGCTCTCTTGCACATAATTATGACTCAGGTAGAAGTTATGCATACAGTTTGGTTGGTAACTTGACTGAGATAAAAAATATCATTGTATCCGATCCTCGTTATCAACAAGAACTATACGCATATGAACAAGCACGCTTAGATCGCCAACGCATGCAAATGCTTGAAGAACAAGCTCGTCTTGAACGTGATCGTATAGATATGATGAATCGCCAAAATAGACTTCTTGAAGAGCGCAACCGCATAGAACGAGAAAAGATGTACGCGCAACCTGCATATGTTGAGGAAGTTACCGTTACGGTTAACTTTTAAGATATCGAATGCAGACGAACTCAAAATCGAAAAGGGCCAGGAAAATATTTTCCTGGCCTTTTTTTTTGTGATATGCTTTGGCAAATTATTTTTTTACATCTTCAAGGGGAAATGATGAGGAATATTCGTAAAGCAATTATAGTAGTTTTTTCTTTAAACTTTATTACTGTATTCAGTGCAGAAAATCCACAGAAGACTGAAGAGCAGAAAGGGAATCTACAGCGAGCAACAAGTGCGCCGCGTCCTATGAGTGCACCATCAACTCCACTGATGGAAGAAAATCGACATTCTGCGTTAAGTCTATCTCCGACGAGTCAATCGCCGGTGGAAAATGTGTATGTTGTGGGCGTTCCCACCTGGACAGGATTTACTAATTACGTTTCAAATAGTTGGGGATCATTTACCCAAACAGTGAAAAATAGAGCATCGGATGATGCAGCTTTTGCCAAATTAGGGTGGCCACTTTCTGACCCTGTAGCACAGAATGAATTGAAAAAGACGCTCGATAAATATGGGAATGTAGTAAAAGAACCTATTTTTGAACTTCGGTGTAAGGATCTTGATACGATTGGCAATAGAGTGAGTTATGTGATACGAGTTTATAAGTCTTTGTATCCTACTGAATCTTCCTATGGTAAATGTATGCCCAGAGCCGATGGGGTTGCTTTGGTAAAACATTGCATGAAACACCATTTGGGGGTAATGCCTGATCCTTTGAAACATTTATTTACTCAATATTTAACAGAAAAAGAAGTTGAAGCGATAGATGCAAGCAATAGCGCAAAAAAAGTGTGGCCACATCCTGCAAGTGAAAAGCAAATAGTCAAAGCGGAAAGTTGCGCAGGGTTGGTACATTCAGAAAATGAAGCATCGAATGATATTTTTGTAAAAATAGGGTGGCCGTGTGCGGGTCGTGAAAAAGATGCTCATAATTATCTCCAGACGTGTCTTGTTATTTATCAGGTAAAACAGTTATTAAGAACCCTAAAAGGCCGCGAATCTTTGCAAACGCCCCAAGGAAGAGCATCATTAAAGATTCCAGAGGATAATAAGATAGTGTCTATGATTCAAAATCTTGAGTATCAATATAAATTTATCGCCGCTCGACAGGAATATATTAAAAAAATATATAATACATTGCCATTGCGTTCTGACGGGATAGAGCTTGCTGCACATTGCTTAAAACATCATGCCTATATATTGTCTGAAAGCGATAAAGATAATTTTATTCAGTTTATAGAAGATAAGCAGAAAAAAACTTCTGCTATTGCAGAGGAATTTATTCCACAAAAAGCTGAATCAACTGATGTTTCAGATAAAAAATAATATTTTTCTTCATTTTGGTGCTGCACATGAAAAAACAAGCGATATGATATCCCGTTTTGGACTCATATCGCTTATTATTCTTGATCAAGTTCATGGTAATGAAGGGCTTATTATTGGAGAGCACAATTCATTTATACCTTTCCAATCAGAATGTGGAGACTATCTAGTCACCAATCAACGAAATATTGGCCTAGGGGTTTTAACGGCTGATTGTTTGCCTATCGTATTTGTTGATACTATTCATCATGTCATTGGCATTGCGCATGCAGGGTGGCGTGGTAGCGTTAAAAATATAGCATTAATTATGTTGGAGCGTATGCAACAACAGTATGGGATAAAGGTTACGGATGTAACCGTTTTTTTTGGTCCTTGTGCCAAAGTCTGTTGTTATGAAGTGCAACCTGATTTTAAAAACAATTTTGCCGATGGTATTCCCTTTTTCACGCAGCGTAAGGATAAACTTTTTTTTGATCTTCCTCTCTTGAATGCACATCTGTTGAACACAACAGGTGTATTAAAAACTGCTATTAATGAGCAGTATAATTGTTGTACTATCTGCAATGATGATTATTTCTCTTTTCGCCGACAAGGGGAAGCGGCAGGAAGAAATGTCAGTGTTGTATGGATTAGATAAAAAAGGGGGATCTATGAAAAATCTTCATCCGACAGCTCTTATTATTCTTGATGGTTTTGGCTATTCTGCAGAAAAAAAATATAACGCAGTCGCGCATGCTCATATGCCACATTTTAATCGTTGGTGGAGTGAATATCCGCATGCATTGTTGCGGGCATCAGGTTCTGCTGTTGGCTTACCTGAGGGTATGATTGGCAATTCTGAAGTTGGACATCTCACCATTGGTGCCGGGCGTATTATTGATCAACCGATGAAGATATGGTTGCAGAGCATAGAAAAGGGTGAATTTGCATACAATGAGGTATTGCAGACACAGCTTGAAAAGCTGCACCGTGCAGGTGGTGCGCTGCATATTATTGGTTTACTTTCTGATGCGGGAATTCATGCGCATGAAAAACAGATATATGCAGTGATTGATGCGGCAATTAAAGCAGGAATAAAAAAAATAGTAATACATCCCATTTTAGATGGCCGTGACGTGCCGCCGCAGTCAGCACATACGTATCTTAAAAATCTTTCGCTCGTGACAAAACATTACAATCATGGGTATATAATTATTGGATCATTGCATGGACGTTTTTATGCGATGGATCGCGATAACAATTGGGATCGTATAGAAAAAAGTTATCGCGTGCTCATCGAAAAACAACAGCATATTGGTATTTCGTGGGAAAAGGTTCTTGAGCGTAACTATGCGCATAATATTACTGATGAATTTATTCCGCCGACGCAATTGGATAGTAATGCAATTATTCACAATGGTGATGGTATTATTTTTTGCAATGTTCGTCCCGATCGGGCACGTGAACTAACAGCGGCTTTTGTAGAAAATGACTTTCGTCATTTTTTGCAAAAGCCATTTAATTTGACTTTCTTTATTACACCTGTTTCATATGATATTCATCTTCCAACTACAGCATTGTTTCCAAGAAAAGCGGTGCACAACACCTTAAAAGATATTCTTGCCGAACATCATAAGACAATCTTTTCCATTGCAGAAAGTGAAAAATATGCACACGTGACCTATTTTTTCAGAGGAGAAAATGAAGAACCTGTTGCAACTGAAACCAGAACGCTGATTCATTCAATTCCTGCGCATGATTATATTGCTCATCCTGAAATGCGTGCAGCAGAAATCACTCACGTAGTGGTTGAATCCTTGCAGCATGATCCAGCGGATTTTTATCTGATCAATTATGCCAATGCTGATATGGTCGGTCACTCGGGGAATTTTGGTGCAACCATTAAAGCGGTAGAATTTTTAGATACGCAGTTGGGTATTTTATATGAAGAAATGGTAAAAAAAATGAATGGCACATTATATATTACGGCCGATCATGGCAACGCTGAAGATATGTTTGATGAAGACATACGTCAACCAAGAACGGGGCATACTAATAATAAAGTACCTTTTTTGATGCTCAAAAAAGGTACAGAAAATGATGGACACAAATTATCGTTGCAGGGGTTGGCTGATATAGCGCCGTTTATTTTGCAGAATATGAAATTGCCTGTGCCTGCAGAGATGAAATTATTGAGGCCAGAACTCAAAATATAAGTAACCATTTTCAGTAAATTTCTCTACAAACCCAAGTTCACGATAAATTTTCTGTGCAGGGAGATTAGAAACGCGGGTCCATAATGCAATATGAGTTGCGCCCATGTTGAATAATTCTTGCATTGCACGGAGTGCTAATATTTTGCCATATCCCTTACCTCTAAACTCTCTTCCAACGGCCAAAAAGAGCAACCGTCCTATTGTTTTTGTTTCCATATAATAGGCAGCAAATCCTGCAAGTTTATCATTATCTTCACGTAGCACTTTAATGTGTAAAGATCCAAAATGGGTAGGATTAGCATCATAGGTGCGATGCTTAAGCATAAATGCTGGTGATGATTCTTCACTCGCCAAAAGCCAATACCAATCTTGGTGAAATATATCCATCATCGCTTTGGTATCGCGCGCAGGATTAAAATCATAGATGGGGCCTTGGTGAATGGTCTGGCGATAATAAAGAGCGGTTCCGCCGCATGCAGCAAGTGCAATGCTAAAAAATAAAACTAATTTTTTGGTGTTGTTGGAGAGCATGATAATCCTTTAAGTTAATTTCCTCTGTAAGTTTAACTTATTCGTAAATAATTTTATAGAGCAACAACCCTTGTGCAGGAGCATTGGGCAAGGTATGGCGCGGATTACGTGCAGCAAAAACTTTATGCAAAAAAGGCAGCGCAGCACTTCCTTGCGATGCAATCGATAAACTGGCCCCCACAATACGCCGAATCATATGGCGTAAGAATTTTTGTCCTTTGACCGTGATACGATACGCTTTGTAGCGCGGCAAATAATCTAGCGTAATAGAATCAATGGTGCGGATTGTATTGGTGCGCACATCTTCACTGCTCCGAAATGATGCAAAATCATGAGTGCCAACAAATGTTTGCAATACGGTGCGCAAGAATTCGATATCCATTTTATAGGGATAAAAGTAACCATAGCGCTGAAAAAAAGGTGATGGACGTTCAGTGAAAAAGTGATAGTGATATGTTTTTTGAGTGACGTTGCAAAAAGGGTTAAAGTTATTATCGCCTTGTTGAATTGAGCGGATGCTAATGTCTGGGGACAAGGCATTGTTCCAGGCCCATTTCAGTTTTTCAGTAGGGATAGCAAGATCTGTTTGTATTCTGGCGACTTGCCCGAGCGCGTGCACTCCGGCATCAGTGCGAGATGCGCCAAGTACGCGTATATCGGTTTTAAAAACTTTTTTAAATGCAGCATTCAGTGCACCTGCAACAGAAGGCTTATGGTCTTGTGCCTGCCAGCCGGAATAGTTGGTGCCGTCATAGGCGATAATTAATTTATAGGTATTCATATTTTTAGAATAGCAGAAAATCATAAAAAAAGCCCCGAGTTGCGGGGCTTTTTAATTCAATAAATTAATTACTTACGATTGTGGAGTAGCTTGTTGAATTGCAAGATTACTACCAATTTGTCGTGCCAAAGGAAGCCCATAATACAAAAAGGCGGCATAACCTGCAAAAATTGTACCAGCTGCTATTACCGCTATTATATTTTCTTTAGTTACCTTTTGAATGTGTAGTTGTTTAGCAAACTCTTGTCGCGCAAATAATGCGAGTATTTCTTCTATTTTGGCATCAATTGATGTATTCATCTCGATTATTCTTGCGATATCGATAACATCAATATCTTCAAGTGCATAGCGGTTATACTCATACTTATTTTCATCTCTGAATTCTTTGTTGAGCAATTCAACGGCTTTTCTCGCTTGCGGAGTATCTTCATTGCCTAACGTATCGATGAAGTTTAAAATAGAAGTAACTTCTGTTTTGAGCGTTGTTGCACTAAAATAAGCAAGTGAGTTCAATTGTAGGCCAAGGGCCATCGATGCAACAATTAAGAGCTTTTTCATTATAGTCATAATAAAATCCTCCGTTTATCTAGATCTTTTACAAGGACATGTATTTGTTGGAACTCTTCTTATCCGTTTTATTACAGGTTTTCTTTGTTGATTTCTTATATTTTTAGAACAAGGGCATGCGTTCAACGTTCTGTTGTTGTTTTGATTGATTTGGCATGGCGAACCCGGAATTAATAGGCAATTTGCAGAGATGTTTAGTGCCTGTAAGCCAAGGGCCATTGAGGCAACGATTAAGAGTTTCTTTGATATAGTCATAATAAAATCCTTCCTTAAAATGATACTTTTTACTACTATTATTAAGTGTATCATTTTAATTTCAGTCTGTAAAATGCACCTCTAAAATAGCGATTGGATCGATATCAAATTAAAAACCCCCCTGAATTTCAGGGGCTTTTTATCTATTAACTTTTGTTTTTAACGACGCGTTCTCCAGGTAACGCTTATACTCGGTTCTTCTTGTCTTTTATATACAACAAAAGGACGAGGATTTCTAATGTCTTCAATGATAGCCCATGTTGCTAAAGTACACATGCCTACAAATAGGGTGCCGGTAACTAGTGCTGCTGCAGTGTCGATACACGTTTGCCATTTTTTAGCAGATATTTCTTGTTTCATACTTGCAGAGAAAATGGTCAATTTTGATTTGGTGCTAAGATCATTATTAGCAATAATATTGGCTATTGTGGTAAGGTCATGAGCATTTATAACCTTATTCTCAAGCCATGCTGCAACGTTCTGTGCCTGAATACTGTTTTGTTGGCGTATATCTTGCGCAAAGCGTAAAATATCTGTTTTTTCTGTTTCGGTAGCATTAAAAAATGCACCCGCGCTTGACTGTATGCCAAGAGCTAATACGATAGCAACCGATAATTTTTTTAAAATTGTCATAATGAACCTTTTGGGGCTGAAAAAAGAGCTTTGGAGAAAATCCAAAGCTCTTTTTAATGTTTTCTTATGAAGCAAAAATAGCTTTTACGAGTTTGATACCTAATGCTCTACCAAATTTAGCAGAAACTTCTATGATTGCAGGAAGAGTTATACTTGCGGCCACAATGGCAACGGTAGCTTTAATTTGTGCTATTGTTTGCTCTTTTTTCCAATTTTGTTCCGCTTGGTGTCTTTTATCTTCTTGTTCTTTTTTCGATTTATTTTGTTCTTCTGTATACTGAGCGAGAGCTTCTTCTTTTTTGGTTTTAATCTGTAAGATATAGGCTATTTTTTCTTCAAGTGTCATCTTGGCATCGAGTACCAATATTATTTTATCACTAACGTAATATCCACATCCATATGGCATTGCATAATTATTATCCATAACTTCTCGCTCTAACCATAGGCCAGCTATTTTTGCATTTTCATTGTTTTGTTGTTGCAAAGTATAAGCAAAATCAAAAATTTGCTGTTGTTGCGTGGGCTCTTCTGAGCGGATACTTGCCATTTGTAAGCCAAGACCTACTAAGGCAGCGAGAAATAGTTTTTTCGAAATAGTCATAATAAACCCCTTGTTTTAGTCACATTTGGTCATTTTTATATCTATATTAATATTACCAAATGAAATTTGTTCGGTCAAAGGGGGCCATTGGGACGTGGTTTTGTGATAAAAGGGGGTCTGGCTTTTATAAAATTGATAATAGGTAAGAATTATTCAAGATTAACCCTTCGATACATCCTACTACGCCAAGGCTTCGTAGGACACTCAGGGCGAACGGAGATGGGATAAACATGAATTCTAGGTCACGACTTGGGTTGTTTGTAGCTCGCAAAAAGGGTGATTCTTTCGAATCACCCTAAATAAATTACTTCAGATAACCGCTCTTTCCGTAGTTTACGGAGGAAAAGCGCAATTAAAATGCCGGCCCTGAGTATGGCAATAGCGCCATAACGCGGGATTTTCTGATTTCTTGGGAAATGACACGTTGGTGACGTGCGCATGCACCAGAAATACGAGAAGGTAATATTTTACCGCGTTCAGTCAAAAAGCCTTTGAGGAAGGTAGCGTTTTTGTAATCAATTCCGTACACTTGTTCTTTATCTGCACAGAAACGACACATTTTAGAGCGGTTACCATTTCCACGACGGGAACGTTTCTTAACCAAACGAGCACTGATTTTTAATTTAATTTTTTTTGTCATGATCAAATATCCTTAGAATATCGTTAAATATGATTTAGTCTTAGTCTTCGTCGATGTCATCTCTATCATCTGCTGAGAAGAATCCAGGCATTTTGCTATCTTTAGCAAAGCTATCGTTTTCACGAGCTGGAGCCTCTTCAAGAGAGCGAGGACGTTGATACGTAAGTGGACGTTTTGGATCAAGAACTGAAATCATATCACGCATGATAACATTGTTAAGTTTGACTTTAAGCAAGTGTTTCATGTCATCAAGAACTTTTGTTCCTTGAGGGATTTCAAAACGCGCGAGGAAGAAAACACCGTAATCATTTTTGTTGATTTCGTATGCTAATCTATATTTTCCCCATTGTTCGAAAGAAATGGTAGAACCTGTACCAGTTTTGACAAGTTTATCAATCTGGGTTTCAAGGTTTTTTACCTCGTCACCGGTTATTTCCGGCACGGTAAGCAATAATGCTTCGTACTGTCGCAACATGAATGAACCTTTATGTGATTGGAAGTTAATTATAACTATAAGGCTAACCATAGCCGCCTTATTGAGTTTAATTCGGCTATGCCGGATAAACCCTCTAAAAATGAGAATACCACAAACCCTGTAAAATACTAGGTTTTATCCAAATCTCTCATTCCAAGAATGCTTACGGAGACGAGCGAGCCTTCTTTTCTTGTCATGTGGAGAGCGCGGGTGGATGATGACGGGACTGCAATAGAGTGGTATATAGGTAGTAAGTGTTGTGGCCAGAGCATATGCTCCCAAAAATGACGCTGCCAGTCCCGTTACTTTACGCAATTTTGATGTTTTTTTATGTAAATATTTATTGAATATGATCAGAGCAATGGGTCCTCCCAATGCAAGAGCTACCGATATGGTGACATGTTCGGGGGATAAAGTTGTTGGGGGCTTAATTTTTTTGGGATAAATGGGAATGGGGAGGATGAGAAGGAGGGAAAGCAGAAGGGGAAATTGTTTTGACATAAATTACTTTCAACATGCGATGGATACACGGAAGAAAAAAAAGAAAAATTAATGAGATTCCCCCTCCCGTTCGTCCTGAGTGTTTTGCAAAGCGTAGCGAAGCAAAATGTATCGAAGGATGTAGGTTATGAATCATTTTTTTTTGAATTAAGGATATACTCTTCGATACATTTTTTGAAGACAAAAAACACTCAGGGCGAACGGATCAAGGATTTTAGTTTTTCTTTCTGTGGAAATTGGGTTAAAAAAAAGCAGACATCTTGTCGATGCCTGCTTTTGTATCTTAATACTGTGTTATGTATTACGCAAATTTTTGGCTACGTTGAATCACGCGACCAATTATTCTGAAATGATCTTTACCACGAACCAATGCTATAGGAGGTTGTTTGTGGTTGACTGATTCAAGAACAATAAAATCTTCAGTATACGTAACTTGCATAATTGCTTTTGTTGGAGTGTCGTTACCAAATTCTACGGCAGCGATATCGCCTGAACGCGTCCACACTTCTGGAGAAACGATCAAGTAATCACCTTTAACAAAGGTTGGTGCCATTGCGTTGTTTTCAACACACAGCGCAAACATTGCGTTATCAGCTGAATTGAATACCGGAACAAACACATCTTTGTATCCAGTAGTAACTTGAGCAAGTTGATTGTTGTAAGGAGATGGGTTAGAAGGAACTTCACCAACCACCGGAACAACTTTAACTTGTAATTCAAGATCAGATTGTTCAGGCATGCTGACATTTTTATCAATATCATCAGTGCGTTGGCGGTGTTCTGCAAATAAATCTATTGGGCTTATTTCAAAAGCTTGGGATAATTTTCTGAGGGAATCTTCATTCCAACGACGAGTGCCGTTTTTAATATGCGTGAGGTAACTTTCAGACATCCCCGTTTTTTCTGATAAGATTTTGGTTGTCCAGCCTTTTTCTCTTAAAAGCTCTTTTACGCGTAACTGAGTTGAGATGGAAATCATCTTTATATCTCCTTGAAATGTGGTTATACTCGTGATTATGATTGAAACAATCTATTATTTCTAATTGTACTCATTGCTGCAACTTTGTCAAATGGAAATGAAATTATGGTCACAACAAGACAAACAGGCAATATAAAGAAAAATTCCTTCGAATTGCAAGCCTGGCAGCGTCAAGAGTGGGTAATTGGTGTTGATGAAGTGGGGCGAGGATGCTTTGCGGGGCCAGTCGTAGCGGCGGCGGTGATTTTACCGCTCAATAAACCCCACCGGCTGCTGAAAGACTCCAAAATTATGACGCCAGAAGAGCGCGAAAAAGCATTTGCTTGGATTGCAAAGCATTGCCATTACGGCATTGGTATTGTGCATCATCGCGCGATAGATGAGCATAATATTTGGCATGCCACCTTGATTGCCATGAAAAAGGCAGTTATGCATCTGCTTGAGGTTTCCAGTCATCAGCCTTCAATAATTCTTACTGATGCCATGCCCTTAAACCTTACTAATACGCATATCCATGAAATTCCTGTCTATTATTTCATCAAAGGAGAAAGCAGGTCAAGTTCTATTGCTGCTGCGTCCATTGTTGCTAAGGTTTATCGTGATGCCATGATGAAGCTGTATGATCAGGCTATTCCAGGGTATGGATGGTCGAATAACAAAGGATATGGAACAATACATCATAAACGTGCGATTAAAGAACAGTACCATTCCTTTATGCATCGGATGACTTTTTTGCAAAAAATGGCACAAACCGACTATAGTGAGCAAGATAAGCAGTTATCAATCCCCACCTCCGCTAGTGCTACGTTGGGGACCCCAGTTCAAGAATATAGTTTAGATTGATTCCTGGTCTTCATGGATGATCAGGGCGAATGGAAAGAGCCATGATCACAAAAGAGAAATACTTTGCAGAAGTGATTGAAAGTTCCTTAACGGGTTGGTTGGCACAAAGTTGGTCATGGGATACATTTCCAGAATTCGGTTCTTTTGTTGCCATAGAAGGCAAAAAACGTACCATATTTGGGATTGTGCATCAGGTACAAACAGGATCAATGGACCCGGTACGCTATCCGTTTCCCTATCAAAAAACAGAAGAAGAATTGCTCCGCGAGCAACCCCAAATATTTGAGTTTCTAAAAACCACATTTTCCTGTATAACTATTGGTTATCAAGAAAAAAAATCGATGTCTTACTTGATTGCGCCCGAACCTCCTAAAATTCATGCTTTTATTATGCGTCCGGATGCAGAAACAAGTAAGATTTTTTTTGCAAACAATAAGTATCTTCACTTGCTTTTCACTCATTCATCCCACATTTTCAATATGGATGAATTAATACTTGCGTTATTAAAGCATCATCGTGAGCTTAATATTCTAACTCACGAAAAAATTAATGCGTTTATGCAGATGTATTCATTATTGATTGGTAACGATTATCGGCGTATAAAACTGTTTTTGCAACGAGTGGAACACATGATAGGAATCAAATGAAAAAAAGAAATAAGTTGATTATTTTACAAGCGTTATTTTGTGTGATAAATATTTTTACCGCAGATTTTAGTGGGGATTGTATAAAAAAGTTTCAAGGAAAATGCTTCATAGCATTTGATGATGCACCCATATGGTATGCGCTTCGTGCACCTATGACTTTTGATTGCTATTCTCACCGAATACTCATGGGTAAGGGTAAAGGTGAGCGTGAATTGACGGCGATGAAAATTGGTAAGCGTCAACACGTATTTATTGAGCGCTGTGGAGATATAAGGTATTTTTGTACTTCTGCTCAGAATGCATCTGAAAAATATAGATGTGGTGAAATGCCTGGTCAAGCTTATAAAATTTTAACTCCTTGCATTAATAGGATAGCAGTGTTGCGGGTACAAGCGCATCCGTATCCTATTCAAGATTATGCTGCAGAAGCAAAGGTTTATATAGGATATAATTCCGCTTGTTCGGGGATTTTTTTTATAAATACAGAAGTGTGTGACATTTTTCCCGCTCGAATCTTGAAAATTGAAACGGTTTGCTCTGATATTTTTCCCAATGTGAGACCAAAGCATCGTGGTCCTGAAATACAGATTCCGCTCCGTAAGGAAATAAGTGAATTGAATGGTGTGGATGTAATAAAAGAATTACTTAACCGAATACCTTCGCTAAAATTCGTTTTTCCTTGTGGCGTTTTTCCCGATTGTGCTATTCCATATGCATTTGAACAAATAAAAATCGTACTAGGAAAACAGAGATTTAAAAAAGAATTAAAGGTGCTATTGGGAGATCGTTATGATGATTTTCATGTAAATACGGGCCTACTGTGTTCACGGATTGTACTATTGCCTGATGAGGACCAAAAGAGCTTTATATAATTTTAACTTACGCTAGTGGTAAAAGATCTAAACTTAAGGGTTTTTTAGCTAAAAAGATGGTTTTCTATTATACTGTTCTAAAAATAAGTTCCGCAATTGCAAAGATTTATTAAAAAAATTATGTTCAGTTTTATAAAAAGCAAATTACAGAAAATTTTTACTACGGTCACCTCCAAATTAGGTTCATTTTTTAGCAGAAAAACGATTGATGATGCAGCGCTCAAGGAATTAGAAACACTCCTTATTTCCAGTGATGTTGGGGTTGCCACCACAAAATCAATTATTGCGGAACTTAAAAAGGATGTTGATTTAGGCATGTATAATGGCATGCAATTAAAAAGCCGTATGCATAAAATTTTGCTCGATATTCTACTTTCACTTCCCCATTTCGCTACCTCTTCTTTGGGGTCCCCGGCTGATAAGTTGGGGTTAAACGTATTTCTTTTTGTTGGTATCAATGGCAGTGGCAAAACAACGAGTATTGGTAAATTAGCGCATCTGTTTACTCAGCAAGGAAAAAAAGTGCTTCTTGTTGCAGCAGATACTTTTCGTGCTGCAGCTCCCGAGCAATTAAAAGAATGGGCCTTAAGATCGAGTGCTGATATTTTGGTTGGTAAAGAAGGACAAGATCCTGCATCATTAGTTTTTCAAGGATGTGAAAAGTTTAAAAATGAGCACTATGATATTTTAATTATCGATACAGCAGGCCGTTTGCAAACAAAAGTGAATTTAATGCACGAACTTGCAAAAATAAAGCGCGCGGTTGAAAAGCAGTTACCGGCACAACAGATTGCAACTCTTCTGACCATTGATGCCATGCTGGGCCAAAATTCATTCGAACAAGCTAAACTTTTTAAAGAAAGCACTGATGTCACGGGAATCATCTTGACCAAAATGGATGGCACCGGAAAAGGCGGTATTGTGTTTGCTATCGCTCAAGAACTGAGTATTCCGGTGGTCTTTCTAACCTTTGGTGAGCAAACAGAACAGATTAAAATCTTTGATCCACAGGAATATGTAACGGAATTATTAGGGTAAATAAAAAACCTACAGTTTTTAAGGCTGTAGGTTTTTTATTGGATTTAGTTATTTCAGAATAATTTTTGCCATTACGGGCCGATGATCACTGACATATACGCCTTCGGGACTTTTGACCACTTCATATTCTTCAACGTCCATGTTTTTGACCAAGATATGATCGATTTCTTTCAATTCTTTATTATGCCAGCCAGTACGTGTTTCTTTTGGCCCTTTAACGATCGTTGCTTTTTCTGCAGCATCGATAAAACCTGCTTTTTCAAATTTATTTTTTATTTTGCCCTCTATTTTTGTATTTAAGTCGCCCATGATAATTGCAGGGATACTTTGATTGTGTTTTCCTGTTTTCCGGTGTTTGAGAATGATCTTGAGTTGTGCAAGGCGTATTTCTTCTGATTCATTATCGAGATGGGTATTATAAACATAGAACTGTTTCTGTGATTTTTTATCTTCAAATAATCCCCAGGTACAGATACGTGGCAATTTTTGTTGTGAAAAATAATAAGGATTAATACCAAATGTGGCTGATGCAATTGATGTTACTTCTTCGGGATTATAAAAAATGGGACTACACTCATTATTGGCATTCCAATGTTTTGATATGAGCCATTGCAAGCTTAAAAACGATGCGTGTTCGTTACGTGAGTCTCCAAATGATTGATAACCCGATAATCCCTTTTTAAGATCATCAAATTGCTCACCTTTAACCACTTCTTGAAATCCAATAATAGTAGGTTTTTTTGAGAGGATCAGATCGATGAACTGCTGTTTTCTGTTGTCCCACTGAAATTCTTGAGGATCCTTGCCTTTGCGGCGGGCATTGGCGGTCATTACTTCTAAGATATCTGTTGCTGCCATAAAACTGCAGGATAGAACAGATAAGGCGATCATTGCGTACTTTTTCATTAAAAACCCTCTAAAAACAGTTGTTGTCTTTATTGTTAGTATATATTAAATGGTGTTTCAAAGCAAATATATATATTCTGTTTGTAATTATGGGGTTGGTGGGGACGCCCAGATTCCCTCTTCCCCTGCAATAAAAGTATGTTAGACTGATTTGCATGAATACCCTTTATGATCTTAATTATTACATTAATGATATAAGGCAGCGGCTTTCTGCTCTGTATGAAGATGATACGTTGTGCCAGCAATATGCATGGTGGATTTTGCAAGCAATTTGCAACAAAACAAAAACAGAATTAATTATTCAAGAATCAGTTGCATTAACTCTGGAGCAACGCCAAAAAATTGAACGGTGGATGCAATTACTTGTTCAAGAAAAAATGCCATTGCAATACGTGCTTGGTTCAGTGCCTTTTGCAGATTTAGATATTTTGGTGGAACCACCTACGCTGATTCCACGGCCAGAAACTGAAGAATGGTGTTTATATATCATTGAACAAATGCTCATTTTAGATAATAAAAAATTAAACATTTTAGATATTGCAACAGGATCTGGATGCATCGCACTTGCATTTGCCGATTATCTACCACAGGCACGCATCCTTGCAACCGATGTTTCTGATCACGCACTTGAGTTATCAGAAAAAAATATTGAACATAATAAAATCAGAAATGCTACATTACTCCACTCAGATCTTTTTGAATCAATTCCCGTTGGTATGCAATTTGATATGATTCTTTCTAATCCTCCTTATATTAGCGCGGCAGAATTTGAATATCTTGATGAAACGGTGACGCTATGGGAAGATCATAACGCCTTGCTCGCTCCTGATGATGGACTTGCCATTATTAAAAAAATCATTGCGCAAGCACCACGGTTTATACAAACTAATGATGAAATGAAGCATAAAAAAATACCTCAAATTGTTATTGAAATTGGCTATGCGCAAGGAACCGCTGTGCAACAACTTATGGAGCACGCTGGTTACAATGATGTTCTTGTACACAAAGATTTAGAAGGAAAAGATCGCTTTGTTACTGGAAGGTTAGATTATGTGGCCAATTCCATCTCTGGAACATGAAGTTGTTTCTATCTCTTTTTCTCCGGAAAATATGACGTGTTGCTGGATTCAGAAAACTAACATGGCAATAGCTCGAGCTCCTCTCTTGATGAAGGCATATAAACGATATTCATTACACAATCTTGAGCTGCACAAACTTATTCCATTCAATCCCACACGCATTAAAAAATATATCAGTTCTTTTTTATATGAGCATAATCTGCAGAATGCATTTATAACGTTTTGCTTAGATGGTATTGCAGAAAAATGTGTGGTATTGCCAACATCAACTCCCCATCGTGCCGATTTTGATATTAAAAACGTAAGTAGTATGCAATGGGAATATCGTTATCTCTATCCCAATCATGATGGTCAGCATGTTTTTTATGTGTATGCAGTGCCCCGATCCTTAATTTTACAATACAAATTGCTTGCCATTGCAGCGCAATGCAATCTTGTCACCATGACAACTCAAACCGTTGCATTGCTCGATGCATATAAACATATTTTTGGAACAGCATTCAGAAAAAGTCAGCTTGCAGTGGATATGATGCGGCATGATAATGTTATTGCTGATCTTATTTCAGTTGATGCAATCAGGCGTATGATTGTGGTGCCATCTCATATCAATCTTAATGAAGAAAAGAATTTTATTGCGACAGCATGCGGATTATTTGATTTACAAGGATAAAAATGAAAAAGATTAATTTAATTACGTCACTTTCTCCTCAAAAGCAATATGAAATACGGCGTTGGTTTTGGGTGACCATTTTTTTATTGATATGCACCGTTGCAATGGGTGTATATTTTGTATTTCCTCAAGTGATTATGTATTGCTCCTTACAAAAAGATATTGCGCGTTTACGTCAACAGACAAAGCAATATGGCACGCTCACGGGCGCTCAAGGCACTCTTCAAAAAGAGCATGATGAATTACACCTTCGTGAAACAAAAATAAACGCACGTGCGCAGCAGAAAAAAAATCCTCATCAGCATATTACTGAAATTGTGCAAGCGTGCGGCGATGGTGTGCTGTTGCAAGCAATCCGCTTTAATAAAAAAGAGGTAGAGATGACGATTCTGTGTCCAACGGCCGAGCATGCACAGGTTTTTGTAAAACGTCTGCTGGCATCACCTCATTTCTCTCACGTGAAGATAACATCGTTGCAATCAGAGGAACAAAGCAAACAATTGCGATGTATCATTAAAGGAAATGTTATTTTTTAAAAAATTGCTATAATTAATGCGGACAAAAAATAAAATAATTGATAAATGGAAGGTGTTTTCTCACATGGTATTACAACGATGGATGATTTTAGCATTAACATTAAATTGTTGCACAGCAAATCTTATGGGTGTAGGAGAGAATTCTTATGGTGATGATGCTATCATTACTGATATGAGTGAGCAAATACTTCGTGATGCCAATATGCCAATGGAAGACATTTTACGTGAAGTGGGAACAGAAAGAGAGCTTCGCCAGACATTTAAAAGAAAATATTTAACGCCTGCTAGTGAAGGTGAGCAAATTAGTGAAGATCAAATAACGCAGCAAACTATGGATTATATACGAAAAATTGCAGCAAATCCCAATGCAGATGAATCAAAAAGGCTCTCAATAATAAGGCTCAATGGTAAAACTGTTCTCGCGTTGCAAAATAACGTAGAAGCTTTGCAAGCAGAAATTGATGGTTTATGGGGATCTCAAATAGGATGGGGAGTTTGTGCAGGTGCTGGCTTGGTAATACTAGGTGGTGCTGCGATAGTTATGCCAGGGAAGTATGAAGGCCAGCGTACTAGTAAGTATGCGGTTATGAGTTTGGGTGGCTTTGTGACTCTTGTTGGTGGAGGAAAATCACTTTCTGTTTGGAAGAGAAAAGGAGACTTAGAAACAGTTATGCAGACAAAGCAAGGCATGAAGCAGGATTGGCAAGAATTATTTAAAGTGAGATAAAGTATTATCAATAAAAAAAGGAGTTGATGGTGAAGTTATATTCATTGTGTATGGCGGTATGCGCGATCAGTGCAACGGGATCTTTGTTCAGTGCAGAAAATAATTTTGCAAACGGCGATTATCTCAAATTCAAACTTGATCCGCAATTGCAGATAATTGCAGCACGCGAATATGGGAGCATGAAATTTCTTCTTCCCGAAGAGGAGTTCATGAATAAAGTTATTACGGATGCGGTACCCTTGAGTGAAGAAGATAAAAGAGCGATTAATGTTGGGTTTGCCAAGGCGCGTGTAGATGGTAAGGTTCATAATGTGCCGTATACTCTTAAGGAAATCAAATTCTTGTCCGCGATTTACTACAAGAAAAAAAGAGATGGTTTTGTGGTGATGGTGACCGAAAACTAATACATTAGATTGAAAAAGTGAAAGAACAAACCGAGGATGTATCTTTGGTTTGTTCTTTTTATTTGTAGGGTATATTTCACGAAAAATTAGAGTTTGTTGAATTTTAAAAATCATTAAAATATTTTGACCTTTCCCCGCTCGTCCTGAACTTGTTGAAGGATATCTTCGAGCGCATTTTATTTTTTTAATTATATTCCTAAAAAAGAAATACAAAGATAAAGATGCTCAGGAGATATCCTTCAACAAGTTCAGGACGAGCGGGGGAATAAATTCAATTGAATAGAACAGCAAATTAATTTTCGGATAAGCTCTTATATAAAGTTAGGGATAACAAAAAAGCCGCAGATAAAAGTCTACGGCTTTTTTGTTATTTAGCTTTGGAAGATATTGATCTTTTCTAATATACCAATTCGATGTAACAAACAGAGCAACAAGCCAACACAACCTGTTTTACATGCCCAGCCTATATAGCGTTGCGTACGCTCTTTATCTTCGCGATTTTTCAGGCCATTGAGTATGCTTGGAGTGGGTTCCGGTTGCCACCGTTTTTTTATTTCAGAAGGATGAATTGAAGAGTAATGACTTGACGCATTATTGGGTAGGCCATTTTCGTCTAATATTGTATTAATGATGAGAATCATTCTTTCTTCTGTTTTCTCTTTTTCTGATTCTTCTTTAGTTGGAATAAAATATATTTTTGCATTTGGGCGATTATTTTTTAGTTTTGCACCAAAGGCTTCTTGTTCCTCACGTGTTGAGACATGGTTCCCGTGTTTATGTACCATGATAACGGGAATTTCTATTGAAATTTCTTTGAGTTCTGAGATTGGATAACTATCTGAAAATTTGCTGTTTTTCAAGAATAGGGCGCTAATATGTGTAGGGTGTTTATCAACATAATGTAACGCAAGAGGAACATCCTCTTCTGCTGCGCATAAAATTATCTTTGAATGAGGATTGTTTTTGATAAGTATTTGTACCTGATCTGTAAGATCTTGGAAATTATAGAGATTGGTAAGCCATGAAAAAGTGGTAACGTTGGATAAAACTGGACAGTGCAAATATTGTGGGCTAAAAATATTTTGTACTTCAGAAAGCGAATCTTTTGTGTTTTTGAGTGTGACTACATGACCGATTGTTTGCGCAGCAAAAGTTGTATTATGTAAAATCGCTGCCAAAATCAAAAGAAGAATTCTGTTTTTCATCTTATAACCTCCAAATAGATATGATTATTTTATATTAGTATACAATCAAAATTTAAAATTTACACAGGCAACCTATGAAAATTAGATCCGCAAAAACCTCTTTCTGATCGATGGTTCCTCTTTTTTATATCGAGTGGCATTATGCAGCAATTCATGAACGTTGGCATTATGATACGGGATAATGCTGAACAGCAACGATATATCTTTCAGCGGTATCTGGATGTGTTGGAAAAAGAATAATAAAAAAACCACCGATATTTTCGGTGGTTTTTTTATTTATATTAAGACACTTTACTTAAAAATCTTTCCGCCATACCACTTCTGTGTATGAGGTAAGCAATCAAGCTTAAAAGAGTTACTTTTATTCCTTTATCAAACCACCACATTCTTTTTTCTTTAGTGAAAAGATTATTGTAATGATTCAACCATTCTGGCTTTGGATCTGGTTTATATTTTGATAGGTTAATGGGTGATTGAATTGTATTGTCTGGTAATAACTTATGGTGTTGCAAAATATATTGGATGGCTGTAATTTCGTGTGTATTTGCTCCATTTAATAATTCTACGTGTCCGTGATCGTTAGTATCACTGGTAATAAGATATACGTTTTCATTTTTGGTACATAAGAAAGCATAGAGACCTTCTGCATCTTTAACTGATAATTGTGGGTCTTTAGTATGGTGCATTATGATTATAGGTATATTAGTTTGTAATTTATCTGTATTAAAAATGGGTTGTTCTCCTGCTGGCGCATACCCTGGAAAGACGATTTTAGCCAGATAGGGTACCCAATAATAATTACCAGGAAGATAAGGAACAATACGACATACATTTCTAATGATACTTGGGATTTTGCCGGGGATTTCAGCAAGTAACAATGGCGTGCTTTCAATTGTATGAGAAATTGCACTATTACCAGAAAGCATTACTGCTTCTAATATAAGAGCTTTAACTTTTTCTGGTTTTTTTGAGGTATAATTAATGGCAGTTGCTGTTCCTTGGGATGATGCATGTAGTATGACAGAAGTATTTGAAGGTTGGATTTCAGAGAAAGCAAAGACTCTCGCAAGTCTTTCTTGACACTTTTCTTGTCCGAAATCAATATGCTTCCATTCGGTTGGGGTTGTTACACTATATTTCCAACCAGCTTGAGAATCCTTTTTTCGTGACAGTCTATAAGTAAATTGAGGTAAAATAACATTTGTATTCTGGCCACCTTGCTCATTTTGGCCAGGAATAACCAGAAGGGCTACCGCTTGAGTAGGCTGATAATTTTCCATCGCTATAGATAAATAGTTATAGAAAAATGATAGTGCGAGAATGAGAAATAATTGTGTTCTTTGTTTCATCTTATAACTTTCCGATAAATCGATTAAACTAATCTCAATAATAATAGTGATTATTTTATATTAGTATACAATCAAAAATTAAAAAAACACGTAGGCATTCCATGAAATTAGATCCGCAAAAAACCCTCTTTCTGATCGATGGTTCCTCTTTTTTGTATCGAGCTTATTATGGCTTGAAACCATTGCATGCACCGTCTGGAATGGCTGTTCAGGCCGTTTTTAGTTTTTGCCGTACTTTAAAAAAGTTGATTGATAGCTATACTCCCCAGCACATAGCGCTGGTGTGGGATAGCAAAGGTAAAACAACGCGTCATGAAATTTTTGCTGATTATAAAGCAACACGCCAGGCACCACCAAGCGATCTTTTCGAACAAAAAGAATATATTATACAATTTGCTGATTTGATTGGTTTAAAACAAGTGGTGCAATCAGGAATTGAAGCAGATGATCTCATGTATTCGCTTGCCAAAGATTGGGCTAGCACGCATCCTGATGGTTCTATAGTTTTTGTAACGCTTGATAAAGATATGGGACAAGCATTAACTCTTGGTGAGCATGTTTATTTGCTCGATGCGTTTAAAGAGCAATTTATCGATCGTGAAACGCTTGAAAAAAAAATGGGATTTGCTGTAGAAAAGTTGCCTTTTTATTTTGCTTTGCTGGGTGATTCATCTGATAACATTCCCGGCGTACGCGGTATTGGAAAAACAACTGCAACTGATTTAGTCAATCAATTTGATTCTCTTGAAGATATGTATGCAAGATTGGATGATATTAAAAAAGCAGGAGTCAAAACTGCATTATTGAACCATAAAGAAGATGCATTTTTAAGTTACCAATTATTTCTGCTCCGTTATGATCCGTTGAATATGAGGGCAGAGGATCTCTTTTTTGATCCACATAATTGGAATAATGCACGCCCTCTTTTTGAAGAACTTAATTTTAAATCACTAATTGCAAGCGCAGGGCAAACAAAGCAAGAGCGCGCACACGATGTGCAAGAAAAAATTGAGTATTGGAAAAAGCGCAATTTTATTACCGTGCAAACGCAGGAACAACTTGACCAAATGTGTACGCATTTGCAGCAGAGCAAGGCCTTTGCGGTAGATACGGAAACAACGGGGCTGGAGGCATTAGAAGTTGATCTTGTGGGAATATCGTTTTGTTCCGATATTGATCATGCCTATTACGTTCCTTGTGCTCATATTACTGGTGAAGAGCAGTTATCGCGCGATATTGTTCTTGCGGCAGTCAAACCAATTCTTGAAAACGCACACTATAAAAAATATTTACACAATGCAAAATATGACATGCTTGTGTTTTCGCATCACGGTATTGAATTACGCGGTCTTGCACTTGATACGTTGATTGGCGCAAATCTTATTGTTAAAGAATGGCAGAGTGCAGGATTAAAAAAATTATCCCAATTTTTTTTCAATGAAGACATGCTAACTTTTGAAGATGTAGTTAAATCAAATAAATATAAAACATTTGCGCAAGTTCCACTTGAAATCGCAACGCTCTATGCCGCAGCAGATTCATATCAGACATTTCGTTTGGTCGCAATAATTGAAGATGCATTTGCTCAAGAACCTAAAATTGCTGAGTTATACAAAAATATTGAACATCCGTTGATTGAAGTGCTCTATGAAATGGAAAAAGAAGGTATTAATCTTGATATTGATGTGCTCCATGCATTGAATCAGAAAGTTACTGCTGATTTAACGATCATAGAAGCTGAAATTGCAGCAGTTGTTGGAAAAGACACCATTAATCTTAATTCTCCCCGACAAGTGGAACATCTGTTATTTGATGTGTTGCAATTGCCCCCGCAAAAAAAGAGTAAAACAGGAAAATTTTCCACTGATTATGAAGTGCTGACCACCTTAGCGCGATTACACCCCATTCCAGCCATGATTATTAAACATCGCGAACTGACCAAATTAAAAAATACGTATATTGAGGCGCTGCCCAATTATGTGAACCCGGAAACAGGTCGCGTGCATACCACTTTTAACCAAAGTAGCGTTGCAACGGGAAGATTAGCAAGTACCGATCCTAACTTGCAAAATATTCCTGCCGATGCTTCTGGATATGGTATTGAAGTACGTGCTGCATTTAAAGCGAGTGAAGGACGGGTGTTTATTTCTGCCGATTACTCACAAATTGAGTTGCGCGTTCTTGCATATCTCTCGCAAGATACAAATTTGATGAATGCATTTATTAATCGTGAAGATATTCATACAGCCACTGCTTTGCGATTATTTGATACAACCATGGTGACCAATGAGCAGCGGCAATTAGGAAAACGAATTAATTTCAGTATTCTGTATGGTATGACTCCATATGGATTATCAAAAGATTTGAATATTGCTTTTAAAGATGCAAAAAAATATATCGAACGTTATTTTGAACAATACCCACAAGTTTCTGCATGGATGAAATCAATGATAGCCTACGCAACTCAATATGGCTATGTTGAAACCCATTGGGGACGGCGGCGTTATATTCCTACTATTTATGAAAAAAATCGCACACTCTATGAAGAAGCATGCCGCATTGCAGTTAATACGGTGGCGCAAGGAACAGCTGCAGAAATTATGAAATTAGGCATGATAGCAGTTCGGGCTGCGCTACAAAAACAATTTCCGGCAAGTTGTATTGTGCTACAAATTCACGATGAATTGATTATTTCTGCGCCGATAGAAGATGCAATTGCAGTTGAAATGCTGGTAAAGAAAATATTGGAAGAGACCATTTCGTGGAACGTGCCACTTGAAGTGATGACGTGTAATGGCAGTGATTGGAAAGAAATTACAAAATAATTAACAATTTTTAGGGACAACGATGAAAAAGTATATGTTGGTTATGAGTGTATTTGCACTTATGTGTGGTATGACATCGATAATAGGTGCGGATAATAAAGTTGCTCAACAACCTCAATATTCTGAGCTTATAAACGCAGCACAGACTCTTCCTACTAAATATGGTATAGATCATCTCTGTATTAAACAGCTAGAAGAGGCATTGATGGATTTTCAGGCTGAAGAAAACTTACATGGGAAAGGCCACGGTATAAAAGATGCAAGAGCATTAGCCAATGGTGGCATATGGGCAATGAGAGGTGCGAAATTTCTTCTTGTTGGGCTCATAAATGGATTGAATAAAGAAAAAAGCAACAGGGAATTATTAGTGCAAGAAAATTCCTCATTAACAGAACGATTAATACGAGCAAATAAGACACATGAAGAACAAATCCAGCATGAGCAAAGATTATTATCCACTGCTCAAAAAAGCCTGACTGGTGCGCATACTAAGATATCAGAATTGCAAAATCAACAATCGAATCAACAACCGAACGAAGACCACATACGTGAGGTGCATGCTCAATTTACTGCTATGAGAATTCAAAGAAATATTATGGCAGGTGCATTTATTGTCAGTGTAATGGCTTTTCTCACTTATTTTTTGCGTGTTAATTATGCATCAGTAGCATAATAGACTTGTTATTAATTGTTATAAAAAGGAGTTTAGGGTGGTAGTGAATGCACAAAAAAAGAAATCCGTTCGAGTGAATAAAATAGTATTTTTATGCGCAATGATTGCATGCGTGAACATACATGCAAAAGAAGGCGAAACGCCGGCTGAGGAAATGCGCCAAGTCAAAGAGGGTAATTTTGCCGTTGATGGCACCATGCAACCAGGCCCCTCATTAGGATTTGGACAGAATATTATTGATAAAGGGGATACACTTGGTATTTTTTATCCAGTGATGATCTTGGGCAAGAAAAAAAATCTTACTGAAATTGCCATTGAAATTCTCTATGGCATGCGTGAAGACCTTTCTGTTCTTGTAGCATTTCCTACAGCGGTTCATTTTAAAGAAGATGGAAACCGTTCATCAGGATCGATAGATACGATCGTACAATTTGAATATGCTTTCTATGCGGAACATAAACCAACCTATACAAATCAATTATCTGCGGTTGCTGCGATGTATTTTCCAACCGGTGATGAATGTAAAGTTCCTGCAACGGGTTTTGGATCACCCAGCTTTTTCTTAGGGGTGGTTGCGGCACATTACGAACCATATTGGTTAGGTTATACGTCATTTGGAGCGTTTCTGCCCACAAAAAACATGGAAGGTGTACGAGCGGGAAATAATTTTTATTATCAGTTTGGGTATGGAAGAAATATTGCATACTCTCCGAATAAATGGATTTTGATGTGGAGCTTTGAATTAAGTGGTATTTACTCACAAAAATCCAGGGTAAATGGGGTAGTTGAGAAAAATTCAGGATCGAATATAGTCTATGTTGGTCCTGCGCTGTGGTTTTCTACGCAGCGCTTTTTTCTTGAAATAGGAGTTGATCCTATTGTTTCGCAACATCTTTTTGGCGAACAAGAAGGAAAAACCACAGCTCTTCTTTCTGTGTATACGGGGTTCCGATTTTAAAACACTATTTTCTTTCTTGACTATTTTTATTACAAAAATATAGGTTTGAAAATAGATATTTTTTTTAAAAAAAGGAGCGTTCATGATCAAATCATTTTCAAAACTACCTGAATTGCATCAAGGTCTTATTTATATGGCAGCAGGCGTTGTTGCAATATTATATGCACTTGGTTTTTTCACCAGAGGGATTACGTGGCTTATCATTATCGGTGCGATCTATGCAATTCTTAAAGGTTTGATGAAAAGTGGCTTGTATGACAAATTTGTTCATGCCATCAATAGAAGATAAAATTGTAGAAAGAAAAGAGGTACGCGATTGTACCTCTTTTTCTTTTTTATCAAAATCTATTTTTGCGGTTTTCTTGCTGGAGAAGCTTTTGGTTTTGCAGCTTGTTGCTGCTGAGCTTGTTTAACTTTTTTAGTTTGTTGTTTTACCTCTTCCTCAGTTGCATTAGGATCTTGGAGTAATGCGTCAAGTTGTGCAAGTGCAATTGATAAGGTTTTTGAGATTACTGCCGATACTGCCATCTGAGTTGCAATGCTCTTTACTGTATCCATTACCCCATTAGCTGTATTTTGACCAAATCGTGCTTGCAATTCTCCTTGTGACATCACTCTTCCATTCATTGAGATAGTTCCTGTATTTTCATTCATAATGATTTGCGGAGCGGGGATGCTTGCAGCAGCGCTAGAACTTGCCCAACTTGGAAGTTTGCTTTTTAAAGCTTCCCATGTATCATATGCAAATTTCTTTGGATCTTGGCGGAAGTTTTCATATCCTTGTTTCAGGACTGCTGATCCAAAATAAAGATAAGCACCGGTGCCAACAGCAACTGCAGAGAGACTACCAATTGCAAACATGAAAGTTTTACTTAACTTCTCTCCCGCAATGATCTTTTGATTATGAATGCTTTGTTCTATATCTTTTAATACTTTTTTCAGGTCATTCAATTTTTTTGTTTCTTTTGCATATTGATTTTCTTTGCCTGCTTTGACGGAATTCCATATCCAGCCCTTATTCATTAGGGCGTCAACTTTTTCTTGTTTTTTGGCAATGAGTCTCTCAAGCATTTCTCTTTGTGGTTCCAATTCAGTGATAATATATTTGGCTGCCTCTTTTTGATCTTCAGTGTATCCGGTGAGGATATCTTGACCAACTGTTCTTTCTTCCGTAACAGCTCGTAATACTTCTTGAGCTGATGCAATAACCTTTTTGCGTGCTAATGCTTTTTCTGCCGGATTTTTAGCTTTTTTAAGTTGATCGTTTGCTACTTCTAAGTTTTTCTTTTTTTGCTCTAACGTGGTGGTTGTTGTGGGAGCTTCTGTAGGAGCTTGTAGAACGTTTCTTGCTGCACCACGTCTTGTTGGAGTTATTCCTTTTGCTTGCATTGCGCGTCTTGCTTGGATGTTACGAGCCATTTGCGCTCTATTTACTGTTGTTGTGCGGACCGGTTGTCCTCTACGCTGTGGCGTTCCTCTTCTTACTTGAGCTCTGCGGACATTTTGTGGTGTATATGATGCATCAATAGTCTGCGTTGCAATCATTGATAAAGCGATAATGAGGATAATACTTATTCTGTTCTTCATAATATCAAATCTCCTTTTTTTATCCGAACAACCCCTAGTTTTTTCTTTGTCTTATGTATGTTTCTTTTTGATAAAATGGTTAGTTTTACTATCTTTAGGATACATAAAACAAATTCAGATTGTCAATAGACATGGGGGCGCTTGTTAGAAAATATAAAAAGGAGACCTATTCAATAAGAAAGTGGCACCCTTGCGGATGCCACTTGTTTTGATAATTCTTAATGTGCTAATGAAAGATTACTCTGCATAACCTAGCATTCTTCTACCTTTACCAACTGCTTGTGATCCTTTTTCGCCGATGTATGTTCCTGCTTCACCTATTTTTGCTCTTGCTCCTGACATCATTCTGCCAGTGTAAGACTTTTCTTGACCACCATATATGTATTCAAGCGCTGAAATAACACCAATAGCGCCTATAACTGCTGCAACACCATAGTAAACAGCATAGCTTGTTTCTTTTGGTAGATCTTTACTGATGCTTGCGATTTTTCTATTTACATCTCTGAGTTGAGTATTAAGATCGTTTACAATAGCTTTTTGATCTTTGTATTCGTCGGTGTTGAATAACCAGCCTGTTTTAGTAGTTCTTAATTTTTCTCTTGCTGTTTCAAGGTCGGCACCAATTTTTTTGCGTTTAAATTGTAATTCTGCTAAATCAGCAAGATCTGGATTTGCCATAAGATCGTTAGCTAAAGTCATAGCTTTTGCTTGTTTTTCATCCATAGGTGCTGCTTTAACTGCGTTAGCGTCTGCTATCACGTCTTTTACCGCTTGTCTTTGAGTTGGTTCTGATTGTGCTCTTCCACGTCTTGTTCTTTTCGCTTCAACTGTGCTTACCATTGCCATTGATAATGCAAGGGCAGCAAATGCTGTGCTTAATATTTTCTTCATAGAGAATCTCCTTTTTTGGACTATTATAATATTCTTCATTTTTAATTAGTTTACCTACCTAGGTGCATGCGGGTGGCCTAGATAGTATTCAACTAATCTACTTTCAGGGTAAAGGAAGCGAGTTCTAATTGTCAATAATAGGAAAGGAAATTTTTTATAGAGAGTGAAAAAGTGGCTCATTAAAGCATTTATTCTATGGACGATTAGATGGAGGGATCCATCTATTTTATCAAAAGAGAAATGAGATAATTTCGGCAGAAATAAAAAAAGAAAACAGCAAAAAGAAGACCATCAAATCTGTCTAAAAAGCCGCCATGGCCAGGCAAAATGGTGCCTGAGTCTTTGAGTTGCGCGCGGCGTTTAAGCCACGATTCAAACAAATCACCGAGCAACGCAAGAATACACACAATTAAGGTAAGTGCGCACATGATCCACCAGGATGTTGTATAGTCGCGTTCAAAAATAATAAGCACAAACCCTAAGCAGGCAAAGATATATCCTCCCAGCATACCTTCCCAGGTCTTTTTGGGGCTAATTGATCGGCAGATATGGTGTTTTCCCAGTAAGGTGCCGGTAATATAACTGCCGGTATCAAAGCTAAAGACTAGAATAAACAGAATCAATAATAATTCGTGATATAAAGGATCATGATTGAGGGCAATTAATAAACTAAAAGGCAACAAAAGATAAGGGGGTAATAAAACCCAAAAAATGGGAGAATTGATGGGAAAAAATCGGGTCCATTCACAAATGATAATCAGCAATAATATACCCAGTAAAATAAGAGAAAAAAATAAGGGGGGCAAATAAAAATAAATTCCCCAGAACCCGAGGCCTAGGGCAATGCCTGTTATAAGACGAGTAATAAATTCAGTAGAAAGAGGTAAACGCATTTGGTATATACAGCAAGTTTATGGAGTTATTATTTTGTTCTATGAGTGCTACATCAAATCGACATACAACTTCCAGATCAGTATGCTGAGATAAGTAATATTTAGCAATAGAAACAATCCTTTTCTGTTTTGATGGACCAATCAATTCGGCAGGATCAATAAGCGGATTGTTACGCCACTTAACTTCAACAAAGGCAAGCGTTTCACCTTTTTGTGCAATGAGATCTACTTCACCAAAAAATTTACGGTAGTTTTGGGTGAGGATTTTATATCCTTCTTTTTCTAGATGACGAGCAACAATAAGCTCGCCTTCTTTGCCTTTGGTGATGTTGTAATTCATTATGCAGAGTTCTTTCGAAGTTCTTGGTACGAAGTTATAAAAATTGTTTTCTTTTTCCGTTCGCCCTGAGTGTTTTTTGTCTTCAAAAAATGTATCGAAGGGTAAATTTTAAAAATTAATTCCATAAAAATGTTTAATATGTTGTACCCTTCGATACATTTTCCTACATAAGAATTCCGGAAAACACTCAGGGCGAACGGGAGGGGGATTAATTTATTTTTTTCTTTTAATATGGGGTAAGCTTGCCCTTCGTAGCTTTACTCGAAGAGCCCTACGAAGTTTTAATGAAGTAGGGACTAAAACCTATTCGCCATATGGCGAGGTTTTTTATTCTGGGCCACTTGCGTATTTTTATTATTAAGCAATTCAAGCGTCTCTTTTTTTTCAGCCAATTGTACTTCCAATGCAATAATTTCCGGCTCAAGCGTTGGTAATTTAGCTAACCAATAAGAGCGCAAGTGGGTAATGCGTTTTTCTGCTGCCTTAAGTTTGCCACTGGTGAGATAAAAACTGCAGATGCTGCAATCACTTGCTGCTAATTGTTCATAGCATTGCTTTTGTATCTGAAGAACTTCTTCTCTGTAGGTCTTAAAGTGGTCTTGGAGTAAAAACACTTCAGTTAAACCTAATGTTTCTTCTGTTTTTGTCTGATCACGATCGATCGATAAGATACACGCAAATGAGCTCATAATAGATCTATAAAGAGCGTATTCTTGTTTTTCACTGCCAGGATACATAGTGCAGTATTGTGTATAGATATGAGCTGCTTTTTTGAACTGCTGATCAAGATAAAATACATCGGCAAGTTCCAAAAGATGTTCAGCGATCTGGGTAACATTGGTGGTAAGTTTCAGCAACTGTTCTAAATATTTTATGGTAGCGGAAGTGTTACCTTTTTCTTTTTGCACATTTTTAGCTGCTACCAACTGATCATATTCAAAATCCATG
The DNA here is from genome assembly GCA_001468865.1 of candidate division TM6 bacterium SOIL31. GTDB lineage: Bacteria > Babelota > Babeliae > Babelales > Vermiphilaceae > SOIL31. The sequence goes on from LDIY01000036.1 coordinate 37,624, forward strand.
TAAGTGGCTGCTTTTTTCTTTTTTTCTTCTTTATTTTTTGATTTACGCATGCGTTTTTTACGTGATGCGCTTTCTTCCTGCTTTGGAAGATTTACGTCGAATTCTTGTGCAATGGCTACCTGCGTATCTTGGGCTGCCCGAGAGAATAGATATGGGATAATAAGAAATGCAAATGCCAATAGAATAATCTGTTTTCTTGTGTTTATCACGGTACCCTGCCTATCATTAAAGATATTTTAATTCATTGTAATCCTTTTTTAGTTTCTTACAATGGGTACCCAATCCTACTTCGCTCTGTGAGCTATGAAGGACACGTTGGAGTGAAAACGTAAATTGGGTTATAGTGATATCATCACAAAAGAGAAGTTTGTTCAATGTGAACACCTAACAAAAATTTATTTTCTTAACAGGGGTCCCCCATGCGGCTTGTCCGCCGTAGTTTTAACGAAAGGAGGACACATGGGGTTAAGAAGTCTAAGGATAATTTATGAAAAAAAACAGTGGTGACTTATTAGTAGAACTGGGCCTCATTACTGCTCAGCAACTAGCAACGTGCCAGCAAGAGGCTGAAAAAACGAATACTCCGTTGCAGGAGTGTCTTATTGCAAAGAAATTTACAACTGATGAAGAAATAGCAAAAGCATATGCAAAATACTCAAATTTGCATTATGTGGATGCAGTTACTGATAAAACGGCAGACCTTGATCTTTTAGCAAAAGTTCCTTTGAAGTTTTTGCGTGATAATGAAGTTATGCCTGTCATGATTGATGGCAATATTGTTATTTTGACTTCGAACCCTTTTGATTTTCAGCCACTTGATGAACTGAATATGCTCCTGGGTGGTAATACCCATTATGCCGTTGCGCCTCTTTCGGTGATCATGAATGGTATCAACAGGTACTATCCTCTTGAAGGCACTGAGCGCATGATGAAAGAGCTTGAAGAAGAAGAGGAAGCACCTAAAGAAGTTGCATTTGAAGAGATAGAAGAAAAAGATATTCTTGGGATGGCAACAGAAGCTCCGATCATTAAATTGGTTAATAATATCTTTTTTCAAGCAGTTAAACGTGATGCATCTGATATTCATATTGAACCCTTTGAAAAAGAAATTCGCGTGCGATATCGTATTGATGGCGTTATGCATAATGTGATGAATCCACCTAAACGTATTCAAGGTGCATTAACATCTCGTATTAAAATTATGGCGCATCTTGATATTGCAGAAAAGCGAATTCCCCAAGATGGTAGAATTGCCATAAAAGTTGGTGATAAAGCGTATGATATTCGTGTGTCAGTCTTGCCGGTGACTTTTGGTGAGCGTATAGTAATGCGTTTGCTTGATAAATCACGAACATTCACTGGATTGAAAGATATAGGTTTTAGTGAGCGTGATTTTAAAGTCATTGAAAATAATATCAGCAGACCGAATGGAATTATTTATGTCACCGGTCCGACCGGTTCTGGTAAAACGAGTACGCTCTATTCTATTTTAAACAAATTAAATACTCCAGAAGTTAATATTGTTACTGTTGAAGATCCCGTGGAATATCAGATGGCGGGCGTGGGTCAAGTTGGCGTGCGGGAAAAGGTTGGTCTTACTTTTGCAGCAGCACTTCGTTCTATTTTGCGTCAAGATCCTGATATTGTGATGATCGGGGAAACACGTGACCAAGAAACGGCACAGATTGCGGTGCAAGCAGCGTTAACTGGACATCTAGTGCTCAGTACTTTACATACCAATAGTGCTCCTGCATCTATTACACGATTAATTGATATGGGTATTGAGCCGTTTTTAATTGCATCTTCCGTTTGCATGGTGGTTGCACAGCGATTGGTGCGTAAATTGTGCCCTCATTGTAAAAAAGTGTATCATCCGAATGTGGAACTTCTTGAAAAAATTGGTGTTTCAGCTAAAGAAGCAAAAGAGATTAAATTTTATGAACCAGTTGGTTGCGATGAATGTAACCAAACGGGCTACCGTGGACGGGTGGCAATCTTTGAAATTATGGAAATGACTCCTGCAATTGCAAAGTTAACGATGGAGCGTTCTGAAACCGGGGTTATTCGTGAGCAAGCGCTTAAAGATGGTATGATTCCATTGATTAAGGATGGTTTGCGCCGAATTAAAGATGGTTTAACAACAATTGAAGAAGTTCTTGCGGTTGCAACGGTTGAACAAGATACGGTTGAGGAGTAAATTTTTTAGAAATATAATCTTTTCATGATTATGATCCTTCCAAGCATTAAGGTTTGGGAGGATTTTTTTATGTGAATGTGGTATATATATGCGCAAGAATTAAGACAGGAAATTTTTAAATGCAACCAATGTAGAGAGGATTAAGATGATTTTAGTAAGAAAATTCTTCGCGGTATTTTTCTTGAGCATGAGTATAGTTTTGGGAGCAATAGGCATGGAAGCTTTTGTGGCTATCTTGAATAGCCGGGTAGAAGAAAATAAAAAGGATCAACCAAAAAATATAAGCGCTTATTCAGGGCAAAGGGATCAAACAAAAAATAAACAAGATCAGCCAATAGTGGTGCAAGGGGAATATGGAAGAACCGTGGAAATGGAGAAAATTGATAAACGAGCAAAATTATAAGTAAAAAAATTGAGAGATGAAATGAACATACAAAAAATATTCCTTGGTATAGCATTGTATAACTCGTTGATATTTGGCGCGCAAAATAATGCTCTGGTAAACATACCCAATCAACAGCAGTGTGGTGGCATGAGTGCAAATTCTACCATACCCATTCCTTACCAGTTTGGAAAGATATCACCTTCTACATTGAAACAACCAAAAAAAATCGGTTCTCAAAAGACTGCAGATGATTTTGCACACCAAAGAAAAACATTAGAAGATGCTGCTGAAAAAACACTTTTTTTCAGACAGCAAAAAGCTAAGCCCATGGGTGAATATATAACTCAGAAATATATTGGAGAAGGTGAGAACCACTCATATCTCAGATCAGTAGTTGCACACATGGGATTTTGTGAATTGTGGCATTCACTAGATAGTTCAACTCAAACCTTGACTGAAATTTATCATTATTTTGAACCTTCTACCTGGACGCAGTTGAGAATATTCGATTTATTTTGTCCCACAAGTGTTTCTTATAATAATAGATTAGCAAATCTTTTAAACGGACTGATTACTCTAAAAAGAAAAAAATATTACGTAGTTCCGGTATTTGTAACTCCTTGTTCAATAAATCTAAAAGGTTCAACACTCGATGAATTTTTTGATGAAAAGTTTTTGTTTCCTGAACTTCCAGCTCCCTTTCAACAATTTATACAAGGTCGAATTGAGGGAGAGTTTCCTCAGATTTGCATGTTTGATAAACCTGAATTGGTAAAAGGACACTCAACGACTTTTCTTATTTTATTCACTGCTTTGCAAAATAGTGCGGATAATGTTGAAGAGGTAAAATCATTTTTTACTTCAACGGCATTTCAAAAGCATGAAAAGGAAACTAATTTTGCCTTAACCAAGCATATTAATAAAAATAAAAATAAAGATAATTTCTGGTGTATGTGGTTTGATATAGGCTGTAAAAATAAATAATAAAGGAGTTGATTGGTGATGAAGATACATCAGTGTTTTTTGTGGAACGTATTATTTTCGTTTTTTTGTGGATTTGCCATGGAGCAGGATGGAGCCATAGCAAATGTTCCTCAAGCGCAGAATGGCGTAATGAAATCCTCTGCGGGTTTACCCATCATGCATACGTTTTATCAAACAAAAGATGCGAGAGGTAATGGGATTTGTTATAGCAATCGTACCGCATATAATATGCAGAAGTTTTTGGAGGATGCAGCTCATAAAGAAGTGTGTAAAACAAAAATGTTGATTAAGCGTATATGCGATCAGATTGATAAAAATATTGGTCCCACAACTTGTTTTATTTTACCTTTTATTGATGTAGACGTGTGTTCAGCCTCACAAGAGAATGCGTATGCAATTAAAGAGTTACAAAAAATAGAATCATATGTTCCAGCGGGATGTTCGTCGCAAGCACTGTATCGTGCTTTAGCGAAAGAACATGTACATGTTGAATATCTTATAAATAGGCTTGCTAGGGTTGAAGCTGAACAGTTTGGAAGCGCAGCGGATGCTGAATTGAGCCTTAAAAAAGTTATTCCGGGATTATCGCAACCACTGAGTGAGCTTATCAAAAAAAGAGCACAAATAGTTGATAGAGAAAGAAGAGAGGTGAGCCCAGGAAAGCTTTTATATTTTGCTATGATGACTTTGATATTAGTGGTACTGAGCTAACAAAAAAAGGAGTTAATTTTTAATGAAAAATTATTATGTATTAGTGGCGCTGATGAATAGCGCCTTTTTGTGTGCAATGGAATTGCATTCTGGGTTGAAGCAAGATGATCCCGTTGAAAATATTTGCTATGAAATTGATAAAAATATTTTAAAAATTGATCCTAACGCTTGGAACAAGCGAGTTATTGGTAGCTATGCTGCTTATTGCAAAAGACCTGAGTTTACTGGTAATCCAGAAAAGGTGATTAATTTGTTGGGTGAAGTAGAAAAATATGTTCCACAAGAACATCGCAATGATACTGTTTTTCAAAAGCTGCAATCGCATTGGCTTGTGTATTATCTATTATGTGAGCTTGTGGCAGATAGAGTAAGGCAGCTAAATGCAGTCACCGGTTCTACTATTGATGATCTTCTTGATGCGAATAAACTTATTCCTGGTTTATCATCCCAGATGAGTAGGTTTATTAATCAATCCGCACATTCTTCATATGCGCAATCAAGGTTATTAGATAAACCCGTTGATGAATTTAACTTTGGCAATGAAGACGAAGAAATTCATTATACGCATTTAAATGCGTGGGGAGCAGGCGAAGTTTATATGTTAGTAGTGCCAAAAGAGGGTGCATGCGTGAATGGTATAACTCGTAACTCAAAACATCTCGTTTGGTCTCTAGAAAACGGGAAAGAAAATCAAGATCATGCGCGGAAGATATTTCAGTTTCCGTTGAACGCTGGTGAACAAGAATGTTTTAAAGATCAATATATTGTAAATAATAATTATTTAATTGTTCTGGGTAATGCTGGACTTTCTGGAATTCATTTTGCAGTATCTCCGGTATTGGAATTAAATAAGACCGCCGCTGCAAAAAATCGTATGTGGAAGGGATCAGAAATATTTTTGTTCAAGAAGCCAACGCTCGCTTCTCGTTTGTGCCAAAAAGCTCTTTGGAATTGTAGTGAGAACCCGTATTGCAGTCGTAGCACTGATAAAGGGGAACTAGGAAAGTTAAGAGGTAGTAAAGCAGCTCAGGGTTTAAGAGGATTTGTGCAGGACAATCTTTTCATGAAGATTGATACAAGGATAGGTCTGACGTTAGAAGGGTGTAAGTGAAGAGTATAATTACGAAAAATTAAGGTAAAAAAATAATGAATAAGAAAAAAATAACAATTGTAGCCAGCGCTTTATTTTTAAGCCCTCTTGGGGCGATGGAAAATGCTACCAATGGAACAGCAGTTGTTTCGGGGATTTCAGGCAATGGATTGCAATCAACGCACCATAATTCCGGACAACCTTCTTTGCATCCTAGTCAAATGTCTACAGTTAATGAGAAAGTACCTGCAGAATATAATAAATCTTTAACACAAATTTTGGAGAATGAAGCCCATACGGAAGTATGTAAAACAAAGCTACTGGTTGAAATTCTTCGTGATCGGATTGATGAAGATTTGGGAGTTAAAAATAGTTGGTTCAGGCCACTAGTAGGTTCTTATGCAAGTTGGAGCAAGGCATCAACATTGGATACTCAGGGGGCGATCCAAGAATTAAAAAATATAGAATCATATGTGCAGGGAGAATGTTTTTCGCAACAGATATATCACGGTTTAGCTGAAAGACATGGATATGTTGGAGCTCTTGTGAATAAGCTTGTTCAGCATGAGATTGAACAGTTTAAAAATGTTAAAGGCTCTACTATCGATACGGTGTTTGATTCACAGAGAAGAATTGGCGATTTATCACCAGCATTAATTGCCGCTATTAGGCAAAAAGTTAAGCCTGAAATATTTAATCATTTAGACCATAGACTTGCTGACAATGAAATATTTTTTTCAGGACCAGATATACAGTTAACCCCATTGTGGGCAAAAAAGCGTGTGAATGTTGATGGAGGAATGTTGGTGACGTCCATTGATAGCAAGTATGCAAAAAGTACTGATCTTGATGGCAACACGGTCATATGGGATTTGCAGAATGGATGTAACATAAATATTGATGATCGAGATATTAAATGGGAAAGAAAAAGGTCTCGAGAAGAATATGATCCACATGCTGTTATTGATGCGGCAGATGAACACGCGATATTTACAGATGTTCGTTTTCATTCACTACTTGCAAGTTATCCTCGTCACATAGATTTTGTTAAAAAGGAAGGTGCTGATGGCTATTTGATGGTATTATTTAAGCGACCAACAAAGGAATCGCGTTTGTGTCGTCAAGCGTTTTTAAATAGTTGTGGTAATAAGGAAGAATTGCATCAATTGCTTAATTCAAAAACATTCAAAAAAATAGAAGGTTTTCCTGCTACTAATCTTAAATTGTTGATTGATAAGGAATTGCAAAATATCCAATCAAAGCTCTAAATAATGCATATGGTAAAAAAAGGTTTCACGTTGATTGAAGCGATGGTGGTGATATGCTTAATTGCCTTGATGACAACATTGGGTATTATGCAGCTATCATTTTTAGATGCAACCATTACTCATGCAGAAGTGGATAAACTTGCTGCCGTGTGCTCTTATTTACAGCAAAAAGCGATTGCAACTAATACCGAACTGGTATTAGTATTTGATGAAGAACATAATGAATATCGCTGCGATACTATGCATGAAAAGTTATCGCAGCGAATTTCTTTTGGTTCATTGCCGAATGTTCTGGGGCCTCCGGGATCTCCATCTCACAAAATTGAAAAAGCAATTACCTTTCCTAAATTTGAAATACATTTCTACCCAACCGGGATCATATCTTCGGGGACTGTTTATTTTGTGGATAAAAATAAACAATATATGTATGCGCTGAGTAATGCGGTTTCTCAATTTTCTTATTTGCGACTTTACCGTTATGATGGTAAGTGGAAATTAGTAGATACCAGTTCTTAAGTTGCAACCATGTTCAAAAAAATAATTCTCGGCATAATTCTTGGTATTTTTACCACCATTTTTTTGGCGCAATATGATGCATGGACGCATAAAAAAATAGTGCAGCTTATGCAAAAAGTTGCTCATGAATCTCTTGGTGGTAATTTTTCTTGCGCGGTGCAATCGGTAAGTTTTTTTGCTCCTTCAATGATGTTGACTGATCTTGAAATGAATTCGATTGATCCTAACGCATGGCAGTGGCGTTGCAAAAGATGTGAAATAACATGCTCTTGGCTGCAGCTATTTTTTAAAGGAATATTAGATCAGCACATTGTTATCGATGGTTATGAATGCAAGTCATCCATTCAAGGTGATCGTCTTGCTATTGAACCTCATCTGATGGCCATGATGGCACAATCATTTTTACCTTTTTTGAGTGATTTAAAATCGGTTGTTTTTAAAAATGGTTCTTTGTGCATCAATCATAATGCAACGCAGTCGCAATTATCCGTTAATTTTAATAGCTCTTCTTTGCGCATTGGCAAACAGCTCAAGACAACCATGTCTATTGGAGATGGCAACCTGTTGCGAGAAAATAACATCTATGTTGAAAAAATTGCTCTTGATTTATCGTGTATTACGGAATACGTGGCAAATTCATGTGATATGGGGTTGCACATGGCAGGAACATTCACGTTGCCACATATGGGAAACCAGGGAAGCTGTTATCTCACTGGAAGTTGGAAATCTGATTGTGGAAGATTTTCCCTCCGTAATGCCTATAATTCTTTGATAATAGACCCTATTATCGTGACTGAGCGGGAAGTGCGGGTAAATGGACGTTTTCCTTTATCCTATGCAATCCAATGCATACGCAATTCATTAGCAGACCAAATCATACAAGGAACGGCTCATTTTTCCGCAAAAATGGCACGAGATGAAACAAAAAAAATTGATGGTCAGGTGGTAGTTGAAGATGTAAAAATGAATCGACATCATCTGTGTGATGTGGGGAAAGTTATTTTTGAAGGTTGCAATGATCAGTGGAAAACTCGTATTGCAATTAATCGTTATAACCAAGAATGTAAAGGAACGGGTTATTGGCAGGCGGGCGTTGGTGAAGGAGAGCTTTTTCTTAAAAATGTGACTGATTTATCGGCAAAAATGTTTCCCTATTGGCGTATTAAACCGACTGATTTTCTTTTCCATTTGACAGCTCATCAGGGTGTTGCTAACGGTACGTATGAAACTGTGCTGAGCAACAGATTGAGCGCAATAACGCATAACTCGCGTGGCTCTTTTTCTTATGAGCACGATCAATTATCCGCGCAAGGAAATATTGATTCCGATAAATTCTCAATGGCTGCCACTATCTATCCTGAACTTGCATTACATCATTGTTCTTATAAAGATAAAGAAGAAAAATCGTTAATTGCGTTAAATGCATCCGATGTCCTTCGACAAGCTCAGGATGAGCGGAAGAAGGATGGAGCAGAAACTCACCAAATTACCGGGTCAATATCGTTTCCTTTCATTCGTTCAATGATTAATAGATTTTTCAATTATGATGTGCAAGGTGAAGGCAATTTAAACGTTGTTGCGCAACTTAAACCTACGCAAATTGTTGCTGATGTTGCGCTGCATGAAGCAACCATTCGTTTGCCACAAACGTATAATTTTATCGATGGTCTCAAAGCACATTGCGTGTATAACTTTGCAGATAAATCGGCAATAATAGAAAATGCGCATATTTCTCTTCATACGGGAAAATTGCATTGTTTGCGCGCAACTACTTATTTTAATGAAGATGGTTCTTTGGTATTTATGCATGCACCGGTGCTTGTTGATCGTTGTTTATTGAATGTTAAAAAAGATCTTTTTGCGCTTGTGTCAGGAAATTTGCTTTTTTCAAAAAAGGCATTGCTGCAACCATCGTGTGTGCAAGGAAATATTATTATTGATAAAGCGCGGTTAAAAGAAAATCTCTTTTCTGGTGTGATACAAAAACAACTTTTATCATATACGCATTCTGTTTTTGCTTTGCCCGATGTACCGCTTTTTTGTGACATTGCTATTGAAACAAAATCTCATATTCATGTGGATACGGGGTTTTTCAAAACCGATGCACAAGTAAATTTGCGTGTTAAAAAAGAAATGCATGAACCAAGCGTGAGCGGTTCAATTTTACTGCATTCGGGAATGCTTAATTTTCCGTATAAACCGCTCTATATCTCCAAAGGAATCATTACCTTTACTCCTGAGCAGTTGTTCGATCCGATTATAGAACTTGTCGCTCGCAATAAAATAAAAAAGTATGATGTTGCGTTGCAAATTGAAGGTTCCTTGCTGACGCATCATATCGCCCTTGATGCAACACCGCCGTTAACGGAAGAACAGATAGTAGGTCTTTTGCTTGTGGGAGCAGAAGAAAATTCTTTAAATAGTATGATGCCGGCATTAATTGTGCATAATTTAAAGAGTCTTATTTTTAGTAATAACCAATCATCATTTTTTGATAAATATTTTAAACCGTTACTGGGTACCTTTAATATTAATCTCGTTCCGAGCTTTACCGATCAAACAGGGCGTGGTGGGTTGCGCGGTGCATTAGAAATTACGGTGGAAGATCGATGGCGTGCTGTTATTCAAAAAAACTTTAGTTTAACGGAAGATACCAAGTTTGAACTGGAATTTCTCTTTTCTGATGATATCACTTTCCGAGCTGTCCGTGATGAACGGCGTGATTTAGGAGGAGAGGTTGAAATGAGATGGAAATTTTAAAAGGGCGATCCAATACTGATCCTCTGGAGCCGATTGCTTATTTTGCCTTTATTGATATATTTATAATTGAATAGCAAGATGAACAAAATAAAGAAATTTTATGAAAAATATAGTAAAAATATTATTGGTGAGCGGAATGGCGTTTTCGACTGTGATGATGAATGCGCAAGAGGAACGCCTGAACTATGGACGTAATGTTATTAATAATTTCTACACGGAGTTAAAAGATTACCTAAAAAGTACACAACGAATTCCGTTGGGTTATGCTCATGAAGATCTTTATCGCAATTATTCGAGAAAATTAAGTAACCTAGCAGATGAGGATAAAAAACAGTTAGCTCAGGAGCATGTAGTAATAGCGCGTCGGGTATTTGATGAAGCTCTTGAGAATGGAACTAGTGATGATGATCTTAAAATTCTTGGATACGAAATTGATTGCATATCGTGTCGACTTGCTCCGATGCCTGATTGCCTTATTTTATTGGAAGATATTTTAACAGAACGTGGCAGAGAGGATCTCAAAAAAGCACTTCCTTCTTTATCTACAGATCATCAAAACAGTAAGTAATTTTTTATCATACATATATTTCCGGCGGCCATTATTGAAAAATATTTTTTAATAGTGGCCGCCGGTTTTTTTGCATGCTTGCAATAGATCATTGTGCTGCGCCATACTTGTTCTGACGTTAAAAATGAATAAAAAAGGAGCATATATGAAGCATATGCAAATATTATTTATACTATGTTTTTCAGGAATTTTATCTGCGTGCGAATCATCTCCATCTCCTGAGGAACAAATCAAAGCGCTCGCACAAGAAGGATATGTTTTAATAGATATTCTTTTTGATAATGCATGTACTTCAATTGCTGCAAAAGAAGATGTTATGACCTCGCAATGGTTAAGCAAACAAAATGAGATCAAAGAAATACAACATTTATTATCAGATGCTACTCTTCTTGCTTTTGATCATAATGAAAAAAACTCTATCCCAGAAATGTTGTCAACGTATGTGCAAGACAAAATTTCAGAAAAAATACCGACCATTTTTGATATCGACAACATTTCCGTTAAACGAGTGCAAGATTTTTATGAATTCTCTCATACGATGTGTAAGTTGAGCGGTGGCTCTTCTTGTGGCAGGATAATGCGTACTATCGAAAGTGATCATTTTGATAAGATATTGCTTTTGAAAGCGCAAAAAATAGCACGAGAGCAATTAAGAAAAGAAGAAGCTGCGCAATTGCGTGATGCGCTTATGTTGGGCAAGCGAAAAAAGGGATTGTAAATGAACAGTATGAAGCGATTAATGCCGATTATAACATTATTATTTTCGCTGAATGTGATGGGTATGCATGTTTTAGGAAAAAGAGTTGGTTCCATAAAAACATATAACCCGCATACTTTTGGAAGAACTCATTTTATTCGCGGATATAGCGCACCGGCACAACTATCACCACTCCCAAAAAAAGAAATAATTATCGATCAACGGCCACCTATCATCGATGAAAGTAGCGTACATTTGATTGATGAATCGCGTCTTGTACAATCGTTTTGTAGTCTTGAGCATAATCTTTCATCAATTGTTTTATCAGTGCTTGAGCGCGCAGAAAAAACGATCAATCTTGCTGCATTTTCCTTGACTGATAAACGTATTGCAGATCAGCTGATCGCAGCGCATAAAAGAGGTGTGGATGTTTGTGTTATTATGGATCCGGGTAATATGAAACAAGCATATAGCAAAGGTCAAAATTTAATTGATAACGGTGTTTCGGTGTGGCGTTATGATCCTACACTCAGATCTATAAACAAGAAAAAAAATACATATGAAGAGTTGATGCATCTTAAATGGCTTATTGTCGATGATAAGCTCATCGAAGGATCTGCAAATTTCACCAAAGCAGCGCAAGATGGGTATAATGTGGAGGGCATTACTATGTGCCGATGTCCACAATTAGTGCAAGAACGCCGTCGATTATTTAATCGGCTTAAATCATATTGTCGTGAATGCAAGAAAGATGTTCCGGCGAAAGCATAAAAAAACAAGAACACACAATGCCTGCATTGTGCCAGAAAAAATATACATAAAAAAATAAGATGGGGGCTAAAAAAGGTGCTTCACTACTACAATTCCTTCTTAGCTCGCTTCAATGCTACTGCGGATTAAAAAAAAATGCAAGAGTAAAAAATGGGCACATTGTGGGTAATTATTGAGCTGAAATGGTAGACGTGCGTAACTGATTGAGAAGTTGTTCAAAATCATCAGGAAGATTATCGGTAAAAAGATATTTTTTTCCTTCAAAAACAAATTCAAGACTTTCTGCATGCAATGCTTGACGTGCAATGAGTGATGATTTTTTCCCATAGAGTTGGTCGCCAATAATGGGATGACCGATGGCAGTCATATGTACGCGAATCTGATGCGTACGGCCGGTGGTTGGTTTTACTTCAACAAGCGATGTATTTTCAAAATATTCCAAAACGCGGTAGTCTGTTTTTGCGTGACGTACTTTGACAGATCCTATTTTTCCTGTTTCATCAATCTGGTTTTCATCAAATGCTGCCATGCGGATACGATTGATCGGATCTCTACCAATTGCAACGGTAATGGTGCCTTCTCGGGGCGGATGTCCCGCAACAACAGCTTTATATGTTTTATGAATGTCTCTGTTTCTGAAAAGGCCACCAATAATATTGTGGGCATAGTTGGTTTTGGTGATGATCAGAAGACCCGAAGTTTCTCGATCAAGACGGTGAATGATACCCGGACGGTCAGTTGCGCCAATTGTTGAAATGTCTCCATGATGGTGCCGGATCCAATCAACGACTGTGATTGCGTTGCTGGCACTTGAAGGTGCATGCACCAATAAATTGGCAGGTTTATGGATAATCATAAAATGGTCAGTTTCTGCTACAATGACAATGCCGCTGGTCCGATCGATAACGTGAGTGGGTTCAGTAATGCGTTCTGCAGGAAATTGTATAGTGACGGTATCGCCCGCATTTACCAGTGTGCTTGGTTTTTTGGTGGGGATAGCATTGATGGTGATGTGGCCAGCATCGATGATACGTTGGAAATAGCTTCTTGAATAATCAGGAAATACATCGGCTATATAGCGATCTATGCGACAAGGCTTGCTATTTTCTGGTACAATGAAGGAAAATGTAGTATCTGCAGCGATGGGGCCAGGCTTAATCATACGAAATCTCTTTTTTGTTGCTAATAATAAAAAATAGTGAATAAAATCTTTATTTTAAGTGTCATCTATAATAGTCTTAAAGTCAAATGGCAATTGTGCTTGCATCTGTTTAAAACAGCGTCTAGACTGAGAGTAAATAGCAATTAATATATTTAATAATCCTCATTTATCCTCGCTTCTATTACTCTGGGCCGGGGCCCCCATGTTGATAGAAAATGAAACATGGGGTAGAAAATGGGGTATTTAGCATGGGGGAGTTATCCATGGATGTAAAAGATTTGCTCTACGGGATTCAAGAGAATATTGATGAGATAATTTCCCATAAGGGGTCAGTCCATGGGTCATTATGGCATGAATTGATTAGAACCCATCCAGTGGATATTGCACACGTATTTAAAAATTTAAATAAAGACCATATTAAAAAATTATATATGGCCTTGCCGAAATACATTCAACTTGACGTGTTTCCTGAATTACAAGATAAGATAAAAGTCTATGTACTCTCTTTTTTAGACGACCAAGAGCAATACGAAGCCTTCCAAACCCTTTCCACCGATGATTTAACCGATCTTTTTGATATTTTTTCCGATGAAGAATTAAAGCGTTATCTTGAATCGCTCAATAAGCGAGTCAGGGAAAAAGTTATTAAAATGCTCAAATTTGAGCCCGAATCTGCTGCCGGTATCATGCATACGGATGTGTTGACATTGATGGAAGATTTTACTGTTGAAAAAAGTATTCAATTGATGCAGCGATTACGCCCAAGTAAAGACGTCCATCAAAGTATTTTTGTAGTCAATAAAGATCATAGATTGATTGGATTTGTGTATCTTGAAGATTTAATTTTCAATAAACCAAATGTTCGCATTTCTTCTTTTATGCACAAAAATGAATTGATTGCGCAAGCCCATGAAGATCGTGAAACGATTGCAAAAGAGATGGTGCATTATGGAGTATCTACCGTTCCTGTAATTGGTAATGATGATATTTTCCTTGGTGTGATATCAGGCGATACGTTAGCAGATATTTTGGTGGAAGAGGCGAGTGAAGATGTTCAAAAAATGGCAGCGATGGCGCCGCTTAAGCGTCCTTATTTTGAAACACCGTTTTTTCAATCCGTTTATGAACGTAGTTATATTTTAGTGATATTATTGTTAGCTGGTTCAGTTTCTACCACCATCATGAAAATGTATGAAACAACATTAACTGAAATGTTGTTGTTTTTCGTTCCCATGCTTACAAGTGTTGGTGGTAACACCAGTAACCAAACATCAGCCGTTGCAATTTGCGGTATGGCATCAGGTGAATTTGACCATAGCACTATGAGATTGTTCTTGAGGCGAGAATTTATAGTGGCAATCTTTTTATCATTGATTCTTGGAGTTACTGCCTTTACACGGGTATATCTTACTATCGGTGGAGTGTGGGAAAGTTTGGTGGTAAGTTTTACGCTTGCAATTATTGTGCTTGTTTCAGTAACACTTGGCAGTGCAATGCCATTTATTTTAAAACGGTTTAATATCGATCCAGCATTCTCTGCAGGACCTTTTTTAGCCACGATCATGGATATTGTGGGGATATTAATTTACTGTACTAGTATTAAGCTTCTGCTTTTTTAAAGATCTATTTTAAGGAAAGTATTGAATTTCCTTGACAAAATAGCGTTATAACTATACCTTCTTAGAATATAAATTGAAATTTTGAAAAATTAGTGGGGCGCTAGCTCAGTCGGTAGAGCAACAGCCTTTTAAGCTGTGGGTCGTTGGTTCGAGTCCAACGCGCCTCACCAGACTTCGCCAAGGCTTCGTCTGGCACGGCCAGCGAAGAGCTTAAGAAGTCTGTCCGCCATAGCAAGATTCACCGCCGCTCATCCTGAACTTGTTGAAGGATAGCAAAGGTGGATTGCGACGGCTGGACGATTAAATTCCTCCTTCGTTAAAATTTTCCGGAGAATGCAGCCATTATCCTGGTTTTTTGCTACGTTCGTCCTGAGCTTGTCGAAGGATACGAACAATAAACTTATCTTAGAAATACACGTCCCTATCGTCTAGCCTGGTCTAGGACATCGCCCTTTCACGGCGAAAACAGGGGTTCAAATCCCCTTGGGGATGCCATACTTCGCCAAGGCTTCGTATGGCACGGCCATAGAAGACTTAAGAAGTATGCCCGCCATAGCTTTAGCGACGGCTGGGTTTATCTATTCATTTCGCTCATACGAGCTTCGGTTGGCACGGCCAGCAAATGAAGCTTTAAAATTAAAATAATTTTGATAGCAAAAGCGAAGGTTGTCCTCCGTAGCCTTGCTGAAAGCTCTCCGAAGCTTTAGCGAAGGAGAGGCGAAGGATGGACAGGCAGGCCCAAGGTTCTTTAAAAATCATTTTTTATGCATTACGTATATCTGATCAAATCCATTTCTAATCCTTACTTCACCTACATTGGTAATACCGTTAATTTAATGCAGCGACTTGACACGCATAATTCAGGTGGATCTATTCATACAAAACAACATCGACCTTGGGAACTTATTATGTTTCTTGGCTTCAAGGATAAACTCAAAGCAACTGCTTTTGAAAAATATCTCAAATCTGGTTCAGGAAACGCCTTCGCCAAAAAAAGATTTTGGTAAGATATCTTATTTCTGATATCATATAAATCTGAAAAACATACAACTAATGAAAGGACTTCCATGAACATGTTATCTAAGATTTTTGTGCTATCCATTGCTGTTGTTGGTTCATCTTATTCAATGGATATGGATAAGGAAGAAGCTTTTAAAGCCGATATGGCACAATTAAGAAAGCCGATTGCAGATTTTGTTAATGATTTTGCAACCTGACCCAAAGAAGAACAAGACAAGATTAAGATATTTAATAATGAAGCTGGCAGCATGTACGTAATAGAAGGTAAACCTGTAGCAGCCGATAAATATAATAATATTGGTTATTATCTTGACTGTCGGCTTGATGGGCATCAAATAGGACATTTCCTAGCGGCAGTTGACTATTTAAAAACAAAAAAATAGATTGAATTTCCAAAAACATAGAACATAGAAAGAGCAGTTTTAAATAACTGCTCTTTTTTGTCTCTATAGTTTTTGCAGCCAGTTAAACTTTTTTATAGAGAAAAAATAAAAAATCGATATTATTTTATATAAGACTTTATGGGATGGAAATAATATAAAGTTATATGATAGTTTTTAATTAATTATTTTATGGGGAAGGCTGGCGCCATGGTGAAAAATATATTGTTTTTAATGGGTATTGGTGGATTTTTTGTGGTCAGTGATACAGCAGCAATGTTGAGGGGATTGCAATTGTTCAAAGTAAACCATAGACTTTCCGTAAACAGGCGATTTTTATCTGTACTTCCCAATGATCCTATTAAAAGGTTTAGTGTAAGTCCTTTGTGCGACGCACAAACTTCCGAAGGAAATACCGCTTTACATATAGTGGTTCTTTCTTGTCCTGTAGATAAAAAGAAAGAAGTGTTGCATGCCGTGTTTGAAGGCCTCCCCAATCCATTTATAGAAAATAATAAAAATAAAACAGCTCGGCAAGAAGCGGAGTCGCTCAATTATCCTGAACTTGCTAAAGAACTTGAGATGTGGGAAGAGGCGTATTATAGTGATTTCTCTGATATTGCTAAGAAATTTCTTAAATAAGTTATTAACTATAATATTTTGTTGATCAGATTTTTTATATTAAGAGTCGTTCTCAAAACGACTCTTTTTTTATTTATAGGCCTTAAAGAGGGCCCCCTTTGCTTAAATTCTTTTAACTTGATATAATTATTAATAAGAAACAATAAAATAATACAAAAGGAATTTGCTATGAAAAATAAAGTATTAATAATTAGTTTATTTGCTCTATCAGGAGCTTTAGCCTCCGATACACCCCACTATGAATTTTCAGGCGAGAAAGCCGTTGCTTATCTCATTAGAAATGGGCAATGCAGAGATTGTGATTTGAGCAACCAAGATTTGCGTGCGGTCATGGCTGAGGTCAATCTTAAGTACCGTAAGCGATGTATGTTTACTGATTTATCTGGTGCAAATTTGTCTCATGCAAATTTATCGGGTGTAGATTTGAGCCATGCAACCATGAGAGATGCAGATTTTACTGGTGCAGATTTAACTAATGCAAACTTATCTGATACAATCATGACCGGTATAAACTTAACTGGTGCAAATTTAACTAATGCAGATTTGTCATATGCAATCTTGACAGATGCAGACTTAACAGGTGCAGATTTAACCGGTGCAGACTTGACGGGTGCAAGTGGTTTATATACTGTTACCGGGTATACGCCAACAAAGTAGCTATTTAAATAAATAATTAAGTGGATTAAGAAATTTTAAAGAGCAGTTTTAAATAACTGCTCTTTTTTTGTTTCATTTCTTTTTCCTATACCGAATATTGGCACCCGTCGATAACCATTTCTCATAAGTTATAGCGGATTTTTCATCAAAGATTTCTTCTAAGGTTTTTCCACTTTTAACAGACTTATTCCAAGAAGCAGGTTTTCTGCCTTTAATAACATGCTTATCGGGCAATTTCACCAAAATCCATTGTTTTTTTTTGGTAATACGCACTAATAAATAACTTCCATTTAATTTGTGAGCCTGTAGTTCAAATAAAATATATCCACGTTTTTCTGCTTCTTTTGCAGAAATTAACTTCTTTGTGTGATCGGTAGTGAAATTCAAAAAAATTCCGTGATCCCAGATCATCACTGGACCAGCGCCATAATGAAAAGGAGGAATCACTCCTTCAAAATGACCATATTTTAGGGAGTGGTCAACCACTTGAATGGCTTCTACTCCGTCAGAAGGTTTTAAGGGTAATTCTTTTAATGCCCATGATTTTAAAACGCCATCAATTTCAAGGCGTAAATCATAATGCAAATGTGTAGCATGATGTTTATGGATCATATAAACAGGTTTCTGGCTGGACATAATTCTTCCCCCCTGAATAGCAAATGCGGTAAAACACTTTGTTAATTTAAGAAAAAGAAGTATGTGTTGTAAACATTAAGTAATAAAAAAAGAGCAGTTTTTAAAAAACTGCTCTTTTTATTTTTCTTTATTTTACTGCGATAAATATTTTCTGCCTTTAATCTTTTCGGGCAACAGATCTTCAGTGGTATATTTTTTATAACCTTTGCCGTATCCCAAATCTTTCATTAATGATGTGGGAGCATTACGAATATTTAAAGGAATGGGCAAGTTCCCAAATTGACGAGCATCAGAAGCTGCACTCATATACGCATTATATGAAGATCGATCTTTTTTTGCTTGAGCCAAATAACAAACACCATGCCCTAAGTTGATAGCACATTCAGGATAACCGATAATTTCAACGGATCTAAACACATCATTTGCAATGGTGAGCGCATAAGGATCGGCAAGGCCGATATCTTCTGATGCAAAGATAACCATGCGGCGTGCGATAAACTTTGGATCTTCTCCTGCTTCTACCATGCGCGCTAAATAATAAAGTGCTGCATCAGGCTGGCTTGCGCGCATCGATTTTATGAATGCAGAGATGGTATTATAATGTTCTTCTGATTTTTTATCATATCGTAAATGCTTATTTTGTAAGCTGCTGTGTAAGTTTTCCACCGTAATTTTTTTATACAGCGCGTATGTATTTTCAATCATATTGAGTGCTTGGCGTGCATCACCATTTGCCATTGCAATAATCCATTCAAGCGATTGCTCATCCATTTCAATTTTTGTTCGCTGAATAATCTGCTTCATTTCATCGGCAGATAATTCTTTTAACACAAACACACGCGCGCGTGAAAGAAGCGCGGGAATCACTTCAAAGCTTGGGTTTTCAGTTGTTGCCCCAATAAGGATTAATTCCCCGGATTCAACATACGGAAGTAAGAAATCTTGTTGGGCTTTATTAAAGCGATGTATTTCATCTAAAAAGAGTACTTTTAATTCATCAGGATTTTTGAGGATCTGTTTAATATCCTCTTTGCCCGTAGATACCGCAGAAAATGCATAAAAAGATGCGTTGATCGCATTGGCATAAATCTGGGCGAGAGTAGTTTTACCAACGCCTGGAGGACCCCATAAAATAAAACTAAAAATGTGTTTTTTTTCAATGGCGATACGTAAGGGTTTTCCTGTGCCTACCAAATCTTGTTGGCCAATAAAATCATCTAATGAAAGAGGTCTGATTTTGGCTGCTAAAGGCTCGTGTGTTCTAATGTTTTTTGTCATGATAATTCTCCTATAATTAATAATAAACAACCCCTTAAAAATGTCAATTATTAATTTCAGAATGAATTATGTTTAGCGTTATTGTGTGCCTTTTTTAATATACATTTCTTCTAATTTATTTTTTTCATACTCCGTTAAATGTTGAAATAATGGTAGACGGTCCAGTTTTTGTAAAGCATTGGCGGTGGTGCTATTAAAAATAGCTTTTTCAAGTACATACAGATGATTACAATTTTTCTTTTTTACTTCCAGCGTATTGGTTTGTCGCAGTGCTTGCAAAGGATCTGCTATTTGATAGTTGCCTCGGGCATAATATCTAAACGGCATATAATATTGTGCCAAAATATCACAACTTCTTTTATGCCGAGGTTCTTGTGTAGTAAGCGACCATTCGTCGATAATAATATGTTTATCTTCCCCTCCACTTCGATGGCACAGAAGTACATTTTTATGATCACCAGCATTGTTCATATACCCGAGATGTATAATGTTTGAGCGGACAGGAATCGTATATAGTTCAGTTCCTGCAATGGGATTCCATATTTTAATATAATATTTATTCTGGTATCCAGTGCTCGCTGCAAGATGTGAACCGGTACCATTAAAACACACACTTGCAACAGCAGCTGGGGTTGTTATTTCTTGCGCGCGTTTACCTGTTTTAAGATCCCATACAGTAATATTGCTACCGGTCTGATGAAGGGTACTTGCTGCCAACAGATCTTCTGATGGGCATATATCAATGGACCTTATATAGTTATCATATTTGAGTGGGATAATATATGAGTGTTTTATGGTATCAAACGCATTTTTCATAATATATTTTTTGAACAAAAAAGGTAAAACGTTTAATTCTGCGGTGGATTGTTCGGCGCCTGGATCTTGCACTGTTTGTAACGTATCAATGGTAACACTATCTAAATTTTTGCGCGCATAGTGGAAAAAGTGTTTGACAGCAATGGCAATGAAAGTATTTTTTTCGCTCAGTGCTGTAATAAGATCATGAGTGATAGTTGAGCAATTCTGAGTAAGAATATTTATTATATCCAAGAGCTGGTCTTCAGTCAGAAGGCTTTGAGTAAAGAAATCTGCAACGATGTTTTTGGAGTATTTTGTGTTGATGGCGGTATCGATGAGATCAACTATGTTCTCTATGGGATAAGGATCATTTATGGGAATTAAGACCATTTCCATTGCAGAGAGTGTTGGTTGCAAGAAGATAAAAAAATAAAGTATCAAAAATTTGTTTTGCAGCATCTTCATGATCTTTCTCCTTTTGTTATGAGACTATCATTGCTGTATTCAAGTGTAATACGGGAGGAAGATAAATGACAAACCTTCATACTGTGTATGATTGGGGAATGGTAAATATGCGAGTTTTTAGTTGAGAGAAAGAAATGTAATAAAAAAGAAGAGCAGTTTTGAGAACTACTCTTCTTTGTTTATTAACAGATGGGTCAGCAGTTTCGTTTATTTATTAAAAATAAGCACGAAAAGTGAGTTTGCTAAGTGCATCACGAAGGTTTCTTGATGTTTGCCATTGATATTTACCACGTTCTTTGCTCAAAGCTTTTTCGATAATATAATCCGTCTTTTTTTGGGCATCACGACTTTTGTCAAGTGCTGTAGTCAGATTAAATGTTCTGGGACGAGGTTTGGAATTAAATCCCCATAAATAAGTCGTAGCGAATGTCGTAACAAGCATTAAAAACAGTTTTTTGTTCATGTTTTTACCCCTAAGATTAAACAATAAAAAAACAATATATATAACTTATTATTGCATAAAATATTCAGTTTGGCAAATGGGGGGGGGTAAAAAGTTGATTTTAAAAGGCTTTTTGCTATTTCTTACGCTGGTAGGTGCCAATGAGGGTGGTTTGTTCAAGAATATGGCCATGCATAGTCTTTAAAAGCTTTTCCTTAGTAGCTCCGGGGGATAAATCCAGCATAGTGTTCAGAGCATAGAGGGTAAAATGATAATGGTGGCTGCCGCTTGGCGGACATGGGCCACCCCATTTTTTTGCATTAAAATCGGTTAATCCCTGCATAAATGGTACATCTGCTCTCGTTGAACCTTGATTTTCAGTAATATGATCGACCGTTGGAGGGATGTTAAATACGATCCAGTGGGTCCATACTTTTGCCGGGGCATCCGGGTCATCGACAATAAGTGCAAAGCTGGCAGTGCCTTCAGGAGCATTTGACCATGCGAGAGCAGGTGATATATTAGCACCATCACAGGTATATTGGGCAGGAATTGTTTCATTATGAGAAAAAGCAGGGCTGATGAGCTTCATGGTAGCCTTTATATTGGTGCAACAGATAAGAATTATAAAAAATGCTTTTTTAAACATCGATATTCCTGTTTATCGTTAGTTCCACGGAGTTGTTGTTGCTGATGTTGTTGCCGTGTCCGCCGAAGCTTTAGCGAAGGAGGAGGACATGTTAATGAGAATATTCAACTCTTGTACTTTAAGTGCTAATTTTTGACCTAAAAGAAGATTGCATTTTTTGTTTGCCATAGCCGTGAATAATTGTTGCAAAAATTTGTTGGTAGCTGCATTAGGAAAAAATTCTGTCAAAGGAATATCGGATTTGACCATAGCAAAGGACATATGTCTGTTGACAATGGCATCCACTTGGTTTGCCACAATAGTATCTATTTTTGTTTGTACGTCAGCGCTTGCTAAAATTTTTTCAATGATAGGTAGGGCTGCTTGATAAGCAGCAAAAGATGCTTTTTGGGCCATTTTAATATGGATACGAGCTACATTCCATGCTCGTTTAATGGATTTCATTTGTTCAATGATGTGACTACGTTGAGTTTGCAGATCAGTAAGGTCCATGGCACAAAAAAGTGGCAATGTTGCGGAGAAGATGGCCAAAAGACAGATTTTTTTTAACATGATTAATCCTATCAATAGGTTTTACTTTCTATTGATAGGATATAATTTTGAAATGCTATTTGTCAATATATCGCTATGCCAGAGGGGAATTTTTCAATGTTTCAAGCTCTGCTGCAAGCTCTTGAGTTTTGAGGTCTAGTTTTTCAAGAAGCATTTTTGAGCCATCAAGAGTTGCGCATATGACATAGTAGATATTAAATAGTTGATTGGTGTCTTCATCTAATGCAGGAAATGCTTTGCTCATTTCTTTATCAATTACCGCATCAAGGGGATAATCTGCTGGATTGATCTCAATATCATTAAAAGACATATTCTCATCCGTAATGCACGCGGCTTGGAGATCGGTAATTTTGTTAACCGAATAGTTAAATTCTTCTGTTTTGCCGATGGTATTGATGACTTGGCCTACTTGAGACATTAGTTGTTCATACGAATCGTTGAGTTTATCTTTCATAAAAGATAATGCCTTATTGCCAAAGATTAGTGTTTTTTGTAGGTTCAATACAATAACGGTTTTTTCTTGAGCGATATGATGGAGACTATTTTTGATTTCGCTGATTCGATCGATAGATTGAGCGGACAAGCTTCCAGAAAACAATGCAAAAGCTGCTGATAAGTATACGTTTTTGAACATGAATATCCCCTAATAGTGGTTTAATATATCATTTATTATTCTTTTAGCTTCTCACAACCATGTCATTTCGTCAAAAGGCCTAAGAAAAGAGGTCTCCGTGGGGCAGGCTTGTCCTACGGGGTCCTCTTTTCTTAAGTGGGGCCTGCCCTACGAAGCTTTAGCGTAGTAGGGTTGAATTTGACTTTTGCCTAATTCTAGGCCATTATTTTAGTATATACGTAGTCTTTTCTGTAGATATAAACAAAAATAAATAGTTCATTTCTTGAAGGATATATCCAATGGCAACCAGTAAATCCGGTGGAAGTACCCAGAATAATCGTGAGAGTCATAGTAAGCGGTTAGGCTGTAAATTATTCGATGGTCATAGAGTTTTTGGCGGCGAAATTATTGTTCGTCAACGCGGAACTCACATTCATCCTGGCAAACAAGTGCTTCGTGGTGGTGATGATACCCTCTTTGTTACGGCTCCTGGCGTAATCAAATTTCATTTTGGCCCTAAAGGTCGTAAATACGTTTCTGTTATCAATCCTCAGTAGTAACATTTCAGGGTAAGATGAAGCGGGCTTATGCATGTGTTCTGATCTAAAAGAGCCATGGGTAAGTTGCATAGGTAAGTAGTAAAAAAAGGTTCTTAAAACAGATGTACTGCTAAAAAAACGGATACGCAGATGGTTAATTTTTTGAAATATCGTACGGCAACAGCACTTTCATCGCTCGCATTAATGATCGCATTTGGTGGATTTGCTTTCTATAAATATCAAACACGCGGATCGGTATATAGTTATAGCGTCGATTTTACGGGGGGAACTCAGGTTCTTTTTGGTTTTGATCAACCAGTTGATAGCGGTTTAATTCGACAAATAATTGTTGATAACGGATGGCAAAACGCAAGTACGCGTGAATTTGCAGATAATGAAGTTTTGGTACGTGTTAAAGAGTTTGAAAGCGATACGGTCGGTCTGGGCGAGCGCATGAGAAATGTGCTCCAAAAAGAATTGCCTAACAATAACGTAAAAACATTGCAAACGGAAAGTGTTGGCGCAGGTGTTGGAGCAGATCTCCGTGCAAAATCTCTCTACGCAATTGTTGTAGCGTTGCTTTTTATGCTTGGCTATATTGCTCTACGCTTTTGGTCTTTTGCATTTGCAACGGGTGCAATCCTTGCACTGGTACATGATGCGATTGTTATGTTGGCCATTTTCTTGTTTCTTGATAGAGAAATATCAATCAACTTTATTGCAGCAATATTAACCGTTTTGGGATATTCAATTAACGATACAATCGTTATTTTTTCTCAGATTCGTGAATTCATGAAAAGAAGAAAAGGCGAATCTCTTGATGTTCTAGTGAATGATAGTCTGAATTACACATTAAGAAGAACAATTTTGACAGGATTATCAACAGGATTGCCGGTAATGGTAATGTTAATATTCGGTGGAGAGGCTTTGCGGGATTTTTCGTTAGCCTTACTTATTGGTATCATTTTTGGTACTTACTCTTCCGTTTACATTGCAAGTCCTATAATGATGTTACTGCAACCAAAGCAGTAAAGATATTATCGAACAATTTTCTCCTACCCGATATTTGATTAAAACGTGGTGTAAAACTTCTCTTCAACGTGACTTGTTTTACACCATTTACTTCTTTTCAAAGCTATATCTTTTTGAAATTATTGACGAAACTGAACGAATATGACCATTGTGATGTAGGAACTATTATCTCTACAGTAACAATGACCATTGCATAGATTTTATCAGTTCTGAAAATCATTTTTTTTAAATCTCATTTTTTACACAAATTCAAGGAATAATGCATGACGAATTCCGTCAGAGTATCTTTTACAGGAGGTCTGGATGAAAACCCGCGACATAAAAACAGCTGATTCTGCAAATGCAACAACAACCGTGGAAGACGTAGCGCCAAAAGTAGTGCAGCCTCTATCTCCATCGCAACCATCACGTCCACGTGCTCCTAGAAATTCAAGCAAAGCAGCGCCATCATCAGCTCCTGCTGAAGTTGAAAAATCTCCGGCAACAGAAGCTTCTGTGGTAATACCAGAACATATAGAACGTGATATGGTATCTGATCGCAAAGATTCTTATTCGCGCGATGATTACAATCGTCAATCATATCATCAGCAACCCAACCATCAGCATGCCAATAACAATGATAGACCAGTATTCACCAAACGGCCGCTTGAAGATTTATCATTAGCGGAATTAGTTCAATACGCGCGTCGTTATGGCATCATGGGTGCAGCTATCACTAAAAAAGATGAATTACTGAGAAAAGTTCGCTATGCAGAAGAGAATCCTAATTTTGAAATGGCTGTTGAAGGCGTCTTAGAGAAATTGCCTGATGGGTTTGGTTTCTTGCGTTCAGCGCTCTATGATTATGTTTCTGGACCTGATGATATTTACGTTTCTCCTTCACAAATCAGACGATTTGGTTTACGTACTGGCGACACCATTAAAGGTGAAATTAGAAAACCAAAAGAAGGCGAAAAATATTTTGCGCTATTAAAAGTTTCTCAAGTTAACTATGCAGAGCCTCTTTCAATGGTGGATAGGTCTCATTTTGATAGTTTAAGTCCGCAACATCCTACGCAAAAATTTAATCTTGAATTTGATCCAATGGCTCTTTCAACACGTATTCTTGATTTATTCACTCCCGTGGGTAAAGGTCAGCGTGGTTTGATTGTAGCTCCTCCTAAAGTGGGTAAAACGCTTCTCCTGAAAGAAATTGCGCGCGCAATTATTCAAAATCATCCTGACGCGCATCTTATTGTTCTTTGTGTGGATGAGCGACCTGAAGAGGTTGCTGATATGCGCAGGACAGTTAAGGGCACAATGGCCGAAGTTATCAGCTCCACGTTTGATGAATCAGCAGAGCGCCATGTGCAAGTTGCAGAAATTGTACTAGAAAAAGCAAAACGCTTAGTCGAATGTAATCGTGATGTGGTTATATTGCTTGATTCAATTACCCGCCTTGCTCGTGCATATAATACCGTTGCTCCGGCATCGGGCAAAGTGTTGACCGGAGGAATTGATGCGCATGCACTCCAACGTCCAAAAAGATTCTTTGGTGCTGCTCGTGCAACTGAAGAAGCAGGATCATTAACTATCTTGGCAACAGCTTTGGTAGAAACAGGTTCTCGTATGGATGAAGTTATCTTTGAAGAATTTAAAGGTACCGGTAACATGGAAATGAATATGACGCGTAAGCTTTCGCATCGTCGCATATTCCCTGCCTTTGACCTTCAAGTTTCGGGTACGCGCCGTGATGACTTATTGCTTTCTGAAGAAGAGCTTAATAAGGTTTGGATCTTACAGAAGCTTCTTGCCAGCATGAATACGGTGGAAGGTATGGAGTTTTTGATTGATAAGATGAAAAAAACTAAGACCAATGCGGAATTTTTTGAATCGATCAATAAGCGAACGGCCGAAATTTAGTAAGCCAGCACAATGAGGACTTGAATAGGGCAAAATAAACCTTGCCTACCGCCTCTCCTTCTGTTAAGCTAAAAGAGTAATAAATACTTATTGGCCAATAAGTTATATCAATATCTGTTTTATTTTTACTAGAGTGATTTTTATATGAATATTTATCTCGGAAATCTTTCCTATTCAGCGACAGAAAATGCAGTAAGAGAACTTTTTGAAGGTTACGGCGCAGTTACAACTGCTAAAATCGTTACTGACAAATTCACTGGTTCTTCTCGCGGTTTTGGTTTTGTTGAAATGCCAAATGATGATGAAGCTCAAAGAGCTATTGCTGAACTTAATGGCAAAGACTTTCAAGGCCGTAAAATGGTTGTTAATGAGTCTCGTCCACGTGAAACAACTGGTCGCGATAACCGCGCGCCTCGTCGTGAAGGTGGCTACAGCAACCAAAATGGTGGCAGCCGTGATGGTGGAAGAAATTTCCGCTACTAAGCTACACAATTTAAACTGCAATTAGTTTAAGAAATTAAAAGACCTGGATGTTTACATCCGGGTCTTTTTTTTGGTTAACTCTTCTTGCTTTGTTCTTACCAGAGGATCTTTATGGAAATTTTTGTCTTTTTTGTTCCCGAGCCTGTCTCTGAGCATAGCTTGAGAGAGCTTTTTAGGCGTTATGGACAAGTAAAAAACGTTAGAGCGATGATTTATAAATCTACTGGCAAACATACTGGGCGTTATTTTGTTGATATGCCAAATGATAGTGAAGCAGAAAAAGCGATCGCTGCGCTTAATGGCATTGAATTTCGTGGCCATATACTTCATGTTGAAAAAGCACTTACCAAGGCCTATATAAAAAAAGAGTAATCAACGAGTTTTTATTGACTTACTTTTCTCATAATTCCTATCATTTTTTTATACGTTTCTGGGGTTAAAAAAGAGGCTGCAATGATAAAAAAATGGAAGATAATTTTTGTTCTTATCATTTTTGCAATTTTCGGTATTATCCTCTGGCGTATACTGCCTGCAATCAAATCAAAAAATCCTATCAAAATTGGCATTCTTCATTCTCTCAGTGGAGATTTAGCCATCAGTGAGCAACCAGTTGCCAATGCCACTATGCTTGCTATTAAAGAAATAAATAATGCCGGAGGCATTTTAGGCAGACAGATTGAAGCATTAGTTGTTGATGGAAAATCAGATGAAAATGTATTTGCAGCTGAGGCGCAACGACTTATAGAAGAAGAAAAAGTTGCTGCGATTTTTGGCTGTTGGACTTCACCAAGCAGGATAAGAGTCAAAAATGTCGTTGAAAAATATGATTCGCTATTATTTTATCCCGTGCAATTTGAAGGTCTTGAAAATTCACCCAATATTGTTTACACCAGCACAACGCCAAACCAGCAAATGTTTCCCGGAATTGCGTGGTGTATGAAGCATTTGGGAAAAAAATTCTTTCTTATCGGATCAGATCAAATTTTACATGAAATAATCAAAGATGTTGTTTTTGCATATGATGGAAGTGTTGTTGGCGAAAAATATCTTGCGCAAGGAGATAAAAATATTGAACCGGTAATACAAGCTATTATTGATGCACAACCAAATGTCATTTTAAATAATATTGAAGGTGATGCTAATATTCTTTTCTTTACTGAGCTGCGCAAAAGAGGAATAACTCCTGAGAAAATACCAACCATGTCATTCAGTATTTCTGAACCAGAATTGCAGCTTTTTAATGTGGATGTCATGACCGGTGATTATGCAACCTGGAGTTATTTTGAAAGTATTGATAATCATGAAAATAATGAATTTTATAAAAAATTTATAGAAATGTATGGTGAAAAAAATACCGTGAGTGATGCTATGGAGGCTGCTTATTTTGGTGTTTATTTATGGAAACAAGCAGTGGAAAAAGCGCAATCAATAGTGCCCAAAAACGTTCGGCCTGCATTAAATAATCAAGCATTTGATGCGCCTCAAGGGCTTATTCATATTGCAGAAAGTTCATTGCACACCTGGAGTTTTGCGCGGGTTGGTAAAATAAGATCGGATAAGCAGTTTGCTATTTTGTGGAGTTCTGAAAAATCGATTAAACCGGAGCCATATCCAACATCGCGATCTCCTGAAGAATGGAATAGTCTGCGTAAAAATATAATGGAACAAAAGGGTAGCCAATGATTAAAAGATTATTCACCAATGTATCCCTGCTATTATTTGTTATTACTGGCTGTCTTTTTGCGTGGTATAGGTACCAATACAATGCCATAGTGCCCACGTATCAGAAAAAACTTTCTGTTATGGCTGATGATCGTTTGCAAGAAATTAATGTATATCTTAATCAACAAGAAAAAAACGCCGTACAATTATCCCAAGAATCTGTTGTTATTGATATGCTTACGTCCAATACTTCTGAGCAGCAAGCTTTGCCTGATTTACTTTTCTTGCATAAAGAAGTAATGGGATTTAAGAATATCATGGTGATCGATGCACAAGCGCAGGTGAGATTTTCAACTACTCAAAAAAATCTAGTAGGCGAAAATATAAGTAAGCACACTGATTCATCATTTGGAAAATCATATGAGCGTGCAATGATGACATTAACGAATGATTTTTCTCAGTTCAATTTTAATGAATTGTTACAAGAACCAGCACTTTTTATCACGATTCCCATCATTCATCACAAAAAATTCATCGGAGCGCTTTCCTATCAGCTTGATCAAGAAAAAATGTATCTGATTACCAATCAATATATTGGTTTGGGAAAAACAGGAGAAGTTGTTCTTGCGCGCAAAGAAGGTGACTCCGCAGTTTTTCTTTCTGCAACGCGCAATGATCCTGATTTAGCATTTAAAAAAACACCGCTTTTTACTCATCACGTAATTGACATTGATGAGGCGATACTCGGCAAACAAGGTTCTGGAAAAGCGATCGATTATCGTGGTGAAAAAGTGGTAAGCGTATGGAAATTTATTCCAAAGCTTGACTGGGGAATGGTGGTAAAAATCGATCAAGCAGAAATTTTTGAATCTGTTGGGATCCTGTATTTCTTATTTTTACTGTTCTGTCTTTTATTTTTAGGTAGTTTACTTCCTGATCTCTATTTCTTTTATCCTGTTATCAAAAGAAAATATTCTCAGATAAATGCAATGCCTCCCTTCACCTATATTCCCTCCTTTGCTAAAAATCCATTTTTTATACTGTTTATACTTTTTCTGGGTTTGACGGTACATATTATTATGAAATGCGAAAGAAAAAAATCTTCTACGCTTGAAAAAGCAAAACAGCAGGCGATCACCATAACAACCAAGAATGCAGAAGGGATTGAATCAGCGTTGGAAAAAATAATGTTCACCGCTGGAGCAATTGCCGATGATTTTCGCACCAATTATCTCAAGAAAGATGATATCACCACTCGTATAACAAGAGACGCGGCAGAAAATAATATGATTACTGATATTTCAGTGTTATTTTCACCGTATAGTTATGATGGCGAAACGGAAGTTCACGTGTTAAGCGCTGCTCAGCATAATCTCGAAGAACTTTCAGATCAGATAAATTCTCGTAATATTTTTAAAACAAAATGGTATACGCAAGCGCTAGAAAAAGGTTCTGCCTGGATAATTAATTCAACGGAAGACTCGCAAAAAAAGAATGGTCAAACGGCAATCTATGCTCGCTCAATTCTTGATGCAGATAATAAGCCAGTTGCAGTGGTTGCAATTACGTTCTTGCTTAGTACCATAATACACGCAACAGAGTATAATAATGTGGGACAAACAGGTTATTCAATTATTATGAATCCCGACGGCGCATTTATTTTTCATCCCATTACGGCATTAGTAAAAAATGAAACAACGTTATTGCAATATGCACAATCGCAAGGCAATGAGGAGCTTGCAGTGATCGCGCAAAAAATGATGGAAAGAAAACCTCTTCTTGATTCATATACGGCGCATGCAACAAAAGAGCGTTTCTGGATTTATACATATCCCATAAAAATCAATAACTGGATGGTCGGATCAATTTTTTCAGAAGAAGAAGTTGATTTGTCATCAAAAACTATTCGCCATTATTATTTTTGGATATTAATTTTTGCTACGATCACTATGCTTTTGTTCGGAGCGTTCTTATGCACCTGTGCGCTCTTTTCTCTGACATGGTATGCAATTGCTGCAAATGGTATACTTCTTTTTGCACTTGCTATTTCGTGGCGCACCATTCAAAAAACAACAACGAGCAACAGGGGTACAGCAACTATTATTGCAGATCAATCACGTCTCAATCAGTTTTTAAATGATTTAAAAGAGGAAGCAGATCGTAAACATGAGGCTCCGCCCATCATTATTCCGTGTGGCATACTTCTCTATTCTTTAAGTATTATTGATGCCGATTATATTTCCATTTCAGGATATCTCTGGAATAAGTATGATATCAAGTTGCATGGCGATATACAGAAAGGAATTGACCTACCGCAAGCAAGTAAACTGACTTTTGGCCAACCGCTTATCTCTCAATCAGGAGATACTGAAACAATAACAATAAGCGTGCAAGGTTCATTGTTCCAGGAACAAAATTATGCTCAATATCCATTTGATCAACAACACACGCGTATCATTTTAGAACACCGGGATATTGAAAAAAATATTATATTAACTCCTGATTTAAGTGCGTATAAAAAAATAAGTCCTGAATCAACGCCGGGATTAGATAAAGAGTTTTCATTGCCTGGTTTCACCATAGAGCAAGCATTTTTTGAGTATCATAAAATTGACCATAACGCTAATTTTGGATTTAAAGAGTATGGTAAGGTAACTGATCATTTTCAATTGGTTTATAATGCAATCATGACGCGTAATCTTTTAAATCCATTTGTTTTATATGTATTGCCACTCTTGGTGATTCTTTTCTCACTCTTTTCAACGTTATTGGTAGCGGGAGCAAAGACCGAGCCTCTATCAATTTTAGGTGGTTATACTGGTCTCTTTTTTGCGCTTGTTGTGTTGCAGCGTTCATTGCGAGAACAACATCCAGCAGGAACAACGTTATATATGGAATATGCGTTTTTTTATACGTATGTGACCATTATCTTTCTTATTATTCACACCATACTGATGTATTACTATAAGCGATGGGAGCATTACCAAAAAAATTCATTATATTTGTTGAGAATTTTATTTTGGCCGTTTCAACTTATTTCGTGGTTAATAACAACGTTGATTGTGTTTTATTAGATTTATATAATAAAAAAGAGGCCTTTTACAGCCTCTTTTTCTTATACCTTTGAGGAATTTAATACGTCGAATCTGATTGAATTACTTCTTCATAATTAACTTTGATATCGCCAATCATACCTTTTTTAGTAAAGACTTCGCCTTCAACGGAATCGTTTTTAACTGATGCAACTATTTGTGATAAAGTAATTTCACGTGATGAATTATCCGCAGGATACATCAATTCATAGGAGCCATCTTTTTTGGAAGTGAAAACTCTCACAAATCCATTGCTTCCACAGACCATTTTTTCGCGTGCAGCAACTGGCATCGAAACATCTTTGCCATCCACCTTATATTCAACGCTGATTTTATCTGGAGAGTCATTAAGAATTATAATTTGTCCTGGTTGAGATGCGGGGTTACCAAAACTCATCCCAAGACGATTTTTAACGAATAGTAGACCCACTGCGCAGACAGCAACAATCGCTGCAATCAAAATTATTTTTTTTTTCATGAACATCCTTTTTTTGTTAGAAATAGCATTTCTTTAGTTAAGTCAAACAAAAAGTATCATAAGTGCATTGTTTATTTCAAGAACATGGTACTTATCTCTTTTTATATGCGTGTTAATTTTTGCAATTCTTCCAGCGCTGCAATATGATCACTTGATTGAAAAATTGCCGTTGCAATTGCACAATCATCAACACCATTTTGTGCAAGTTTTTGAATATTTTTTTGATTGATTCCTCCATCAACGCCAATTTTAAAATGAGCATTATGATGTTTTTTATATTCCACTAACTCTGCCAATCTTTCATACGTATTCACTAAAAATTGCTGGCCAGAGGCCCCCGGTTCAACCGACATGAGCAAAATTTGATCTGCAACATGCGCAAATGGAATAATTTCTGAAACGGGCGTTTTTGGTCGAATTGCGATGCTCACGTGGTGTTTTTTTTCTTTTATTGTTTTTGCAAATCTAAAAACATCAACATCTGATTCTATGTGAAATGATACTAGTGAATCAGTGGGAAGAGAAAGATTTTCATAGAAAAGATCAGGTTTTTCAACCATCAGATGGATCCAAGGATGTGCAATCAGGTTGACGATATTATTTACTTCCTGCGGATTATTCCACATCTCATGTGGCACAAAAATAGTATCCATAATATCGATATGAAAGCCTGCACACACAGGTTGTAAAAGGGCAATTTCTTGATGCAGGTTTTCAGGATTGACGACCATGAGGGAAGGATAAATTTTCATAGCGGTTCCTAATAATGAAGTGTTCAAT
>LDIY01000037.1 GCA_001468865.1 candidate division TM6 bacterium SOIL31
AGAAATATCGACCAGAGTGCAAACCCCATGGGTAATATACATAACATGGAATTTAGAAAATTATTGGTAAGAAACGATTTGTCGATACATTCAGTGAATTTATAAAATTAAGACAAGCTAGGCAACTTCAGTATTTTTCCCTATAGTTTTATTTCTTTCCAGCCGAGGATTGAACGGATTTTATTGTAGGCTTTTTCTAACTCTTGCCTATCTTGGCTACTAGAGGCTTTCGTCGACAATTTGACAGCATATTCGTATTGTAGGTCATCTGCCCCATATCCATCAGCCAATGTTGCTTCTCGAATCAAGACCTTTCTGAAAAGTTCAGGGATAGTTTCATTGCACATTCTGGCGTATTCTCTGATAACAGCAGATTCTTCTTTTGTAAGTCTTAGAGTGATAGTAACATCTTCGTTTGCAGATCTGATTGGGTTGGATTGTTGTATTCGTCTTGCATCTTTTCTAGGTGATGGAGCCGCATTGTTTTCATAATATGCGCNNNNTCCTTTCTCAAAATTCTGGAATCAGCAGTTGGTCCATTTGTATCCCGGTTTTTGCCATTATGCAGATCCTGACGCGTTTTCACTTTTCTCTTTCCATCGGTCGTTATTCAGATAAATAATTCGTTTAATTTAAGCAATTTGAAAGACCATGCGGACAAATTTATCATAATATGCCGAATTCTTGCCAAATATGTGAGATTTCGCCCTTCTAGGCATTATGACTCCCTCGATTTCAAACTACATTCGATACTATCAGCAATCAGCACAAGAGAAGTTGGAATTATTTTAGTATTCTACACATCCTTTCAATATCTGAAACATGGAGGCAACTTATGCATTTTAGCTTCTGCAAATGTGTAAAATGCAATGCTGTATTTGCTTTTGAGGAGGACAAACAAGATCATTCGCGCAAGACTGGTCATCAGGAATTTGACGAGCTTCTTTAAGCCCATATTTACAATCTCTTAGCTGAACATTCTTGCATTTTGGAAACTTGAAAAGAATCGATTTACCACAAGAGAAGAGCTAGCTGCATTTTCTTGTACTGCAAGATCTTCTCAGTGGACA
This sequence comes from candidate division TM6 bacterium SOIL31, assembly GCA_001468865.1. Taxonomy (GTDB): domain Bacteria; phylum Babelota; class Babeliae; order Babelales; family Vermiphilaceae; genus SOIL31. The sequence continues at coordinate 1,071 of LDIY01000037.1, forward strand.
TCTCAGATCTTCTCTCAAATTAGCTTCAGCTCTATCTATTCAATCTCTTAAAGAATATCGTGATAACAACTTGACTTTAACTTTGGCAAAGGGTCTTTTCTATCTCAACAAATAGTTGAGATGCAAATTAATTAATTGTACCTTTACGCTTTCTTCTCAACTGCTCGACGATCAGCTTTTATCAAGCTATGCAAGTATAATGAAATACAGATAAAGTGATTTTGGAATGGTTTGTCGAAATATGTGCACAATAGCAGGCGGCGTACCAAAGACTAACTTTAGTTTGTATGAGATCGGGATGAAGTATTGTTCAAGATGCGAGCTCTTCTTCTCCCCTTACAGTAAGGATGGAGGGGACATGGTGCACTGTCCGTGCTGTAGAACATACCTGAGGACAAGGACTCATCATAGAAAGCCAGCTAAAGGCGTCAGACTTGTGAGAGACTCTCTATTAGAAGCGATCGGATCTTATAGGCATTATCAGGCAGATAGATGACATTGTTCACACTTAAGAACTAGAGTTGACCAAAATTGATGCGCGAGCCAGGAGACGAAATTAAACTGCTAGCCCCAGGTAATTTAGAAGTATGGAAAAATCCATGTTTCTTAAGAGCTGAGAATTTGCGCTTATTGCAGTTTTAGCAAACTCGGACCTTTAATTTGCTAATTGCAAAATTCTGCGCTAGACACAGATTTGCAAAGCTGTCAGAACACAGTATATCTATACAGTGCTATTTTGCCCACGTCTGTAGCTTTTAAATGAAAATTATGTCAACTAATCTTCATCTAAGATAGGCTCTTTATTTCGAAAGCAGTTCTCGCATTGCTCATTATATAATACCTCCGACTCTCTATGGCATTTCTTACAACGAATCATTATGACTCTACCTGTTTTGTCGGCGACGCGGACGATAAAAGTTGTTTCCAAGAATTCCTAGCTTCAAGTACGCCTATCTCATGTGAATGAACTAAATGACCAACAAATTCTTTTTCCGAGTTCAAGGGTATTTGACACAAATTGCAATTCACCATTATCGGTCCCTTACCTCGTTTAGATTCTAAAAGGCGTATGATATATGTTCATGTATGGATGCATGATAACCTACGGTTATTTCATCATAAAGCTCTAAGTAGATACAATATCCATATTCAAAAGCATTCGCTTAGATAGTATATTTATGCAATCGCATCAGGATTGGCTTTGTTGCAATGATGAGAATAATTGGCAAAACATAGATGAGCAGAAAGTCAGTAGAAAACTCGGGTGTTGATGATATTGCCGGCTGCGGCATGACTTGAATTTCCGATATCGTAACTATTTTCAAGTCCGTCTGATGTATCTTTTCTATCAATAATTGTAACTCATGCATTTGTTCTTCATCTACCTGGTTTGTATAGTTCAATCCATCTCTAAGCGAATATTCTTGTGGATGCATGGTAACAACTGCAAAACCCAATTGATCGACACTTTTTTGTAAGGCATTGAAAGTTTGGTTACTTTTGTATCCTAACCAAAGGTTGTTGTCCGGGCTAAGGTCTCCAGTAGATGCAAGCGATGGAAGTAAAGAGATCCCCAAACGCTGTGTTGTCGACTGATAAGGAGCAACTATTAGGTTGGAATAGTAATCTGGGTGAATAGAATTTCCAAGGGTGGCATTGGATGAAATATATTGAATGCCTGTCTCATTGGCAGCATGCAACGTACCTTCATCAAAGCGATTGTAAGGAGGAATAAACACTGTGGGCGTAATGCCCAGAATATCATGAATTTTTTGGTTGGATTCAAGCATCAAAGAATACTGAGCGTCTTGATTTAAAGTTGCGAAATCCTCATGATTCCAGCCGTGATTTGCAATTTCTATTGTGAAATTTGTGCGTTTACTTTGACCTAAACTATCATTAACAAATTGTACCAATTTCTTATCCTGTCCAAAGTAGTGACCAATGATGCCTATTGTAAGGCTGGAATTATTTGCCTCAAATTTGCGAATGATTTCAGACTGTACGTTATCCAGGAAGTAATCTTGTATATCATCTAGTCTAAATGCGACACAATGGCAAAGGGATGTTGACGACATAATTTCTCCATTCTGAGCATAACTCGTCGCGGTACTGTTAGTCAACGTGATTGGATTAGCATCCTGTCCTGCTGATGCTTGGTTACTCATGCTGGAAATTGTTGAAGTAATTAGTGTGAATACAAGAATGACATTCCTAATTATGAGTTGCAATTGACCATGATTTGCCCATGTTGCAAGAACTAATAGCCTATTAAGTATTCAAAGTTACTTGCAGCATACATGCCCCGTATTTGAGGTTAAGCGCTGGATCGATTCTAATTTAGGCTGTTACAGAAATTAGCAAAAGTGTCCAAATAGAGGAAAACACTATGTAATAGCTACTTACACTAGAGCTAATTTAAGGTGCAAAAAACGTTTCACATGAGATGGACAGCATAGAACCGAGGAGAGCTCTCATCATTGGGATTGACGGATACATTGGATGGAGTCTTGCGATGCATCTCGCAGTTAGAGGTCACAAAGTTGCAGGAATTGATAATTATTCTAGGAGGAAGAATGTTGCAAAGGTAGGCTCAATATCTGCAACGCCCATTCATGAAATGGAAGATAGGATAAGTGTTTTTGATCTGGTATTTCATGATGCGAGGGGCGGAATTAGCTTTAAGGAAGGTGACTTATTAGATTACAACTTTGCAAGAGATTACATAAAATGGTTCAAACCTGATACGGTTGTACATCTAGGTGAGCAGCCTTCAGCTCCATTTAGCATGATCGATAGGGACCACGCAGTATATACGCAACACAATAACGTCATCGGAACTTTGAATCTATTATATGCTATCAAGGAAGTTGTTCCTAATTGCCACCTGCTAAAGCTTGGAACGATGGGCGAATATGGATATGAAACTGAGCTAGAGATCCCAGAAGGTTTTTTTGAAATTGAATACAAGGGCAAAACCGCTACAATTCCTTTTCCTAGGATTGCCGGAAGTTGGTATCACTGGAGTAAAGTGCATGACTCGAACAACATTATGTTCACCTGTAAACTCTGGGGCTTGCGCTCTACAGATGTTATGCAGGGGATAGTTTACGGTACAAGAACAAAAGAAATGATTGC
>LDIY01000038.1 GCA_001468865.1 candidate division TM6 bacterium SOIL31
CAAATTTAGACTCTGAATGTCAAAGACTTCAACCCCATGCTCTACATGGGGACCCTCCTCTCTGCCCACAACCTTCCTCCTTCGCCAAGGCCTCGGCGGACAGATATCGTCCCAACTATGCTTCGCTTCGTTGGGACTGATATCTGGACTTTGAAATATTGATCGATAAACTAAAAGGAAGACATACAATCTCCATTTTCAGGAAAGACAGACCATGCACAAAGTTCGCGTGCGTTTTGCGCCATCCCCAACTGGCATGATGCATTTAGGCAATGTTCGCGCAGCACTTATTAACTATGTTTTTGCAGAACAAAAACAAGGCACTTTTGTTCTCCGTATTGAGGATACCGATGCTCAACGCATGTTTGATCCACAAGCACAGAACATTATCGAAGATCTTGCGTGGCTTGGTCTTTCATATGATGAAGGCCCTCATATTGGCGGCCCTTACGCACCTTATTATCAATCAGAGCGCACCCACCTCTATCAACAGCAACAACAAGCGCTTGCTGAAAAAAATGCAATCTATCGCTGCTTTTGTACCGAACAAGATTTAGAAAAAAAACGCTTACGTCAACAAGCGCTTAAAATGCCGCCCCGCTATGATCGCACCTGCATGCATCTTACACCAGATGAAATCGATCGCCTTCTCTCAGAAAATACGCCCTTCATTTGGCGATTCAAATGCGATCACAATCTTTCAGTGACTATTACTGATCTTGCACATGGCGCTATCACCTTTAATATGGGTAATTTTTCTGATTTTGCTATCACGCGCCAAGATGGCAGCTTCACCTTTATTTTTGCCAACTTTGTGGATGATTTGCTCATGGATATCACGCACATATTCCGTGGAGAAGACCATTTATCAAATACGGCAAACCAAGCCGCGCTTTTTCACGCTGTTGGAGCAGCATTGCCCATTTATTGGCACTTACCAATCTTGTGCAATATTGAAGGCAAAAAACTTTCAAAACGAGATTTTGGATTTTCACTTCGTGATTTAAAAGATGCTGGGTTTTTGCCTGAAGCAGTTGCAAATTACGTTTCCATTATTGGCGCCTCTTTTAAAGAAGAAATTATGCCACTGAATATTCTTGCTGCCAATTTTAACTTTGATAACATCAACGCATCTGGTCGCATTACCTATGATATTGAAAAATTGAAATGGGTTAATAAAAGCTGGATTGTTCGCTACGAACCTGAAAAACTCACCACGCAATGTCGCCCCTATCTTGAGCAAGCGTATTCACACGCGAAAAATGTTGATGATAAAAAGCTCATCCAATTGCTGCAAATTATCAAAACCGATCTTACTACAACTGCCGATGCAGTCTCTGCTCTTGAATTTTATTTTGTTGCTCCCCAACTTGCTGCCGAAGATATTCAAGCATGTATTCCAGAAGCATCACAAAAATCACTGCTCCGCGTGATTGAAGAACACAAAAATCTCTTGATTACCAATCCAACGGAATTTACTCCTGCAGTGAAATTAGCAGCAAAAAATAATAATATTCCGTTGAAAGAGCTGTTTTGGTTCTTGCGTCTTGCGCTCATGGGTAAAACCAATGGTCCTGGCATTGCTGAATTAGTTGATATGCTTGGGGGTGCTGAGGCATTGAAAAGAATTGAGAAAATGTTGCAGCTAGTTGATTAAAATTCTAAATATCTTCAGTTTCCAACCGATTGGGTAATTTTTTCAAATTACGCACCAACCCCTCTTGGTGAAAATATTTCATCACTTCAAGGAAATATTTTTCAGTTGAAGTTGGCACAAAAAATTCGAACAGACTGGTTTCAGGATCGAGAGTACGATCAAAAGAAATGTGTTCATAACTGCGTAAACTTGCAGTGACAAACCAACACAATTCACGTTCAACATTCGCTTGATAATAAGAACAGTATAATGTTTTCATATTTTTAACTATATCTCTTTTCTTCTGCCAGATCAATGTGTAAAGTTGATGCAGATACTACATTCACAGATCTTACATTGGGGTCCCCAGCATAACCTTGTGAAGCTGGGGTCAAAATTATCCTTACAAATTCTTACAATTGACTGACCTACATAAACAATGATATAAATAGATGATTTATTTCTTGAAAAACAAAAAAAAGGAATAGCATGCTTCGCGATAAACAAAGAAAAATATCGATTTTTTTATTACATCTTCTCTTATCCATGCTAACAATTGTGCACCTTCCACTGCATGCCGATCTGAGTACCATTGCAAAAAATGATCCCTTTCCCATGTTCACTACCTTGAGTATTGATGATGCTTTGCTTCTCACGCGCAAACAACTTTTCTATAAATTTGATGAATTAGATGGCAGAGAATATGAATGGGCCGATAAAAAACGTGATCATGTACTCATTTCTGTTTCACCATTTGCTCAAAACGCTGATCGCGGAAAAACAATCAAAGGATCAATTTGTCCGCAGCTGACATTACCGCCCGCTCTTCCTCCATGCCCTGTCCCTGTTTCATGTACTACTACTCCGCCATGTCCTGAAATTCAGGATGTCGCTCTTGGTGATCTGACCGGAAGAACTGATATGATCGCACTGCTCTATGGACCCCGTCCGGTGGATTTTGAACAGCGTTATCCCGTACTTTTTGAGGCAAGCGAAGCGTTGTTTCCCGACGACGAAGGCCTCGATAACGAAGCAAATATAGATCCTGCTCAGCGATTAGGCTTTTTTTCTTTCCCTCTTAAATATAGAAAACGTGGATTGCGCGTAGAAGTTGCCGGCAGATTATGCAGTTTTCTTTTCCAAATTCAGGCAGGATTTGCCACTATTCGTCAAGTTCGGGAAGCTACCATAAATTTAACAAATCTATCCACAGAAACTCCCGCATTCACTCCAGAACAACCTAAGTTGACGCCAGCAAACGTCAACGAGTTTCTCATGAACCAACTCGATGCAATCACCGATGAAATAAATGTCGATTTTTGTGATTTTATAGAAACATCGCTAGAAGATTTTCGGTTTAACCTATTCTGGCGCGATGCGTTTCCCGTTAACGAAGATGCAGAAAGTTCCTGGGCACGCTTTCTTGCTATCCCCTATTTTGAACTTTCCGGATCATTTTCTCCGGTGAAAATAAATAATAATCGTCAGTTCTTCTCCGTTCCTTTTGGCAACAATGGTCACTCAAGCGCGGGTTTAACCGCCGGAATCAATTTTGACTTTTTAGAAACGATAGAAATTGGTGGCGAAGTTGGCTTTACCCATTTTTTTAGAAAAGAATATTGCAATATGCCCATTCCAACGAGTGAATATCAACAAAATCTCTATCCTTTTTCCACCAAGGTCTCAATAAAACCGGGTGAAAGCTGGTATTTCTGCGCGCATCTTGCCGCGTACCACTTCCTTGATCATCTTTCCATGCATTTTGAATGGTACGTTCTTGATCACCAAAAAGACCATATCAAAATTTTAGAAGAGAACCCAGGAAACCTGTTTGTAGACGATGAAGACGTACCTTTTGAATGTGGAGTCTTCTTACCTGAAGTTCTTGAATGCCGCTCAACCTTTAAGGTGAAATTTGGAAATATTGCCTTAAATTACGATCTATCGCCTAATTTTAACCTTGGTTTACTCTGGCAAATACCATTTTCACAGCGGAATGCCTACCGCAGCTCTACCATAATGGCTGGGCTCAACGTAACGTTCTAGATTCTACTTACTAGCCCCATTTTTCATATTACTTCCTCCTTCGCACAAGGCTACGGCGGACACGGTCAAATGGGGGCCCCTTATCAGAAAAAATGAGATTCTAGACAGGGTGGCTAAAGTACGGTATTATAATAGAAGATAAAATAGGTTAAAATACTTAATGAAAGGTTGTTGGTTTCCCATGTCAAAAAGATCAAACATCGAAATAGCTGTCAGTGGACACATCGATAAAGCTCTCAGACAATTAAAGAAGAAAATAGAACGCGAAGGTATCGTCCGTGATATGAAGCGTACCGTCTATTTTGAATCAACAACACAAAAAAGAAGAAAACGTCTTGTTCGCGCAATCAAACAAAATATGATGCGTATGATCACTAAAGGCACTGCTAAAGAATAACGCCCCCATGAGCAAACAACAGCAAGAAATAAAAAGAGCCCAAAAAGAATCGTATCTTTTCCGAGAGATTTCTAACTTCTTTTTACAAATTACCATTGATGATCCTCGCCTGAGTGGATTATATATTAATAAAATAACTCTTTCTGCAGACGGCGGCATTTGCAACGTTTTATTTCTTGCCTCTAATGGCAGGGCTGAGTTTGAGGAAAAACTGCCAATTCTTATCTTATATAAACCATCATTGCGCTCTGCATTAGCAAAGACATCTCACAGCCGTTATACGCCTAATCTTGTTTTCCGCTATGATGAAGACCAAGAAAAGGCAGATAAAATCAATCGCTTGATTGATAAGCTTAAGGATGAGGGAAAATTGTAATCTTTAGATATATAAAAAAGAATATTTCCCTGATCCCGTTCGCCCTGAGTGTTTTCCGAAGTTCTTACGTAGGAAAATGTATCGAAGGGTGCCTCTATTTAAATCTATAAAAATATATTATCTGAACAACCCTTTGATTCATTTTTTGAGGACAAAAAACACTCAGGGCGAACGGGGTGGAATAATAATTTTTCTGCGATTAATATCGTTAGTCTGTTTAGTGGAGTGTAGTATGTTTCAATCCTTGATTATCCTTATCCCCCTTTTTTTGTGCTGGGGATCATTCTTAAATGTTCTTGCATATCGTCTCATATTAAATCAATCAATTATCACACCCCGCTCTTCATGCCCACACTGTGAGTCTCTTATTGCGTGGTATGATAATATTCCCGTAATCTCCTGGTTACTACTCGGCGCAAAATGCCGCATTTGCAAGAATTCCATTTCATTACTCTATCCTTTTATTGAAATTCTCACGGCAGTAACGTTATTCCTTTTATATACATATATTCCTCATCATTATTTTTTTGGTTATTTTGTATTTTTTTCTGCTCTTATTGTCACCATTCGCTCTGATATAGAAACAATGCTCATTTCTCGCTACGTCACCCTTTTTCTTGTGCCAGTGGGCGTGTATTTGAGCGCACAGGGTCTGTTACCATTATCTCTGCGCGAAAGTATTTTTGGAGCACTGTTTGGTTACTTTTTTCTCTTTATTATCAACAGCGTATTTAAATATTTTCGCAACGTTGACGGCATTGGAGAAGGAGATTTTGACCTTCTTCTATTTATAGGATCTTTTACCGGAATAATTGGATGTTGGATAAGTATTACTATAGGATCATTACTGGGCTCTCTCTATGGAATGTGTACGTTACTCTTATCACACCAGAGCCATGACGTTACAACGTATCTCCAAACAACCAGAATCCCATTTGGACCTTTTTTAGCTTTTGGTGCAATTATATTTACATTCATTCAACAACAAATTTTTCATTATTTACTCTTTCAGTAAGCTCCCTTTTTTTAAAATTCTCTTGCATAAAAAACAAGTAATTACTACTTTTGGATAGTAATCATTCAAAAAAAAGGAGTCTAAATGATGTTAACGGCAAAAAAATTGCTACGTCTTTTCTTATGTCTGCACCTATTTACGATATATCACGGTATCGTCCCTGCTGAATCATCTCCCCATTCTCCCGTTGCAGTTGCGCACTTGACCACCAAGGTAAAAGATGCCGTCATGTTCATGTATGAACTTGCAGAATCACAAGATTGGACGTCAGAGCTTGATGTGTTATATCACGCAATACACAGTAAAAAAAATATCGTTTCACGCGCAGACGCGCAATCAGCGGTCAACAGCGTTCTTAGTTTTTTAGATAAAAAAGCAGAATCTTTTGCAAGTAAAAAAGATTTTGCGAAGGTAGTTAACTATTTAAAAAAATATATCAATGATGTTACCACCGGCAAACAATTGGTAAATGCTACCAAAAATAATTCTTCCCATAAAAAACCATCGACGAACACACTATCAGATCAAGAGTTCCTTTCCATTTTACGTCATGCAAGCGAATGTTGCATGAACAATAATCACCATACCAGTCACCATTGCCACAATGACTGTGAGCTACCAAAATGTGAATCTGAATGCAAAGAAGGACCACGAGGACAAAGAGGCCCACGTGGTAGACAAGGTGATACGGGAGCAACTGGAGCCACCGGTGCAACGGGCGTAGGCGGAGGAACGGGAGCCACCGGAGCAACTGGTGCTACTGGTGCCGGAGAAACAGGTGCAACCGGTGCAACAGGATCCATGGGAAACACGGGAGCTACGGGCGCAAGTGGTGCAAGTGGCGCAACAGGAGCAACAGGTGCTACCGGTGCAAGTTGCACAGGAGAAACAGGTACAACGGGCGCAACAGGTGCAACAGGTGCAACTGGCGAGCCAGGACCGACAGGTTCAACAGGACTTAATGGAATAAATGGTCAAACCGGAGCAACAGGTGCAACAGGTGCGACTGGACCTGCAGGAAGCGCGAGCGCAACTGGTGCTACAGGTGCAACGGGTCCAACTGGCCCAACTGGAGCTACGGGCAATACGGGAGGCACTGGCCCTCTGGGACCTACAGGAAATACTGGAGTAACCGGCGCAACAGGTAATACGGGTGCTACGGGAGCTACGGGTGCAACCGGTGTACGAATTCAAGAATATGGATATGTTTATAATACATCAGCACAAGTTGTTGCCGTTGGAGGCAGCGTACTCTTTGATAGCAATGGTCCTCTTACTGCCACCATAACTCATACTGCTGGTACTGCTACTACAGTTCTTGCATCTGCAGGTACGTATAGATTTACCTTCACGGTGGCAGGAACTGCTGCAAATCAATTTACCATCTTTGTGAATGGCGTTGCAGACACAAGCAGTACGTATGGTACAGGCGTGGGCAATACTCCAAACGTAGGGCAAGCAATCATCACGGTGCCTGCAGCTGCAGCAATTACTTTAAGAAACTTTACCTCAGCAGGTGCAATTACACTTGCTACACTTTTGGGTGGAACTGAAGTAAACGTTAACGCTTCATTGGTAATCGAACAACTTGCATAACAAAAATACGCAATAAAAAAAGAGCTCGTGAATTAATTTTCACGCGCTCTTTTTTCTATGATAAGAAACTATTTTAAATCATCATTCACAACAACCATGTTATTATTTTCATCCACTGTAATCACATCAACATCTCCATCACCATCAATATCTCCTGCAGCAACTGCCACAAATCCTGTTTTATCAGCACGCGATCCGGTGATTTGCGCTCCGAGTTTGCCTACAAAATTATTGCGGCCTTCTGCTCCCGTGAAACCATATGAATAATATGTTTTTCCTTCAGGCTTCCAGCCAATACCGCCTTCTCCATTGAGAATATCAGAATACGTTCCATGCTCTGCAAAATATGCTTTTTCCGCTGCATAAATAGAACTTAAATTCATATATGCTTCGGCACGTTTTGCCTTTGCTAAAAACCGATTAAAATTGGGAATTGCAATCATGGCCAAAAATGCCATAATCGCAACCACCACCATCAATTCAATCAAACTAAATCCATATCGTTTCATGAAAAACTCCTTTTTAAATAAACTTACTTTCTTTGCATCATCTGAATCAAATATTTCATAATGCAAGAATAACTGTATAACAAAAACTTTATTACGTTTAAACAAATAACTGATATAATAATCACATTATATGAGAAAGGAATACGGAATATTCATGAAAAAATTATGCATCTCTTATTTTTTAATAACAGCATTCTCTTCAACCATCGGCATGGAAACAAGACTTGCATGGGTACGCACGCATGATGGAAAACTAACATTAATCAGTAATCCTGATGTAATAAAATCATCAAATCTCTTAAAAGAACTGAGTCAGCACTATGAAGGTTCTGTAATGAATCCAATCGAATTGCCCATAGTAGATCAAATTCACCAGCTAACCAAAGAAGAACTACAGATGTTTTGCAGTTTTCATGGAATATCAGGAAAAACTCTCTATAATACTTTTACCCCCACCAACTATGAGCAGCTTATTAATATCACGATAAAATTACATGCGCCCAATAGATTTATTGATTTAGAGATAGCAAAACTCACTGAATAACGATAGCCTCGCCAGAACAATTATTTTTTCGCTGGCGATTTAAATTGCGTGGCCGACTGATATAACCAGCGAGCTGCATCTTGCGCGCGTTTTTTAAGTTCTTCAAACTTCTTTTGCCACCATGACTTTGGCAATAAAGGAGGTGTTGGTTGACCTGCCTTTTCTGGGTATTGTTCAACTGTAATATGCTGCCCTGCTTCTTCCACAACGGGAAAATATTTTTCTTCGTAAGAAAGTTTTCTCGACAAATTTGCTGTTGCAGCAGAATAGTACTTTTTTAAAGTATCTTGCATCGCTATCGGTAAATTCTTCCATTCCTCTTTTTCATTATCATTAAAAGCAATCGGTTCATTTTCGGATGATAATATTTTACGAATCACTATAGCTTGGTCATAATTAACTTTTTTCATTGTTGCAAAAGTATTTATTTCCTGGTTATCAAATATATCCGTTACAAAAATACCGCTTATTTGCTCAAATAAAACCTTCTCCTGTCCAAATATACTATCAAACATATCGGTAGGAGGTATTGGTGTCACTGAATATCTAGTTCCAAAAAAAACTATTTTGGTTCCTGAAGCATTACAGCAAAGGTTTTTCATACCATTCAAATCTAGTTTTTTCTCACTAAAAATATCAATTATTAACGAATCTAGACTTACTTGCTGAGCAATGCCAGGTTCATCCGGCACCCTAGGAGTATAGATCCAAACCAAATGATCATCAATAAACGATATTTTCGGTTCCACTGTGCGCAAAGAAAAATCAATTTGGTGTTCTACTTCATACCGATCTCGATCATATATTATTAATTTTTTCTCCCTCGTACTACTATTAACAACTTTACATATCCCAATTTTTTTGCCATTGGGACTCAATGTTATATGATAAATATTATTAGGTAACTGTGTCCCAAGCTGTGTAATAAAATACTGATCTTGATATATTGGATTTTCAAAGGAAGAAATATCAAAGGTTAATAATAGAATATCATTATTTTTGCTACCAATTACGTAACATATCTTATCTTCTATTAGAAGTCTTTTTACTCTGTCTAATTTATCTTTTAGTGGTAATAATGTACGGTTATTTTCGCTCAAACCTGGATTATCGTTTTGCCAATCAACTTTAGTAATATCCCATAGAATAAGACTATTCTTACCCCCAGCACTATTCTCTTGATGCAAACTTGCTAAAAGCGTACCTGCCTGATTGAATGCTAAATCCACAATAGCTTCTTTAACATCAAACTCACAGCGGCATGTTTTTGGATCTTTTATCTCACGAACATTCAACAAATGAAGACTAGGTTCATTATCATTTCCAACAGCGATATATCTTTCTGTATGACTTTCATGTATGGCTAAGGCACTTACCTTCGGTGGAATATTAAGTGGAGCATAGCTTTTATCTATTCTATCCATTCTTGCAATCAGATTTTCTGTTATATTTGCAGTGATATCATATACACCTATTCCATAATAATCTCGCGTTAGCCTACCTTGTCCAACAACAATAACCCCCATTGATGCACGTTGCCCACCTACAATAACCCATTGATCATTATTCATAAATTTTAAAATAGTAGGAAATCCCTGCACTATAGAATCTATTGCTTTACATAATAATTTACGTCGATCTCGAGAAGATTTCTTCAAAATCTCCATTTTAAGTTGATTAATAAGTGGTGGCATTAATGTAACGTTGACATATTCATTAAAAAAATCCTGATTAACTTCTCTTTACCAGGCTCCATCCACTGAATCTCATCACCTTTAATCTTACTGATAATAACATTTCCAAAAGCAGTTAAAATTTCTCCTGGAACATCCATCACATTCGCCGCATTTGTAATTTCAATAAAAGTTTTTTTATCAGAAGTTAACAAATTTATTTTATTGGTGAGTTCTTCCGGTTTTTGTATTTTTAAAATATCAATAATCTTTTCAAGTTTCTCTGGTTCGATTTTCAGCGGAATTACTTGGTCTGGCAGAATTATTTGACCAGTAGTATCTTGTGAAAGATCTTCCAGGGGATTCCTTACGACACCAATTTTCCAAGCAACATCAAAAGGAACGTCTTCTATTTTACCCTGCACCCCGGTCTTGGGATCTGTTCCTGCAAGCTTAATAGTTCCTTGCGGCATCACCGGCGTTGTAGGTTTCATTGCCCAAGCTATATTCATACTACCCATCAACATCATCACACATATCTTCATCATGTTGATCGCCCATTTTTTAGACATTTGTTATCCCCCTTTGTTCAAAAATATTTAGAAAAATTCAGCTAATTTCTCTACCGGAAAAGCCCCTTCACGGATTATCTTAATTTTCTCTTCCGTACAATCAATGATGGTGGAGGGCATTGTTAATTCGCTTGAACTATCATTCACCACAACACCTGCAACCGCCTGTATGATACTTGGATCAACTTCATCCAATTTTGCCGGAACTTGCTTTCCTGCCAAATTGGCACTCGTTGAAAAAAGACCTTCAAAGCGAGAAAGTAGGCTCTGCAAACCTGCATGATCGGGGACACGGATGGCAATAGTACCATTTTGGGATGTAATAGCAGGAAAACCTCCATGCTTGGCCCGGAAAATTAAAGTGGCTGGACCGGGCCAGCACACATTCATTATTTTTTCTATTTGAAAGAATTGCGCATCGTCTTTTTCAATAAAAGTAAGGGCTTTTGCCTGATTTTCAACCAATAGTAAATAAGGTTTTTTATCTCGATTTTTAATTCGATCAAGAGCAGCACGTCCGTGTATGGATATATCGGCTAGCAAGCCCAAAACCGTATCTCCTTCTGCCAAAACAACACCGCCACCGCGAACTATTTTTTCTACTTGGTCAATCGTATTTTTATCATTCCACAATAAAGGTGTCATTTAAAGCCTTTTTCCTTTGTAAATAATGGTGTAAAGCCTAGATTAAAATTTCTTGTTTGACATTTTTGTATTATGATATATCCTTTTAATCAGGCTTAGATTTTTGCCTAACTGACTAATTTTTACTTAATTTGTAAAAAACAACTGATAATTGCATAATAAAGGAGCCCGATCCTAGTATAAGGGAGGTTGGGCTAAAATATCAAAGTAAAACAAATAATCATTAGAAGATGGAGAATATCGATGAAAAATGCAACTAATCAAAAGGTGACTGCTGCCTCCAAAGCCGCAGGGAAACAGCGCAGCTATAATGAAATTATCGATTATTTAGAGGCTCATTGGTCAGCAAATCGTGCTGATACAACCTTATCCGGCCTCAAACAACTTGATAAGGCTCTTGGTTCTCTTTCTCAAAAAGTTCCTACTATCGTTCTTGCAGGAACAAACGGTAAAAGTTTAACGGCTCATTTCACCACTCGTTTGTTGCGTGAAGAAGGTTTGATTGTCGGTACGTTTTATGCACCACATATTTTAACCTATAACGAACGTTTTTCTCTTAATAATGAAACCATTTCTAATAAAGTGTTAACTGATGTTGGTAACGAAGTTATCAATACAGCTGAAGAACTTAATCTCATCCTTAATTCATTTGAACTATTGACCATGATGGGTCTTGTCTACTTCAAACAAAGCAATGTTGATGTAGCCATTCTTGAAGTTAATGATCATGGACCAGCGGACGCGACCAATATCTGTTCAGCAAAAATTGTTGCGGTCACCAGAATTATTGATCCTCAAGCTTCTCCAAATGCAAAAAGCACCGATAAAGCATTTATTCAAGAAATTTTGAGTATTGTTAAACCAGGTGCAATTGTTGTTTCTGCAGATCAAAGCAAATTAAATCTTCAAACAATGCAAGAAATTGTTGTTGAAAAAAATGCGGACTGGGCAATGCCTATTCGCAAACTCGCTCCACTTGCATACCCGTTTGAACAATTGCATGGTAGATGCGCGGCGTTAGCAGAACGTATTACTTCTATTTATATCAATTCATTTGCAAACAAAGATGCGGTTCTTGTAACGAATAGTCTTTTGACTAAGAAAAAAGGACAACGCGGTAGACCAACACTTGAAGTAAAGCGTCAAACAGAACTTAATCCAAAACGCACCATCGAACAGTTCTGGAAAGAAACAGTCAGCACATTGCCAGCACATTTCCAACTGTTGGATAAAGAAAAACCAACAATTCTTTTAGATCCTGCTGCAAATCTTGATGCGTTCAAAAACTTGTTACTCGGAACTCGTCTTCTTCATTATAAACGCCCACTTAAAGGACTCACCATTATTCTTGGTTGCAACAATGAAGAATTAGACATTCATGAACTTATCAAATTACTTCGTTATTTCTTCAAAAAAACCTCGGGCCAAGTTATTGTATGTCCAGTAAATCCAGTTCCTGGTCACAAAGGCCACAAAGCATGGGATATTGAAAAAGTAACTAATGATATTAAGAGCTTAAAGATAAAAGCTAAAGCAACGGCAAACTTTGCTGAAGCTCTTGAAGCTGCACAAAAAACGGTAGATGAACGTCACGGTGTTATTGTTATCACTGGTTCAACATCAATCGTTTCTGAGTATTGGAAGCATAAAGGTTTGAAAAAATTATCGAACTAATCTAGGTTCTTTTAGTTTTTGAAAAATCATTAAAATATTTTTCTCCCCCGCTCATCCTGAACTTGTTGAAGAATATCTTTTGAGCGTTCTTTAATCTTTTTTCTTAATTTTTAGAAGGAAAATATAGAAAAAAACCCACTCGAAGAAATCCTTCAACAAGTTCAGGACGAGCGGGGGAGAAAAAAATCAAAGATTTTGGATAATACGGAAAAGAGTAAAACAAAAATTTATGCTATCTTTAATCTTAGGCTTATCAATCGGAACAGTATACGGGCTCTTCTTTATTACTCAACAAAGGAGAGCTTTGTCTTTAGAGCGCACTTCCTTTGCCCATCATCTCATGAAATCAGTTATCTTTTCTGTTGCACGCCTTACCATTTTGGCTGTTGCCATGGTATATATATTGCACTCATCATCAATCAATCCTATACTGGTATTAATATCATGTGTTCTAGCATTTTGGTTTGTCATGCGTAAGTAAAAGGTTGTGCCATCAATGAACGGTGCTGAATTAGTTGAAACTCATCAATGGTCTTTTGGTTCTTGGTTTGGATATGAGAACAGCCAATTTTTCATGATTAATAGTGAAATTGTTGTTCATACTTGGATTATCATGGGCCTTCTGGCGCTTATGCTTGCAGGCATCAACTTCGCGTTACACCACACAACCCTCGGTCGTTTCATTATACTTAAGGTTGTTTCTTTTTTTGTTGACCTCACCAAGCAATCGCTGGGAACATTTGTTTACTCACACTGTGTTTTTGCATCATCGCTGTTTATCTTTATCGCGCTGTGTAATACCGCATCCCTTATTCCCTGGCTTGACGAACCCACGCGTGATCTAAATACAACACTCGCCCTTGGCACCATTTCATTTTTATATATCCAGGGCGTTACGATAAGAACCCACGGATTAGGTTCTTACCTAAAAGGCTTGTTTCAACCCTTCTTTTTAATGTTACCACTCAATGTCATTGGTAAATTATCATCTATTGTATCAATATCGTTCCGTTTATTTGGAAACATATTTGGCGGTGCAATTATTGCCAAACTTTATTTTGGCACTATCGCCGGCTCAGTTATTCTTGAACTTTTTGGTCTTCTTTCTGGTATTAATTTTTTAATCATTGGATTTTTCACGCTGTTTGAAGGATTGTTACAAGCTTTTGTATTTACTATGCTAACGTTGACATATCTTTCAATCGGTATGCAAGAGGGTTGCGGACATTAATATATGGATACAAAATATGTTCACGTATGAATTTTTACATTATGGCGCAATCACTGCAGCAGTTGCGATGAGCTCAATATCAGTAGGACTGGGAGAAGGAATTATCAGCTGGAGCGCGTTGAGCGCAATTGATCGTCAACCCACCGCACAAGATGATATTATGCGTGTTGCAATTATTGGCATGACACTTGTTGAAACTGTTGCAATCATGGGATTATTGATTTCACTCTTTCTTCTTATGTATGTCAAACCAGAAACACAAACTATTTTTGGGTACTATTCTGAAATAGGTATCATTGCTGCAATGGGAATTACCGGCATTGCAATTGGACTTGCATCTACTCTACCAGCGCAAGCAGCATGCCATGCAGTTGCACGTCAGCCATTTTTTGCTCATCGCATTTCAGGGTTTATGTTGATGACGCAAGTGCTCATACAATCCCCCACTATTTCTGCGTTTCTTGTTTCTCTTTTTATTCAAGGACAATTAGGCGAAGCTGCATCATTGTCTGATAGTCTTCGTCTTATTGCAAGTGGATTATGCGTAGGATTAGGAAGTATTGGTCCTGCCATTGGATTGAGTACTTTTGCGCAAACTGCAGTGAAAAGCCTGGGGAAAAATACGAAAGCGTATGATAAGCTGCTGTCCTTCACTTTCATCAGTGAAGCGCTTATTGAAACACCGATTATCTTTTGTTTAATTATTGCTATTACGCTGCTTTTTGTTGTTCCTCGCCATTCGCTGGAAACAATCGATGGTATTATATTTTTATCTGCAGGTCTATGCACAGGACTAGGAACATTAGGAGCTGGTATCAGCTCAGGAAGAACTGCCGCTGCTGCATGTAAGCAAATTGGCAATAATCCAAGTATGTATCCCGTTCTTTCTCGTACGAGTATACTCGCACAAAGTTTGATTGAAACAATGGTACTTTATACCGTTTTATTATCACTGTTGATGATTCTATTTAGATAAAACAGAACATATTCCCCATATATCGCATCTTTTTTGACAAACAAGAAAATCCAATTAGGCTAAATAATATAACCTGGCTTAAAAAATTGTCCAAATTGCTTATTGGGGGTCTTTGCTATGAAATGTCGGTTTCTTTTCTTTATCATAAGCTTACTTGTCGCAAGCTTTCCATCACAAATAACACCTATGGAACCCGCATCAAAGCAACAACGATTACAGAAAAAACAAAATGAACTCCGTCGACAATTAGCACAACGGCAACAAACCAATATTTCAATTGCGAGCAAATCACTGCTCCCAGATCAATTAAATCCTCTTATGGAAAATACTCTCTACAATCACTCTCTAACGATAGATAAAGATCAAAATATACCTGAAAAAACCTTGATGTTTCTTGATGCATGCGCCAAGGGAAATTATCCTGAAGTATACAACTATATAGTGGAGCAAAAAATCCCTGTAAACAGTGTAGACGGTCGTAATATAACTGCTCTGGAGTTTGCGTGCGGTAATAGCCGCTTAAACATTGCAGAACTATTAGTTAATCGAGGAGCAAATATTAATCATAAAGGCGCTCAAGGACACACTCCTTTGCATCAAGCAAGCATGCGGGGTGATTCGGCTATGGTAGAATTTTTGATTGGCGCTGGTGCCACGGTCAATGTACCAGACCTCCAGCAAAAAGAATTTCCTCTTCATTTTGCAGCCAGCAAGGGTCATATAGAAACAGTACAAATTCTCGTCGATCACCACGCAGAAGTTGATGTAAAAAATAACCGCAACTGCACACCACTTTTTTTTGCTTGCAAAGAAGGACATTTAGAAACAGTAAAATTTTTAGTAACAAGTAAAGCTGCTATTAATGTAGTCACCCTTAGCGGCATGACACCTCTTCATATTGCCTGCTATAATGGACATACTGACATTGTATACTTTCTGATGCAAAATGGTGCAAATATGTACGCCAAGAATTGCGAAAGAGCGACCCCTATAGATTTAGCTCGGCAAAGTAAACACAAAGCAATTCTTATATTTTTCAATCAAATCGACCCTTCAATCTCAGTTGATATTCCACAGCGAGATACCGAACAGTTACTCATTGATTCGCAATTGATTTCAGCCTGTTTCCAGAGGAATAAAGATCGCATATATGAATTACTTGAACACCCCAAACTTAATATTAATATCAAAGAGCCACATTCAAAGCAGACTCCGCTACATTACGCATGTTATGAGAATGACGTACAGCTCGTGAAACGGTACCTTCATCTCGGCGCAAATACAAAATTAAAAAACTCTCTCGGATTTACTCCGTTACATATCGCATGCGAAAACGGCCACGAAAAGATCGTTGCACTTTTACTTAAAGCTCACGCCAATATAGAAGATCAAGAATTCAAGCTAGGTGCACGTCCTTTGCATTACGCTGCCGACGGCAAGCATTTTTTTGTTGTAAAATTATTGATAGAACAGGGCGCTCTCGTTGATGGAGAAAATATCAATAACGCAACTCCCCTCATGGTCGCTTGTCAGAAAAACAACAATCTCAATACAATAGAATATTTACTCAGCAAAAAGGCTCAAGTAACCAAAAAAGATAGTATGGGCCTAACAGCCCTTCATATAGCATGCGCACGAGACGTTGTTCCTGCTATAGCGCTTCTTATCAACTATGGATCAGACATTGAAGCTGAAACACATGTAAACATGACCCCTCTTATGGTTGCAAGCCAATATGGTCACCCTGCTATTGTAAAAACTTTACTGAGTCATGGTGCCAATCTTAATAAGAAAAATACGAAGGGATTAACTTCTGCCCATTTTGCAGCTTTGCTTAACCACCGAGAAGTCTTGAGGATTTTATTGAAAGCGGGAGCTGATGTCACCGCAGAAACGGAGAGGGGACTATCAGTTTTAGATTTTATATACGATAAAGAAGATCCCGCCATTCTAAAACTTCTAACTGAATGTGGCATCCCTACAATTTCTGAACAAGAAGCACAAAGAGCACAACAAGAATTTTTTGCTCAATTAAACAAAGAAGAAGCGCAAGAAAAAAATCCTCAGCAGGGAAAAAATTACAAAAGAAATCAGCGAAAAAAAGAAAAAAAACAGAGAGAAAGAATAACAATCATACCAAACAATACCCCCGAAGAACCGCAGGAAAATAATATCATCCAAATATCATCAACAACACAAACCATACATTCAACCCCTGAACCGATAATGCCTGTTCCATCCGTGCCTAGTACACCTACTCCAAAATCAATTAAACCCCAACAGCCAACAAAGGTAATGGCTGTACCGATAGAACCTCGCGGATCAATTGTTACACAAGCAACTAAACCCATATTAATGCATGAAAAATTCAAATGGCCTAAGTCTTTAAAAGGAAAACAACAACAAGAAATGATCAGCAAATTAAAACAACTTAAGAACTGGCCTGATACTGGTGGACTTGATATAACTAACTTAAAAGGCAATGCGGGTATGTTTAGATTACGGGTTGGTAATCATCGCATTCTTTTCTCAGTTGATCAACATGCAATAAAAATCCATCAGATTGGACTGCGAAAAAATGTATATAAAAACATCTAACAATTCTATTGAGATAAAAAAAGAAAGACACAGATTTTACTCTGTGTCTTCTTCTATGTATGAGTACCTCTAATGACATTCGATTAAATACTAGCTATAGTGATTAACAACAAAAATGAATTAAAAATATCCTAGAATCCCCCCAAAGAAAGCACACACCCATGCATGATCACCTCCTTTCTGCAATCGGAAATACCCCCCTGGTAAAACTTCCTTTTGATACCCCTGCTACCCTTTACGCAAAACTTGAATATTTAAATCCTGGCGGGAGCATTAAAGACCGTTCGGCCCTTTTTATGGTGGAACACCCTGAAAATACAGGTTTATTAAAACCAGGCGGGNNATGGAAACCAAGGAATTTCATTAGCAATGATTGGTGCTGCAAAGGGATATAAAGTTATTATTACCACCACCCCCAAATTCAGCCAAGAAAAGTTAGATACCATACGGGCATATGGCGCAGAAATAGTTATGTGTCCGTCCACAATGTTTATTGAAGATCCCAACAGTTATCAATCAACGGCCAAACGCTTACAACAAGAAACACCCAATTCTTTTATGCCCAACCAATATTTTAACCCAGTCAATGCACAAGCACATTATAGTTGGACCGGGCCTGAAATATGGCGACAAACAAATGGTACTCTTACTCATTTTTTTGCCGCTGCAGGCACCGGAGGGACCGTGTATGGGACAGGAAAATATTTAAAAGAACAAAATCCTGCAATTAAAGTCATTGGAATTGATTCTATCAATTCATTCCATTCTACCGGGGGTAATCCTAAACCTTACAAATTGGAAGGCGTTGGTATTGATTTTTATTCTGATATCATCAATTACAGCAACAATAATGTCATCGATGATATCATTGCTGTAGCTGACGAGGATGCTTTTGCAATGCTTAAAAATTTGGCGCGTAATTATGGTTTTTTGGTGGGCTTGAGCAGTGGTGCTGTTGCCTGGGGCGCGCATCATTATTTGCCGCATCTTAAAGATGGCGATATTGCGGTAATGATCTTTGGCGATTCAGGGCGCGCGTATTTGACGAAGCAAGTGTATTAAATAGCGTTCGTATCCTTCGACAAGCTCAGG
>LDIY01000039.1 GCA_001468865.1 candidate division TM6 bacterium SOIL31
TACTATCGCTCCACTTGCCACGGTAATGAAATCAAAGGGCAGGGCCGTTTCAATAATCTGCAGGATTGGCCGCTTTTACAAACTTACCTCAGACTTTGCGGTTTCTAAACTGAGCACAATTTTATGAATTTGCCAAATCCATCAACCGCGAGATCAAGTCTGAAACCGTGACTGGCTTCTTTAGGTAACATTTGACTTCGTCAAGGGCTGGAAAGCTCTGCCTAAAGTCTGATCTGTATTCCTCAAAGGCTGTCAGAAAACAGACCTTTACCTTGTCGTCCATTTCCTTAATCTTTTGACAAAGCTCAAACCCATTCATTCCAGGCATTCTAATATCTAGGATCATTAGATCATACATTCCGGGTCTAAAATTTGACAAAGCCTCCAAGGGATCATTATATGTAGTGACAATGAACTCATTTTTTTCAAGACCTACCCTGAAAATTGTTGTAATATCCTGCTCATCGTCAACTATCATTACCCTGTACTTTTTGGTCTGCGTCGACATCTGCAGTTTTTCCTGTCTAGGATCCAGATTCATAATCTTTGACAGATGTTCAAATACTGAATTTCGCTAATAAAGCCGTGGGATAAATAAACAGGTAGATGTTTCTTAATAAACTGTTTTGGAAATATTCACTCTCTTCAAACTTCACAGACAAATAAATTTCGATAGTGGTTTTCGCACATCTTTGCTTCTTGCTCTTTTGTGAGCTTTCCAAAATCCCGTACGTGGTAGCAACAGAATATTGTAGTCTTTGAACCTTCTGTGGGGGTTATTCCGCACTCGTGCGAAATCAATCCCATGATGTCTTGGCGATGAAAAAAAGAGCCCATATCGGCAATTACAATAGCACCTGACTTGCCGGTTCTAACCGCTTCTGTCTCGGCTGCTTCGACAACTTTAGAAAACTTTTGAGCCGGATCAAAAAAAGCGTGTTGTGAATCTATTATCTCAAGTGAACCTCTTTCAATTTGCTCTTTTGCCCTGATGTCCAGCTCCATCAGAGATTGTTCGACTGATTTGGACGTCTCGTAGTGCGGAAGCAGAAACACTTTGTCATTATGGTTTTGGATTCTTGCTTTTGCAAGGTGCGTATAGATTTCCCTAAATGAATCCAGATCCGGATAAATGACAACATTATGTTCTCCGTAGCTAGTTTCACATAATAGTCTGAGAATTGAATCTAAATTGCCGTCGATAAGTTTCTCCTTGCTTACCAGACAGATCGCCTCACAGGTTTTGGAGCAACAGAATATTTTAAGGCTGACAATGCTCGCACGCTGCCATCACAGACTAACTGGGAACCTTTCTGTCGATGACTTTGCAAATATTTGACAGCATTATTGGCTTTTTCATCAGGTCCTCTGCTTTGACAAAAGGGAGATCCTGTGCTAGCTCGTATGCGTTTAATTCAAACGCAGTCATTATCACTATCCGGACGTCTGCATCAACCTCTTTTGCTTTCTTTGCAAGTTCCATTCCAGATATTGCCGGCATCCGGATATCTGTTAAAATTAGCTGATAGTCTGAGTGGTTAAGAGTGAATTCCTTTAGAGCCAGTAGTGGATCTGAAAACGTCATGACTTTGTGCCCGTACCTGGCCAGCCCATATCGCAGTATATTCAGGATGTCTTGCTCGTCATCGACTACCATTATGAGTTCGCGTTTATCGCTCAATTCTGGTTGACCGAATTAGCAACAAAGTTCGGATATTTTAAGTTGGTCATATTCGATCTTGACACCGCCATAACTAATTCAAATAGTTGAAAAAGGCACTTTTTTCATAACCCGAGTGGATGGATAACGAAACGTTAAGAATCCCTTAACTGCTGAATTACGGGGACATATTTTAACACAATTTGCTTCAGCTGGCTTGGCGTAATAGGCTTTTGCATAAATTCACTTATGTTCAGTTCATCGGGAATGTGAATGTCTTTTATGCTAAAGGCGGACATTAACACTACATTGACTGACCGGTTGATCTTTCTAACATTTGATATAAAGTCTATTCCTGACATTTTTGGCATGCGGATATCGGAAATGATAAGTCCGTATCTATCATTGTTTAGCTTGAGGTGTTCAAGTGCCTCAAAAGGATCTGTAAATGCGAATGCAGTATATCCCACAAGTTCAAGGGATTTTCTAAAAATAAAAACAATGTCGTTTTCGTCATCTAGGACCATGATTGCCTTTGAATTGATAATGCTGGCGGTATTCTCCGTCAAATTCCGCTGTAAAGATTCAATCTGAGCTTATTAATAATACTCTATGGAACTTTGTTCTACAAATATTTTAAGTTATTTTTCTATTTTTCTTACTGACTGTTTGAAAACAAGTACGTTGACCAATGTCTGGCTTTTAAAACCGGGGGCATACAAAAGCAATCATAGGCTCACTTGTATGTCCGTACAAAATGCCGATCTGAAGGCAAGCCTTTTCGAACATCAAGGATTCGCTATTTTATCAGACACGATACAATGCTTCGAATATAGGATCGTCTCTACTTATTCGGATCTTATATAACAATCTATCATGTTATTTTAAATTAAAGAGGCGTCAAGAAAACTGAAAGTGCAGATGAGACGAGAGCAGGAAAAGACAGAGATTCTTGTTGGTGAAAAAGAAACCGCAGCAGCTGTTATCAGGTTCTTCAAGAATGCAACCTTCGTCTGCGCTTGTGCAGATTCATCTGCGCCATCGATAGCGATGTCAGTTGAGCCAATAAAGCAGTGCTATGAAGATCTAAAAAAAAGAAATATAGAAATTAAATGGATTACTGAAATTACAAAGGACAATCTGGATTATTGCAAAGCTCTCATGCGATATGCCGAAGTACGCCATTTAGATGGCGTTAGAGGCAATTTTGGTGTCAGCGATTGCGCCTACATCGGTACCGCCACCGTAAATAAAGAGCAAGGTGTGCAAGAGCTCATTTACAGCAATGCCAAAAGTATCATTGAGCAAAACAAATACGTATTTGATACTTTATGGAGCAAATCTATCCTTGCTCCAGACAGGATAAAGGAGATAGAGCAAGGTGCGGTACGGCCTGAAACAAATGCGGTCAAAGAACCGATGCAGATTCTCCACCGCACAATAGACATGGTTGTCAAATCGAAGAAATACTCGGTATGCTCTGTAGCTGATGGCCTGCTCTATGCACACAATTATTCACTTGATGCCTTTAAGAAAATATTGCTCGAGAGTTCCATTGGCAAGCATGATGGTATTCGGTGGATTACAAACATTGAAACTGGTGCCGATGGCAAGCTCTTGCAAGTAGTCAAGGATTTCACAGAGCTTGGCATGCAGATTCGGCACGTCCAGTACATCCCTCCCATGAGCTTTGGCGTTTCAGAAAATGAATTGGGTATTACGATTGAGAACCTGAGAGGAGGCAATCTAAACACGAGCGCAATATTTAGCAGCGAACCGGCATTTGTCCAACAGTTTGAGACTATCTTTGAAGAGCTGTGGGCCCTTGGAATAGACGCAGAAACGAGAATCAAAGAGATCGAAAGTGAAAGTGCGACATTTATTGAGGTAATACATCGTCCGCTAGAAATACAGGAGCGGTACAGTATCTTGCCTTCGCTGGCGAAGCGGCAAATATTACTTTTCTTGCCCACCACAACTGCCTATAGAAGAGAAGAAAAGATTGGAATTTTTGACTCGCTACGGGCAGCAGCTGAACGCGGCGTCGAAATCAGAATATTGATTCCAGTGCGGGAAGAGATAGATGAAAGAATTCAAGCCAAATTGGATATGCTGAAGGGCCTTCAAATCCGAAGAATCAAGACAACTGCTTATACGGAGGCTAGGTCAAAGATACTCATAATCGACAGAAAACAATACCTGATGGTGGAGCTCAAGGACGATTCAAAAGAGACTTTTGCTGAGGCAGTAGGATCGGCAATATATTCAAACAGCAAATCCACAATCTTGTCTTATGCCACTATGTTTGATAGCATGTGGGGCCAGTCAGAGCTGTATGAAAAACTGGATGCCCACGATAGGCTGCAAAGAGAGTTCATAAATATTGCAGCGCACGAACTGAGAACCCCTGCCCAGTCAATATTGGGATATTCTGAACTTTTGAAGGATCACCCACAAGGTGAAGATACATCACAGATGCTGGAAGGCCTTACAAGAAATGCCTACAGGCTTCAAGGGCTGATCAACGATATTCTTGATGTGGCACGGATAGAGGCAGGCTCGCTACATCTGGAGAAGCGGGAGCTGATCCTCGATGATTTAGTTAATGCTGCATTAGCCGATGCCGAGAGTCAGGCAAGAGCGGCCGGCAGCAAAGTAAAGATACTTTATTCATCATCACTAGCCTGCGAGTTCAAGATAAACGCGGATAAAGAAAGAGTCCTCCAAGTTCTTGCAAACCTCATGAGTAATGCGCTTAAATTCACAAGTGAGGGCAAGGTCGAAATCATAACTCATAGGCAAGGCCAGCATGTGTTAATATCAGTCAAAGACTCGGGTATTGGAATCGATCCAGAAATCTATCCAAAGCTATTTGAAAAGTTTGCAAGCAA
>LDIY01000040.1 GCA_001468865.1 candidate division TM6 bacterium SOIL31
GAGCAAGGGCATCAATTGCACAAATAACCGCTGCCGCGCCAGACATATCTTCTTTCATTGTTTCCATGTAATCTGCGGGCTTGAGGCTCAGACCTCCAGAATCAAAGGTTATTCCTTTTCCCACAAAACAAAGCGTTGGTGCATTTTTTGATTGAGCTTTATATTCAAGAATAATCAATGCGCAATCAACGTCAGATCCCCGTGAAACTGCTGCTAATCCACCCATGCCCATCTTAATAATTTCTTTTTCATGAAAAGCAGTAAACTTGAGATCATTACGCTTTGCTACTTTTTGAGCTTCTTCAACGAGGTGCTGTGGTGTTAAATTTGAAGGAGGCGTATCAACCCAATGCCGCGCTTGGTTCACTGCTTGGGCAATAATATTTCCTTCTTTTATACCACGCTCAGCTTCTTTTTTATATTTTTCATCGGCGACAAGAATAATTTCTGCTAATTTATTTTCTTTGGATTTTTTATCAGTCAGATAATCATCAAAATGATACTGAGCCATTTGTAATGTTATTGTTGTTTGTTCAGCCATATAAAAAGCAGATGCACCAACACCCAATTTTGCAAGCACTTGCAATGCAACCGATTTTCCTTTGCATGCGCTTACTTCTTTTATCAATTGCCCAAGTGCACGTCGATAGCGCTCAATAGCACTCACGCTTTTTGATTCTTTTCCAATACCAACAACGATAACAAATGCAACACGTCCTTCAATCACCACGGGAACTGTCGCAACTTCTTGCGCATTTCCAACGAATTTACGTTGTTTTATAATGGCTGCAAAATCAGGGGATATCTTTTTTAAATCCTTACTTACATGCGTAATATCAGAATCTTTTTCTACCATATACGCATAACAATCAACTTTTTGAGCTAGTAGATCTTTCGTTGATAGAGAAACATTAACCATACTTTTATACTCCATGAAACAATTAAATATATGGTTAATGGTAACAAAAAAAGGTCCCGCTTAAAAGCGGAACCTTTTTTAATAGGGGATATAGGAACTTATTTTGAATTTTTATACAAAGGGCTACTTTCAAATCTACCCATTGCTCTGTAATAAGAAAGTTTTTCCATTTCACTTACTCCCTTTGCTGTCAATTTCTGATTAAATGCAGTTTGCGCTTCATTCTCATTACTTATAGGTATAAAACGTTCACATTCCTTATATTCTTCTAAAAACGACTGTTGCCCTTGTGGAGCGAGTGTTTTCCAGCGATCATTAATCAGATAATCTTCTATAAGAGATATTAATTTATTCCCAAAAATAGAATATTCAAAATCAAGCATTTGCTCATAAGGAACATTAATATCTTCAATAGGAATATGTAAAGCATTCGATAATGCTTGAGCAAATACTATTTGATCTTGCTCGTTATTCTTAAGATCAATATACTTCATGCATTCCTTGTATTGATCCACCAGATCCTTAAGAGCATCTTCGTTGAGATTTTTCCATGCATCATCCATAAAATAGATCTGTACCAGCTTTACCAGATTAGCTACCTTTTGTTTTTTTTGTGCTGCCAGTCCCATTTTTGTCGGCCTTCTGGAAACAAGGTTCATCCCATTTATTCCAGTAACCATACACAACACTAATGCGCCCAATAATATATACATTTTGTTTTGCTGATCATATTTTTTGATTTTCATCTCGTCTCCTTATTAATTTCCTTACCAATCAAATTCAAATTTTATTCTAAATTCTCTTTAGTCTCTAATGGACTATAATCACGCACAAAAACATCACGTGGATAGAAATACGGCTTCCAACTTTCACTTTCTGTTGCAAGAATTCGCTCATTACGTTCTTTTTTCATTGCAACAAGTTTATCAATTTCTGCCCTGCAATATTTTTCAATACATGCTTGCAAATCAGCTTGGGATACAAAACCCTGCAGTTGCACTGGCACACCTTTATCATCAACAAGTCGTTGGCCATTATTGAAAAATATGAATGTTGGAATATTAGTAACGCCATATAATGAGGCAAGTTCGGCTAAATCTCTTCGAGCAGTATTGACCTTAACAAAAATAATATCCGCATCATCATACGATTGATGCGCACTCAGATCTTCATACATCCGTGTTAAGCCTCTATTCTTGCTGCGTGCTTTTCCACGATCTTTTTGTCCTTCATAAAAAAGTGCAATCATCAAGGTGTTTTTAGACAAATTCTGCTCAAAGTCTCTTCGAGCTTTTATCACTCTGACCTTTGCCTCAGATAAACTGCTACTTAAAGCAGTAAGCATCAGCAGAAGAATCATTATTCTTTTATTATAATTTTTCATTACCGCTCCCTTTTTATATTTATCCAAATAAATGATCATCATCGTCATCATCTTCTACAACATCTTCCCATGGCATTGATGAGATCTCATCATTGAGCACTTGATCACAGAACAGCCGTACTTGCTCTATATATTTTTCGGGATTATAAAAAAAGGAATCATAATGACGGCGCCCATTCGTTATCCATAACCGTTTAAATCCATTCGCGTTTTCATACACATTTTTAACCTGCTCCACGGGAACTTTTTGATCATTTTTACAATGAATAAAAAATGCCGGTACAACAATTTGTTTGGCAGATTCAGCAGGACATAACGGACAAAAATTCGTGTTGACCCCAGTCGCATCCATTTGTGCCACTGTTTTTAATATCGCTTTAATCAGAGCTTGAACATACGGGTGAAAAGCATGCTTTTG
Source organism: candidate division TM6 bacterium SOIL31 (assembly GCA_001468865.1). Classification (GTDB taxonomy): domain Bacteria; phylum Babelota; class Babeliae; order Babelales; family Vermiphilaceae; genus SOIL31. The sequence goes on from LDIY01000040.1 coordinate 2,722, forward strand.
TAGAAACTCTTTTCCCGGTAAATCAAATTGATAGCCAAAAATTGAACATTTAAGCTCACTCAGCCCATTTTGAATAACTTTTTCGCTTGATTCAAAAGGACAATCTAAAATCATAGCATCAAACAAACCTGATGAACGGGCTTGGGCTTCTATGGCAGAAACTGCCCCCATTGAAAAGCCATAGACAAAAAGAGGAATCCCCTGGAGATCTGGATGATTACGCAAGAATTTTGCTGCTGCTATCACATCCAAGGCTTCATCGCGCCCAAAAGTACAATATTGCCCTTCTCCATCTTGTCCATGGGCTCTAAAGTCAAAAGTCATAACATTAAACTTCTTAAAGATCTTTCTGAGTATTCCTACATCGTATTTATCACACATAAAACCGTGACATATCAAAATAGTTGCTTTTGCATCGGGGCGACGGGATAATACGCCATGCCGTTTAATGGTACAAGAAGAATCACACCCTGCTTGAGGATGCAATATAACCCGCTCTACAACTAATTCACCGCCAGGTTTGGTCTTTTCAGAAACAGTATAACCATAGTCAAACATATCAGAATAGTCGCTTTCAGCCGGCATATGCGCTGATAGAGCACCTGCTGATAATAATAAAAATACAATAGCAAAACGCCCTTTTATAGCTTTCATTATCACGTTCATAGCCCTTTTAAGAGGAAACATTGCTATCTCCTACTTTTAAAAACTGCCCTTACATAGCTCTTTTTTCTCTCTTACTATATCATTTGCGATTGACAAATTGCAACTTTTTTGGCGAAAATAGCTCCAAAGCCTCCCGCAAATGTATTCTCCTTGTAAACTTCCGTTACAATCTATTGATTCAGACCGGATAAATTTCCCAAAAGTTGAAAAAAGTGCTACTTTTATAATATTAGTAACTGTTTTGGAAATAAATTATCATATAAAGACGAGAGAAACATATTATGAAACAACTGCACATGATGCAATCGATAATACTATCCACTCTTTTGCTGAACACGGCTATTCAATCAGAAACAAATCATCCCACTGCCCACCCTATCTCCGCATCAGAACAGGCGCAAATTGATGAAATAATCGCATTTGCACAAGCTGCCGTAAAAAAAGCCTTCCATTCTTTACAAAAAATTGAAAACAAACTCACGGAAATAGCTTTGGTGGTACATAAAAGCACCACAAGACACCTTGCAATGAGCCCTACCGCAATAATGCACGTGTTAACCGAGAACAAGATGACCATTAATGCCTTGCTTCAAAATCAGGCTGCAATCGGTGCGCTAAAAGACCCTGTTCAACAGCTTGAAGTTGCATTTGTCATTACTGAATTTTGTAATGCATTTATCCCTTATCTTAATAAGCAAATCAGCAATAAATTTAAAAACGCCAAACCATTTAACCTAAATAAATTCCTCCAAAACCTCCATAAAGGCAAAAATAGGTCAAATTTAAGCCATTTGGAACCACAAGCCCTGATGAGACGTCTCAAAATAACTCGCGACGAACTCAACACTCTTGAAACAACGGTTAAAAGCATGGGCCTTACCTGGTATAACAAGGTAGCTCGTACTCTTGATTCTTGGGTAGTAACTCCTGCAAATAAATATCATGTTCCCACAGTAGCATTTTATTCTGGCGCTGTAGGACTTATGGGCCTTTATTCTCTCTATCATTATGCTACTTATTGCAAAAACAACGAAAACCTTCCCGAATGGTTAAGAGATTTTGTTAAAGAAAAATTACTTGCAAATAATTGTGGTCCTTTGGCGCAAGATAGAGCTGGAATGCCTTATATCGTTGGTGCCGATACCGATGATAGCCACTATAACAATAACCGATGGGGCGGAACATCAGAAAACTTTTACGCAAATATCCCTGACAATGCGTGTACGCTTGCGGTTGTGGACTGGGCAGTAAGTGATGTTATGTCTGGCAAGCACCCTGTCCTTGGGATGGCAGCGGGAGCAATGATTGCTTCATTGGTGAAAATGTGGAGTGAAGGCGGCGGCATACGCGATAGATTAACAAAAAAACGGGAAGCATTCTGGAACTTCCTACGTGGTGGTGAATATCTCAATACCTACCAACCCGGCTTAACTCAAATGAAGCCATCCGTTAATTTTGACCATATGGTTGGACTCGATGAAGTAAAAGAAGCTTTCTATTCCATTATCCAATATATCGATAATCCTGAACAATTAATGCGTATTGAAGCAACTCCTGAAAAAGGTTGGTTGCTCACGGGACCCCCTCGCACCGGTAAAACATTCAGCGTTGAATGTTTGTGCGGAGAAATAGAAAAAGTGATGGCTAAACGCGGCCAAGCGAACAAAATGAAATTCTTTAATATCAATGCTTCACTTGTTAATGAATATGGTATTAAAGCAATTCTTGATGAAGTATATGAAAACGCACCGGCAGTCATATTTATTGATGAAATCGATTTACTTGGCTTACAGCGTGTGGGTAACAATAAATTACTCAGCGATTTCTTGACTGCAATGCAAAGTTCTATGAATGCTGACCCATCTAAGATTGTTATTGTTATAGCAGCAACTAACAAACCAGAAAATATCGATTCAGCACTCCGTCAAAATGGCCGTTTTGGTAAAGAAATTCGCTTTGATTATCCTTCAAGAAACTACCGCGTAAAATTCCTTATCCGTGAGCTCGTTAATATGGCGCTCAACGTGAAGGAATTTGAGGTCGAAACGCTGGCAGATAAAACAAATGATAAAACATTTGAAGACTTGAAACGCGTGATTCGTAATGCAATGACTCGTTCATGGATGCATGGATCTTCTCTGACGCAGGAATTACTTGAAGAAAGTATTGATACTGAATTAAATAATCTTATTATATTTAAACGCAAAGATTTACCGGAAAATGAAATGCGTATCGTTGCTACTCACTTTGCAGGTATGGCACTCGCAGCAACACATCTTGCAACACACGAACTCTTAGATAAAGTAACTACGTACGCATACATGGCAAATATTAAAGATGAAGGCGTATGGGAAAACTATTCTAAAAAAGAAGAAAATAGCGAACAAAAGAAAATTGAATATGGTAAATTCATCACTAAGCAACCGCATGATACCATCAACGTGAAAACTGAAAGTACTATTGTGAACGAAGCAACATTGCTTCTTGCAGGGTTTGCAGCAGAAGAATTGCTAACTGGGCCATGTGGATTTACCTGTCACCGCAAGGATCGCGATAAAGCATACAAATTGATTGAAGAATTGGTTTTTGGCGGTTTGCTGCAAGAATCTCTTCCAAAATCTGTCCGCGAAGAACTTAAACTTAAAGCATTTATGTTGCAAAAACAGTGTCAGAAAAATGCCATGAATATTTTGGTGGAACACAAAGATGCGTTAATGGCAATAGTTGAAGAACTGATGCAAAAACAGATTCTGAACGATAAAGAAATTAAAGCTATCATCAATAAGATTGAAAATAAAACACCTGATGTGGCAGCGGGAAACATTACCCTTCCTGACGAATCGGAAGTAGTTATGCCAGAAGTAACAACGGATGAAATTGATGATATATTTGGAGATGAAGAAGAAACAACCATTTCTGAATCAACTCTCGAAGATATTTTCGAACAAATGGAAGAAGAAACTGTTAAACCAACAACAGAATCAGCAACCGAACTTCTAACGGAAGAATTTCAATCATCAGAAATACCAATTGAGCCTCAAGAAAGCACCACAAGTTCAGAAAAAAACGAAACCACTTTAAAAGATAAAATAGTTACTGTATTGGTTAATTTCCAGAACAATACTATGAATTTCATAAAAGATGGTTATCAGAAAATGAGTGCTTATGTTGCACCATTGCAAAAGAAATTTAAAGTAATTATAGGTGGTAGAACACAAAATACTGCAGAACCTATTACTGAAGAAATTTTTCCATTTGAAGATACACAAGATGAATCAGTTGCCCCAGAAGTCCAACAAGAAGAGTGTACGACTGAATCAACCCCAGAAGAACCAGTATTGGAAGAAGAAATAACACTCGAACCTGCTTTAGAAATTGAATCTGTATAAACAAAGGCTTTCTTGTGAAGAATACATTCTTACTATCAGGCATCATGGCTCTTGCGTCTTTAAGCATGTATGGAATGGAATCGGAACGTCCAGCAATTTATAGCACGCTTGATAAACTTACCGCCTCTAGCATCAAACCACATACGTGGCCGGCTATTTTTGCAATTGTTGATTCGAGAAAAAATACTATCGATATAAATAAATATAGAAAATGCGGTTCAACCTTACTTGAATTAGCCGTACTATACCAATCGTTTTCGGCAACAAAAGATTTACTTGAAAAATATCAAGCTAACCCTAACTTGCACTCTGATATATTTACGCCCTTAAATATTGCTTGTTACCATCAAGATATTCCTATGATCAAATTATTATTAGATTATGGAGCAAACCCACATATAGGTGCACTTAATTGGATGAAGGTTCACTGGGGAGATCAAGAACTATACAATGCTTTTTATTGGGTTGATAAGAACCCCGACATTTTACAACTTCTTGATAATTGCTCAATAGCCTTAGAACAGTAAAAAAAACTCTTGAGTATCCGAGATTTTTATTTCTTTTTTGATCTTTTCAATACATATCAGCCATAAAAATTAAGCCCTTGCACAACAAGGGCTTTTTCTTTTTTTACTTATCAATCATCTTAAGACGCTCGGCATAGCGTCCACCTTTAAATTCGTGCGCGAGCCATTCTTTAACCATAATAACTGCATCATCACACGAAATAAAATCAGAAGGTAACACTAAAATATTAGCATTATCTTCTTGCTTACATTGCTTTGCTACCTCTTTATTCCACGCCACTGCCGCATACATATCTTTATGCCGATTGGCTGCAATTGCCATACCTGCACCGGAACCGCAAATCAATATTCCGCATTCCGCTGCATAGGTAAAAATAAGATCAACAACTTTGTCTGAAAAGATAGGGTAATCTGTGCGTTCATCACTATACGTACCAACATCAATCCATTCAATGGTGGGCATATATTTTTTGATAAATTCTTTATGCAAAAATCCACGGTGATCAGCTCCGATGGCGATCCTCATAACCCACTCCCTATTTTTTTACTTAACATCCCAAACAAACATAACTTCGGAGTGAAGTGATCTGCAATAGAGTGTAATTTTTTCTGTTTCAGGAGTAATCAAATGCTGATCATTAATATCTTTTGCATCAAATTTTACACTATAAGGAACTTTAAATTTGTTATATTTTTTACCAAACATATAAATATATTCAGGAGAAAGTTCAACGGCTTTAATCTCAATCGGAGCGTAATGCTTATCACCAATCTCTAAAAATAAAGTCCATTCACTCTGAGCATCTCCCAACGGGTGTTCATAAGGACTTAATACATAAAAAGAAATGAAATGATTATTCTCTTCAAGTTGTCGTCGGAGAAAAACTTTTTTTTGTTCTTCTGTTTTTCCAAATTTTAATGCATATAGATTGGCATAATTGGTACGCACTTCATCTGATAACCACAATGAATCAAAACGAGCACGTGTAGTAAATTGATCATAGAGCGTCACTGAGCGAACATATTTTTGTGCCTGATCGATACTTGCGTGCAACGATGGCGCTTGCTCAAACGTTTTAGTTCCCCAATCAATTACTCGTGTGCAGCTCGGCAACAATACTACTAAAATTATCACACTTAACAACGCATACATTTTCATTAATACTTTCATATTTCCCTTTTGATTTGTAACCTTAGTATATTTAGTATCGTAATTAAAACGATGATTCTTTACAAGAGCAAAGGTAACCACTCGTGAATATAACACCATTTTTTTTAGCACGCCGCATCTTACTCGGCCATGTATATCAACGCAGTATCTCCACCATGACAATTATTTGTTTCACCGGTATTTTTATTGGTACATTTTCATTAGCACTCATTACTGCGATCATGAATGGATTTGAAGTTGCCATCCATGAAAAAATGCAGAGTATCCACGCACATATTACGATAGAAGCATATAAAAACAATATTGATCTAGACGTACTTGAACCCGTACTCACCAAAGAATTTCCTGAAATTGTTGCCTTCTCCCCTATGGCCCATCACCATATATTACTTCGTGCTGCGCATGCTTCAGATGAAACACCGGCAGTAGCAATCATCAGAGGTATTGATCCTGTATCAGAACAATTAACCAGTTCATTATCCAAAAAAATAATAAGCCGATTATCAACAGCCACAGATTTTTCTCAATTATTTACGGATAATCAGATTATCATTGGCAAACAGTTGGCTCATAATAATAATCTTGCAGTGGGAGATTCCATAGACATTCTTTTTATTCGTAATGAAAAAATGCGAGGAAAAAAAATTACCTTCGATTCACAACCTGCTATCATAAGTGGCATTTTTGATACGGGCATTGATGAATTTGATAGCAATGTTGTTTATAGCTCGCTGGCATTTCTTGAGGAACTCTATCCCACTATTGCCATTGAACAAGTTAATGTTACGCTTGCACCGGAAGCAAATGAAAAAATGACAATACAAAAATTGCACAATCGGCTTGGCCTTGATGTTTATTCGTGGAAAGATCTCTATCCATCCCTTGTTGCAAGCTTAAAACTCGAAAAATATGTTTCCTTTTTTATTCTCGCACTTATTTTACTCGTTGCAAGCATGAATATCATCTCTCTTCTTTTTATGCACATAACCCAAAAGCGCCCTGATATTGCATTACTGCGCGCAATTGGCATGTCTCATGAATCAATCAGAACCATATTTTTTATTATAGGAATGAGTATTAGCTGCATGGCCTCATGCTGCGGTCTTATTGCAGCAATTCTTGCAAGTTGGATGTTGAAAAAATATCCTTTCATCTCACTTCCTGATAGTTATTACGTTACTCATTTACCTGTTGCTATGAATTGGAAAATTATATGTGCGGTTTTTGGTGTTGTAGTTATATTCAGCTTATGTGCCACCTTCTTACCCATACAACGCATCCGCAGCATTAATATCTCTCGCGTATTACGTTTTGAAGGATAAATATGATACATCCCACTTTATCTTCATGGAATCTCACCAATCAACGAGTCTTTTTACGTGCGGATCTAAATGTACCCTTGCATGAGGGGAAAATTGACAGCGATTTTCGCCTCAAAAGCATACAACCAACTTTAGATTTTCTTATTAATCGTAATGCAAGCGTTGTAATTGCCACCCATATTGGTCGACCAAAAAATAAAGAACCAGAACTTTCTACGCAAATCCTTATACCCTGGTTTAAAAAACAAGGATATACCATACGTTTTGTTGAGGATTTTTCTCACCTTGCGCACACAGAAATTGCTCCAAGAGAAATTCTCTTACTAGAAAATCTTCGTTTTTTTCCGGGAGAAAAAAGTGGCGATCCATTATTTGCTCAACAGCTCGCACAAACTGCTCATTATTATGTAAACGATGCATTTGGCACGCTTCATGATAATGATTGTTCTATCGCATTACTGCCCTATAAATTTGCCGAAAATAGACGAAGCATTGGTTTTTTAATAGAAAAGGAATTGCGTGAACTTGATATCATAAAAAATAATCCCGCGCACCCTTTTGTTGCTATCCTGGGAGGGGGAAAAACAGAAGATAAAATTCCGTTGATGCAAAGCCTTATAAAAAAAGTGGACACACTTATCGTGTGTCCGGCACTGTGTTTTACCTTTCTTAAAGCACTCAATAAACCTGTTGGAAAATCTCTTGTTGCTGACAATATGATAGACACCTGCAAAAAAATTATTTATCACGCAGAAAACGCTCACATACAACTTATTTTTCCTCTTGATTATCAGATTGCTTATGATTCAATTGATGGTCCACTTGCAATTACTGTCATGCCCGCATTGAACAATAATGAGATCGGCATATCAATTGGTCCGAAATCCGTTGAACAGATGCGCACCATAATTAATCACGCAAAGACCATTTTTTTTAATTGCGCAATGGGATTTGCAGAAAGACCTGAAACTCGCAGAAGCACCGCAGAAATTATCAATCTGATGGCACAGTCATCTGCGCATACTGTAATAGCCGGCGGCGATTCTGTTGATATCGCACTAGGTACACAGAATTATTCGCGGATAAGCCATTTATCTACCGGGGGTGGCGCTGCTTTGGCATATCTTAGTGATAGATTATTACCAGGGTTAGCGCCATTTGAAGAAATTTAATAAACCGGACAAAAGCTAAGCAAACTAAGTCCATCAATTATAACCTCTTCGTGAGGATGTTCATCAGGAGCTGCGCTATTTTTTTCACATACTACAAAGCCATGATTATCATGCTTCATATCCCATGAATAAAAACCATAATCGCGCAATCCAAGTTCTTGCGCGATTTTTTCTGCCATAGCCTCATGAGAATGACCCTTATTCTTGCGGCTTTCATAATTAAAAGATCGTACTTTCTGATTGAAGGGGGATTGGGAAACATGCTCAATAAATTGATCTGGTTTTGTCCAAATATTATCAAATCCTTGCAGCTCCTCTCCAGAAATTCCGACAATCCCTTTTAAGCAATTAAAGGATGGGTTATCGATAAAATAGGCAGCTTTAGGTATGTTAAAACAGTTCTTGCTACATAACTCATGTAAAACAAAATTAACTACATGATCACGATCATATAGTTGTAACATTTGTTTCGGTAAACGTCGCAGGCTGTCAGCAATTTGAGCATGTCGATACAGCATCTCTGGCTTCATAACTACTCCTTCTCACCATCTTTCTACTACTCTCTTTTCTCAACATACCCCACCTTACCCTTAACTGCAACTCCTCTCAAAACCCTTTTAAAATATCCTATCATGCTCCCCCTTTTTAAAACAATGGTTACCCCTAGCGCCCCTTAAAAACTCACTTTGTCACAAAACAAAGGCGCTATCGAACCATATATTTTCAATTACACACTTAACTTGCCATGTTTGAATAATCTATAAGCAATTTTTTGCACCTATGATATAATGAAATAAAACTTACATTGTAATTAAATATAAGAGATAAGTGTATATGGATACGAAAAAAGTGATAATGGTTATTCTCGCTTTTTTTACTTTTTCAGGGGTTAAACCAGCTCGAACACACCTGAGAAAAAAGGATAAAGACGAACCAACCATAACGATCAAAAAAAAAGGCTCTAAAAAAAAGGGAATATCCCGGAGTTGCTGGGCGTATAATCAATCCCTTTTTAAAATGTTCAACTATGACTATTTTCTGAGCCATCTCTTGCCCAAAGACTTTATAGAAACCAATGACGGCTTACACACTCGCATCGATTGTCATATTCTGAATAATCTTATCCAAAAATTATTACGTGAGATCAGAAAACATAAAAAACACTATACTGATTTCATTATTCTTAAAGACAAAAATTTCAATAGAAAAAAACGTTGCGGATTATTGATCGTCAAATTCAAACATTATCCTTTTGTGCTTAAGCTTTTTATGGAAACTCCCGAAAGTTTTATTGATCCTTATTGCAAAGGATTTGATAATCAATTCTTTTTCTATATGTCAGGAGGTATGAATAGACATATTGCGGGATTAACACGCGTCAGAAATTTGGAACTTATACAGCAACAAATTGCAAACAATCCTCGCTGGAAAGATAAAATAATCATGCCACGTAAATGGTATTGGCTTCCAAAAAATCCGCAGTGGATGCAAATTGATGGTCATAACATAGGAAATGAAAAAGATATTTCTACCTTAATGCCCGGTACATACGCTATTATTGCAGACGTTCTTGATACGCAAGAGGATGCTCCCCTGTTATCTTTACAAAAAAGAAGTGAATTAGTGATGGAACTGTGCATGGATCTGCAACTTTTTGTTGATCCTCATGGTGATAATTTTATCCTCAAATATAATCCTCTACTGAATGATTATACGATCAGCATTGTAGATACGGAACATTTTCCTTCTTTGGTGGGACTTAAAGAACAGCCGTTTTTTAATAACCATCTTGAATATTATGTCTATTTAGGCACTAAATATTTCCAAGATGCTTTTTTGCAAACAAAATTTGATCGTAAACAAGCACAAAACTTTGTTAGTCCTTGTGCCTTGCAATGGTAAATTATTGGTTACGTTCACTGAATATCTCAATAGACAACATTCATCAAAATAGCTATAGTTATCATCATCTGATAATACAACCCTATTAATAAATCGAAAAATTATCTATGAATAATCACATCAAAAATATTATATGCACTATAATTGCACTGAATATCATTACGATAAATGTGTTCGCAGCAGAACAGCCAGATAAAGCATTGGCAATTTATCAACAAATGATCACCGAGTCAAAAAAATTTAAAGAAAACATTCACACATTTCCACTAGAGACTAATCTTATTTCCACTATTGCGGAAACAGATGTATCCAGGCAACAACAAATTGGTAGAGATGCTCTCAAGACTCGTCCCTTAGTACATCCAAGAGTTGTTGCTGTTCTTAGTAAGTTTCTGAATTATAAAAAAGAAAACGGCACTCCCATAGAGAAAAATCTTTACGCCTCTATAACTGCAAAAGAATTTGCAATTCGTTTGTTTGAAAAACGTCCCTTAGTTTTTACCGGACCTCTTGATAAGTATTTGTCACGAGATAAAATCTTGTCAGAAAAGCAAGGAGAAGCAAACGGATGGCAAATCTGGGAAACAATAGGAACAGATAAAGAATCCACTCCTCTCCTGCTGAATGATTATCTTACTTATGATGAAATTGAAATGTCCGCATTATTTGGTATGGCTTCTCCAACATATTTTATTAATGATGGTAGCCGTGATAATAAGGGGAATCCAGGAAAGAATCATCAACCGCGAGGAATCTATAGTGGATTAGTCGGCTCTCGTTTCGAAAGAGAAAAGCGTATGGACTGTCCCTATATACTTATAACAAAAGATCAAAATACTGCAGACAATGGATATGGTTTGAACGCAGAATACAAAGGTAAACTAGCCATATTTTCTGAATTATATAATGAGAAATTTCCAACATTTGAAGAAGCACAGAATGATGCGTCCGGTAAATACACACCATTACAAATACTGCCCGACACAACAAAAAAACAACAACCTTATCGTATAAAAAAGTTGGTAGGAAACTGTTATTTTAATATTGCGGCATATAAACAGAGAATAAACTTGGTTGTTGAACCATTTTTAAAAGATGCAAATAAATGTGCAGCTAAAGCTGGTAAAAACGCATATGTGTATATTGTAGGTCTTGGCCTTGGAGAGTGGCAAGTTGATGCACGCCAAGCTCAATGGATGCTTGAAGTATATGAAGATATCATAAAAAATAATGATCTAACAAATATCAGTGATATTCATTTTGGTTGGTTTCCTGACAATGCGCAAACAATTGCGGGAGTTGCTAATGGTGGTCAGTTAAAAAATATAGCCATTCATTTTTCAACACAAAATCCTGCGAAAAAATTAGACGATGACAATAAATTATTGGTGGCAATGTATGCATGGGATGGAAATGCCTTTCCGGGCAATGAATATTGGAATAATAATCTAGATGCTTCAGGCGATCCAGCTGCTGCAGCTTGTTCGACAATCGCACAATTACACAATTTATACATCAACCCATGTCTTAAAGAAAAAATTGGAAGAACTATAGAAAAAGAGATATTAAATCAGTCGAATCAAAAACCACAAATTGAACAGACAGCAGCAGCAGAGAAACTAGCAGCAGAGAAAGCAGCAGCAGAGA
>LDIY01000041.1 GCA_001468865.1 candidate division TM6 bacterium SOIL31
GGATACTGCATAAACTCTAGGAACAGCTTTAAGCCGACTCTGCGCTGAACCGAGTGTCACCATGTTCCCTTGATTCGTTTTCGGCTATTCCACTGCCTTCTGCAGCCGCCAAACTCCTTTGACTTGCCGCCCTTAGCTTTTCCTCGTCTCTTAATTCCCTATTTAGCAGAAATGCCAGCGCAGCTCTAATTGCAACTATAACGCCTACAATTGTCAACGATTGCAAAGTTGGATTAAGTATTGTCTTGAGCACGTCGGCGGCGATAAAGAATTCAAGCCCCGTTAATATTCTGCTTGTAAATTGCTGTTTTATAGAGTGCTGATTGAGTCCAGCTTGTTTTCTGTTCCTTGATTCTACTTGTATTAGGAAGGCTATAGATACAAGAGCACCATATACAATGATAGCAACGCCGACTAACTCTAGAGCAAGGGAAATTGGCTCGATAATCTGGCTTATCGGAAGCTTGTCAACGAGTGTTTGCTGGATTAGGTTATTTATCAGCAAGGTATTGCTATCCACGGTTATTGTCTGTTTAACACAGCATACTATTGGATAAATGGATTAAAACCCAAGAATGCGTCGATGATGATTCTCAACAATGGTCCTATCGTTTTTCTTCTTCCACCCGACGAATATCTGCTGTCTTAATCATTTATCTTAATCGTTCATCTAAACTCATAAAAATGATAATCGGCCGAAGTATCGCATGCTAACATCGAATCGTAGTGAGTTGAGAGAGGTGGACAGCGCAGGACCAAGCAATGGACAGGCAAAAAGGATATCGCTGCCGGAACCTAGGACCTTACTGACGGCCGCAGCAATTACAGGTGGAGCAATTGGTACCGGAATAATAGTGTACTACTACATGCGTGCAAGACGAAATAGTCAGAGAGGCTAATAGTGCGACAGAATAAAAGGCCAGTCCCGGGTTGTGTTAGAGTAGGCATCGCCCATCGCACTTAATCTTCTGTCACTATTTGTTTCATGTGACGGTTGCAGTATGGACAAATCACTGGATAATGCGATTCTGCTGGGACCGTAACCCTGCGGTTACACTTTGGGCAGATAAAACTTTGTGTCGTTCCCGATGTTGTCATGCACATCTTGTACACGTCATAACTAAAAAGAGATCACTTCTGCAGGCTTGGAAGATCATAGGGGCTGGATATTAGATTACATAAAAGGATAAGATCTCTTTTCAAAAATATCGAGAATCTTTTTGCTGTAAGCTAACCGAATTCACTAGCCCTGCGCATTACGCCTCTGCAATTCCGGATGCCTTTGCTTGCTCTTGCGACTCTTTTAATGATGCTTCAATTTCTGGATACAGTTCCGTAATTACCACAGGCATGTTGCCTCTCAGCCAGTCTGCCATCTCACGCTCTTCACTTAGATTTTGAGTTAATGAAGGAATTGCGTCATTAATGCCCATCTGTTGCGTAAGCTGCAAAAGTGTGTCGTACATCACCACTTCGGCATTCTCTATGATTGCATCCTCTTTGGCGCTTTTAAGCTCTTGATCGGCAGACGTAATGGACTTTTTCACAGAGCTTGAAAGTCGCTTGGGCATTTCTGGAATAGGCAGGCGCGCCTTATCGCTGGTTGGCGCACCGTCCAGATTCAATATCAATTGCCTTAGCCTGTCTTGCTGCTCTCTTGTCTCTTCGAGGTGGTGTCGCAGCTGCTCTTTGGCAGCCGGAATAGAGGTTTCTCTTATTCTAGATTGAAGCCTTGGAATTGCAGCATTTTCTATGGCAAGGGCTTCATTTAGGTATAGTATCAACTTGTCACTTACAGTCACTTCTTTGTTAGCGCTAGAGCTTTTGGCTTTGCGCGCATTCTTTTTTCTTCTAACCATTTAAACTGAAAAGAACGGTATTTGTCTTAATGCTTGACAATCATTTTCCTGTAGATGTTATTCTGAATCAGATAATGATGTTCTGTTAATTCTACGGTTGATTTTCAGATTCTTTCCACATGGCATCACTAGCAATCCATCCGAGTTAGCAATACAATAATTTTGAAATAATTGCCTACGTGGTTGAAAAAGAAGAAAAGGTAGAGTGCAAAATGACTAATGTGGTGCTCTCTCATAATATGCAGCCCGTATACCTATTCCACCACAATAGCTTCCTCTAATTTCAACCACGTCTTCCGAGTCGTTGATTTCCTTGAGCATCTCCAGCGTTAGAATTTGATTTGTTACATAGTGAGTTCCATTGTCATATATTGCTGGAGCCATCCCAGTTTTTGACATTATATAGTCTCTGGCTGCTTGTGTGTCCACTCCAGATGTTGTAAATACTTCTAGAGTATACGACAGAGGTCTATCGGTAGTCCCATCTCTGCTTAGAAAATCATTTAGCAATGCCTTGTCTACCTTTGGAAGGGTCAATCCGTATAGTTCCTGCAGCTTTTGGAAGTGTCCCCTTACTTGATTCAGTTGCAGTTTCTGGCTAGTCTTTCTCTTTTGAGATATAGATTTTGATGCTTGCATAGGTGAGCAGATAAGATTATGAAAGATAAAGGCTAGGAATACTGTGTCTTGCAGTGCACCTGCTGATTCTGTATTTGAAATCAGTATTAATGACTCGTGAATAAAACCGTCCAGTTGAATCATGCATGATAGCCTAGGTGACTTAATTTTATCAATGCAGTGCATTACACTGAAAACAAACATCACAAATATTGCAAGAAATCAATGGTGCTATGGTAGAAATTTCGGTTATTATCTCAAAGCGAGAGGCAGCAATGCCATGAGCAGCATAGATTCACTTGCAGTTTCTAATTTCATGACAGGAAAAGTGACAACTGTAACTCATGTTCAAAGTCTCAAAGAAGCTGCCAAACTGATGTACGAGAAGGACATAGGATGTGTGATTGTAATCATGAATACAAATCCGGACAAGCCGGCTGGAATCATAACAGAGCGCGACATTCTAAGAGTGGTGGCTTACGACCAGATATATCAACCAACTACGCCCCATGAAATCTCACTTTTGGACATGACTGTAATGAGCTTCATGAGCACACCTGTAATAACAATTGCCTCAAACGCAACTATATGGGATGCATTAGAAGTGATGCAGCATAGCAAGATCCGAAGACTGCCAGTTTTAGACAAGAAAGAAAAGATGGTAGGCATCATTACTGAAAAAGATGTTATCAGAGCAATAGCAAGTAACAGGTCTATCCTATCTGAGCTGCAAGAAAGATTGCCGCCTGGTTCGGATTATGTTGTTGAAAGGATGAGAGAGGTAACTTTCCTCGAGGAGATCTTTCCGTCGAAGAGGTAACAATCGACCATCCTTCTCATTTTCTTATCAAGATTTTATATGAGCAAGTGCAGTGCATGGCACGGTACTCAAATAAGTTATAGTCAAATCTTAAGATAGAACTACTATATGACTTGCAAGGAATTCTGTGTACGGTACAAGGCAAAGAAGCCTGAGGCCAATGTTAGTAAATATGGTAGCGGGCAAAAACGATGCCAGGTTTGCGATCTATTTCTTGTTTGGGCTGGAAGGAATTGCCCATGCTGCAACTACCAGCTGAGAACGAGACCAAGAAGTCTGAAATACAAGGAAAAGATGCGAGCAAAAGCAGCCTCAACAGTTGCCCTAGCATAGTATAAACGTTCGAAATTGACTCTTAGTGATAGATCCTACGTCTTATGGCTAATTATTTCCCGTTACGCAATCGGGCTCATATCACACATTTATCATCTTTAATGAAAACAAAGATCACTAGAATATCCAATTGCACTGCATTCCAGATATTTTTATAATATATTGTTGGTTGCGCATATGATTCTAATGGACAAACAGGAAATCTCCAAAATAGTGGTTCCGATCGATGGATCAAAAAACTCTATGGAAGCAGCTGATTTTGCTGTAAAGATGGCTGAAAAGTATGGTTCAGAAGTGAACATAATTTACGTAGTGAATATCGATCAATTTCTTCAGTCGTTTGGATTGTATCGCTTGTCATACCCAGATTTTGTAAAGAAAAGACTGGAAGATGCACAAAAAGAAGCAGAACAATGGTTCTCAGAGATAACAACAAAAGCAAAGCAGCGAAAAGTGCCAGTAAAGACTAGCGTCATTGATACGCCTCTATCAGTAGCAGCGGCTATAATCAATTTCTCAGAACATGAAAAAGCAGACATCATAGTAATTGGTACAAGAGGTCGATC
>LDIY01000042.1 GCA_001468865.1 candidate division TM6 bacterium SOIL31
AAAAAGTATAATATCAGCTGATTCTATCATTGATAATGCAATTGATCGTGCTTGGCTTAAAATAGGATCTTGCGTCTTTCTTAAGCTGATACCGCCTGTATCAACCAATTCAAAACTGCGACCTTGCCAATTAATGGTATCACTCAAAAAATCACGCGTTACGCCTTCAAGATCAAGTGCAATCGCTTTCACATTTTCTGATAATCGGTTAAATAATGTTGATTTGCCAACGTTGGTTCTTCCAACAATGACAACCTGAGGAAGTTTTATTTTTTTCATGGTCTTTTGTGTATTTCGGTAATAGTTCCGGGGAAATGATGTAATAACAATGCTGCTTTTTTCCATATATTCTGATCGGATACATCGATAGGCAAATCATTTTTATTTATTGCAACAGAAACTGCTGATTTTGGTGTATAACGCACACCTGCGCGAAATTGTTCTTGAGGCCGCGCAGCAGGAGAAAACGATTTTTCTTTAGGAAGAGCTTGCACACGAGAAACAGATTCTGCTCCGGGAGCGTCACTTTTTTGCTTCTTATTTATTTCAATTTTTTGTGTTCCGGTAAACTGTATATCAAGCTTTACGGGTGAAGAAAAAATTTCTTGCAAGAGAGGTTGCCACACAAGCCTACTCCCATCCAAGCGATCCTTGAACAAAACAAAATCTTTGGATAATTCTACCACCAAACTCTTAGTTTCGGAGGTAAATGATACATAACGAGACTGTTTAAAAAGAGAATGTATTAACGGATCATTAACCAATTCGGTTTTAGCAACAAATTGTTGCCACTGCTGATCATAGCCCAGAACTTCTTCTTCATGATCAACATCTTCTTCATCATCTTCACCTTCAGCATCATTACTGCTCTCATTAGCTGCAATACCAAGCGATAAAGGAGCAGACCCATTACCATTATCAGTTTTTTTCTTATCACTGGAACATAAATCAAGCAAAACCATTTCTAAAAATATATTCTGCAACGCGGTTTTGAGAAACAATTCTTCATGTGCATAAAGAACTTCAACCATGCGATGCAAATCGGTCAGCGAACAGGCACGAGCAGCCTCTTCCAACATTTTTACTGAAGCAATAAGTTCATGCGGCCTGACGCCATGTTTAATCCACAACAGAGCGCGCAACAAAATAATCATGCGCTCCCAAATAAATTCAGCTTTATGTTTATCAATAGCAAGCGATTGTAATAGTTGTACTAACTCAATGGAATTTCCGCTCAACGTTAACTGGATGATGTTCATGATCTGTTGATCATCAATATGACCCAGTAGTGCAAGAACGGCCTCTTTATTTACCGCCGAACTAGAAAATCTAACCTGCTCAAGAAGATTTAACGCATCGCGCGCTGAACCTTCAGTGTGCCGTACAATAAGATCCAATGCATCATCGGTATAAGCGATTTTTTCATTTTTACAAATTATTTGAAGATGATTTTTGAGTGGTGCATGCGCTATTGCCGTGAAAAAAAGCTGAAAACAACGCGATTTAACCGTATCAATAATTTTATGAGGATTAGTTGTTGCAAGAATAAACAATGCCGTTGCTGGCGGTTCTTCTAAAATTTTTAATGCAGCATTAAATGCGGCCTTGCTCAACATATGTGCTTCATCAATAAGATAGACACGCTTACGCCCCATGATAGGAAGCAATGATGATGATTCAATAATGCTGCGAATATTATCAACGCCCGTATGTGAAGCGGCATCAATCTCAATAAAATCAGGATGATTGCCATCTTGCATAGCCACACATGAATCGCATACCAAACAAGGAATAGAAGAATTTTTTGGATCTTTTTGGAAAGATGTTAACGCGTGACAATTCACCGCAGCAGCAAAAACGCGAGCCGTTGATGTTTTACCGCATCCACGTTGGCCCGCAAATAAATAGACAGGAAAATAATGGCCCAAATAGAGACTGTTCTTAAGAATACGCACCGCAAGATCTTGCCCCACAATGTGGTCAAAATCTTGTGATCGCCATTTTCTACTTAAATTTAATACAACAGAGCTCATACAAAATCATCCTATTAATCTTTACCGGAGTCCCCGCGTGTAATGGAATGAAACGTGGGGTATAAAAAATGGGAAAGTAGTTACAAGAATTTTAATGCATCCCGCTGCTTTTACCCCAGCTTCACTACAGTTGCGCCGGGGACCCCATTTCAAGAACTAATTAAAATGGGAAAGTAGTTACAAAAATTTTAATGCATCCCGCTGCTTCTTTTCAGACCTGACAGATTATGCACCTTAATCCTTTATCTACTTTCCCAAACTTTATAGCCTATTTGTCGCTATTGCTCCAAAAGGGTTTTATGACTTTTTATTTTACGGCCCAGCCGTCGCTAAAGCTATGGCGGGCAGCCTACGCTCTCTTCGACAAACTCTTTTTAATTTTTATAATCAAACCCTTAAAAAGCTGGCCGCGCCCAGCCGTAGCTTTACGCGTAGGCTGGTGGAGAGAGAGGGATTCGAACCCTCGATGCCCCTTTCGAAACATACATGATTTCCAATCATGCTCCTTCAACCACTCAGACACCTCTCCTATACCCCATATTACACTTCGTTCCATATGGGGACCCCGCTTAAAGAATTAAATCAAAAAACTTTTGAATAATCCTTCTTAAACTGGGTGCCCGGTCGAAATGCAATGTAGACTGGGCTATAATTATTCTTGTGCTTCAAGCTGTTGCAGCGCTATTTCAACATCGGTTGGAGCGTCTTCAACTATCTTAGCACCTGCTTTGGTTGCAGCTGCAGCATCAGTTATATCTTTTGCTTTTTTCGTTGAAGCTTCTTTTCCGCGAGCAACAGCATCTGCAAGTTTATCCATAAGGAAACGGATAGCCTGAGGAGAATCATCATTACCAGGGATCACGAAATCGATGTCTGAAGGATCTGAATTAGTATCAACGATACCAACAACAGGAACACCCATTAACATAGCTTCTTTAACCGCTGATTGCTCTTTGGTGACGTCTACAATAACAACAGCACCAACTGGCAATGCTAATTTTCTAATACCACCAACTGTTTTTTCTAACTTGTCAGCGGTCTTTTTATATAAATTAAGTTCTTTTTTTGTATAAAAAGGATTGGATTCAGATTTTGCCAAGATATCTTCGTAATGAAGCAATCTGGTTAAAGATTTCTTAACTTGGCTCCAGTTAAGCAAAGTCCCACCTAACCATCTATGGTTAACAAAAGGCTGATTTAAGCGCACGCCGATTTCAGCAACTGTTTTTGAAGCAGCTTTTTTAGTACCAACCCACAAAACAGTTTTGCCTTCAGCTGCAACTGATTCTAAGAACTTTTCTGCTTTTTCTAATTGAGCCGCAGTAAGGGATATATTGATTAAATGGACTTTATTTTTCGATCCCCAAATATATGGCTTCATTTTAGGGCACCAACGCGATGTTTGATGGCCAAAATGAACGCCTGCTTCTATTAATCCCCCAAATAATTCCTTAAGATCTCTCATCCAAACATCCTTTATGATTTTATTTCATTCATTGAAATTGTAACAAAACGGGAAAAAAATGCAATTTATACCGCATTATTTCCCACATTTTCCTCTTCCGCCCCAATAACTTCATTATTTAAGATCACCTGCTCAAACCTACGCCCCAGCAAAAAGGCCACCCCAAACCACATGCATACAACCCCGGCAAAAAAGAAGGAGTAAACAGGAAACATAAGCGCTGTACCCATTTTTTCAGCAAAAACATTAAACATAGACCCGGCAGCTTTGGCAAACTTGCTGCCGAAGGCGTCGATCCAAGATTTCGATTTAAACTTGATTTCTTTGATCGTCGGTAAATATAAACTTTCACGAACAGGAGCCAAGAATGCATAATTAAGGGCAGTAAATACCACAAAAGCATTTCTGAGCGCATAAGGCGATGTTTCAAAAATAAGATAGAAGAGTATGGTTCCCATAGAAAGAGGAATTAACATTAAACACACGCGCGTCCCCAGACGAGAAAGTAAGGCCTGGGTTCCCACGAGCGAAATGATAAAACCCACAAAGTGCGCTTTAAAGGCAATTTCAAACAATACCTTTGAAACATCAGATATTGATTCAGCTCCCGCTTCAGCAGCGCCAAGGCGCAAGTACCCAAGAACCGTCGACACCGTTTCATAGAAGAAAACCATGCCAAAGATACCCAATACATAAGGGTATTTCGCAAACATCTCGAGTCCAGCAAAAACACTTGGCTTTGCAGGAACCACAGACTCACTTTTATGTTTTTCTAACTGGTAGGCAGCTTCATACCCGTGCAATAAATGCCCTGGTACTTTTTTAATAAATAATATCGCAACAATTGGCACAAGAGCCAAAAAGAGCGTAGATATTACGAGAATAATTTGATGTGCTGCAACGTGAGTAAGGTAAGGATGAATCAATTGAGAGCTGAGTCCAAAAATATACCACGCTAACGCAGCTGCAACCATTCCCCCAAATTTTGATCCTGCAACCATATATCCATAGTTTCTTTTTGCTTCCGTCGGACTATTCACTGAATTGGCAAGAGCCCAAAAAACACTCACCACAAACGGCGAATAACCTTCTACGAAAAAGTAAAAAAACCAGCCAAACAAACGGCTTGGATGCGCATCAGTATTCAGGATTCCAATTTGTGGGTGCCCTATATAATAGGCAAAAACTAAATTTGCTACCCCAAAAAGTATGCTATAAAAAATCAACAATTGATATCGACGAATTTTATCAACAAGACGTGAATAGAAAAAGATTGCAGGAACGAGCATAACCATAGAAATAACTTTAACCCATGGTATATATTCTTTTCCCACTATTCCCAAAAAAATGGAACTTTTAAGATCACGCGTTATGGTATATGCTCCAACTACAAGAAAATAAAGAAGCGACAAGAAGAAAAGCTTCATCCGCTCTTGCGGTTCAATCTCAAACAGGCCACGCACCATCTGTTTAATTTTAGATCCCATTTACCCTAACCAAAACCTTTCTTGTGCCAATTCTTATTGTTTTTGTCTAAAAAGAGCCTTCTAAAAGATCAAATTAGAAGGCTCTTTTGCATTAATTACTCAATGTGCATATAGATTAACAAACGATACGTTTTTCTCTAATCGCTTTGTCATAAACACCAGCAACATAAATTGCCACAAGAAGCCATACCCCGACAAAACCAAAAGAAATCACGGAGCTGAACATCAAGAAACGGGCAACACCATCGATGGCACCAAGACTTACTACTAACGGATCACGGAATCCATTGATAACTGATCCACCGAATTTGGAGAAGCGTCCACCAAACATTTCAATCCACGCTTGTGCTTTATACTTTGTATCTTTTGATGTTGGAATATAAAGTTGTTTCAGTGTTGGCTGATTGAGTGCATAATTAACAGCTTTTGAAAACACCATAACCACAAAACCAATGATGAGTGACTGCGGATTAAATTTAATTAAAAGCACAGCACCTGCCACCAATACGGGAAGCATCAACAAGGATACTCGTGTGCCCAAAATGCGCTGGATATTATTGATACCAAATAACACACACAATGTAGAAACAAGACCTGTCCAGGTTGCATAGGATGATAAATACGCACTTTGATCAATTTCGCTTCCCGGGAATGCCTGAACCACACTACATTTAAAATGATAATCAAGCACGGTAACAATAACTTCGTATACGGTAATAATAACGAAAAGCCCTAGCAAATATCCTTGTGTAACAAGTAATTTTAATCCTTCAAAGAATCCTGGTTCAGAACCTTCTTCTTCACCTTCTGGGTGATAACCTTTTAACTGAGACTTTGGTGTTACATGCATAAATATCCAGAAAAGAAGGCCTATAGCAAATAACATTCCTGCTATAATTCCGACAACCGGAGCACTACTTCCAAACCCAAGTTTTTTCGCATTTATAAAGTATGGCCCAACCATGTTACCGATTTGACCAAAAAGAGCGATCAGAGGAAAACCACGTTTAGCAGATTCTGGAGAAGTAATATCAGTCACAATTGCCCAGAAAAGAGCTACCATCAATGAACCAAAACTTTCAACCCAAATATACCATACCCATCCAAGAATACGATATGGACTTTTGACCGTATTAGCCAAACCGATTGAAGGGTCTGAAAAACAGAAAAACATGATTAATGCTATCGCACCATAAAGACCAGTTAAAAAATAGAAAACTTTATGACGAGGAAACATGTCAACAAGTTTGCTATAAAGAATAATAATAGGAAAAATAATGAATAATGAAAGCGTTTTAGCATAAGGCTGCCATTTTTCAAAACCAACAATAGCATTGAAAATACTATCTTTCATGGGACGAAGTGCCCAATAAATTGCAATAATACCACAGAAAATCAGAGCCAGAATACCAAACTTCTGTAACTCCTCCCTACTTTCAAACTTCCCCCAAAGCATCGTCGCAAGACGTTTTAACACGAGTATCCTTCCGAATAAAAAATAATATTGTTAACAATGAAAGAACCACTTTACCTGATAAATTTAGCAGAGGATTAATCATTTGTAAAAATTATATTGCATTATTATCAAGAAAAGTATGTATCAACCATGGTTTTTTCTGCAGGGTGAGGAACTTTCAAAAGTTGGCAATCCCAAACTTTCTCTTATTGCTTGGAGCAATATCTCGTCTGCCTTCTGCATTATTTTTCTGCGTTCTTCATCCTTTTTTCTCTGTTCTATCACTGCTAAGAGTTTTTTGTGCACTATCTCAGTGAATATGTATTGTATTACATCCTTATTGCCACAACATTGTTTTTCAAAAAAATTCCCTACCGGTTCATTAAAAGGCGAATCCACAATAGTTATTGCCTGACTATATATATCCCACCCCCGTATCGTACCATTATCACCTATCTTATCTCTTGATCGCTGGGTAATATCTGCCCCTTTAGCCATCAATATTTGCACATGCTTGATAGTGGCTTCTCGCTTCTTGATAAGATGATGCAACGGAGTAAGCCCTTGATTATCCAAGAGATTTGCTCCCCAGAAATCTTTTCCATCTTTTAATCGATCACTATCTAAAGTTGCCTTTGTAACCCAGGAATGAAAGCTTTGAGGATGATGCTCTTCCCATGCGATCGAAGAAAAGTCCTCCTCTTGCCAGGTCTGCCAGCCTTCATAATGCTCTTTCCAGATTCCTTCTGGCACCATCACCGTACGATTGGTGACCCCAGGCACCTTTACCAGAAGCTCTGATTTTACTGCCACAGAAAGCTCTTTATTTTCGGCCGAAAACAAGGAAAAAACATGAATTATCATCACGCATACTGCTATCAATCCTATTTTTTTCCCCACCTGTCTCTTCATATGAACCTTTCGTTTTTTGTTGAATCTCAAGGACAAATCCCAAAAAAGTGTACCGAAAATAGAGTCCAATGCAATAAATACCTCATAATAGTCCCTTTTTAAGCCGTTATTTCTATTAGAAATCTTCTTTTTAATTGACAAAAAGGAGCAATAATTTATTCTTAATAGAGAAGTCAGGCCTAGCCTGCTATTACCACTCAAGGGGAAAGCTATGAAAAAAGAAAAAACCAAAATTTTAAAAAAACAGAAATCTATTGGCGCAGACAACTGCCTCCCTCTTCTACCTCTTAAAAACGTAGCTATGCTTCCTAAAAGCATTATGCCTGTCATTGTTGGCCGCGATATTTCTATCAAAGCGGTTGAACATGCTCTTAAAACAGATCATATGCTATTTGTGTCGGCCCAAAAAATAGCATCCACGGAAACTCCTACTCAATCCGATGTATTTACGTATGGAACTCGTTCAACCATCTTGCAAGTCATGCGTATGCCTAATGGACCTCTTAAAATCCTTGTTGAAGGATTATGCCGATCAAAAGCCGTTATGTTTGAAGATCATGAAAATGGATTTATTAACGTCCAGTACGAAGATATTCCAACTCCCGATCTTGAATTTTCAACTGAGTTACAAGCGATATGGCGCGAGACCGTTCAATTGTATAATACCTATTCAACCCTCAATGAAAAAGCTCCGTCTGACCTGATAACACAGGTAAAAACAGTACAAGACATGGATTATATGACCGATACTATTGCGGTGCATATCGATAATTTGTCACTGGAAAACAGACAGGAACTTCTTGAATTAGTCGACGTACAACCTCGCATGCTTAAACTATGTCAATTTTTAGAAAAAGAAATCGACATTTTACAAACAGAAAATCGTATCCGCGGACAGATTCAAACACAAGTAGATAAGAATCAGCGCGAATATTATTTACACGAGCAGATGAAGGCTATTCAAAAAGAACTGGGGCGTGAAGATCAATCGGAAGAAATAGGCAGTATACGCCAAAAAATTAAAAATGCAGGCCTTTCAAAAGAAGCAAAGCAAAAAGTTGATGCGGAATTAAAACGCTTAGAACAAATGCCTCCTCTTTCATCAGAAGCGGCAGTCAGTAGAAATTATATTGATTGGATTTTATCACTCCCGTGGCAGAATGTCAGTGAAGATACTATCAACATTGAAGAAGCGGAGAAAATTTTAGACAAAAACCATGCTGGATTGAAAAAAGCAAAAGAACGCATTATTGAGTTCCTTGCGGCAAAAAAATTCTCTAAAAACTTGCATCGATCTCCGGTGATTTGCCTTTCTGGTCCTCCTGGTGTGGGTAAAACATCACTTGCACGATCTATTGCTGAAAGTATGGGACGTGAATTTATTCGCATATCATTAGGCGGCGTACGTGATGAAGCTGAAATACGTGGACACCGACGCACCTATATTGGCGCATTGCCCGGAAAAATTATTCAGGCAATGAAAAAAGCGAATGTGCTCAATCCGGTTATTTTACTTGATGAAGTTGATAAAATGTCACGCGATATGCATGGCGACCCTGCAGCTGCGTTACTTGAAGTTCTTGATCCAGAACAAAACAAAAACTTCATTGATCATTTTCTTGATACCGGATATGACTTATCACAAGTTATGTTCATTGCAACTGCAAACATGATTGATCAGATTCCATATCCATTATATGATCGCCTTGAAATTATCCATCTTTCTGGATATTCAGAATATGAAAAACTTGCTATCACTAATCAGTTTCTTATTCCAAAGAATTTGAAAGAATATAATCTTTCAAAAAAACAGTTCATTATTTCAGATGAAGTTATTTTATCAATCATTGATGAATACACCAAAGAAGCGGGCGTACGCCAACTTGAACGCGTTATTGCAAAACTAATGCGCAAAACGATTCAATTGCTCTTGAAAGATGAAAAAATTAAATCGCACACCATCACCAAAGAAATCGTGGTAAAATGGTTGGGAACGTCTGCCAACAAAAAAACCAGCATGAGCCAAAAGGCTGAACGTATCGGTCTTGCAACAGGACTTGCATGGACTGAAGTTGGTGGTGATGTTCTTGAAATTGAAACATCAGTGTTGAGTGGAAAAGGCGGCCTAACACTTACGGGTCAACTTGGTGAAGTGATGCAAGAATCAGCGCAAGCAGCAATGAGTTACATCAGATCGCGCGCAAAAGATTTAGGGTTAAAACCAAGTTTTTATTCTTCAAATGATATTCATTTACATATCCCCGAAGGCGCAACGCCAAAAGATGGTCCTTCTGCTGGTATCACCATTTGCACGGCTTTGGTTTCTGCTTTGACGAACAACCCAACCAAACCCAAACTTGCTATGACCGGTGAAATTACCCTCCAAGGAAGAATTCTTTCTATCGGTGGTCTTAAAGAAAAGATTCTTGCGGCAAAACAACATGGCTGCCCTACTATTATTATGCCAAAAGAAAATATGGATGATCTTGAAGATATTAAAAAAGAAATGTCACTCGATGGATTGGATATTAAATTTGCAAGCAACATGGATGAAGTGCTTAAAATTGCATTTATGAAAAATCCTTTCGATGCAAAAATAAGACCGATGAAAAAACGTCCAGCAAAATCAATAAAGAAATCAAAAACATTATAAACAAACAGGATTCACATGAACAACAAATATATCGCAACATTAATCTGCCTTAGCGTATTAGCTCTTGCTCCTGCATGCTGCAAAAAATCTTGTAAAACGACTAAAAATATTAAAAAAGAAGATGTTAATACCATGATTGAATTAGATAATTCTGTGTTTGAAGTAGAATCAGAAGAAGATAATGACGACGCAAACGTCGTTAAATTCTAAAAATTAAAGCCACCTCTTCAGGTGGCTTTTTTATTGCGTTCATTTCTATACCATCGTATAATTGAGCATCATTTTTATTTCAAAAAAAGGAATTCCGTGATCCATCTCAATAAAAAATCTGTATCACTTTGCATAATCAGCATTGGTTTTGTTTCGCACGCAATGGAAATAGAAAAACCAACTCATTCTTCCAAAGATCTTGCAAGTAAAATAATTAAAAAAACTATAGAAACACGGGACCACGGGCGTTTTGATAGACGGCTGAAATTGGATCCCACTGGAAAATATATGGCAGGATTTAATGAGCACATTTTACCTCAGTTAACCGTGTGGAAAACAGACTCGAGAACAACCTTATGGGAGGAAAAAGATCTGGATGTGAGAATTTTAGACATAGCCTTTAGCCCCGATGGCAAAAACATTGCCGCGCTTGAAGGTAGTCATGGCCATCGCTCCTACTGCGTATCTATTTTTGATACCGATGGGGGCCACCACATTCTTCGCTCCAGTAAGGTAAGTAAAATACCGGCTAATTGTCTTACATATAAAAATGATGGAAGCGCAATCGCTGTAGGAACAAATAGGGCTATAAAAATTATAAACTCTCAAACCGGGAAAATCCTACAATCATTTAAACAACCTGAATCAATCTACTTACTAACCTATAATCATGATGGAACAAGAATCGCTGCCACAAGAAGTTCTTCTTTTTCACATGAAACTACTGGTAATCTTGTCTTATTAGACGCCATAACCGGTAATACTCTCATGACATTAAACCATCCAGGAGACATCCGTTCTTTGCATTTCTATAGCGATTCATCAAAAATTATCGTATGCGGTTCAAAATGTTTATTATGGGATCTTTTGACCGGTAAACAAATAAGAGATTTTAATTATGGTAGTGATAATGATATTAATAGAGGCGCAGCTCTGAGCAAAGATAATAAAAAACTCATTATAACAAAAGCAGCATCAGGCAGATTCTCTCCCATAAGAAGTCATTTTGCAACATTATTCAACACAGAGACGGGAGATATAATAATAAAATTTGAAAAAGAATCTATTGGTCGTAAAAAAGAACAATTTAATACTATAGCACATCCTGATGCGAATGAAATTGTTCTGGTAACAAATAATTTTTACTATGATATATATACTCTCACCGGCGATGAAAAAATAGAAGAATCAGAAGACAGAAAAATAGAAAGAGAAAAAATAAAACAACAGACACTTACCATTAACCAACAATTATCAACTCTGCGGAATGAAGAATTGTTGAAAAGAAAAGAACTAGAACAACAAATATCAATACTTAAACAACAAGTACAAGCCAGCCTTGATAGAGAGTCGGCAAAAGGAGAAGAATTGGAACAAGAAATATCACAATTTGATAAACAATTATCGTCTTTTAACACTGTTGTTAAATTCTAAAAAAGAACAACACTTTTTCAAATAAAAAAGGCCGCCTCTTGAGGTGGCCTTTTTTTATTGTGATAGATACTGATCACATTCGAAAACATTTAAACCGCCTCCAAGACGGTTTTTTTGTGAGTTAACAATCCAATGGCTGATGTCTCTTTTGAGAGAAAGTTTATACCTTTTATTTTCTGAATCACTCACCATAAGATATGGTGTTTCTGATACTAAAAATAAACTCTTATTCGCGGAAAGAATTTCCCTGACATGACAATTTTGGTCTTTATATGTAATACGTATTGGTTTCGCGCTGCTATTTGTTATGGTGACTGTTTTTTCAGGTCCCGCTACAACATTCATTGCGGAAAATATGCTTACTAAAAAAATAATATGTTTCATTGGATCTCTTTTATACAGTTGATGAGAAAATCTATTGCAAACAACAACAATATTCATCTACATCTATTTCTTCTTTTTTGAACGTTGGCTGTTGAGCGACTATTGCCGATGAATCTTGAGTCATAATAGCCGATTGTTTAAGACCATGAATTATCTTAATGCGATTATCGCACTCTGGCATAATAATCAACGGATCACTCCATTTGCAAATACGAAAATCCTTTAATGTCTCAAAGCCATTTATTTCCACTGTCACCAAAAATGGCTGAGTGGATAACAATGGCAATAGAGTTGTTTTTTTTGGTTCTATCGTGAGACTTGCAAGTTGATTCATTCGTGACGAAGACCTTATTGGTCTGCCCGCTGGTAAAAGTAGCTTCTCATTATTCTTTATGGGAGATATTGAGGGATCATAATACACCACCACATTTTTATTATTACCATTGATAATTGCAAATTTTGGAGCTCGTTCAGCACTAAATATTGATGTTGACACCAATACCAATATTGTTACAAATCGTTTCATTTTTATTTCCCTGTTCTTCGTAGCTTTAGCGAAGTAGAACCTGTTATTGAAGCACACAACAATCTTCATCAGAATTTTCTTTTTTGTGTTTGGTCTGCGATTGCGCTTGAATATTAAGACGCAAGGATCTGATAATCGCACGCTGCTCTATATCTTGCGTTACTCTAATTTCGTTATCACATTCGGGATTAATCACGAGAGGGATATCAGCTCGAGCAATACGTAGATTTTCTAATGGTTTAAATCCATCAATAGTAATGGTCACAATTGGTGTAAGTAGTTGTTTTAATTCAGTTTTTTTTCCTGAACCTACTATCACCTCAGTATGTAGGGTAGTTATCCGAGGCACTGATATAATGGATGATCCAAGTGATACCGGAATCAATGAGCATGTCTCATCCATTCCTGGCAATAATGGTTGATAGCGCACTGTTATTTTTTGCGTGTGATTATTGATAACCGTAAGCTTAGGACAGTGCCCTATGGGAAACAATTCTTTTTCCATGCAAAATATACCGACAAAAGATGTTGATAAGAACATCAAAATAATATTTTTCATGTTTGGGTTTCTTTCATTGGCTTCATAATTCCAAGTGTTTCTTCACCTTGCGATATTATTATCTTTTTTTCGTGAGAACGAATCACAACCGGCGTTTGATATTCAGAAACAAATATTTTTTGATCATAATATCCAGAAATTCGTATGTGCAATCCATGCGTGGCTGGTAAAGGAATTATCGCAGTGTGTTTTGATAACACTTTTTCTTGCTTGCATTGCACATGACCCGGTAATGCTCTTTTATAGCTCACGGTCACTTGTTTATCAGTGATATTTTTTAGAACGAGCTGGCGGCTTTCCATGGAAAAAAGAGACACCGATGATAATAGACTGCAGCAAAAAATAATATGTTTCATGAATACCCTCTATTAAAATACTGAAGTTTTTTTATTTTTTATTATTGCAAAGAACAGAATCCTTTATTTTTGGGCGGTGGAGATTGCAGCGATAAAAGATGACGGCTCGTTTCCTGATAAACAATAAAATGTCCATACGGCGAGTCCATGATGATGAAAGGATTACTTTTATCTTCAACAAGTAAATGATTGGTACGTAATGCGCCCACTTTTATACAGAAGATATCCATTTCTGAAGGCAATATACCCTCTTTTCCCTTTGATATTAATTGGCTGCCACCAGGAGACGTTGTTGCATATTCATGAGGAAGGGGAAATGAATAATTTATTTCAATATCTTGACGAGAGCGATTACAAATACTGATACCCTCTTGAGCAGGATCTTTTTCCGCACCATTCGCGTACAAAGGTAATAAACAAATAATAACAAGACGGATTTTTATAGAAATATCCATTTGTTTCATAAACTTCCTTTTTTTTATTTTTATGATCCAGGGAATAGATAGACAAAAACAGTATTTTAATCTGCTTTCTGAGCGAACTGAGAGTCTAGATTGTAAATGAGTATTACAATTTTATATGGTAATTGCAAACATGCTCTGACACCATAAAAAAAAAGGGCGCCCCATGCATGATATCATGAAGCTTGGGTTATTACTTTCCATACTGTTACTCATATTAGTACCGAGTTGCAGAAAAAGAACTCGCCAACAGAAAAAAATAGATAAAGTCACTAAAGAACGGATTGTGAATAATTTTTAATACATTCAATCATTTTTGCGAGCGTCTGATCAAGAGTTAAATCAGAAGTATCAATAATAATTGCTCCTAATGGAATGATAAGCGGAGCGATGGTACGATGCATATCACGATTATCTCGGTCAGTAATGAGATTTATCGCTTCTTCATACGATATATGATTACCATATTTTTCTTGATCTTTTTTCCAACGTTGCGCACGCACTTCCACTGATGCCGTAATAAAAAATTTTACTTCAGCATGAGAAAACACCACTGACCCGACATCACGGCCATCAGTCACTATATTATACTTACGTGCAATATCACGCTGCATTTGAGTAACAGCTTTGCGTACCTGTTCATTCACGCTCACAATGGAAGCAATTTTATCCATTAAACGATCTTTAAGATAAGGAGTAATATTGACACCGTCAAAAAAAATACGCTCCCGATGCTGAGCGTCGTATTGATATGAAAATCGAGAAGGATTACAACAATTGGTGATATCTTCTGTTGTTGGATGAGCAACTGATTGTTCAGTGTAACCATATTTATTTACGAGCAAATATCCGAGCGCACGATACAATGCCCCAGAATTCAGATAATAATATCCTAATTTTTGCGCTAACATTCTGCTTACGGTGGATTTTCCACTTGCCACTGGACCGTCAAGAGTGATTATCATATTGCTTCCCTCAGTGCTATATCCACGCCCACCAATTCAATATTCACTCGATCCTGCCAGTGATTTTCTGAAACTCGTGCTGCCAAAGTAAATGATCTCTCATACTGCTCATTAAAAAATTCAAAAAGTTCCGGACGGTTGAAAAACATCACGGGTTTAATAACACCGTCTGCAAACATAAAACATTTCACGTGTAAATCTTTTAATAATTGAGGCTTTTGTACTTGCACCACATGAGGCACATAAAAAATAGGCTGTTCATTACTGTTACCAAAAGGTTCAAGATGTTCTAAATCATCAATGAATTTTTTGGTTAAATCCGAGAGACTAACTTCTGCATCAACACGAATTTTTGGTTGTAAATCAAATGGCGTAAGTTGCTTTGCAACAAGCTCTTCTAAACGCGCTTTTAACATCGGCAAATTATCAACACTTAGCGATAAACCTGCAGCGACTGAATGTCCTCCAAATTGCATCAACAAATCAGATGATGCAGTCAGCGCATCAAACATATTAAACTCTGCAATTGAGCGGCACGATCCTTTTGCAAGACCATCTTTGGTAAGATGAAATAAAAGCGTAGGCTTACCGTATGCAGAGACAAAGCGAGATGCAACAAGCCCAATGACTCCTGCAGGCCAGCTCGCACTTGCTGCAACGATAACATTTTCACGCTCAAGATCAATATGCTTGAGTCTGATTTGTTCTTCAATCTCTTCAACAATGGAGCGTTCTATTGCTCTGCGCGCTTCATTCATTTCCAAAAGCACTTTTGCAACAGTTGTGGCATTATCAACATCAGTCCCGATCAAAAATTTTACTGCTTGGCGAGGATCTTGCAGTCGTCCTAACGCATTGATTTGCGGTGTGATAGAAAAACCAATATCAGTAGATGATAATTTGGGTTTGGTTACTTTTCCGTTTGCTTTTAATAATTTGAAGGAGAGGCTTTCAATTTTATTAATATAATTAAGACCATGACGAACCCAAAATCTATTTTCGCCAATTAAGGGCACCACATCAGCAACCGTACCCAACAGTAATAGTTCATATGCTTTGGGGGGTAACTGTAATCCCTTTTTCTCATACAACAAGGAAAGAATTTTAAAGGTTACGCCAACTCCGGCCAATGTTTTATAGGGATAGCCGCAATCAACTTGATTGGGATTGACAATGGCAAATGCATCAGGCACCTGTGCATGTGGCCTATGGTGATCGGTGATGATCAGATCTATACCTAATTCTTTGGCACGTTGCGCTTGCTCAATAGCCGTAATACCATTATCAACAGTAATGATAACCGCATAATTATTTTGTGCTGCTCGTTCCACAATTTTAGTTGATAATCCGTAGCCATCTTTTACGCGATTAGGCAAAAAATAATTGATTTTTGCACCTAAGGGCAACAAACAAATCATCATTAATGATGATGAAGTAATACCATCCACGTCATAATCGCCAAAAACCAGCATCTGCTCTTGACGTTCCATTGCAAGCAAAATTCTATCAACCGCTTTTTCAGCATCCTTCAACAACCGCGCATCGGGAACATTATTTTCAAAACTACTAAAAAGAAATGCTTCTATGGTCTCTTCATCCGTAAAGCCTCGGGTATACAATACCTGTGCCACGGCAAAAGAAAGGTTATACCGCGATGCAATTGCTGCAATTTTCTGCTGATCAACGGAAGCAATTTTCCACAAATATTTTTTACCCGAAACGATTGTTGTATTCATAGGAGATGCATAAAAAAAAGCTAGAATTTAATAAAATATGCATTAATATTAATACATATTTTTTAATAAACCAACTATTTCAACGATCTCATCATAGTTTAAAAGGATCTCATTATGACAACAAGAAGCGCCTTCTTGGTAGCAATGATCGTGAGCTGCGTATCGCAACAAAGCTCTGCTATGGATTTTTGGAGAAACTGTTCTACCCGCATCAATAAGATGCGAACCTCATTGAATATTCGCTGGCAACAACAGATGGTGAACCTCCAGCAAAGACTTCATGAAGCGCATCATCCAACGCGTCTTGCGTGGCAAATGCATACACAACAGGCTCCCAAATCTCAGGACACTGTTAAGCAATAGATCTAAAAAAAGAGCAGAGAAAAATCTCTGCTCTTTTTTGACTGTGTTGTACCTTATTACGATTTCTGATCAATAACCCAATTGATCACTTCCATAATCTGATCTTTATGCACCATTATATTGAATTCCATCTGATCCATTAATTTCTCTGCATTTCTCTCCGAATATTTAAAGCTTGTTGTACCGCATGCTCCTGACAACGTGTTGGTACACTTATCAAAATCAAATCCTTCAATTTTATATTCTTTAAAATCTGCGTTTGATCTGTTCTCTTGCCATAATTGTGCATCACTGATACGCGGGAAATAAATTACCACCGGCACCGATGGATCGGTAGGATCTCTAAAAATTGACATTGCTTTTGTTTCAAGCACATCATAATCAACTTTAGGAAATTTTAATCCTTTCCGCCGCGCATATGCTTCTGTCTTTTTCATGGAAGAGATCAAAGAACCGCCAGAGAAATCAAGGAATATCATAATGTCGGCCTTACGCTCAGGACGCTCACCACTGACCGGCGGATATGGTAAATTAAAATCAATACCAGCATCAACAAATTTAATGGTAGGACGAGCTGCTAATTCTTGTCCCGGCATCCCATACATAAAGTTAAATATTTCTGCCCAAGTAGTATTGATTCTTTTACCCGTTAGAGGATCAACTAATTTCCTTTCAACATATGATTTTATCAGATTACCAGGAAGTTTTTCGACAACTTCATCCCAAGCTCTGCCAAAATGAACACCAAATGCTGAGCCCCAGGTACCCATTAAAAATCCTAAGCTTTGTTCTGGCGCGAAATTAGTTGATTGGCCGTTATTAAATTGACGTCCATATGCCCATGAAGGTACATACACACCAAAAGACGGTGTACCAATTTCATACGGAGTATATTCATACCAATGTGGCTCACGTGAAACTGCTTCGCGTGCATCAATAGCTGTATAAATAGGAAACGGCACATCAGCATTTTTAATACGCTCAACTTGTTGTGAGAGATACACTCGTTGACAGTCGCTACCAAAATGATTGAGTAAACGATTAGCAAGTAATCCGCCATAAATATCAACAATCGTTATTGGTTCATCAAACATGAGTTTCACTGAAAGCATATCAATAATGTTTTTTGCTTCCCCAACGCTTGAAACATGAATATCTTTTTCAACCGTTTTATGGATATATTTTTTGAAATTTCCAAAAGACATTCCCGTTGACATCCATGGTGCCAATGCCCATGTTGCACCCGAAAGCGCAGTGATATAAGTTGTTGCATCCATAATACCCAATTTTTCAGCCGCAGAGAAAGAACCAAGGCACCCGAGCATTGCACGATATCCACCGCCGCTGCCTACAATTGCCATGGTCGGTACGTATTTGCCATCTAAAGATCTATTAAGCATCTTTTCAAAACCAGCTTTTACTTTAGGACGACGTTTTTCTAAGTATGCGCGTTCATTGGTGTTTAATTCATTTCCTACGCGTACGGTGGCAACCGTATCTTTATAAGGATTGATTCTAATTGCTGTCGGCTCAACTGCACCGGTCATCCACTGTATACCACTTGAAACAGCACTTGAAGCTCTCTCTTTTGCATACACAATATTTTCTTTTGCCGTTTGATAAGCCCCTGTTGCGGTATTTTTTGCTTTTTGGTATACACCCGCTGCACTATCTTTTGCTCTTTGATACGCTCCACGAGTATCCGCATTTACCCACACATTTATCATACAAAAAAACAGCACCATGCTCAGCGCTGCTCCTACTTTCCAAAAATGCTTCATATAACCCCCTTTTATAAAAACATTGTATTTTTCCACAAAAGAATTTTATTTTTGTTTTAAAGATTACAATATTACAAATAATATTTGCAATAAAATAGGGTCCTTGCAGGCCAGAGTCTCAAAAAATAAGATATTTTTAAAAAGGAATACGTTATGATAACAATACGAACTGTAATAATGATCATGACGATAGCAAGTAGTTTGATGTATAATAATGCGCAAGCTATGGAACAAGCCTTTCCTCTCCCTTCCATAGAGCAGGTTTCTATAAAATTTTTTTTCGTCAATAATGAAAAAGATTTCCTAGAAAGAATCAAATTTGGTAAAGGCGCCTCTGAGGACATTTGTCTGTATTGGTATCGTATTCCCACATATCCCGTGATGACACCCGAAGCGATGCAAAGAAATTTTGATGCTACAAAAAAAATAAATTCTACCATCCTCCAAGAATTGGGTTATTCTGCGGAAGATTTAGAAAAATACGCCCTACGAGCAAAAAAGGGTTTTCATGAACGATTACAAAGTGCTTTACACATAAAAAACACTTAAAAATCTGGTAAAAGTTATACATCAAAAAAGAGAGGCTTATAGACATGCTAGAAAGCCTCTCTTTATTATCAAATTACAGTTACTCTTTCATACGCAACGTCGGAAACAAAATCACATCACGAATTGACGGCGCATTGGTCAAAAACATCGTCAGACGATCAATACCAATCCCACAACCAACAGTTGGTGGCAAACCATATTCAAGAGCGTGAACATAATCAGCATCATAAAAATGAGTTTCATCTTCTCCTGCAGCACGCGCTTGCGCTTGCCCTTGGAAACGCTCTGCTTGATCAAATGGATTATTCAACTCACTAAAACCATTTGAAAGTTCTATTCCTGCAACATATAATTCAAAACGATCTGCAAAATCAGGATTATTTGGATTACGTTTTGATAGCGGTGAAACTTCAATCGGAAATTGCGTAATAAAGGTGGGTTGAATGAGCGTTGATTCCACCAATTCTTCGAACAAACTATTTAATTTATATCCCCAGGATGGATTTTTTTGATCGAGATGGATTTTGTGCTGTTTAATAATCGCATCAATCTTATCACCTTCAAGATCTTCAACATTACATTTAACCACGCGCGCAACTGCTTCTTGCATCGTCAGACGTTCAAACGGCGCTGAAAAATGTAAATGATGTTCTCCAAAGAGTATATCTGTGGTACCGCACACTGTTTGTGCAATATGCTCTAACAATTTTTCCGTGAAAAGCATCATGTAAAGATAATCATGATGTGCAATATAATATTCCACCATAGTAAATTCGGGATTATGGCGAATGGAAATACCTTCATTTCTGAAGTTACGATTGATCTCATACACACGCGGCAAACCGCCAACAACTAAACGTTTTAAGTATAATTCAGGCGCTATGCGCAAATATAAATCCATTCCCAGCGCATTATGATGAGTCACGAATGGTTTTGCAATGGCGCCCCCTGGGATGGGATGCAACATCGGCGTTTCAACTTCTAAAAACCCGTGCTCATTAAAAAAGGTTCGCATGGCAGAAACAAGATGAGAGCGTTTGATAAAACGGTCTTTATCTTCTGCATCGGTGATTAAATCAAGATAGCGCTGGCGGTATTTAATTTCTCTGTCTGCAATACCATGAAATTTTTCAGGCAATGGATAGAGACACTTACTTAATAAGGTAAATTCTTCCGCCTTAATGGTGACTTCGCCCGTTTTGGTTCTAAAAGATTTACCTCGGCACCAGATGATATCACCAATATCGATAAAATCATTTAAAAAAGAAAAAGCTTGTTCGCCAATAGTATCTTCACGCAGGTAAAGTTGTATTTTTCCCGCTTCATCTTGAATGGTCACAAAACCTGCTTTTCCGTGCATGCGAGATGTCAAAATGCGACCGGCAACTTCATATTCGCGTGAGTCTTGTAAATCAGAAAATTCATGCTTAACATCTGCACTTGTTGCATTTGTTGCTTTTGACGCAGGCCACGGGTTTATGCCCTGTTCCTGCATTTTTTTAACTTTTTCAACACGAACTTGATATTGTTCTTCAGGCAGCTCGGGTGAGTTATTTTTTAATTCCATGTAAAAATCCTATACCGATAATATAAATTTCTATTTATTAATCAGTATAGGATATCTGGATTTTTTTGCACTTTATTCAATAATAGCCCGGTAGTTCTCCTCAACTTGATCCCAATTAATCACATGCCACCATGCGGTAATATAATCCGGACGCTTATTTTGATATTTGAGATAATAAGCATGTTCCCACACATCAAGTCCCATAAGAGGTACTTCATTATACAAAAGCGGCGAATCTTGATTGGGTAAAGCAGTTACCACCAATTTGCCACTTTTATCGACTGAAAGCCACGCCCATCCACTCCCAAAAACTGTTTTTGCCCGCTCATTAAAAAGACCTTCAAAAGCTGAAAAGCTCCCAAACTCTTTTTGTATTTCTTCTGCGAGCAAACCATTGGGTTTGCCTCCTCCGTGGGGCTTCATAATTTGCCAAAAAAGGGAGTGGTTAAAATGGCCACCCGCATTGTCCCGAACTTTCTTTCGAATATCTTCAGGTACGGCGGGCAAATCAATTAATAAACTTGCCACTGATGTTGGCTGAAATTCAGGATGTTTTTCGAGCGCGATTATCAAATCATCAATATATTTTTGATGGTGCTTTGTATGATGAATTTCCATTGTTTTTGCATCAATATATGGTTCAAGTGCGCCGTAGTCATACGGCAATGCCGGTAAAGTAAATTTCATGTTATTTTATGTTCCTATATAAAAAAGTTCATCGCCCTTACGTGCCATTTGCAACTGTTCTCGTGCAATTTTTTCTTTATAAAAATCATCCGTTTCCCACTTATAAATTTCTTCTTCCAATTGAGTAACTTCATTTTTAAGTTGGGTAATGTTTTTTTCTAATCCTACCACCACATCTATTTGATGATGTAACATACTAATACCATTGCTTCCAAAAAGATAGAAATATCCAAATGCCATCATCTCGGTAAACAACACAATTCTCATAAAAATCTTTTTTGGCTGTTTCATACATTCCCTATTTATTTTCTTATAACCCTAGGTCTCTTGCCCCTATTATCCAATTATATTGACTTATGTTACAAGATTTAGCTTTTACTAAAAAAAAGGAGCGATATGAAAAACCTACGTTATCTGACAATTATTATTGCGTGTTCTTTTCTGATGCCATTATCAGCAGATCTGCCGATTGAGGAAACTCCCGTCATTATCACCGATGAAAGCTTTGAAGAAGCACTATTCGATTGGTCACGCACCTTCGCTCAAGCAATGGATATCGCGCATAAAAAACATTATGCCATTACTGATCCCAAAGAAAATATGATTAAAGCAATTGATGGCTTTATCAATTCCCTCGATGCCCATTCCAATTTCTTAGATCCAAAAACATATCATGAAATGCTGGAAATGACCTCTGGTGAATTTTTCGGTGTCGGCATTGTCATTGATAATATGAGAAAAAATAAAGATAAACATCTTACAATAGTCGATACCATTCCCGATGGCCCTGCTGATAAAGTGGGCATTCAACCGATGGATAAAATAGTAGAAGTTGATGGCCAACTCCTTGAGGGCCTTACCACTGAAAAAATAATCTCTCTACTCAAAGGTGAACGGCATACCACGGTTAAAGTAAAAGTTATGCGGGAAAATAGCCCTGATTTACTCTCTTTTGATATTGTACGCGATGTGGTTAAAGAACAACACTCACTCAGTTTTCATATCAAAAGTCACAACATTTCTTATATTTCACTCAGCATGTTCACCGATGCAGCAGTCAAACAAATTGAAGCTTTGCTCAAAAAATCCCAGGAGCAAAATCATAAAGGATTAATTCTTGATTTGCGTAATAATTCAGGAGGATTGCTGAGTGCAGCAATTGATATCGCCGGGCTTTTTGTCAGAAAAGGAAGTCTCGTTACGCTTACTAAAGACAAAAATGCACAAGAAATTGAAAGATACACTACCAAAAGAGATCCTGTCATCAAAAATACACTGCCTATCTTTATTTTGATCAATAATTATACTGCGTCTGCCGGAGAAATTCTTGCCGGCTGCCTGCAGATCAATTCTGATACAACGAATGATTACCAAGTATTTTTAGTGGGCACCAAAACATTCGGCAAAGGATCAGTACAAGAAGTTATTCCGATAAGCAATAATTGCGCACTCAAAATAACCACGTGTCTTTATTTTTTACCTGATGATACCACCATTCAAGGAAGCGGTATTGAACCGGATTTTGTGATTGAACGCACCACACCACCATCCGAACAGGTGCAATGGTTTACCAAAAATTATGGCCGAGAAGAAACGCTTGATAATTATATAAAAGTTACTAAAGATGGCAGACCTTTGCCAAAAGAAAAACCTACAAAGTCCGAGAAAGATAAAAAAAATAACAAACATGATTCAGACAAAAAAGAAGGAAATCGTCGCCAAGATCGTGCCAAGGAAATGCTTCAAAATGATAATCAACTGCGTGATTGTATTTCTTTGATTAGCACGTTGCACACAGCACAAACTTACACTCCTGATTTAGTAAAAACGCGCGCGGATGCGTTGGCATATCTTAAACAGAATCATATCAGTACCGATAAACTCGAAATTGAGGAGGTTAAGATATAACATGGAAAGCATTATAAAATACACACTTCTTGCGCTATTTTTTTTCTCAAAAATTTCGGCAGATATCATAGAAAGTGATAAACTTGAAACAGTTCTTAATTATCTCGATACACCAAATACGCTCGTTATTTTTGATATTGATAATACACTAGCCCGCACCATAACAGAACTTGGCAGTGATGAATGGTTTTGTGATTTAGTGGATAAAAAGATGGCCGAAGGCCATGATTATATTACCTCTATTTACTATGCATTGCCTGCCACTTTTTATGCACAATTTAATATTGGCTTACGGCCTACCGAAGAAGTAGCTGCAGAGCTGATAGCAAATTTAATTGATCAAAAAATCCCCGTAATGGCTCTGACCACCCGAAGCATTTTTGTAACAGAAAGAACGATGGAGCAGTTGGAAAATATCGGTATTTCATTTCTTATTCCAAGCATAAGCCAAGAAGACTTAGTTCTGCAGATGCCACATCCCTGTTTTTATCGACAAAGCATTTTATTTGGCGGCAACAATGATAAAGGAGAAGCACTGATTACGTTTTTCCATTGGATGAATTATTTTCCCACAAGAGTCGTATTCATTGATGATAAGATGAAATATCTTTTGGCTGTTGAGAAAGCGTTAAAACACTATAATATAGAATTTGTTGGCATTCGGTACGCAGGATGCGATGAATGCGTAAAAAATTTCGATGCTACCAAAGCTGAAGAACAGTGGAATAGGTTGCGACATAAAAAGGAACAGTACTCATGAATAAAATTATAAAAAAGATCATAGTATTATGCTTGACCATGTGCTCCACAATCACCTTACGCACACACTGCATGCTCGCACAAATGCTCGCGGGAAAACAGAAATTCGGCAGACATCCTCAGACTTTATTGCGCAAAAAAGTCGTTTTATCCCAATCCCGATTCCGCTTGCTATTTCGTCAACACCGATTTTATAATGCGGGCGTAGAAGTAACTAATGCTCAGATTTTACTTGCGGTAGAAGAAACTAATCGTAAAATGGATGCCATTTTAAATGAAATCAGAAAACAATCTTTGCAAACACCAGTAATCACCCCTGTCACCACAATGGCACGCAATGAAGCAGATTATAACTATAAACCCAACAATCGGCAACCAAATGAACCAAGTGAACCTGATTTATCGCAGTATAATATGCATTATGGCAATAGATAACAACCACAACATATAGGCATCTTGATGAACATTTACACGCTTGGCATCTTGGAACACAACGCAAAACTTTTACTTTTGCTTCGGCAAAATACAAAGTTCTTTAGCGGATATTATGGATTGATGGGTGGCAAAATTGAAGAAGATGAATCGCCTTCTGCAGCACTTATTCGTGAAACCTATGAAGAAATAGGTATTAAAATCACAGCAGAAAATCTGCACTTTGTGCATTGTCTTTCATTCAAAAATGAAACGAATGATAAAGTTTTGGCATTAGTTTTTAAAATCATCAGCTGGCATGGTGAAACGGTAAATAAAGAACCAGACAAGTGCGCTGCACTTGCCTGGTTCTTTTATGATAATCTACCGGAAAATATTATTCCCCGTCATCGATTAATTCTTGATCACGTGAGACAATCTGAAATGTATTCTGAATGTGGTTGGTAAAGAATTATGCAACTAAAGTATAGTGCATTGCTCTGCTGGCTTAACTAAATATTGTTGTCTTTTTTGTTCGAATGTTTTCTGTGCTTGTTCTTTTTTATTTAGTACACCTGTCATAATCCATGATTTTCCCACATTAAGCACATCTTCTCTATTATCTTTATATCCTATTGAATTGGTAATATATGAAAGAGTACTGTTTTTTGATGCATTTGAATCAGTACACGATAACAACGTATCTGCAGTCTTTTCTTGCGCAGCAACTAATATTTTAAATTCTTCAGAATCACCATATTT
The DNA here is from genome assembly GCA_001468865.1 of candidate division TM6 bacterium SOIL31. Lineage (GTDB taxonomy): Bacteria > Babelota > Babeliae > Babelales > Vermiphilaceae > SOIL31. The sequence continues at coordinate 25,425 of LDIY01000042.1, forward strand.
TGGAATTCGATCAACTAAAGTAACACTATTTTTCTCGAACTCTTTTGCCTCTTGTTGCAACACAGATTGTCGATGATTAAATTCTTCTACTTTTGTAGAAGTCGGAAACCAAATTGCTTTTTTTATTTCATTTACGAGAATCTCACTTTTATGTCGGATTTGATCTGAATCCTCTTTAAGTACCGCCACCGCATACTGGTGTACATCTCTTTCGAGCCCATGTTGCTCAACAAGATGTATATGCTCATGCCCAAGCGCATGTTTTTGTACAAAAAGAGGTGCTCTATTTCTGAGCAAAGAAGAAATTCCCAGGTACATACCCGATATTGGCGCATTGGTCTGCATAGGATTAACTCGAGCATACGCAAGATTTCCGGGAATTTCGTCGATTCCTATATGAAAACTATGAGGGTTAGTTCCTTCTCGCGCACATTCTTCTTTTACAATGTTATATATGGGGTGAGAAGTTATTTCTGGATGGTGAATCGTATTAAAATTATTGCCCGGTTGATACAAAGCCTTTTTATTTCCTGCTTTATCAGTATCTTTTTTTGCTCTAATTTTTTGCCACATTCCATCGCTCAATCCCCAGAATTTCTTAACGCCCTCTTGCGCGGCCTTTTCGTTATCGTGTAAATAAGTTACCATATTTCCACGGTAATTTTTGAGCGCAACCTGTCCAATGGTTGATGGCGTAAAAAGAACACCCCACGAAGGCATTTGTGGCTTTTTCGGTTCATTTTCAGAGCCCATCATTGCAATAGAAACAGCCGATAAGGCAAATGCAGCGACAATGCTGCCTAAACGTACTTTTTTCATCATATGATCCCCCTATTAAAAACTGAGAAATAGTCTTATTATCAGCCTAACAAAACTATTCAAATTGTCAATTCGGCCATAGATTGTGCCTATTTAAGGCATATTTTCGGGGACCACGATCACACAAGAAGAAAGATAATGGATTAAAACTGACTCGTGGAATTGGCAAATCAACCTTGGGAAAAAAGGATATTTTGAGTTCAGAGATAGGTTCTATCTTCGACTTTCTACGTTTTTTATACTATGTTGTCTTCAAAAAAACACGAAAGCCATCAATGAAGTACACCAAGATAATTCACATCTTTCTCATAAATCTGTTTTTATGCATAGCAAGCATCAAATCGGAAGGATTTATTTCTAACACTTTAATTAAAACTCCTTCAGGATATAGCACTGTCGATGCTCTTTTACTCGGCGATACAATTGTAAGCCCTTCGGCCGATATCATACCGATTGCCCGAGTCAATCAATGCCGTTATACTTCTTGCATAAAAATCACCATGGAAGATATTTGCCTTCATTGTGCACCAGATCAAAAGTTATATTCGTATAATTATCAACAATGGATATGCGCTCAAGATTTAAAATCTACTGACTTTTTGATTGATTACCAAAAAAATCCTGTAGCTATTGATACAATCGAAATTATTAAACAAGAGTGTCTTTTCTATGCTCTTTCTTTAGATACAAACCATACCTTCTGTGTATCACCCCTTGATATTGTTGCTCACAACGCCGCCCCTATTATGGTTGTTATGGTTATAGAAACTATCGCAGAGATAGCTCCGATTATCAAAACAGGCCTTACTATTGGTGCAACGCTTCTTAGAGCTCATTTTGCAAAGAAGAGAGCTCATAAGAAATTTTCTTCAAATGCACACAATGATGTTCCATCTAATAATTATAGTTATAACTCACCAGATCCCAATGATCCAAATAATAACCAAAACAAAGAGCATCCTCATGGCATTTATAAAGATGCTCCATATCATCACAAAAATTCGCGTCGCAAAAGCAAATGTCCTAATAATGGACAACACTGTCTTGATTATTCGCTACCAACAAAGACTAAGCAAAGAATTGCTATAGAAGGAGATTCTTTCGTAGTTCTTCATTATACACGTCAAGGCGAATATCATGGATTTAAAGTGGATTGGAACAATTTGCATGATTCATTAAGAAGAATTCTAATTGAACATGGTTTTGTAAAAGAAACTGGAAAAATAATTAAACACATAACTGAAAAATGGCCTTCATGAAAAAATCAACACATTGGATAAACTTTTCGATCGATAAACATACGAAAATATCTATTCCCTTAGAAGACCCTATTGAATATCTTGGTCCTGCGTACCAAGAAAATATTCTATTATTTTATAATAAGCACAAAATTGTACTTTCTGATTCTACAATCTATCACGATATGATGGAATTAGCTAAGTCTCTAAAAAAGGCGCTTAACCAAGAACTTATTTTGCATTCTTCTATCATAAAAGATATCGGCTATCTTTATAACGAGTATCATTATGACGATGCAAATTTTACAAAGCATACATTTTCGAACGGATTTATTGGTTGGGTAGGATGCCTAAATCATCTTTGGGAATCTCTTTCTCATTTTAATTCCTGGATATACAATGCTCCGGATGGTTCAATCATTTTTGAAGTTACACTGCTTTATCCTTATATGTACTGCGAACCCGAAGAAGAACCTGATTATATCTCCTATGAAGAATGGATTAAAACATATAAACCATATTTTATTACAACAATATCAAAAGAAACTGCTCTGCAATGGCTTGAGCAAGCAGAGCGTATTATAAAAATAGTTGAAGACAACCAAAAAAGATGGGATAGCATGCCCAAAGAAGACGTGGAGAGTTAATTATAGAACCTCTGGATACTTTTCTGGATCTGCACGACAATATTTTTCGCCATAACCACCTGCTGGATGCTCTGCAATGGTGACAAATGCACGATCAAAAAAACCGCCTTTATGATCGCGTTTTTCAGTCTGCCGCACACGAACTTCATCCAAGGATATTTGGTGCAACATGCACATGGCATCAACCACTTCGAGCACATCTGCCAATTCTTCAATCAGTTGTTCTCGCGTTTGAGCTGCACATATTTCTTGAACTTCTTCCACCAGCTTAATCTTCAATTGCTTTTCATATTCAGTATCGTCAAGTTCTTTAATATGCACTATTGATCCTATTGCTCGCATCAAATCAGGAGCTTTATCTCTCCATAGCTTATTTTGCAAAAATTTATGCATCATAATTTTCCATTTCTATGACTTATGTGTTACATCTCAGTTATAAAGAGTATATCACCATTAAAAAGGATAACATTATGAAACATATCAATCATATAGTGATTATTGCGGGAATCTTACTGACATGCGCCGACACATACAGCATGAAAGCTCTTCAAAGATTACCCAAAAACACCCATCGCAAACCAACACCAAAAAAAGTGCATTATAGATCCAATACATCAAAGAAAAAAAAGGCTGAATATCGCAATGAATTACGGCGACTCAATAACCAACACGAAGTAATATTTAGGTATTATCAATCATCTGCGGGTCTTTTTGAAGGCGATCCTGAATAAAAAAACTGATTTATTTTCTTGGCTATCTTTTTTGCCAACCAACAGAAAAAACGCTATAGTTAATCAACTTAAAATATAAACAATTTTTTTTATTGGTTATTTCATGACACAAACAATCAATTTAAGCTTTTTCATACTCGCATTAATGAGCAGTACTAATACGCTTGGCATGCTTGCTATTCGTGCGTGCCACCAGTCGCATCGGGTTATTACCATCCGGCAACAGCAAAGATGGTGTAACAAAATGTCTCCCCCAGCACGCATAGAATTCATTCAAGCATTTGTAAGAGCAAATTATGAGATTGAAAAAATTATGGATCGCAATCATCAAGCAATAATGATTATGCTTGAGCAAAATAGAATCGGCCAACAAATTATTACAGCTAACTTGAAATCTATCGGAAACCTTAAAAGCAACACCAATTACTGCGAAATATACGACATGAGAGAAGGTGTCGAATTATTTGATCAATTGGAAAAACGATTAACAAAATCAGATCAATCTTTTGAATAAGGAAAAGTAATGAAAAAAATAATTATTCTCGGTACTATTATCACTACGATCAGCAGCAATAATGCATTAGCAATGCTTTTACTCGGCCGCCTTAAGCAAACTCCAAAGCGACCATTAATAATAATGCAACAGCAAAGATCGACATATCCACCATCAAAAAAAATAGTCACTACCACCCCAAATATATTTAATACCCCTCTCAATTCTTCATCCGATGATACTATTAAAGAACTTTTGAAAGATCATAATAAGAGAAATGAGAAGCTTAAAATACTATTGGCTGCCCACAAAAAATCATCGCAACTTATTGAAGGAGATGTGGCCGAGCAAACAAGCATTATTAATAATACATTGTCTCTTGGTCAACCTGTCCCTGTTGCTGCCCTTGATGAAATAGAAAAGCGACTAAGAAATCGTATCGGCGAGCATATATCATTGGGGGGTGCCATTATACAAGAAGCTGATCGTCTTCATAAAATAGAAACAACAAGAAGCATGTCGAACGAGACAACTATATTCAATGCTCAAATAGACTCTCTCCCAAAAAACGAGGTCTATGGCTTACTAGAAGATCTTTATGACAGAAATCAATCAATTGCTAAAGTGATAGAAACGCAGCAAAATATAGCAGTAGACCATACATTTTATGAGGTCCCTTTAAATATGGAGCGCTTGAAAGAAGCAGAGATGACATTAAAAGATCTGCTCAAAGAATAGAAGGAATGTTAATGAAAAAATTCATTATTTTTATTTTATTGTTATCAAGCACTCATAGTGCACTGAGCATGTTCCGCTACATTCGCTTTGCTCAAACACACCCTCGCACACAGCCTTTACGTGCAAAACTTGTTTGCACAAAACCAATCGCTCCCCCGCACAATGAAATACTTGAGTTACTTAAAACCATTAAGGAACAAAATGAGACTCTTATCACACAAAACCATCGATTTTTTGAAATACTCAGTAACGAATTTCATTTTTCTAAGATAGATTATGAGGGAAGAAAATATCTCCGCGAATTTTACAAAAAGAATAATATTGATTTGTGTGTTGATGACAGTTATGGATATAATCCAAGAACCACTGGTTATCGAAATGATGGTTGGAACTCTCCATACTAATTATTTCTTAACCTTTTTTATTCCACCGTTACTGATTTTGCGAGATTGCGCGGTTTGTCGATTGGACACCCGCGCTCTTTTGCGACTGCATAGATAAAATATTGCACCAAACCAATCATTGCCAAAGGACCAAGCAACGCGGGAATCTCAGCAGAAATAGTAAATGCTGTTTCTGCCAATTCAATCAATTCATTTTGATCAGCATACGCAAACGCAATAATAATGCCGCCGCGCGCTTTTACTTCATTGGCATTGGAAAGAAGTTTTTGGTAAATAATGGGATCACGATGAGAAAAAATATAGACAGGCATATTTTTATCAACCAATGCAAGTGGACCGTGTTTCAATTCCCCTGCTGCATAACTTTCAGCAAAAACGTACGCAATCTCTTTTAATTTTAATGCCGCTTCCATTGCAAGCGGATAACTAATATGTCTTCCCAAAAATAATGCTTTATCATAATGCGCATAGTGCATTGCATGAATGTGATCAATTATATCTTTATGCTGTTCGAGCGCATTTTCCAGCACGTGTGCCACATGTATTATATCCATTTCTGCTTGTAGCAAATTTTCTTGCATTATTGCATTTTTTGCGTATGCAAAATAATGCACAAACCAATAGAGCGCTGCCAACTGCGTGGAAAACGCTTTTGTTGAAGCAACAGCAACCTCAGGACCAGCACAAGTAACTAAAAAGCCACCTGCTTCGCGCACAATGGTACTTGTTGCAACATTGGTAAGCGCAATGGTAGATAAACCATGCGCATTAATCAATCGTAATGCCTCAAGAGCATCTGCCGTTTCGCCTGATTGAGAAATAATAACATACAGCGTATTTTTGTGGGGAAAAAAAGAGTTGTACCTAAATTCAGAAGCTAAATGTACACTTACCGGAATGTGTGCGACTGCTTCAAAAAAGAATTGCGCTATACGCGCTGCATGCCACGATGTTCCGCATGCCACAAAACAGATATTTTCGGTGTTTTTTATCTGATCGGTGGAAAATCCCAGCTGTTCAAGTAACATCGTTTTTTTTGACTGCAATGAATCAACCGTTTTGATGATAACATTTTTTTGCTCATATATTTCTTTAAGCATAAAATGTGTGTGCTCACCTTTATCTGCCGTTTCAAACGTTGCAGCAGTATGATGAACAACAATGGATAATTCATTACCGGCAAAATCGTATATTTTTACGTTATTTTTGGTAACAAGCGCAAAACTTTCATCCGGTAAGAAAATAACTTTATTCGTTTTACCTGCAAATGCAATAACATCTGAAGCAATGAACATTTCATTATCGCCCATACCAATGCACAACGGAGATTTTTTACGGACAACAATCAAAAGATCGGGAAAAGTCTGAAGCATTGCAATGAATGCATACGCACCATCAAGTTGCTGCACAATTGCAGCAACATCACCTGCATTAACATTTTCTTTTTCTTTGATCGGTTCAAAAAGATGACTAATAACTTCCGTATCAGTATCAGAAAAGAATGTATGTCCTTCATACAGCATATCTTCTTTTAATTTTAGATAATTTTCAATAATGCCATTATGCACCACCGAAATGGTTTTTGAACAATCAAAATGAGGATGAGCATTTTCCTGAGACGTATCACCATGGGTGGACCATCGAGTATGACCGATACCCAAAAAGCCATCGATGGGTTCCTTTTTTACCCGTTCGGTAAGATTAATTAACTGACCAGAAGACTTAGAATAAAGAAGTTTATGAGAATTGGCATCAAGACACGCAAAACCCGCGGAATCATATCCACGATATTCAAGGCGCGCAAGTCCTTCAAAAATGAAGGTACTGCAGAAAGAATTTCCTATGTAGCCAACAACAGTACACACTACTCTCTTCCTTTTATTCATATTGTTAGGGAAATTTCGAGCTGAGAATAAGATACATTAAAAAAAAATTAGGGGCAACCGTAATGGATGCCCCTATTAAGATTCAAAAATCTATAATTAACGCTTAACAAACTGGAATTTACGACGAGCAGCTTTTTGACCGTATTTTTTACGTTCTTTCTTACGAGCATCAACGGTCATAAGGCCATGTTTTTTCAACGCTGGTTTGCTGTTAGCATCAAATTCCACAAATGCACGAGCTATACCCAATTTTACTGCATCCGCTTGTGCGTTTTTACCGCCGCCAAACACATTAGCTTCAACATTAAAGCCTGATCCTACCGGAAAGACTTTGAAAGGGATTGCTGCAACATCTGCTGCGATTTGGGTATCAAAATAAGTAAGATGATCTAACCCATTTACTTTAATTTGACCATTGCCGGGACGCAACCAGATACGTGCTACTGCAGTTTTTCTGCGTCCTACGCCGTGAGCAACAGGAATGCCCGCGTTATTTGTTTCTTTTTTTGCCATTTTTGCCATATCGCACTATAACCTTATGATTAACCCCATTTTCCATTGTATTACAAATGGGGACCCCAATAAATATGAGTCATTTAAAATAAAAACTGTCAAAATAATATTTGTTAACTAGTATAGGATCATAAAAGCCAATTGTCAAAAACTAGCAGTTATTGTAGCGGGCTTTTTACAAAGAATGTAACGCTCCTTGACCCACTTTTTCTTCAAAATTCTCTTGGCATGCCAAGCATCTCATAGTTCCAGGAAACGATTGCAGGCGTTTTTCGGAGATAGAATTGCCACAATCAGCACAGAGACCATAATTGCCTTCTTTTATCCGTTCGAGCGCTTTGGCTATCCCACGGTATTCTTCTACCTCGGCATCCTGTAAAGACATGCGCAATGATTCCATGGTAGCAGTCAGTGCCTGATCGCCCGGATCTTGGACTTGACCGTCAGAAAATTGTTCTTTAGACATTTCGGTCAATTTCTGCTCCAATTCCATTTTTCGATTCAGTAAATCTGCTTCTATTTTTTTTAAATTACGTTTATTATTCACCTTTTTTCCTTTTTTTATGAAAAAAATCCTTTAACAATGCTGCAGCCTCTTGCTCTTTAATTCCCTGAAGAATAAAAAGGGCGTCCCTTTTGTATACCCAAAGATCTTCCTCCTTGTCAAGACTAAATCCGAATAAAGGAGAAGCTGCGCCATATACAACTCCGCTCAGGCGGCTTAATGTAATAAGTCCCATACACATAGAGCACGGCTCAAGCGTTACATACAAAACATGACCGCTCAAACGCCAATCCCCAAGCGCCTTACTTGCTTGTTCAATAGCAATGCATTCAGCATGCGAACGCTGCGTATAATCTCGCTCAACACAATTGTAACCGCGACCTACAATCTCACCAGCGGCATTAACTACCACCGCTCCAATAGGAACTTCATCGATTGTAGCCGCCAACTGTGCCTGCTCAAGCGCTTTTTGCATGAAAAATTGGTCTTTTTCTGCACCAAATACGGTTTCTAACATCATCCCCCACAAATCCACAATTTCAGTTTGCTTATTTTATTTTAGTTTAATTTTTATAATTTACAAGAAATATGGCTTTTTACTTAAAAATCCGTATAATAAGCGGCATTGTTACATTTTTAATTTATTTTTATCCAAAGGAGCCTGTATGTATAAAAAACTACTTTTTTGCCTTACTACCCTTGCTCTATCAACAAATGCTCTTCAGGGAATGAAAAAAAACCCAAATATACCTCAGAAGGATAGTCGGTTTACCAGTAAATTTCCCAACATTAAGTTACCTCTCGGCCTCAAAGCTGCTCTTAAAGGTGGTAAAAATGGCGCAATCGCTGCCTTTTTAGTCGCTTTACCTTCTATTGGACTTCTTGATGGTTCTCTCAAAGAAAAATTAGCTTTGCCTTTTTTGAGCGGATTTGCAGGAGGAATAATTGGCATTCTTACCAGTGGGCTTTCAACATTTCTTCCAACTGGAAATGAGGGTTTTACTTATACCCAGTCAACGGCAATAAAATTTCGAGCACAAGGAGTAGGAATAGGCGTTGGTAGCATGATTGGGTTAGCTGCACTTGGTTATTGCTATTCGCTCAACAAATTAGAAAACTTCCGCATTTTCAACCCATAACAGAAATTAACAATTTTTATTATTTGATGGCTGTAGTGAGACTTTTTTCTGCAGCCTTTTTTTGTGCTTATTAATAGGAAAAATAGAGAAACTAGACCTGTTATAATAATTCATTTTTTTTCTCTTTTAAAGTATAATGAAATTATATTATGAAATATCTAAGTAACAATAAAATTTGAAAAAAATTCACCCATTTCAGGGTCCCCATACAAATGGGGTATTAAAGAAAGGGTCGGTAATACTTTATGACGAAACAAGTAAAAGAATATGCAGCGCAATCCATTCGTGTAATGGAAGGTCTGGAAGCGGTCCGAAAAAGACCCGCTATGTACATTGGTTCAACTGGCTCTCAGGGATTACATCATTTAGTATACGAAGTTGTTGATAACTCCATCGATGAGGCATTGGCAGGATATTGCGATACGGTTAAAGTGATTCTTCATGAAGATGGCTCATGTTCCGTGGAAGATAATGGTCGCGGTATTCCTACCGATATTCATCCCACTGAAGGAGTATCTGCAGTTGAAGTCGTATTGACCAAATTGCACGCAGGGGGAAAATTTGATAAGGATACTTATCAATTTTCTGGCGGTCTTCATGGTGTGGGTATTTCAGTAGTAAACGCACTTTCAGAGTGGACGCGCGTTACCGTGTTTCAAAAGGGTAATATTTACTTTCAAGAATTTCATCGCGGCAAACCAGTCAAAGCATTAGAAATTATTGGACAAACGGATAAACGCGGAACACTTGTTCAATTCCTACCCGACAAAGAAATTTTTACAGAAACAACTGATCTCAGCTTTGAAATACTTTCGTCACGCTTACGCGAACTTTCGTTCTTAAATAAAAACGTACGCATTAGCATTGCAGATGAACGCACGGGCAAACATCACGAATTCCATTTTGCAGGCGGTATTGTTTCATTCGTTGAACATGTTAATAAAAATAAATCTCCTATATTTCCTGAAGTTATTTATTGCGAAAAAACTGATGACAAGTATGTTCTTGAAGCAGCGTTACAATATAACGATGGTTACGGCGAACAACTTTTTTCATTCGTAAACAACATCAATACCGTAGAAGGCGGAACGCATGTTTCAGGCCTTAAAGGTGCATTGACCAAAGTCTGCAACAAAAAAGCACAAGAATTTGGTGTACTGAAAGGCAGCGATGCTTTTTCAAGTGAAGACGTGCGCGAAGGACTTGTATGCGTTTTAAGTATAAAAGTACCAGAACCACAATTTGAAGGCCAAACCAAAACTAAGTTGGGCAACAGTGAAGTAAAAGGTATTGTTGAATCTTGGATATTTGCATATCTTGATATCTTTTTTGAAGAAAATCCAGCCTTGGCCAAAAAAATTGTTCTTAAAGCTGATATTGCACGCAGCGCACGTGAAGCTGCTCGCAAAGCTCGTGATTTAACACGCAGAAAAACAGTGCTTGAAGGTATGATTTTACCCGGAAAATTAGCCGATTGTACTTTGGAAGACCCGGCACTGACTGAAATATTCATCGTGGAAGGTGATTCTGCAGGTGGTTCGGCAAAACAAGGCCGCGATCGCAGCAACCAGGCAATTTTACCGCTCAAGGGTAAAATTTTAAACGTTGAAAAAGCGCGTCTTGATAAAATCCTTTCTAATGAAGAAATTAAAGCGCTTGTATCTGCAATAGGCAGTGGCATTGGCGCGGATTTTGATTTTAATAAAGCACGCTATCACAAAATCATTTTAATGACCGATGCTGACGTTGACGGATCGCATATTAGAACATTGCTCTTAACATTCTTTTTTCGGTATATGCGTCCATTAATTGATAACGGATATTTATATATCGCACAACCGCCATTATACAAAGCAAAAATTGGTAAAAAAGAACAATATCTTAAAGATGATGCTGCATTTATCAATTTCTTATTTGATTGGGCTCAAGAACAAACTGTGCTGACGATCGGCAACAAAGAAGTTGATGCTGAAACCTTAAGAACACTTTTTACTGATATTCAGGAATATGATACCAAGCTGAATACGATCAGTATGGATTTTAAAATTTCCTTTGATCAATGCAATGCACTTATTGCAGCACTGCACAAATATCCATGGGAAAAAGAGAATGGTACTGACCAGTTACTTGAAAACCTGAAGAAATTTTTCGCAGGTTATGCAGTGAAAATGGAAGAAGCTGAACTTATTGATCCATCAGAACAAATAGATAATGATTCTGATGAAACAGATAATCGTCCACTTTATTCTCGCATTTCATTCAAAATGATGAGTAAACACTGGGATATTCCGTTGACCTTCTTTACCGCATCAGAAGTTAAAAAAACGGTCCAAATTTTAGCAAAACTGGCGTTAGTTCAAGATCACGATTGGACTCTTGCAATTACTGGCAAAGAAAGATCTATTGCAGGAATTGGCGCAACTGAATTTCTTGGAGCGATTAAAGCAATCAGCAAACCCTTCATGAACATTCAGCGTTATAAAGGTCTTGGTGAAATGAATCCTGAACAGCTATGGGAAACGGCAATGGATAATAAAACAAGATCATTGCTAAAAGTTACCATTGAAGATTCTCTTGAAGCTGATAGATGGTTTTCTACCCTCATGGGTGAAGATGTTAAAGGAAGGAAAGAATATATCGAAGACTTTGGTAAATTTGCAAAAAACTTAGACGTATAAAAATACGATGGGCGTTTATTATTGATAAATACTCCTCAATTAATAAGTCATAAAAATAAAGATCAATCAATGAACAACAAAATTCTTCTACTGTATAGTTTGCTCGTTATTCCTTATGTTGGGTTCGGCATGGAAGAGAAAAGCACAACTATAGGTTATTTTTCGGGATGTCATGAGAGAGATTTAGCAAGCATTAAAAAACTACCGATACTCCAACAAGAGGGATTATTCTGCAATAAACTCTATAAACCCGCAATCAAAGCACAACCTAGCTTTGAAGAAGATCGCGATAAGATGTATACTTTTGCCGCGCACTACAATAAGCAAACTAAGGTAGCAGTAATATATCTCAACGACATGGTCGTAGAACGCATTCGTGTGTATGACAATCCAGCTATTCCTATTGAGCTCTCGCCCGATAAATCTATTTTTATCTGCGTAAAAAAATACAATCAACAGGTAGTAGGATACAAAGTTGACAAAGTAACAATAGCATCGGAACTCTCTTATCTTGATAAAGCGACCAAATTAGAAAAACCACAGACATCCCACTGGCCCACAACCATTGCAGGTTTTTTGTACGGCTCTGTGCTCACCGCAACGTTGGTAATTATCTACAATGAACTATATCTTACATAATTTACATATGACCCTTTTAGAAAACATCGAACAATACATTCAAAAACATACGCTTATTCAACACAATAACACAATTATCATCGGGCTCTCCGGAGGGCCCGATTCTGTATTTCTATTACACGCACTTATCGCATTGCAGAATAAATATAATCTCACGCTTATTGCTGCTCATCTTAATCATGAATGGCGTCAAGAAGCGGATAGCGAAGAAGAACTATGTCGCAATGTTGCTGCGCAACACAATATTCCTTTTGTTTCAGCAAAGCTATCATCACTACAACAAAGTAAAAAATATAATGGTTCCAAAGAAGAATTTGCACGTAATATGCGCCGCCAATTTTTAGAAAGCGTTGCGCAAGAACACAATGCAGATCACATTGCACTTGGTCATCATGCACAAGACCAACAAGAAACATTTTTTATTCGCTTAATTCGAGGTACTAGTTTATCTGGCTTGACTGGAATTGAGCCGCGGGCGGGTATTTATATCAGGCCGTTACTAGAAACCAATAAATCTGACATTCTGCAATGGTTGAATGAAAACAATATTACCTATGCACATGATATCAGCAATGAATCACCTAATTATTTGCGCAATCGTATCCGATCGAATGTGCTTCCTGCACTGGAGCAATGTGATGAACGTTGGAATGACAATTTTTTAACAACACTCAATCGCCTTAAACAAGATGATGCACTGCTAGATGAGGTCGCTACCGCGACACTCAACACATGTATGGATCATCAAAACATTCTCAACGCAGTATCCTTTGGCAAATGCCATAAATCATTACATCATCGCATGATTATGCGATGGTTAATTCTTAATAAGGTGCCATTTCCTGCAACGCAAGCATTCTTTGATGAAATAATTCGCTTTATTTGCGGCCCCAATGGCGGCACGCATGCTATTCATGAAGAGTGGTCGCTCGTGAAAAAACAGAATAAAGTTTTAATTATAAAAAACTAAAACTAAAATGTATTCCCCCCTCCCGTTCGCCCTGAGTGTTCGCTGAAGCGCAGTGCAAGCGAATGTATCGAAGGGTATTCTTCACTTAAATCTCATTTCAAATTAATACACATAAAATTATTCTTAAGATTAACCCTTCGATACATTCTTCTACGCTAAAGCTTCGTAGAACACTCAGGGCGAACGGGGCTAGGGATTATATTTATTTTTTCTTTTCTTCCGTACACCCTGAGTGTTTTTGTCTTCAAAAATGTATCGAAAGATCAGAACGAGCGCAGGAGAAAAAATCTTATTTCCTTTTCCTCCCATATTGGCGTAGAATAGTAGTCAAAAAAAGGAAGTTCTCTTGAACATTCTTCGCCTCAGTAGAAATGCAACAATCATAGCACTCCTTTTATCCCTCCTTTTCCACGTATCGACCGTCCTTTACGTCTTCATGCAAAAAAAAGCACATCTTGTTAATAATGCTGATCAGCAAGCTGAGCAACAACAAGAATTAGAAAGAATACAAAAACAAAAAGAATGGGCAGAAACAAAAGCCCTTGCAAGCAATTTTGGTGCACCAGTATTTTTTGAAGATGCACCTGAAGAAGAAAAAGATGAATCTGCAGAACAAATAGATCCAGCAGGGCCCCAAGAAATTACAGAACCGGAACCACTGCCCGAAGAAAATAATCCTGTGGAAGACAACGTTATAGAACCCACCGCGGTAGCTTCACCTGACTTTCATAGTTTTAATGAAGTAGCTCTCCAAAAAACAACATCCTCCTTCGCTAACATGTCCTCCGAAGCTTTAGCGAAGGAGGAAGCTACGGCGAACACAGCAAAGAAGAAGCCTCGCAAAAAAAGAATACACAAGCCAAGAGTTAGCCAAACCAATAATTCCACAATCGAGCTCACTAGCCCCAAAAAACCTCCACTATCACTCGCGCAACTCACCCAAGGATTTATGCATCGCCTCAAGGATGAAGGAAGATACGCTGTATCAATGCTTGGTAATAAAAGTGGACGACCAACAGAAGAGCAACTTAAATATGAACGATATTTGCAGAAACTTGAATGGTGTTTTCAGAACTCGCTTCGGATTAATCGTGATCGCATTCCACCGACACCTCAAGACGCAACTGTTTATATACGTATGATCTTGAATCGTGATGGAACACCTCAACAACTTTCTGTAGCAAAACCATCAGGAAACATCTTGCTGGATAAATTTATCCTTTTTGTGTTTCAAGATGCGAGTTCATCATTTCCTCCAATACCCCCTTATTTAAAAGATGATCCATTTGCAATTACCTGCTTAGTTCCTTGCTCACGACAACTCTAGTTTAATAAAAAACTTCACCGATCAAGTATGAGTATGATAGGGTGGATAGCAAAACCAAACCTCTAAGACTGAGAGATAACCAATGAAGCATCTCATACGAATTCTATTCCCCCTCATCATAAGCGCCGTAGTAAGTACTACGTATTGCTTAGAAAATTTTGATATCTGTCTTAAATCAAAATGGCGGGAACTTGATAACAACTGTGATAGATGTACCAACTTTGGAGGAAAATGGGTAGTTGTAGGCAGCATCACTTTCAAAAAAAGATCTAAAGAACCGATCGCAGTAGATGCTATTAACCTTCATTGGCATGGCGAAAGACTTAATCAGCTAATCGGATCTTTGTATAGAAAAATACCCGGCAAAGACTTTTTAGCTCTGGAAAGTAACTTGGTTTGCGATGGTGTTTGGAATGAAAAAAAACAAACACTGATGTTTGATTTCGATGAAAAACAAAACTTGGGTCCCACGACCGTTTTTTATTTAGTTCTTACCATGCCTTCTTCGATCGAACCCATTCTTAAAAATGGCTATTTTTGCCTAGAAAATGACTGTCTACCTCGCCCATTTAAGCATTCCATTCAGCATGAAAAGCTCTTCTTAGCCATCAATGACGCTCATCCTAAACACTAATCCCTAAAAACCTGGCAAAAAACCCTAACACCCCCTTAGCATACAGGTTTTTTTCTGCTATAATTGTAAAATAATGGCGTAAAATTACTATGCCAACCCTACAAAGAATACCTAAGTTCTTGTTTAGGGGTCCCCAATCGGAATGGAATAAAGATTGGGGCTAAAAATATCAACTTGGCCATATAAGGTGGCCTCAAAATATACGGGTGATCATGAAACATTATAGAGTTCTTGGACTTGATTCTTTGGCTACATGGGATGAAATTAAAACTGCATACCGCGCATTGGCGATGAAATACCATCCAGATCGTAATCCTGGAGACGCTGCCGCGGAAGCAAAATTTAAGCAAATCCAAACTGCATACGATGTCCTAGAAGAACGAAAACATCAACGCACCCCTAAATTAGACGGCCTCCGCTCACCAAAGCCTAAAAAACCTGAAGCTGAAGTGATGGCAGAGGAAGAGACTGAATAATTGAGCCCTACGTGCGCTTTACGAGCTCTAAAGGGGCTAGCCCATTTATAGGGAGAATGTATCTATGAACAAAACAGACTATTATAAAGTATTAGGCGTCGGCCAATCAGCTACAACAGATGAAATTAAAACAGCATACCGCAAACTTGCTATGAAATATCATCCTGACCGTAATCCTGATAATAAAAACGCCGAAGAAAAATTTAAAGAAGCAACCGAGGCTTATGAAGTGCTCGGGGATGCACAAAAACGTTCTCAATATGATCAATTTGGTCATGCTGGCATGAATAATAATGGCATGGGTGGTGGTGGACATGGACACCCCGGCAGTATGAATATGGATGATATTTTTGAAAACTTTGGCGATATCTTTGGTTCTATGTTTGGCGGCGGCGCTGCTAAAAATCGCCGTAAAAAAGGTCCTCAGCCACAGGCTGGACTTTCGCTCACTAAAGAAATTGAAATTACCCTCAAAGAAGCTTTTCTAGGCACTAAAAAAGAAATTGCATATCATCACTATTTCTGTTGTGATACTTGCAAGGGAAGTGGCGCACGTCCTGGAACCAGCGCGCAAACATGTACCACCTGTAATGGTTCAGGTGAAATGCACTTTAAACAAGGCTTTTTCATGTATGCGCAAGCGTGCGGAGCCTGCTCTGGAAAAGGTTTCATTATTGCAACACCATGCTCAACATGTAATGGACAATCACGCGTGCAACGCTATGACAAATTTACCGTTAATATTCCTCAAGGTATTTTTGATAATGCAGAGCTTCGTGTTTCTGAAAAAGCTGATGCTGGCCTTTTTGGCGGTCCAGCGGGAGATCTCTTTTTACGTATCAACGTTAAAGAAGATAAAACATTTAAACGCGATGGCGATGATTTAATTTGTAACGTGATGCTCACCTACCCTCAACTCACTCTTGGTTGCCAAGTGGATATTGAAAATATTGATGGAACAAAACATACCATCAAAATCCCAAAAGGGTGCCCGGTTGGTGAAAAAATAGTGATTTCTAACGAAGGTTTTCCTAAACTTCGCGGTAAAACTCGCGGTAATTTAATTATTATCACGCAATGCTTTATCCCTACCAAAATATCTGCTGATGCAAAAAAGAAGCTTCAGGAATATTCTGACATTGTGGGAACTCAGGCTAGTGGTAATGATGGATTTATCACGAGCTTCTTTAAGAAATTCTTGGGGTAAATATTTTTTTGAGCTCGTATCCTTCGACAAGCTCAGGACGAACGGGATTAGAAATTTTCTTTCTACGTTCGTGGTGAGCCCGTCGAACCATACGAACTCATATTTTTTTAAATCCCTATCCCACGTTTCTTTAAACTTTTCCTCGAAATAGATTGGGTATGGTTCCGTTCCATGCCCATTTTTTGTAAGAAATGGTAAAAAAATTCTCGATCAGGCCCTTTCACCACCGCCTGCTCATGAGCTTCTGCCAACACCACCGGATACCCGCCACCTTTGATACATTGATCAATCACTATTTGGGCAATCAGATCAACCGCAGACGCATCTTGTGCTATCCATGCCGGAATTTCTACTCTTCCAATCTCATTACCCGTATGCAGATAAAAGAAAAACGGCCTCAGGTGCGCCGGATAATAAACACTAATAGTACTATGATTACTAAAGACAATAGAACGCGTACATGGTGCCAACACGCTATTCATAATCCCACTATCAATAACATTATCTACCGATTCATAAAGCTCTTTTTTATCAACATCAAAATTGCATAAATATAATCGCACCAAACTCATCAGCTCTTTACTCTTAGGCATACTGATATACCAGCATATAGGTATTTTTTCATGATAAAGTTCATCTAATAGGGTAAGATAGGCGTTCAAAAATTGATCTCTGAGATGCGTTTCTTTGGATGAAAGGTGCCAAAATATAAGCGATCCATCAAAAAGCAATAATTGTGCTACGGCGCTATATTCATTTCGTATCTTTTTTCCCAATTCAAGACCCGCGCGCAATTCAAGTTCTTGTCGCTTACAATTGACCCCATCGGTAGTAAATGGCTGCTGATTTTCATCAAGTCCTGCAAAAACCGTTGGATCTGAAAAAAGCTCTACGCGTTTATTTTCTATGCCATATGGCAGCACAACAGAACCAGTATTAATCAAGCAACACGAAAGAACATTGTGACGATCGGGATAAATCTGAGACCCATCAACAGAAAGAGCTACATACGCAAACGCAACTTTTTCGATCGAAAGGGTTGCATCAAGATCATCTTGCCATAATGGGACAGGCCAGGGAGCGTTATGAACTTGGCGTACTTTATATAAAAAGGTGGAATCGGCGATAATGGACTGCCAAACATCCCGGGCAAGATGATATGAAGGGCTAGGATCAGCAAATAGTTGTCCGGCGACTTTTTGAAGTTCGATAAGTAGTTTGAGTCGATCGAGCATTTAACCTCATGTTACTGCTTATACCCCCGTATCCCATCCTGCAACGCTGTCAGTGATAATAATCCACATAATAATCTCACAGGTCCCAGAGACATTCCTAGCATAGCAATAAGATCGTCCTTATCAAGAGCCAAAATATCTTCTAAAGACATGTCAACAACCTTTTCTGAAAGCAAAGAAGCCGCGGCTTGGCTGATAACACACCCTTTGCCCTGAAAAGCAATCTTAACCAGAGTATTATTATCCACGACTCCCCCGAAAGTTATCTCATCGCCACACGAGCTATTACGCTGCTGCGCGCTGAAATCGCATGGGACAAGAATGCCATTATTGCGGGGATTACGATAATGATCCATAAGTATTTCTTGATAAAGATTGAGCATAGGAATTTTCCTTAAGGAATAAAAAAGCACCTCCTTAGCTTACCAAAAGCGCCTCATTCCTGCAATTTGTTGCAAACTGAAATTATGAAGTGATAAAATAAGGTTTAAGAAGGTGAAATATTAAAAAGGAGACGATGATGAAAAAAGTATCTTTAGTTCTTTTAACTGCAGTAATTGGCTGCCTGAGCATTACCAGCCACATGAATGCTACCGATGAAATCTACCTAAAAAATGAATATGGCGCTCCTCTGACCTGTAAGTTTATGGAACCAGGACAGAACACCCCGGCAACGAAAGAGGAGAAAATTGTGGGAAATGGGCAAAGTCTGTTTTTAATGAAGACTAGTGGATTACCAGGTATAGTCGATATTTGGATAACAACAGGAGGAGGGGTAATGTCGATTATCAATCGCTTGGAATTACTCAGTACTCTCTCTACAATCATAAACCACAGTCAAGGCAATAAAAATACCTATGCCGTCATCACAATCAAGCCAAATCGTTGGACGTGGCAGGTAGAAACAACTTATACCAATATTAAACCATAGTAAAAAGCCTTTTCTTGTTAGATTTAACCACCCAAAGCCGCTAAGCTTGGGTGGTTTTTATTTCAAATATCTTATTTTGCCCTTTTTCTCCATACATGGTATACTGAAAATGTACCATAATGAAGCATAAAAACAGGAAATTCTATGAATATGCGCCGCTATACCTATCAAATTATCATTAATCTGCTCTTAGTGACCTCTACTGTTCTTCCCCAAGATTTTATTTTTGATTTCGGGGGCGTACTGATCCTAACGGATATGATGCAATCATTCAAAAATATAGGTCTCAGGGATGTTACTTCTTGTAGCATACAACTGGGTATCAACCCCTTATATTTGGATAAATACATAAAAACTAGGCTTTTTGAGATTATGGATAGAGTAGCCACCGTGGATACTATCCCTATGGCATATCCCTGCCATATTACTTATGATGAAAAAGGCAATAAACTTCCGCTTCTTATGTGCGCGTGGCTTCAAGGAGCTGTAAACAGTGCCAATGCCCAATCGTTTCTTGAAAATGAAATAAATACCCATCCTGAATGGTTTAAGTGTGCTGCAGAAAAACGCATTATCTGTAACACGATTCGTCTTATCTTTACGCCGGAACTATTTGTCAGTTCCCGAAAAATGTCTCCCGCATGTATCGCATTTATTAAAAAATGTAAACGAGAAGGACATCGCATCTACGGTCTTTCAAATTGGGATGCTGAATCTTTTGAATTGCTGAAAGCAAGACATGCTGAACTATTTGACCTATTTGATGGAATAGTAATCTCTGCGCATGTAAATGCAAATAAACCGCATGAGACAATCTATCATGCACTGTTGAATCGTTATGAACTTACCGCAGAAAATTGTTGGTTCATTGATGATCAGCTCGAAAATATTGAAGCTGCACAAAAACTAGGCATTAATGCCATTCAACACACATCAACATTCAAAAATCTTATCAAAAAAATTAAGTTAGCTCATTCTAAATCGCTCACGCGTCGGGAAAATCTGAATAATAGCGGCATAAGCGATACACCAATCAACAGCAATAACATAGCGATAATTGAAGGCGAAAAGATATCTCTTACTGATTCAACTAAATATAACTGTCTGCCGGCAAAAGCATAAATAAAAATAATCGGTATCGATCCCACGCAGGTTGTCCACACAAAGGTAAAAATAGAAACATTCGCCAACGCTGCTAACGTATTGATAATAAAGTAAGGGATAATTCCCATCAATTGCAAGGTCAATAAATAGCTTGCCGCACCATGGGATGCTATCTTTTCATTAAAACGCTCTAATTTTTGTGCATATTTTCCCCTAATCAAATTGCTTAATAGATAGCGAATCAAAAGAAATGAAATGGTGGTACCAACTGTTGCGCTCACCGTTGCATATAAACCAGCTTGCCAAAAACCAAATAAAAAACCACCGATCATTGTCAGTGGTGGAACTCCGGGCATAGCAAGTGCAATAACTGCCGTATATATGGCAATAAATATCGCAACTGCTTTCCAATAATTGCGTATAACCGCTTCTTCTAAATGGGTCCTATTTGATTGCATTGATGCTAACGTAAAATAGTTATGCCATCCCATATACCAAACAAATATTATTATCCCTACAATAACAAACCCTACTACTAACGCCTTTTTTACGCCATTATTCATTGTTATACACTCCCCTTTACCGGAATTAAAGCCATATAAGCATAATATACCGCATAAACATTATTTATTGAAACAGGCTCTTGCTATTCTTCGTTTGTTTTTTGGTAAAGGCAACTGCTGGCGCTTCTATCTTTGGCAAGGTCTCTCCAGAACGTTGGCTCAAAATTGAAAACACCAAACCTGGTTGTGAATTCTTAGAATACAATTGATCCTTGCTCTTTTTTTTCGATTTCAATATGGGATCAATAGAAAAATTCCTAGGATTTGAAGTAATCAACATTGATGACGCAGGCTGTTCACAAGATGGATTAATAAATTGTTGTCCCAACAATATATCATGGGTTGCAGCATTTTGCCCCTGTATAATTCCCAGCTTATTATACATTTGCTCGATAGCAACCCCCAAATCTCGACGCAATGTAACCATGTTTTCCGAGTTTTCGGAACGTGAATCCTGCAATGTTTGTTGCAATTCTTTAGTTCTCTTTTTCTCTTTTTTATATTTTTCTAATAAAATTTTATAATTTTCTTGAGTCTTACGTAATAACTCCTCATGATTAGCTTGAATTGTTATCTGCATCGTATCAGTTTTTTCTTCTATAGCCGTTATCCGTTGATTCACGGCATGCATTTGATCAAAAACTGAATTGAGAGAAGATTGAACTACTGCATGCGCCTTATTCACTTCTGTAACATGCTTGCCAAAATCAGTAGTACTTTTTTCATGCGCTGATATTATTTGTTCCAATGATTTTAATTTTAACGCATCTTTTGCAGAAAGTTCTTTAAGTTTTATATCTAAATTAATCAATTGCTTACCGTTTTCTTTTTGCACTCGCTGGAACGATTCCAATACCTCATTTTTCGCTTTGGCATCGTCTAATAATTTATTTATTTGTTGTTCTGTATGCTCGTTATAAACAGCAGTTTTTAAATCAATACTTTTTATTTGCTCGGTTGTTTCTTGAGCTAGGTCAACCATTTTTTGAGTAATTTGACCGGCTAAAGAATCGAATTGTTCTTTTGTTGATACAAATTTCTTAACCGCTTCTTCTAACTGTTCCGATAAGCCTCGTGTTTGTTTCAGTATTGTTTCATTTTGTGCTTCTATGCCTTGAACCCTATCGACCAATGATAATATGGTATTTGGTACATCTTTTAATTCTGCACTTAAAGTCTCTATTTTATTATCAACACCTTTTACATCGGAACCAACAAGTTTTACTTCTGCAGACACCTTTGCCGTTTCCTTCTGTATTTCTTGCGTTATTTCTTTTTGAGCACCATCAAGTTGTTTCGACAACAAAACTACTTCTGCCTTAACTGCATCAATTTTTTTCTGCGTTTTTTCATGCTGCCTTTTATTTTCTGCTGCCATTTGACTAAAATGACCGGCAGCCAAAGTAACACCTACTCCAACGCCCCCAAGTTTTGGATATCCAAAATAATGTCCTGCATAAAGTAAAATTGCTGCTGTTACCATATACCACTTGCCACAGGAAAAATATTTTGGAAGTCCCTTTGCAAAAGGCGCAAGACTAGCCATTATTAACTGATCCCTCAAAGAAAGATCTCTTCCTGTTTTAATCAATTGATCTTTTGCCTTTTTTTTTAGCCCTTTATACTTATCGTAAGCCATTTGTTGAAGCGCACCTGTCATACCATATGTCAAAATAAGACAAACACCAATACCTGTCACACCCAATAAAATAGCCTTAGGATTCTCCCTAATCATTGGCAAAATATCTTCTGAAATATTTGTTAATAAAGAAGTTCCACCTTCCACAACTTCTTGAGAACTAAAAGGAACGGTATCAGGAATCGGCATATAATAGTCGGAAGATATGATAAAGGTAGCATTCAAGCACGTGGTAATTATGCATAAAGATTGAAGATATTTTTTTATATTGCTCATAGATACTCCCCTGCTGCTTATTTCTTTTTTATAATTTTCTATCTGCACGTTTATACAGCATGAGTCTCTATTGTACAAAATAGTTTTAAATACGCAACTATCTCAATAAATTACTTGCATGTAAAAAACATAATAAGATACGCTGTTAAGCGAAATCATTATACACGCAATACACACAAAGGAGAAACAATGCGCTTTCTTCGTTATACTTGCATATCATTTCTGTTTGTTTTTATGTGCATTACATCTGGAATAAAAAAAAGGAAGACTGTCTCTGAACAGAATAAAAAATATGTCATCCTTTTTGAGCTGACAAATGTATTAGTCAAAGAAAACCAGAAAGGATTTTCAAAAAAGGTTGGCTATGGAAATCTTGCAAGCTATACCTTAACACACTGGAAAAATCCTGGCCATCGTTGTTTAGATATGCTTGAAGCAATGAGTAAGCATGACAGTCAAAAACCACATATTATTACTACATTTAACAAAAAAATTCTGCCTCGCTGCCTTGTAGAACTACAAGAAGGAAAAAAAACATGCGCTCAAGTAAGCGCAGAAATCCAAGAAGGAATTGAACTTCTTGATACTCAAAACTATTTCAGCAGCACCAAAGAAAAAAATCTTATGTCTACCATCATGAACATTGCTCTTGATCCAGAATTTACCACAACACTTGTGGAACCTATCAAACCTACGGTACAACTTGCGCATAAATTAAAAGCGGCAGGTCATTCCATTTATATTGTTGCAAATACTCCTGATGAATTATATAAAGCGTTCCACAAAAAACATCCGGACATCATTGATATGTTTGATGGTGTTGTTATTTCATCACATGTTAAAGCAATAAAACCCGATCCGATCATTTTTGATCATCTGATAAATACGCATAATGTAAACCCAAAAGATTGTATTATGATTGATGACCGTGAAGAAAATATAAGTGCTGCAAAGAAGTTAGGGATGCAAGTTATTATCTATGATAAAAGTTCGAGTGTGATGAGTAAGCTCAAAAGATGCGGCGTAAGATTATAAAACCATCTCACGTACCGCCCCAATAATCCGATCAACATCCTCCATTGTATTATAAAAATAAAAACTGACACGCACGGAAGCGTCATAGCCTAATTTTTTGGCAAAAGGTTGAGCGCAATGGTGCCCAGCGCGAACAGAAATGCCCCGAGAATCTAAAAATGTTGCCACGTCATGGCTGTGAATATGGTCGACAAGAAAACTCACCAAATGACCCTTTTTTTTGAGTTCTTCAATAGGGCCTAAAATTTTGACTTGCTTAATTTGAGATAATCCATCAATTAATCGCTGGCATAATTGCGCTTCATAAAGCGCAAGCGCATTAAAATCAACATGGTTATTAAGATAATCAATTGCAGCGCCTAAACCAATTGCTTGCGCTATAGGTGGAGTACCAGCCTCAAACTTATGTGGTGCTTTACGCCACGTTGCATGAATGCAATCAACATCTTCAACCATACCCCCGCCAACTTCATACGGTGAGATTGAATCATGCAAATCTTTTTTAATATATAAAACGCCAATACCCGTTGGTCCTAATAATTTGTGTCCAGAAAATACCAGAAAATCACATCCCAGTGCATGCACATCAATTTTTTGATGTGCCACTGATTGCGCAGCATCAATAAGCGTGCGTGCACCCACCGCTTGAGCTCGCGCAATAATCGTTGCAATATCCACGAGTGTGCCAACTGCATTAGACACATGAATCACGGAAACCATTTTAGTTTTATGATTAATAATGGAATCAAGGCGAGAAAGATCAAGTGATCCATCAGGAAAAATAGGAATACATTTAATTATTGCACCTTTTTCTTGCGCAAGTCTTTGCCACGGTAACAAATTGGCATGATGTTCTAGTTCGGTGATAACAATTTCATCCCCAGGATTAATATTCTCCCTTCCCCATGTTGCAACCACAAAATTGATTCCTGAGGTGCATCCACGAGTAAAGATAATTTCTTGGGGGCTTGCGCCGATAAATTGTGCTACTTTGTTGCGTGCATTTTCATACATCTGCGTTGCTTGTTCTGCAAAAAGATGAATGCCACGATAAATGTTAGCATTTGTT
Source organism: candidate division TM6 bacterium SOIL31 (assembly GCA_001468865.1). Taxonomy (GTDB): domain Bacteria; phylum Babelota; class Babeliae; order Babelales; family Vermiphilaceae; genus SOIL31. Next base: position 50,321 of record LDIY01000042.1, read on the forward strand.
GTGGTATAAAAATGAACAATTGCATCAATCACTGATTGTGGCTTATGAGTTGTTGAAGCATTGTCGCACGGCGCCAACGGATATCCATTTATTTTTTGAGATAAAATCGGAAAATCTGAGCGTAATTTGTTAAAATCCATCAATAAGCCTTTTTATTTTACCGTTCGTATCCCCACGGATAACATTTTCAAAAAAAGCAGTCAGCAACATCTTCTCTGCTGTTTTTTCATCAATACCACGGCACGCGGCATAAAACAACTGTTGTGCATCAAATCTGCCAACTGCACTGCCATGAAAACATTTCACGTCATTATTCAAAACTTCCAAGTTAGGCACAGAAACTGCCCGAGCACTGTTACTGAGCAAGATATTTTTATTTTCTTGAGAAGCATGCGTCCCACGTGCCTCTTTTTCCACCCGAATGGTGCCACGATACTGAACTTGTGCGCAATCTTTAAGAGCGCCTTTCATAACTAATGCGCTGCGTGTATAAGCATTATGATGATGTTGCATTGTAGTAATAGTAGCCTTATGATCCCCTGATAAAAGATAGGCACCATTAATGCGCACATCAGATTGTTTGCCACTAATGTGGCAATTAATGGTGATATCTATATCAACATCCACAATAAGTATGTACACGATAAGCACTGCATCAGATGCAATATCAAACGAAAGATGCGCGTGGTCAGCGCTATTATCTTTATCAAAAACAAAACTGTATTCTTGTTGTTGATTTGGGTCAACAACATATTTTTGTAACATGGGATTTATCCAATTGAATCTTCCATTTCCATCGCAATAAGACGATTAATTTCTACCGCGTATTCCATCGGCAATAATTGTACAAATGCATCAATAAACCCATTTACAATAAGCGCACGTGCTGATTGTTCCGAGAGTCCCCGTGATTGCAAATAAAAAAGTTGTTCATCACTTACTTTACTCACGGATGCTTCATGTTCAACTGTCACCCGATCTTCTTTCACATCAATAGTAGGATAAGTATCTGTTTGTGATTGTTCATCAAAAATAAGCGCATCACATTGCACTTTTGATTGTACAGTATGCGCACCCTTAATAACTTTCAACAATCCACGATAACTTGATCTACCACCATCTTTACTGATTGATTTAGCAATGATGCTTGAGGTGGTGTGCGGTGCCAGATGGATAATCTTGCCGCCAGAATCTTGATGCTGACCATTGCCTGCTATTGCAAGCGAAATAATTGATCCCTTTGCGCCTAATTCTTTAAGTACGATACAAGGATACTTCATGGTCACTTTACTACCAAAATTACCATCAACCCATTCAACACGCGCATCCTTATAAGCTATCGCACGCTTGGTTACCAAATTGTAAACATTGTTTGACCAATTTTGAATGGTGGTATACCGAATATGCGCGCCGGGCAACGCCACGAGTTCAACAACGGCACTATGCAAAGAATTTTTTTTATAGATTGGTGCGCTGCACCCTTCCACGTATTCCACAAAGCTGCCTGGTTCTGCAATAATGAGCGTCCGCTCAAATTGCCCCATTTGTGATGAATCAATACGAAAATATGCTTGCAAAGGCATTTCTATACAAACACCTGCTGGCACATACACAAAACTGCCGCCACTCCACACGGCAGAATTAAGCGCAGCAAATTTATTATCCGAAGAAGGAATTACGGTAGAAAAATATTTTTTGACCAGGGCTTCATGATCACGCAGTGCGGTGGACATATCGCAAAAAATAACACCTTGCTCTGACCAGCGTTTTTTTAAATTTTTATAAATAACTTCCGAATCAAACTGCGCACCCACACCAGCAAGAAATTTCTGCTCGGCCTGGGGAATGCCCAATTTTTCAAAGGTTGTTTTAATTTTTTCAGGAACATCAGCCCATTCTGTTTGTTGCTGCATAATAGGCTGAATGTAATAGTAAATGTCATCAGGATTAAGATCTGTTAGATCAGCACCCCATGATGGCATGGGTTTACTTTCAAATATATCGAGCGCCGCCAGACGAAAATCCAACATCCAGGACGGCTCGTTTTTTTTGTGGGAAATTGCGGTAACAATTTCTCTGTTAAGGCCTTTTTTACCTTTAAAAAGAGAAGTAATATTTGAGATTTTTTCCATGTATTGAGTATAACAAGAAGCTATTCTTATTAAAAGACAAGATTTGACCAGGAAAGTCTTATGACGTGCAATAAATAGGTAAAAAGCTTCCTTCTCAAGAATGCAAATTTGTAGTAGGATATGGCACGTTTAACATTAAAAAATAGGAAATCCATGAAAAATACACTCACAGGTACTTTCTCTTTAGTAAGCCTTGCCTTATTAGCCGCCCCTTCTATCATCTACTCTATGGAACAAAATATTATGGCTATTAAAAATAAACGTACAGTTGCCGTTACAAAACCTCAGATACCCGAGTGGCAGTGGAAAAATATTGGAAAAGAAAATGAAATTTGGAAACCAGTTATCGAACTGGAAACAAAAGACTACATCTTTGTAGTAGGTAAATCTCATTATCCTATAGATCAAACGCGAGCCTTTATTGAAACAAAGAACACATCCAAAGGACCCGAACATGAAAGCTATGCTGAATACATGCGTAGAAATCATTGGCGAGTTAATCTTTTTAGTCCGCGACATGAAGTTTCCACCTTTTGGAAATACGCTGGCAATTTTTCTCCCGACGGACTAAAAGCATTTTTTGCACAATATGATAGCTATTCAGATGAAATATACGCTCGAACAAAAAAAGGCCCCGACATTCAATTGACCGTTTTTGATATTAAGACCCAAACAACATCTTTCCACATTCTTTCAGGTTGCCTTCCACACTCTCAAATGGACGCAATGGCAATTTCTGACGATGGAGCATTTTGCGTTCGATTCATACGTAATTATCGATATGAAAAAAATAAAGCTGCTTTTTTTATAGACCAGTTCTCTCCAACAGCTCGTTCTGTTTCTTTTGAGCTCGAGGATTATTTTTTAGACGTGGATGATATGTTTTTTATCCAGGATGGTGAAGAAAACAAAAACATCGTGGGGTTAACCAAAGATGGAAAAGAATCTTTTACCTTAATGATTTATATAAAATCATTCGCAAATACTTTACTGAGAAGAATGTATATGGGCGATGAGATGTCAACCGCCATAAAAAATTTCCAGTAAATTATACCGTTCAAAGCCAATCATATCCCCGAGCTTCCAACTGATGGGAAACGGTTGCATCGCCAGAAAGCGCGATGCGGCCATCGCACAATACGTGTACATGATCGGGAATAATATGATCTAAAATTCTTTGATAATGAGTGATAAGAATAATACTCATAACAGGATTTTCTTTACGCGCAAGCTCAATTCCCTGAGCAACTATTTTCAATGAATCGATATCGAGGCCAGAATCAATCTCATCAAGAATAGCGATTTTGGGTTGTAGCAATAAAAGCTGCAACAATTCTAATCGCTTTTTTTCCCCCCCAGAAAAGCCCGCATTAAGCGCTCGTCCAATAAAAGCGGAATCTATATCTAACTGCACACAACGATCAAGTAAAAGCTGCTGAAAATCGGCAACAGAAATATGACTTCCTTTGGTTGCCATATATGCTTCTTTTAAAAAAGATGAAACGGAAACGCCCGGAATTTCAAGCGGGTGCTGAAAACTTAAGAATAGACCCCGCCGCGCTCGCTCATGGACTGGCATGCTGGTCAGATCCTGGTCATTCCAAATAACAGTACCTGCAGTAAAGCTATAATCGGGATGTCCCATTAAGGCATATGCCAGCGTACTTTTACCTGAACCATTGGGTCCCATGATGGCATGAATACTTCCTGATTCAATAAAAAGAGAAATATCTTTAAGTACTGGTTTATCAAGAACAGCAACAGAAAGGTTATTAATTGATAAAAAGACTGATTTTTCCATACGATTAGTATACCGATAATTAATATTTATACTATTTTCACAATAGACACGCTTATAGTTTTTTGATTTATTTGAATTAAAGGAGTATAATTATTAAAAAAATACAAACACGATTATATAAATAATCATTATACTGAAAGAAAATACGACCTTTATGATACGATTATCTTCATTGGACATTTTTTTATCATTGCTATTGACCATGTTTGCATCCCACACCATGGAACCAGAACACAAGATCACTCTGAACGATCCTTATTGGCACAACCAACTGAGCTTTGAAATAAACGGATCCATTGGGTTAGCACAAGATGCAAAAATTGGCTTTGGATCAGAAGCCTTGATTAAAAGAATAAATGATGCAGGAATTAAGACCTATCCTCATGATCTATTGGTACCAGTTAAAATTTTCATTACCGACAGACAAACTCCCCAAATCGATTGGACACAAGAAACTCCATTCTGTATCAAAAAACCGATCCTTGAAACAGCTGCTATAGAAATGCAAACAATAAAAACTATGCATCCAAAAAGTAGTTGTAAGACAAGGATGAAAGAATGCAGCAAATCTGCAATCCAGAAAAATGCTCTCAATAAAATTAAAAATCTCGTATTTCCACCCGCTTTGCCAGTACGACACCTTGAAGCAACACACGTTTTAGCCGAGAAAGGGTTTGGCGACTCTGTTTGTTATCAGTTATCTTTTGATAATCATACAGAACTGAACAAACTCAGTAAAATTCAAACATTCGATATATTGAGTATTCATGATCGCGATATACAAGAAAAAATCACATCCCTCAACCGGCTACAAAGTCGGCCTGTTCAAAACAATGGTGACAATGATAATGAATCATTAGAAGAATATATTGATAAACTTGAAATGGATATTGAAGAAGCAGGCATAGAAAATATATATGGCGCTGTCAAATATCTTGAAGATAATGGAATCATCGCTCACAACGGTTCTGCCATTGATGAAGAAACTCATCAGCCTGAATTAATTATCGAACCACATCTTATTGCATATACTAACTCGACTATTATATCAGGACCGCATGCACAAACTGATTCACGAGAACGCTCACTTGATCATCACAATATAAAAAGGCCATTTGATCTTATAAAAAACAGACAAATTGCTTATCAACCTCAATCAAAAAAAAGACGTTTACTCTAAAATCTTCATTCAAAAACAATCAACTAAGATTAACTAATAATAACTATAAGGATCTTACATGACTGCATTCAAATCTCTTACTGCTCTTATGTTTTTAGTGGCTCATATAACAGTCACTTGCATGGAACAAGATTCTCGCAACGCAGAAACATTAATAGGCGTACCGCACAAACAACCTGAGATATATTGCTACTTCATGGTATCTGTTGATCAATCTGCCGTAGCTAGTCTTAACGCATTCAGAAAAAATAAATCTATACGGCTTAATGTTGATCTGGTAAGCCCAAAAACAAACTCTATTATCGCAAAACACCAATTCTCAGCCGATTTTTTGTCAACATTTTTCTTTGAGGATTATTTTGAGGGAAAAGGAGAAACAGGAACCGTAACCTTTATCTACAAAAAAAATCCTTGTCTTAATGGCGTAACCCCATCTGAACAGCTAGCAGAAGTTAAAAAAATAGCCTTAACCGAATTAGCTTTAGTCAACATGGATGATCTTTACGCTCAACGCCTCAAACAAATTAAATATTAGAAGGCCCCTTAACATTTTATAAAGTGATTTTATGGCGACCATGAAACAAATAATTATAACAAAGAAATAATACTTCTTTATTTTATACGCACCAATTTATTGCAATATTTAAAGTTATTGTTGAAATAAAAAAACAATTTGCCTTATAAATAAAACATTGTTACCATTTAGCAGATATGCAAATTATACACCTACAAAGGATTTCTCTATGGTCACATCATTTTTCACCAAAAAATATCTTCTCGTACTTGCAGTAGCTCCTTTTATTCACCTGACAACGATATGTTCTGAAAAAAAACCAGTTACAATCCAGGGAACTGTTCGTGTTGCTCACGGAGCCCATCAAAATGTTCGCAATGGACATGAGGATATTACCTTAGCAATAACTACTAGAGTCCATGAAACTCTTAAAGATTTCCCCCTAGCATTATTTGATGGATGCAACAATGGTTCTGTGGTAAGACTCCCATATCCGAATGCCACATATGATATCAACCATAAATCTCAACCAGACGGGTATGTTCTTGAGTTAACATGCGCATCAAACGGAAAAAATAAATCATTTTCTGAGGAATTCACTAATTGGATCGCTTACCGCGCTAAAATGGCTGCCGGACCTCAATAAATAATTATCATTTATACCCCATATTCACTCGTGGCCTTTGTAGCTTTAGCAAAATAGACTCGTTTTCGTATGGGGACCCCAACTAAGAAAAGAATTATAAAAGAATGCGCATTAAGTCAGCTAAAGAAATAAGTCCTTCTTTAACTTTATGCACACCATCTTGTGCCAATGTTTGCATGCCATCGGCAATGGCTTGATTATAAATATCATCAAAGTGAGGGTTATTGATAATTAACGCACGGAGTGCAGGAGATATTTCAAGCAATTCAAATATACCAACTCTTCCTTTGTATCCCAAACCATCACACGCAGCACATCCAGAAGACTCATAAATTGTATCGCCTTCTATCCCAACACTTTCTAAAAGTTTTTTTTCTTCTACTGTTGCCCTACGCATCTGCCGACAATCAATACACAGCTTACGCACTAAACGTTGCGCTAAAACGCCTGATAATGCTGCATTAAGCAAAAAGGGTTCAATACCCATATCCATCAATCGCATAATAGCGCTTGGCGCATCTGCAGTATGCAGGGTACTTAAAACAAGATGCCCAGTGAGTGCTGCTTCAACTGCAATACGCGCCGTCACTTTATCTCTGATTTCTCCTACCATAATAATGTCAGGATCTTGGCGTACCAAAGAACGAATTCCTTTTTCGAAGGTAAAACCTGCAGGGATATTAATTTGCGCTTGCGTGACCCCGTCTAAAGAATATTCCACAGGATCTTCTAACGTAACAATATTGCTTTCTGAGTTATGCAAAAAAGAAAGAGCCGCATAGAGTGTTGTTGTTTTGCCAGAACCAGTCGGTCCGGTGACCAAAAAAAAACCGCTCTGCCGCTCTAACAATTGCTTAAAGCGATTGAGCATCTGAGGTTCAAATCCAAGACTTTCTAAACTAATTGTTTGCAGAGAACGATTTAAGATACGAACAACCATCTTTTCACCGTACAAACAAGGAAACGTAGAAACACGCACATCAATTTCATTATCGGTGTGCTGCACATGAAATTTACCATCTTGTGGAATTCTTCGCTCGGTACTATTAAGAGAGGCTAAAATTTTAAGACGCGCAATAATAGCTGCGCTTAATTGAATAGAAAATGGCTTTTGGTCGACCAAAATGCCATCGATACGAAACCGAACCCGCAATTCATCACGCGTTGGTTCTAAATGAATATCAGAAGCACGATGTTCAATGGCATCATTCAATAATGCTTCAACACGAGCAACAATTGATTGATCATTAATAACATCTAGTTCTTTATTCAAAAGGATCTCCTTCATCACCCTCTTCTTCGAGCATATGAAAATCACTCACCAGAAGGTGCTCTTCGCGTAAATCTGCATTGGGATCATCTTCTGTATCGGCCTTGTTATAATATTCTTCAACCGCGTCACAAATATCACGGCCAATGCCCACATAAAAACGAATATCATAGGAAACATTTTCACCAATTTCAAACAACAGGTCAGCATCATCAGGGCGAGCTGCAACCACTATCATCATATTTTCATCAACCTGCAGAGGAATCATCTCATTTCTGATCAACATATCTTTAGGAAACATACGCAAAAGATGGGTTTCAAAAAAATATCCCACCACATCAATGGAGGGAACTTGATAGTATTGAGATAATGCTTCTAGCAAATGATCTTGTTCAACAACCCCTTCACTGAGCAAAAATTCATCGAACTGATCAACATCAGATTCATCATACATTTTAAGGAGGCTTATCGCATCTTCTGCCGTAACATATTTTAATTGAACCAAAACGTCTAAAAATTGTGCTTCAAAACCTTTTGCTACGCTCATCATTTTCCTTTATTTACGCAACTTTTAATCCAATCAAAAGTCCCACCGTAAAACTTACCGTGCTTGCGATATTTGATCGCACCCATTCTGATAATAATGAACCATATCCAACGCCAACCGTCGGAACTGAATGTAATCCCATCATATCGTGTATCTTTTGCGTATTTAATGAGATTGCAAGATAATCAAAATGCTGCAACACCATGAGTCCAATAATTAAAAGAACTAAGGCGATAAAATATTCGCTATATTTTTTTAAAAGAAACCCCAAAATAAAACCAATTGATCCAAAGATCCCAATATCGATCAGCATGTTTTTATCCATGCCAAGTTTATTTGCAATCGTTTCGGGTTGTATTGCGTTTTTAAATGATTCCACCAGGCTCGTTTGAGGTGCCGGAGGAATTACTGCTGAAACTTGTGTTTCATTCATCATGGCTTTTTTCCTTTTTTTATACCCAATTTCCACTTTGTTTTAAGGTAAATTTATACAATTTCTTTACACTTCTAGTTTAAGTATAATGACTCAAATGCTTTACAATCAAGAAAAACCAATTAAATCAAAAAAAAGAAGCGTCGTGAAGACGCTCCTTTTCTTATATTTCGCCAATAAATAAAGCTTATTTGATCATAGCTTTAAGCGCTTTACCTGGCTTAAATTTTGGAACTTTCTTTGCAGCAATTGTCATTTTTTGACGAGTTACTGGGTTGATTCCCACGCGGCTTTTTCTTTTCATTACTGAAAAGGTACCAAAACCAGTAAGAACTACCTGTTTTCCTTGTTTCAACGCTCCACTAACAGAAGAAAGAAATGCTTCAAGCATATCTTTGCAAGCTGCTTTTGACTGTTTAGTAGCTTTAGCCATTGATTCGATTAACTTTGCCTTGTTCATAAAAACATCCTTTACTTATTAACCCATGGCAAAGCAAACAGTAACAAAACGAGTACTATCTGTACACTAGCCATAGTAATATGTGTTGTCAAGTAATTTTTTACAGATTCTATTTCTACCGCGCTCTGATGAGCGTTAAGAAGGGCTTTATTACTAAAAACTTTTTTTTGACCCTACTTTTAACCCCAATTTCGTTATCTCTTCATTGGGGACCCCCACTGAAATGCAATAAAAGCTGGGGCTAAAGGGCAGGCTGCGAATGGAAGCTAGAATAAAAGAGTCGACTTTTCATTTTATAGCCCAGCCTTCGCACCATCCTCCTCCGTTAAAACTACGGCGGACATGGGCTATGGCGGGCAGCCTACGCTCTGCAAACAATATTATTGGTATTCTATATGTCAAACCTTTGAAGAGATGGCCGTGCCAGCCGTAGCTTTACGCGTAGGCTGGTGCCGAGAGCCGGACTCGAACCGGCACGAGTTTACACTCGAGGGATTTTAAGTCCCTTGCGTCTACCTATTCCGCCATCCCGGCACAAAATTTTAAAGGACAAAACTCGACTTTTTATCTTATCGCCCTACTTCGCTAAAGCTTCGTAGGGCAAACTTTTAACCTAGTTCTTCTTTTTTCTTCGCAGGGTCCCCATTGGAGCGTTAGCGCAAATGGGGTTAAAAGTTTGGAGGCGGCACCCGGATTTGAACCGGGGATCAAGGTTTTGCAGACCCGTGCCTTACCACTTGGCTATGCCGCCGAATACAAATATTTCAATGCTGAGCTTCATAAAACATTTTAAATGTAGCATAAACTACGTATTCTGCAAGCTTTTTTACCGCATATAAAGCATCTATACAATACAAGGAGATATCTACAAAAACTCTTTTAAAGGTTAGCATCACTTATTTTGCTTAAGGTTAGGAAACATTGGAGAAGTTTCAAAATATTTTTCTTAAAACAATTTCTTTCTGTCAATAAGTTGTGCCATGCTTATTACTGATACTATTCTAAAGACAAACGAAAGGGTTTCAATGAAAAAATATATAATAATTGCGGCTATTGCCTTCCTATTTTTTGGTACTCAACTCAACGCAATGAGGGACAGAAAAAAAGAAGATCAATTCAGAAGTTTTTTAAATCACTTGGCTGTCCAGAGAGCAAATGCTCCGGCGGGAGAACCAAATGCAGCTCAATATTATAAAAATAAAATAAGAGATGCAGCCCAAATTTATGGCTTATCACCAGCCCAAGCAAGAAAAATATATATGGATTCCTCAGCAGCGGATGCTCTTATACACCTTGGTATGGACCCAACAAACCCTGAGTTCGCTGAAGTAAAAGCAAAATTTATGAAAGAGTGTAGGAATACACTCAATAAACTAACAAATGACATTTTTCCAGAGTATTTTCCAGAAGAAGAATAATAGAAAGCTTAAAAAAATCTGCTTAACAGCAATACAAAAGTATAGGAAAAAAAACGATGAGAAACATATATATGCTCTTGTTCATAGGTAGCTTATTTTTTAGTTATGAGCTTCAAGCAATGGACCAAAAAGATAAAGAAGATACATTCAAAATGTCATTAATCAATCAACTTATGCCGTATCAACTACCTATACTTTCCCCCGCACCCCATTACATTTTTAATATGCTTGCTGCCGGCTTAGATGAGTTCGGCCAATATGCAAAAGATGTAGCTAAAAATTATGGTCTTAACCGCGCAATAGCAAAAAAAATATTTGCTGAAACATTGTTAGAATACGTAACTTATTATCGTATCAGAGATACCGCAACTGATTTTGCATCAGGAATAGCGTTTTGCAAACAAAGGTATGGTGCCGCACTTAAGGATCTTGTTAATCAAATTTTTCCTTAATATAAGAAAGCCCAACTCATGGGTTGGGCTTTTTATTAAAAAATCTTACAACTATTTAATGCATGATTTGAAAAAATCTGCTCCAGCGCACGCGCTGCCAGAAATTAATCGGATGTTTAATTAAATCAATAATCCACCACGATTCATCACTATCAACTGACCAGATTCTAAAGATAATTCTTCCATGAATTTCATTACCTTTAATAGGACCAAAGAAACGGCAATCTTTACTGCCTAAACGATTATCACCCATGCACCAATATTCATTTTCACCGAGTTTTACGTAAAACACATCTGATTTGCTCCAATTATTAGTTGTTTCATCAGGCGTTGTTTTACCGTTTTTTGCTGGCAATGGTGTTCCCGGAATTGATAATTCAATATTTCCTTGATTATCACGCACAATGCGATCTTCCTTTAAATCATAAAAAGGTTGCTGATCATATGGTACTCTTGAATCATAAGAACGGGATGTTATTTCATGTGCCAAACATTCTTGTATATAACGTTCTACCTCCGCTTTATTAAGTCGGTATCCCCGTGATGCTTTTCTTATCTTTTCTTGTATTGCTTCTGTCAGCACTGCAATATCCTGGCGATACACATGAATTAATGGATACGCATTGATATAAGGCTCCTCTATTTTGATTCCATTGCGATATATCACTGGTTTGCCATTTTCAATCACGCCTCGTATCACATCTCCCGGCACACCAATTACCCGCTTTGTCCAATTTGATGGCCCCCACACATAGCGTTGAAAAAGTTTCATTAATGGATTTGTGGAATAAACAAATTCAGGATCATTAAATGCAATAATTTCACCATGCCGAGGAGCACGGAAATTGTATGATAATTTATCGGCAAAAAAGCGCTCACCAACAAGCATCGTTGTTTCCATTGATCCAGTAGGCACTTGATATAATCCAAAGCCAAACGTGCGGATTAAAAAAACGATGATAAGTAAAAAAGCAAATTCCGTAATTTGCGCTACTAAACCTTGTTTTTTTTGTTGCTTATGTTGAGACATATAAATTCCTTAAATGTGTTCGTATCCTTCGACAAGCTCAGGACGAACGGGACTGTAATTCTTTCTACTTTTATTTAGACAAGCTCCAATAAGATTTCACGTACTAAATTAACTTGCAAACTTAGTAAAATGAATATTTATTTTTCCGTTCGTCCTGAGCTTGTCGAAGGATACGAACACCTTAAATTCCTTTTCACGTCATCCGCGGCAAACAGTGCATAGGATTAATACGCTTGCCACCTTCATACACTTCAAAATGAAGATGCGATCCATCTTTACCCTTTTTGCGTACAAACCCAGTTTCTCCCACCGTTCCTACCACTGTTCCCTGTTTTACTTTGTGTCCTACGTACACACGAATTGCATGTAAATGCGCGTATCGTGTAGATAAATTCGCAGAATGCTGTATCACCACGGTGTTACCATAACCTGCCTGAAATGAGGCTTCTGTCACTGTTCCTGCACGTACTGCTTTCACGGCGGTTCCTTTTACCGCAGCCATATCAATACCGTGATGAAAACCCCACGTACCATCAATTCGTTTACGTGGACCAAATAATGAGCTGAGCCAAAATTTATTGGCATCAATCGGCCACACAAAACCACATTCTTTGAGAGGACGGCGCGTTACCGCGCTTTTTTTTGTATTGGTTTGATTGGTCTGAGCAATCTTTGCAGCAGAGGCAATCGGTTTTTTATCAACTGTCTTAACAACTCGCTTTGGTGTATTACGCAACTCCTGACGAGTAGTAGATACGGGAGTATAATCAGACCAACGATCAATATCAATTGCAGTCATTAAAGAATTAAGTTCCTGCGATTCCATGTAATCGAGAGTTGATTGCTTAAGATAATCAGGTTGCCTGTTGATGATAACAAAATCATCTGCATATTCATCATCATTATCGGGAGCATCGCTGCTTTCTGCAGCAGCAATTTCATCCATCATCTGCGATGTCTCTTCTGGCGATTCTTGCGCGATATCGTATGCTTCTTCTATCTCTTCAGGCATTTCAATCTCCTGAATATCTTCTACCGCATCGTCATCATCATCATGCTCACCATCGCCATTAATTTTTTTTTGCAACACATCAATGCAAAAAGCATATTGTTCTTTTAATAAAAAAAGTTCTTGCGCTTGACGGCAAAAAAAACGGTACTCAACAAAAAGAAGTATCATGCATAGTGTCATGATACTTATCAAAAAAGTCATTAATACCGAATATATCAGTGGAACGCGTTTATCAATCATATGTTGTTATGTGTTATGAGGGGCATTATATAATCTGAATAACATCTGCTTCAACCCAGCCAATCATATCAGCATATTGAATTTTATGCCATCCTTCTCGTGATTCTTTTACGCGTACATTATGAGCATAATTAAGTGGAGATAGTACGTGAAAACTCTTATCGGGTCCGGTGAGCAAACGGGCCTCTTTTTTAACAATGATAGCCTGATGAACGTTTTGTTCTACATAATGCACCGTCAGAAGGGAAGCACACAAAAACATGGTCAAACACATGCATGCTTGCATCATCTTTTTTATACCTGTGTGTTTCTTGCAAAACACAAACATAAACAACCACCAGAGCACCAGAAAAATAAGTTGCAACATAAGCACTGATATAAGCATATAACCGCGCAACAACCGAATAATAGTATCTCCCCATCTATTATTGTATTCGTGGCCTAATTTCTGTAATGCGATTTTTTTATTGCGTTCAATCAGATTATATTCATGTGCCGTTGCATTCTTTTGTGCGCGATTCCAATAAACCAGCGCGTGGGAATAATCTTCTTGATGAAACGCGCAATTACCCATGTTATATAAAACAGCAGATCCTTTACGCGTAATCATTTCATAGGTGTGTAATGCAGCGGTATAATTTTTCTCCGCGTAATATTTATTACCCCGCAAAAAAAGTTCTTCTTCATTGCCTGCATGACTCAGGGCAATAATACAAAAACAGGCAAAAAAAAGTATTATATTTTTTCTAATCGTTTCAACCATTCTTGTGCCATCCTACATAACTGATCGGTATCTTTATTATTTGCTTGTGCATAAGCTGCATGCGTAACACGTTCAAAAAAATTATTCCATTCACTATCCTGCGTAATGCCACGCAGATCACGAGTGCCTTCAATCTGCTGAAACAATTCCGTAAAGACTGCATACAATTGGGTATTGTCACCCGTTTGTATACACTGATTGATTTTTTTGTACGAAGCTTTGAAAGCCCGCCTACGGCGTATTCGCATAGAATTACCCGTAAGCCCTATAAATTTTTCTCGTATGAAGGGATAGGTACTATATAAAAGTGGTATCAAAAATAAGATCTGAAACAACCACCACGCAAGTGGTCTGCGTTCTTCAACAGGATACCAAGGCCCGGTAATATTAATATCTGCTATTTCATTTTCAGATTCTTGCAACGCTGGTGTAGCAAACGTATTTACTGCGGAAGAGATTTCTTTTTTACTGCCAAGGACACCTGGCATAATGGATACATTAAGGGGCGAAGTTCGCAAAGTAACATACGCATTTTTATCAACATCAAAATAAGTGAATAATTGCTCAGGAATTTCACAATCGCCGCATTGCATTCCTTGTACAATGAATTCAAATCTTTTTTTGGGCAATTCATCAGCATGCTTTGGTTGAATGATGGTGCTATTAGAATCATAATATTTTAATGATTGCGGCATTGCTAACGACGAAAGAGCAACAGTCTGCAAATTACCATCTCCCTCTATATCAATGGTAAGGACCATGCCTTCTCCTTCTTTTGCTATTCCTGGCTTTATTTCAGCAGAAATTCGCTCAAAAGAACCGACTGCATGTACTGTTTTATCACAATGAGGAAGTGGTAAAACTTTTACCGTTACGGCATTTGAGTATACGCGCTTACGCTCAACTCGATTACCCATAAACATGAAAAGTCCACCGAACATGTGATTAGTATCTTTTGTTGGCACATCATACTCAGCATTATAAGCAGGAATGATAAATTCTCCCGGTTTTGTTGGATACATATCCCACCGCCATTGTGCATAGCGATATTCCACCCCATCAATTTGAGCAGTTCCTGATTCTAACTTACTCACTTCTTTTTTATCAAATCCGGCAAATTCTGGTACGCCAATGTTGTGCAAGGTTAATGATGGATCTTGGTAATAAAAACGAATTGAACAATTCATTTTTTGTCCAACTACCACTGTTTCTTCATCAATCATTAAACGTAGAAATGCTTTATTTGGTGAAGTTTGATTTGTCTTATTTTGCGTTTGTGCACTGACTCCCAGATCTTTCACCACGGAAATAGTGAGTGGATTCGATACTAATTCCTGTTGTTGATGAGTAACCACTGCAGGCCCAATCAGATAAGAACCAAGTGTATCAATACGCACTTGATACGTATAACGCGCGGTTGATTTCCCATTCACCGTGCTTGAGTACATACCATTAAGACTGTGCGCAAAACCTTGTAAACCTTTTATTTTTGGAGCTTGAATAGAACCATACACATCATCAATCACCACTTCTATTGTAAATGGTTGACCGACAACAACTTGGTTTGTTCCTCCGCTATCGCTACGTACTGACATTGAAATGCCAGCATTGAGAAAGGTTGCCACGCAACCGAGAAAAACACACAATAAAAATTTACCAACAATTTTGACCATGCTTACCACCATTCTGACGAATTTTTGCTTCCATTAACTGTTTGTTAATCGCCTTATCACGCAATTCTTGATCATCCAAAATACTTGCAAGCCACGGATCATCTATTTTTTTACCAAATTGTTGCGGAATATTTTCCTGCTCAGCTGCGCCTTGCTCTTGCCCCTCACCAGCTGCTATACTTTTTTTATCTTCTTTATTTTCTTGTTCAGGAGTTTTTCCATGCTGTTGTCTTTCCTTCTTATCGCCCTCTGCTTTTGCATCCTGCGATCCTTTCTCAAGATCATCTTTGCTATCCCCCTTCTTTTGATCTGCGCTTTGGCTATTCTTTTTTTCTCTATCCCTTTGTTGCTTTCTCTGTGCGTCTTTGTCACCGGCTTTGGAGTCATCTCCTTGTTCCTCTTGGGATTGCTGATCTGAATTTTTATCTGACTTGTTATCAGATGAATTATTTTTTTGCTTTTGTTGTTGACCGTTACCATTCTGCTGTTGATCATTACCCTCTTGCTTTTGTTGATCTTGTTCACCATCAGATTGATCATTGCCATCTTGCTGCTCATTCTGTTGCTGATCATCCTCTTTTTCATCATCTTGATCTTTTTTTTGATCGTCTTTTTCATCTTTATCTTGCTGCTGATCTTTTTGCTGTTCTTGCTCTTGCAACATCTGTGCTACGCGGTCCCGATTGTGGCGAACATATTCATTATCAGGCTCTAATACTAATGCTTTATCATAATGCTCAAGAGCACACTTTAAATCTTTATTATCAACACATGCATTGCCGGCATTGAAATGTGCACGTACGCATAAATTTTTATCATCCTGCGCGCATTCTGCCGCACGAGCAAAATATGCTGCTGCTTGAGTGGTATTTTTTAATCCATGTGTTACCACACCTGAATCATAGAGAACATCTGCTTTATCTGGTGTATCTACCACCATTTTTTTTAATTGTTCGTCAGCACGTTGCATATCGCCTTTTTGTGCTGCGTAAATAGCAGAATCATAGGAGAACGGATGGATAAAAAGAGGTGTGGCAAGGATAATTAATAGGTATAATTTCATAATAACCACTCAAGAACAAAACAAATAAAACTAATAAACAAAAAATAATGATACTGATCTTCATATCGCGAATGCTTGCGTTCTGCAAGTTGTTCTTTTTCAAATCCTTGTACCGTAGCAACAAACAAAGAAATATCATCATCATTTTCAGTGGCGCGAATATATCGCCCCCCAGCATCAGCAGAAAGATTAGCAAGAATTTCTTCATTCAATCGGGATATAACAACGCCACCTTTTGAATCTTTTTGATGTCCAATGATGTTGCCATTATGGTCAAATAAGGGTACCGGCGCACCTTCAGGAGTGCCCACGCCAATGGTAAAAATAGAAAGATGAGATTGCGCAGCCTCTTCTTTAACATCACTTAAATTACGTGAAAAATCCTCTCCATCAGTCAGCACCACCAACAATTTACTTTTGCGTTCAGGCACTGACGCAAAAGAAGTAAGCGCTTGCTGTATAGCTTGATCAAGCGCGGTGGTACCAGAAGAAATAAGTTCAGCATCAACTGCATCCAAGTATAAGAAAAATGCAGCATAATCTGATGTCAGCGGACATTGTACAAACGCAGAACCGGAAAAGAGAATAAGCCCTACACGTTCGCATGAAAGTTTTTTAACTAAACGTTTAATTTTTTCTTTTGCGCAGATTAATCGATTAGGTTGAGAATCGGTTGCAAGCATACTACGAGAAATATCAAGCGCAATGTATAAATCTCGTCCTTCTTGCATAATAGTTTCTTCAGACTTATTCCATTGAGGACGCAACAAGGCGGTACACAAAAACAAAAACCCCACGCAAAACAGAATGCTTTTAACAATCTGCTTGGTTGGGGAAATATTACGTAAAAATTCAAAATGAGTTCCTACTAAAAGATGCTGCGCTGCACGTTTTTTTTGGTAGCGAATACAGAGCAAGCATGCTGCTATTGCAGCGAAAATAAAAGTCCAGAGATGGTTAAGAGAAGCCCAGTGAATATTAGGTATAATCATAATGCAAACCACACATAGGTTGAAAAGAGTAACTCACACAATAAAAGCCCCATGATAACCGCAACGCAATAGGGCATGAGATCATAAAATAAACTAAACATAGGAACTTCATGTTCTGTTTTTTCCAATGCATCAATGGTGTCATAAATAGTACGCATATCCGCTGCATTGCGTGCCAAGAAATAATGTCCGCCGGTAGATGTTGCTATTTTGGTGAGCAACTCTTTATTGACCTTAGGTTTTGCAACAATGCCATACATTGGATGCATAAATACCTGTTCTTGTTCACTACCAATACCAACGGTATATATTTTTATTCCCAATTTTTTAGCAACATCAATACCAACAGATGGATCCATATCACCTTCACTTGGTTCACCATCGGTGAGCACGATCATAATTTTACTTGCAGATTGCGAATGCTTTAAGCGATTAGCAGCTGTTACAATCCCTGTAATGAGCATGGTACCATCTGAATCGATCACACCAAGCTTTAATTCATCAACCACATCTTTTAATAACTGTTTATCAAATGTAATAGGGCAGCGCGAAACGGTATCTTTACCAAAAAGAACCAACCCCAGTGCGTCGTTGACACGCTTTTCAATAAAACGAATCGCTTCTGCTTTTGCAACATCAAAGCGAGAACGCTCATCATCATCATAATCTCTAAATTGCATGCTGCCAGAAACATCCAAGACTAATACAATATCAATGCCAGATACGGGAATTTTTGAACGAGAATCAACAATCTGCACCCTTGCAATAGCAAGTGCAAGCAATAATAAAACAAGAATACGTAAACAATAGAAAAATTTTTTATAGATATGAGCGGTAACATTCTTTTTTTTCAATGCATGCCCGAGCGAATAACGATAGACAACATTTTTTTGAAAAAATTTACGCGCAATCATTGCAAGAATAATTATCCCTACACAGATAACGCTATACCAAGGATTTGTACACCGTACAAAGAAATTGTTGATCACGCCCCGCTCTCCATCTGTTGCACAAACCAATCATGTACACGGTTTTTGAATGTTTCATCTGTATCTGTTGCTTCATATAAAAATGGTTTACCAACAATCACCGTAATAGGATATAAATACAGCCAAAAGGTATCAGGCGGATATGCTTTATTAACCCCGATGATACACACGGGCACGACAAGTCGTCCCGTTTTTTTTGCAAGAATAGTAAATCCACCAAAAAATTCATGAATCTTTCCATCAATGCGGCGCGTGCCTTCAGGAAAAATGATCAGATTGCGATAATGGTTATTCACTACATTTAAAATTTTTCGTAAAGAGAGCATTGCATTACGCGGTGAAGATACATCAACAAGTACTGAAATTAAAGGAACCACCCAGCGAACAAAAACAGAATCCATCAATTCAGCTTTTGCAAGCCATACATGAGGAACACCTTTGGAAAGCACACCAACTAATGGTATATCAAGTGTCGATTGATGATTTGCCGCAAAAATGACCGGTTGATCTTTGGGAATATTTTCCAAACCTTTATAAGTGATATCCAAAAACGTACATTTGAGTATTGCAACATAAAACCAATGTACCGGATAAAAAATAATAGGATATTTATACCGATATTTTTCGGGGAAAAGAAGAAAAATAAGAATTGGAATGAGAAAAATTATGGTAATCACAATAAGCAAGAATCGAGAAAAAAGATTTCGCAGAACCATTCCAATTTCCATTTTTTAAACCTTATTGAGGTTGTGTGACATACAGATCAAATTGATCATGCAACTTTTTAATATAAATATTGGCATAGGTACATACGCCAATTGGCAAAAGCAATGTACCGATAATATGATGCATTAAGGGCGAAATAAAAATATACTTATTTAGAATAAAAACAGGCAAATGGAAAACTATGCCCATAATTGCAAGCAAGGGAAAATTGAAAAGTATCATTTTTGCCGCATGCCACATGGATAAGAAGAGGTTTTGTAATCCGCCTGTTGAATCTGCAAAAAACAACACCATAAAAATATACCACGATGAATAAGAGGTAATAATAAATAATGATGTTACCGGTACATTTTTAACCGCTAGCACCGTAAATAATATAGTCCACAGAAACCAATAGAAGATAAATCTTTGATATTGCCCGCGGAAATAATGACAATTTTTTTTCTCAATAGAAGGACGCGTTGCAAAACAAACTGATAAAAAGGATAAGGTATACACGACATATGCCAATCCTGCCAATGTTATGTAGTGGGCAATATTTGGAATGTCTCTTGCCCTTAAGGCAGCAATATAATCAGGAGCAATAAAGAATAACACTATCAATAAGACTATCAACCACCAAAAATACTTAATAAATAGTTTATACGCTTCCATTATTGATTTTAGCGTCACCATTATAAAAAGCTGTAAATTCTTTGGTTTCAGTAATGTTAATGAATCGATCCATGACTGAATGAGGGTCATTCTTTATCCTTATCTCTTTTTTTTAAACCTTGTTGCGGTTGTTTGACATACAGATCAAATTGATCATGTAACTTTTTAATATAAATGTTGGCAAAAATGCACACGCTAATGGGAAGTAACAATGCAGCAATTAAATTAATCGCTAGAGGAATCTTTGGAGCAAGCGCAATATCATATGAGGTCAACATTTGCGCAATCAATTGATTGCCTGTCCAACTCGATAGATAAACCACTGCTCCAATAGGTATAACGAGCGGTAAATTAAATACCACCATTTTTATTGCATTCCATATTGATAAGAGAAAGTTCTTAAGCCCACCTTCAGAATCGGCAAAGAAAAGAACAGTAAATATATATCCATAATAGCTAACCGATGACCACGAAAAAATGGGCACAAATAACCAATACAAAATAATTCTTCCCAATTGTGTATGAAAATAATGCCAGTCCTTTTGAGCAATTGAAGGCCGAGTGCTCAAACAACTAGCCAAAAATAATAACTCGAATAACCAATAAGTTATCCGAGTGACACTTAAAATGGCATCTGTCCTCTCCATAAAAATACGATTGGACAGATCAGGATTAATAAAACATATCCCCATCAATACTATTACCCACCAAAAATAGCGGAAATATAACTTATATACTTCTATTATTGATTTAATGGTAACCATTACAAAAAGTTGTAAATTCTTTGGTTTCAATAGCGTCAGTGAGTCGATCCATGATTGAATGAGGGTCATTCTTAGTTCCTGCTTTTATATGTTAACTTACCTTTACCTTATAAAAGATTTGCTCTTTCGACAAGAGCATCCTCATTCGTAGATAGGTTCATTGTGCTCCAATGCATACAAACAGCGCTGCGCGTCTTCAGGCTTAACACCACCCTCTTCCTCTAATTCTTCCAGCATCTGAATAACGCTTGTAATACAATCGGCATCTTCATCTGCGCACGTAAAATAATCGGAAAACCAGACAAAATGGACCCAGTCAAAAATATCTTCCTGAGTAATACGCTCCTGCTTAAAACGCTTGAACAGATGAACGAGATGTTCACGCTCAATGATTATTGGGTCTTCCAAGAGATCATTTTCATCTTCATAGGTCAAAGGAGGCATATCATCTTTGTTTAATTTTAAATCTCTTACTTTTTCCAGTAATTCACGATATTTGGTCGCCATTGTTTCCCTTTAATGCTTTATTTTTTTTCTATAATATAGTGTACACAAAGATATTTTTAACACAAAAAGGCTTTAATAAGCCTTTTTACCCCCCTAATACTATAGTATTAGACCCTCAAGAAAGAATCCCCCCTATAGAACCAAACTATCATATGGGGGCTATAAATTATTTGACTTTTTGAAAATACATATTTTATTATATAAGAAGAATGCAAAACACAAACATCGCCTAAAAAGATAAATATGAAAAAGTTAATCATTGTTGAATCACCATCAAAAATCAAAACTATTGCCAAGTTGCTGGACAAAGACTATGTCATTATGTCCACCATGGGGCATATTAAAGACTTGCCGTCAAAAAAGATTGGTGTTTCCATTGATAAAAATGGCGTCTCTATAGAGTATGTCGTACTTGATGGCAAAGAGCAAACAATTGCCAGCATCTGTAGACAGGCATCTACCTGCGATATCATCTATCTCGCACCCGATCCTGACCGGGAGGGAGAAATCATAGGATGGCACATCGCCCAAGAAATTGCAAAAGTAGCCAAAAAAAATGCCCAAATATTTCGCATCAGTTTCAATGAAATAACTGAACCAGCCATTATAGAAGCAATCAGTCACCCCGGTGATCTTAATATGAAACTCGTTGAAGCTCAACAAGCCCGCCGCGTTCTGGACCGCTGGGTAGGATATGAAGTTTCTCCTATATTATGGAGAAAAATAGCAAAAGGCCTTTCAGCCGGGCGTGTTCAATCAGTAGCATTACGCATGATCTGCGACCGAGAAAAATCAATCCGCAACTTCGTCCCTGAAGAATATTGGAGCATTACCGGCAACTTCGCTCATAATAAAGCAATGATTGCAGCACCTTTGACCAATATCGGCAAAGAAAAAGCAGAAATTAAAGATGAAAAAACCGCTCAAAAAGTTGTTGAATCACTCAAAAAAGAAAATTACGCGATCGATTCAATCACTGATAAAGTACGTATCAGAAACCCGCTTCCCCCTTTTATGACCAGTACCTTGCAGCAAGCTGCATATAATTTACTTGGCTTTTCAGTAAAAAAAACAATGCAAATTGCACAGCATCTGTATGAAGGCTTGCCTCTGAAAGATCCTAGTTCACCCGTGGCACTCATTACCTATATGCGTACTGATTCATTGCGTATAGCAGATACAGCCTTGCAACAGGTACGTGGGTATATTAATAAAAATTATAAAGCTGATTATTTGCCGGCCAAAGCAAATGTATTTGCTAAAAAAACAAAAGCAAAAACACAAGACGCCCATGAAGCAATTCGTCCCATTGACGTAAATATGTCACCCGAAAAAATTAGACAATATCTTCCGCCTGATGAAGCAAAGCTCTACGATCTTATTTGGAAACGCTTTGTAGCATGCCAAATGAAACCTGCAGAATATGCACAACGTCAAGTAACCATTAAAGGTGGCATTTATACCTTCAAAGTCACCGGCTCAACACTTATCTTTGATGGATTTTTACAGGTCTATCAAGAAGAGGAAGAAGGTGAAAAAGATGAAAAAATTGCATTACCAGCAGACTTGAAAGAAAAAAATCCTCTTGCGTTGAAAAAGGTTGATCCTAAGCAACATTTTACTCAACCTCAACCACGATTCACTGAAAGCTCGCTCGTTAAAGAATTAGAAAAAGAAGGAATTGGCAGACCAAGTACGTATGCAACTATTCTTAACACCATCCGTGCGCGTGCATATACAGCTCTTGAAAAAAAGAAATTTGTGCCTACAGAATTAGGAATGGTCGTCACTGATTTGCTCGTTAAAAACTTACCAGAAATTATGGATCCTAAGTTTACCGCGCTCATGGAAGAAGAACTTGATAAGGTTGCACACGGAGAATTGGAGCGCGATATCTTGTTGAAAGACTTCCATAAAACATTTGAAAAAGATCTTGCAGAATTTATGGGTAAAGATGGCGGTAAAAAAGCAGTTGAAACTGAAATCATGTGCCCACAATGCAAAAAACATAAGCTCGCAATACGTTTTAGTAAAACAGGCGAATTTTTAGGATGTACCGGTTTTCCTGAATGCCATTTCACTTCTAATTTTACGCGCGATGAAAAAGGCACTATTGAACTGAAAGAGGTAGAAGCTCCCAAATTGCTTGATAAAAAATGTCCAAATTGTGGCAAACAGTTACGCCAAATGCACGGTAAATTTGGAGACTTCATTGCATGTTCTGGATATCCTGAATGTAAATATATCGAACGCAAAACATTACCATTCAAATGCCCATTATCGGGCGATGATATTATTGAACGCGCATGGCGCGGCGGTAAATTCTGGGGCTGCTCTGGCTATCCAAAATGTAAACTCGCAATTTTTGATCCGATTGAAGAAACTCCCTGTCCGCAATGCAAATGGCCCTTCTTGACGAAGAAGACGAACAAGGATGGAGAATCTACATTGATTTGTGTGAATAAGGATTGTGGTTATAAATCCCAGCAATAATGTATTAAGAGAGCGAAGCGGATAATAATTTTCTCATTATCCGCTTCGCTCTTACTTATCATTTTAACTTTATTTTATTTATTTAGTCCCATATTCTTTCTCATACAACCTTTTCAAATAATCGGCGCTCTTTCTTATTTTTATAACGTCTTCTTCCGATAAAAATCCCTTTGCAACCAGTTTGCTCAGCTTTGCGGGATCAAAATTATTCATAAATTTTTCATATTCCGCACGAACATAGCTAATATATTTCTCAGGCTCAACGTTATCGCCGAACGAAAATAAATTCAAGCACTTCCTCAAAGAATTCGGTTCTAATTGAATTGGTTTATGCGGTTGAGCATTATATTTGGCATACGCTTCTTTTAAACGTTTTCCATACAATATTGTCCTAGAAACATCTTCCTGTGACAATTCTCCCTTTTTTACTTCTTCTTCTATATTTTGGGGGTCATAATACTCAATCTGCTTAATATACTCATTATGAATCTGTTGATCTGATGCATCTTCTGGCAATTTTAAACGTTTTTGTATGGATTTTGATGCTAAACTATCTATATTGTCTAAAATCATCATATATGCTTGAATGACAAATTTATTTCTCCCCACCAACATGAAACGATAAGGAGATCTTCTCCATACATCTTCAATATTGTCGAAGTATTGGATTTTTAATTTCAGATTCTCCACAGCACTTTTAAGTTCAGAAAACCCACTTGTATCGAAAAAATCTCCCGATTGATTTTTTTTATATTTATTATAATCATCGATTGAATCATAAACAATGAAGGGCTTATCAATAATATCTTTATATCGATTTATAAAATTACTATAATTGTGCACAAACTTATCCACAGCTGATTTTGTCCAAGGAATCCATGTTTTCTTAAACAGACTATGTATATATGAATTAGTTCCTATATACATACGCCGTACACGATCCTGAGTGGTTAATCTCTTCCACGATACAACCCAATCAGGAAGATAATCAGTAAATTTGCGTGGATTGAGAATAATCTCATAAGAATTGTTTGCTTGTATTTGCATTGAAGATAAAGTTACAAACACACCCATTCCAAATAAAATTTTTTTTATTATCATTGTCATATCCTCTTATTTTTAGTAAGTAATATCTCTATTCAACCATACACACATTATATTCAAATATACAATCCAATATCAATGGTCAAAGAAAAAGGCTGATAAATTCAGCCTTTTTCTTAAAATTTAGGTACTTCTTCTTAAGCTAGTAATCAATCTTACTTCATTCTTTTTTTAATATACTCTTCTACCACATCATTTTCTAATTTACTTTTAATATATTGAATGGTGGCTTCTTTTTTGGCTTTTGCTGAATCACTTGAATCTTTTAAACTCAAACTTAATACATAAAGCGCCTCCATCCATGCTTCATCTACCTGTGCAAGCAAACCAGCATTTTGAGTAAAAACATCTTTATTTCTTAATAACCAGGCATCATGCTCTGCAATAATAGTATATGCTTTACGTCCAAAAGAAAGCGTCCCTTCATCTCCCTCACACAAAGCTATTACCTGCTCAATGCGATCAGCATTTTCCTTCATGATCTGCGCGATTGGGTCTGCGGAACTTATAGCACTTGGTTGATATTGCCAATACCTTATTATCAAGCCTACACTGAGCAAAGCAATTGAAATTGTTAACAAAATCAGACATAATTTTTTCATTGAAACTCCTATTGCATCAAAAAAAATAACACTTTAATAGTGTAGCGCCAATATTTATTAAAGTATAAGGGTTATAAATCTTGATTGCTTGTTAGAAATTTTTATGGAATTTATTCGGATTCTTTTTTCGGTGGTTCTATCTTGAATACATTTTTGTCTGGCAATTGCGGTGTAACAGGACTCGAAGGAACAAAATAATTCTGTACATATTCCCATGCTTTTTTTAATCCAGGAACAAATCTATCAACTCGGATTAAGAAAATTGGTATTCCAATAGCATAACCCAAAGATATCCACATGGCAGTTCTTGCTAAAGACGAAGCCGTAGGCGTCAAAATATCTTTTCTCCAGGTTGGATCATTCCATTGTCGCGGTTCTGTTAAAAATTTTTTATGGGTCACAAGACTTTTTGGTAAAGGAACTTGTTTTATTCGCGCAGATCCCGTCTTGAGTAACTCCCTCATAGCGTGTACAGGAAAGGTACTACCAACAAAAATCAACACAAATAAAATCTTCTTCTGTTTCATTGATTTTTTCATAAAAGTAGACCCTTATTTTAAAATAGTTTATATCCTTATGCCTATTATAAAATAAAGGTCTTAATCAATTAAAATACAATTTACTTCAACCGCACGCCATTCTTCACTAACTCAGGAAATTGCACCACCCGGGAATTACCATTTTCATCTTCTGCAACAAGCATCATCCCTTGCGATTCCATTCCTGCCATTTTACGCGGTTTTAGATTGGTGATAAATAATCCTCGTTTACCGATAAGTTCTGCTGGCTCATATGATTTTCTGATGCCTGCTAAAATGGTGCGTTTACCCATACTACCAAGATCAACAGTCATCTTAAGTAATTTATCGGAACCTTCCACTGCTTCGCATGCTTCAATGGTCCCAGTATGTAATTCAACTTTCATCACATCATCAATAGTAATGTAATTATCTTGTGATACTTTTACTTCTTCTTGCGGTAACATCGATTGTCCTTCTTCTATCGGTTCGGGCCCACCGTCGCTAAAGCTATGGCGGACTTCGCCTGTAGCCTTGGCTAAGGCTTGCTTTTCAAACAATGTTGGAATTTTTTTCAAGGTAAATGTTTTATTCCACTTACATAAATCATCTATGTTTTTGAATGCATGTTCTTCTAATTTAAACCTTATTCCAAGACTGATAAGCAACTCTTCCATTTTATGTGGCATTACTGGCCATAATAAAATAGCAATCATATACAAGCTATGACACGTATCGGAAAGTACCGTCATAAACATCTGCGGATCAGTTTTAGCAATTTTCCATGGTTCCACCTCGTGAAAAGATGTATTTGTTGCATGAATAAATTTCCACAGTGTTGCAAGCGCATGATGGAACATATAATTATTCATATGGCCAGCAAATTCTTCGACTAAAACAAAAGCATCCGCATTCAAACATAGTGAGCTAACTCTAGTCATACCTTCTTGCGGCACAACGTGCATCACACCATGCTTTTCTGCCAATGCAACCATACGATTCAATAAATTACCTAAATCATTGGCGAGATCAGATTCAATGCGGTTTTCAACATCAGCAATGCTAAAATCACCATCTTGGTTGATCGGAATTTGGCGTAATAAATAATATCTGATTGGATCAGTACCATATTTTTTCTGCAATTCAATTGGATCAATCACATTACCTAAAGATTTTGACATCTTTTGTTTATCAACCTTAATCCAACCATGCACTAATAATCTTTTTGGCAGTGGCAAATCAGCAGCCATCAAAAGCGCGGGCCAATAAACCGCATGAAAGCGAATAATATCTTTACCCAAAACTTGTACATCTGCGGGCCACCATTTACGCAGTTCATTTTCACAACCTGGTTGACCGTAACCAACACCCGTGATGTAATTGGATAATGCCTCTACCCACACATAAATAGTATGCAATGGATCTTGTGGAAACGGCACCCCCCAACGCACGGTTGTGCGAGAAATGCTTAAATCTTTTAATCCTGATTCAACAAAACTGGTAACTTCATGAGTGCGTTCTTTTGGTGCAATAAAATCAGGATTATTTTGGTAAAATGCAAGAAGTTTATCGGTGAACGCTGATAATTTAAAAAAGTAACTTTCTTCAGAAATGATGTGCGTATCACGTCCACATGTTGGGCATGATGGTCCTTGCACCACTTCTGTGCCCTTCGTAGCCTCTGGCGAAGTAGGGTCCTCCGTGATTTCTGCAACAAACGTTTCGCACGGCGTGCAATACCACCCTTTATAGACTGATTTATAAATGTAACCTTTATCGATCAAAACGGTGACCAGATGCTGCGCCCCTTTAATATGATACTGATCAGTTGTACGCATAAACTTATCATATTTAATATCGTAAAGTTGCCATGCATTTTTAAAATCAGGAACAAAGCTATCAATAAAATCTTTAGGAAGTTTTCCCGCTTTTTCTGCTGCTTGTGCTATTTTTTGCCCATGCTCATCTGTGCCTGTTAGGAAAAAAACATCTTTACCTTGCAGTTTATTCCAGCGCGCAAGCGCGTCAGCAAGCAATGTTGAATAAAGTGACCCTAAGTGGGGCTTTGCCGTAACATAATAAATGGGGGTTGTTACATAAAATTTATTTTTTGCCATGTTTTTTTCGTTTCATTTGTTTTGTGTTTTTTTGTTGAAGTATCTTTTTTTCAAGAGTTTCAATGCGCTTGGCGTTCATTTTATTATAAATATAACCTTCAATTTCCGTGAACGTTATCAACATCGTTTTATATCTGATAAAATGCACCGCCTCTTCAAGAGGGGTTATTAATCGAGCACCAGCATTTTTTCTGCATGTTTTCATCTGGGCTCTTTCAGTAAGTTCTTTAATATCAAACCAACGAGCAATATCTTCTGCTTTCTTTTGATCGTTATCGAAATATATATCTACTAAATATTTTGCTATTGTTAAGTATTCATGCCGTAAATCACTTATCGCATCCTGTACCTTATCTGCATTACGCGCAGAAAGATCAGGAGAGATACCTGTAGCATACAACGATGAAAAACCTATCGTCATGCTTCCAAACCAAGAAACTGCCGCCGGCGTTAAAATGGTTGATGCTGAAGACAAACAATCATGTAATGTTCCATTAACACATTGCAAAAAACTCACCGCCGAAACAAAAGGAAATCCCGAGGCTGCAGTAATAATTACACCATTAATCCAAAAACACCGTCCCACCCACTGCTTTATTCCTTCTGCACGATCAAATTTCTTTTGTTGCACACAGGTAAAGAGTGTTTTTGATTTGTTACCTTCTTTGCTTATGGTGGATAAATAGAGTAAATGCTCCAATGAAGAAGCATTCGAATGTAAGCAAGATTGTGCTTTAAGTGATTCTCTTAATTTTTGCAAACCTGCAATATCAGGAATATTTTTAATTTCTTCACTATATCTATTGCACCACAGACTTTGCCGCGGTGGTATATTCACCAAAATGTCGTTACGTTCTATGGGTTGCATAGCATAAAAAGAATGCATGCACACTACCATGATGAGTAAAAAAGATCTCACATACCGCATCTTTTACAAACCCTTTTCCTCAAAAACAATTGGTTTCTTTTCATGAAAAAGGTAAAGGCCAAAAACTACGCATATCATAGTAGCAAAGAAATGCCAGGTTACTTGTTCGTTCAAAAAAATCCGCCCAAGCAATGCTGCAAATAACGGCGTCATAAAACCTGCAAATGAAAGAAATGTTGCTGAATAGCGTGAAAGCAAATAACCATATAAATTATAACCAATGATATTTGCAATAAGCACCAGCGCAAAGCTATAGACCCCTAACATGATAAATTGTTCTCCCATTAGCCCAAACCTATCAACCAGTTGCGGCAGAACTACCGGTACATTTTTCACTATTGGCAATCCCTCTTTCACCAGAGAGAGAAGCAATGCCAAGATACCGCCCCCCGTCATACCTATTCCATTGATAAGCACTAATGAATAATTTTTATCCATTAATTTTTTTACCATCATCCATCCATATGCGCTTGATACAACTGATGCAATAAGCGCAATTTCATAACATGATAAAAATCCAAAATGCCAACCAATTTTTTCCAGTGGCGTTTGCGCGATTAGGATAGGAATAAATCCTAAAAATCCAATGATAAGACCACATATTTGTTTGCTCGTTAAACGTTCGTTGCGCAAAAAATAACATAAAAGTGCCGTAACAAATGGCGATAAATTATAGAGCAAACAAGCTTTAGCAGAAGTTACATATTCCAGAGCCCAAAATTCCAACGTATAGGCACAGAAAATATGAAATAAAATAATACGAGCAAATAATAAATAGTCAGCAAATTTAATCGTAGTGCGTTCTTTTCCCCGTAAGGTGTAATAGGCCAAAAGCATGCTGCCGCCAAGCATCATACGTATACCGATAAATAAAAATGGTGAAACGTATGAAAGTGCGGCTTTGCCGAGCGTAAAAGTACTGGCAAAAAGGAGGTATAAAAGGATGACAAGGACCATATATTCGCTCCACAAAATGGGAATTTAACTCGTAATTTACCTTTTATTATACCATTTTCCAGCCTTTTAACGAGCCCTATGATCTTACGTTTCTTTTTTACTACGAAAGAAGCGAGACGCAGCCGTTGAGCCACATCTCGCCTCTTTCTATATATTGTATGATTTTATTGAAGACAACACACGCATGAATGTATTCGATATACTAACTCAGTGATAGTCTTAAGCCAGGTCAGAATATCCGCATCACTACCATTAATAATAGCATCAGCAACCGTAATTGGTGCACAGAGTGGAATATCAAGGAAAGATGCTTCCGCCGGATCACCAAGAGTAGTTTCTATAACTGAACAACATTCAGCTGATGTATCAATTACTGATTCAATCAACTCTTCAACATCATGTATTTTATGTCCCAGTTTTTTGCAACATTTTTTTGAATCTTTTTCCAGTTGAATTATGCGCTGATTAAGGATAGAAATGTAGGTGCGAAGACATGGATCTGTACAACATTTCTTACAAGGTTCTATATCTCCACAAGGATTACATGGATCAGCAAGTTCTTCACGTGGTGCGCGTGATGCATCAGCAGGAACTTCATCAAGCTCTGATTCTTTTGCTACTGCACGTGCTGCGGCAGCCACTGCTGCCATTCCATCACGGCATGTTTTTTGACAACCGCATTTTTCCAAATCTCCAACAACTCCGTCACGGCATGTTCTTTGACAACCGCAACATCTTTCCAGCACAAGTTCTCCGGAGAGTTCATCGCGTGTTGTTCTTGCACATCCACATTTCCCTGCATCTAATGTTGATTGACGGGAAAAGCTTCCCCCTGCTGCCAATGCTGCCATTTGAACATCTTTGATTGATTGCGCAAGCGCATCTCGCATTGATTTAGCTAATTGGCATGGGGAACATTTTGCAGCATCTGCTTGCGCTGCCAAAGGAAAAATCATTGCACCCATCACCACCAGTGAAAAGGCTGATCTTATTATTGATTTCATCTTCTTTACCTTTCTTAAAAAGTATCTTCTTTAGAAGTATATTACTAAGCCAAGATGACCTTCAGATTCTTTCATCGCATGTCTACCAGAAACGATTTGTGTTCCACCACCAAAGATTTCAAAGTAGCCAGAACGATAGAAGATTTGACCACGCAACTTATTGGTAAGCGAACGTGTATTATGCTCAAGAATTTCTACATCGAGCGGTTGATTTGGTCTACCAAATAAATCTGTTGCAGTTGGATTACCGTCATTGCACGGAACGCATGAACCAAGAGAAACATGATCATTACCCTTAGCAAACAATTCATAGCCAAGTTGGAATCCAAGATCAGGATTATGTGGATGGAAGAAACTGAAATCAGTACGCAAGACAAAGTAATTCCATGCAACGCTTACATCAATTTCCGGTCCAATATTGACAACGGTCTGACCCGCAAATGGCGCTGCACGTTTTTCATTGCGTTTACATGCATGGTAAAAGTATGGACGAATTTCAAACGCAAACCACGGACATGGTTTCCAACCACCATCTAAACCAAGATTAATCACCACGTGACCATTGTTACCCGTTGGTTGATAGTAAATACGCTTAGCATTTTCTGCTCTTTTTGCAGTAGGGAATTGAACACCAAAAATACCATCAACAAACCAATTATCGGCATCACCGATACCGCCATATAGTTGAGCGTTTAAATCGCCAATGCCTACAATGCGTTCATATGCGAGCAAATTAATACCATTATTTAAAAAGAAAGTTGATGCAGGTTCTGCTATTGCAAGATCCGCATCAATAATTGCTGTTATGTTAGTTAAAATATCTTGCGCATTCTGCGTGAGTTCATTGCCATTAGCATCAGTAGCACGCGGAACCAAGAATAAGGTTGCTTGTGCACATCTATCTTTTGCTAAAACACCTGCGTAATCAACACCCATATTCATGTAATAAGTTTCGCCCTCAATACCTTCACCATCTGCTCCCAGTACCCCATTTACTTGACTTGCTTGTCTTCTGAAAGGAAGATTTGGTACCGTGCCATCATTACTTTTAGTGAAATAACCAGCAAGGTTATTCATTGCCGGGCTCGTACCAGAAACTAACTGACCTGAAACATCCACCGATCCTGGAGGAGCATCAGCATAGTCTACTACCGCAACAGGTGTTGGTATTTCTGATGGAGTGGTTACTGAATTAAAAACTAATGTACTTAAAAAATCAAATCGCATCGCGAATTCAACTTGATTAGGTTGTGGTCCTTCATCAGCGTTTACAATTCTGGTTACAAAAACATCATCCAATGTTTCTTCAAGTGCAGTGCTGGTATCTTGTTCAATTTCAATAATTTTATAGGGAATATATACACGACCACCCACATGGTATTTCTCATCACATCCCAGATTACTACGAGCAAAATCAACACCAATATGCGCGCCAGTTTCATTATAATCAAAAACTGGTCTGATACGTGCAAATGCTAAAAATGGGTTAATACTATTAACTAATTCTTGGTTGAGAGAAGCTGGTCCTGCAAAGGTGCCGTTATTAAACACATTTTCACCACGGAACACTGTTTGACCAAAGAACAATTCTGAAAGTGGTGCTGTATGCCGAGTTACTTTATCAGATCTATGTCTTGTGCATCCTTCAGTAACAGGACCGCATGAATCAGCACATTTATCAAAAAATGCTCTACTTGCGGTACGCGTATACGCAGCGCCCCAGAAATGAATGTTCCAATCGGTGTTGGTTTTTTGGCTTGGCATTTGTTCATACCACCATGCTTGGTCGGCTGGGGCAAGTAACCAATGCATATAACCACGATCTTCTAAGCTGAGCGGCGATCTAAATTGAAAAGTCGCATGAAGTGCCCCACCACATAATGTGCCGAGCAGCACAATACTTTTTAAGGATTTCTTCATCAGTTTCCTTTTTTTTATTACGTCCATACTAACTACCTTTTTTATTGCTGGTGTGAGATGAAGGGATGAGTGCAATTGCACCCATCCCTCTCTTATTAGTCTTCTATATTTGATGCTGTTACTATTTCATTGACAGTTGTATCAATATTCACAAACACAGCTGCAGTATCGATTGCATCTCTACGTTTACTATCTTCTGTACCAGGACCAAAGAGATCATATAAGGAACCGCGAACAATGTTACCTTGAATGATGGTATCAAGAAGAGCTCCGTTATACTCTGGTCTAAAGCTATCGCCCGCACTTGCAGCATTTGCTCTACCGAACGTATTTTGACGTTCAAATTCTAACACTGCATCATGAGTTTTGAGATAATTATAGAATTGTGCACCCGTTAATCCTGCTTGATCAACATTATCTGTTTGCAATAGTGTTGATGCCATAATTCCTGCTGTTAAACGATTAGAAAGAACACCATCTTGATCGAGAACGATTGGATGAATACCACCAGTTCCTGGCTCAACGAGTACAAAGTTACCACCACCAGCAAGATTAAATTGCGTTGTTCTTTCCAAAGTAGGATCAACATTTTCATCTTGTACTGCAAAATTGATATTAAATGAACTTCCTCCACTGTTACTCACCGCAACTAAGGATGCTTTGGTATCATCACCGGAGAAAATACGATCGTGTTCAAAGCGACCACTCATAAAGTTGAAAGTAATTGAATTAAGATTGCTAAGATTATTAACAATATTTTCATTTGGAATTGGCATGAATGGACATACTCGTGCGCGTAGTACTGATGCTTCAGCATCAAATCGTTCAATACCCACACCAAGTCCCAAGAATCCTTGGCTACCAATTGAGAAGTTAGCATCGTCACCATCAAGCGTTAAAGTAAAGCTAACGCTATGACCAGCAGTCTCATCAACGTTTCCAATTTGAAGCACACCACCTTCATTGAAGTTGAAGTGCCCAATTGCAAACGCACCATTATCCGCAATGTTTAATTTAATATCTGTTGTTGGAATAACGCATGTTGGTGTGTTGAGCGTTTCAATACCTACAAACGCATTGTATGGCAATGACGCTTGTGCATTATCAACGATTTCAATGGTGCCTCGACCAACAATTTTAACACGGAACTGATCGGTGTTATGCAGATTCGCTCCAAAATTAGTTAAGTAGGAAAGAGGATTATGAATATCAGCTGCAGGAACTCCCACAATTGGAAGTGTTGAATCATGTGCACCATGAGGAATTGCAGCGAAGAAATCTTGCGCATTTACTGCTGGTTCAAATAAGAGTTTTGAATCGCCAGAGAAACGCAATGTTCCTAAACCAGTAATGAGCTGAGAACCTGGCTCGAACACTAATTTCAACTCTCCTGCAATTGCAACAATATCTGTTACATCAGTAAATGATGCCAAGTTCAGTGTACCTGTTGATTTCACCAAAATTTGGCGCTCTACGGCACTGTATAGTTCTAACACATCACAAGAAGCAAAGTTAGGTCCTTTGACAATTGCGCACATGTTATTAATCTCTAAATCGCTATTGACAACCACCTGACCAGAACCATCTGCAATAATGATAACACCATTCACACCAAGTGCTGTTTGATTATCAAGACCGATGCGGCCATTATTGCGGAGAACTACTGTTGCCACAGGCGCTTCTGCGCTACATTGCGTTGGTATGAAGGTTAAGCTACGAACAAAACCACCATCAATTAAGAACTGTGCAGGATCACCGATACGCGTTCCTTGTAACTGTAAATCATCAACTTCACCTTGAATAGTTGGTAATGATGTTACGTTTGCTTCAGTTACTACAGGACAGGTACACGAACTAGTGCAACAACTGAATGGTAAGAAGTTCGGACAGTCTTTTTTAGCAAGCAACCAATTCAATATATAAGTAGATAATTGTTGATCTGGTCCGATAATAACTTGATCTTCAAGATCACTTAAATCGATATCCCACGTTGCAATACCTGCACCATCACAGAAGAATACTTGGCTTGCAGGAAGATCAACGATCCCGTTATGACTCTTAATAACCATCACGCATATATTTGCGATAAATCCAGGTTCGATACTAAATTTACCATTCAAATCAACAAATATGGCATTTTTACCCGTGATCATACTTCTGGTTGGAGGAGTAGTACGCCCTTCAAATGAGAACACATTACCTGCAATACGCAACCATGGATTTGTATCGATGTTAAAGCCTGTTGTATCAGCATTCACACCAATGGAAATATTACTATTACCACCCAAGAATATGGTGTGAATTGAAGTTGTATCATCTACAATATTGTTATTGATGGTGTCATCATTAGATGCCGTTTTAAGATCTAATGTTTGATTACCATTTGGATCAAGTGGATTAAGTGCTGATATTATTGCTTCATCCTGTTCCATAATATCAAGATGAGCATCTGCGCTGATGCGAGAACAACCATCGGCTGCAGTTGAACCAATACGCGTACCAAGAATCATCTGACGACCGGTACCATTATCAACACATGAACCATTTGAGAAGAAAATAAACTGAGAAAGATTTGCGCGAAGCACGCCGAGAGAATCAACATAATTTGGCACGACTAAATCTAATCCAGTCAGTGCTATATCAGTATGCACTTGAAGCTGAGCGTTAATGAAACGTATATTTGGTCTTACATCTGAAGATAATAAATTGAATGTATCACCACCGATATACGCTGGTTCAGATCTTAAATCGCTGTTTGGGCACACCGTATGACATTCATCAGTGTGATTTAACACGGTATCCATTAAATTCATTCTGTTGTTGATCAAGAACGCACCGCAATTATAAGATAATAATTCATTATCTTCTGTATTGAATGTACGGAGTGGGAAGTTCGTTTGACCGGAACCTACAAAGAGAGAACCTCCGGTTGGAAATACTTCAAGAGAAAGCAGTTCTATTTTGCTTGTTAATTCATCATCAACGCGAACACCAGAAACATTAGCTTGACCTTCTAGATCAAATACTATGTTACCAACACCATGCGCTTTATTCATCGCATCTACGGTGAATGGATCCATGTCAAATTCATTACGAATAGTACCATCTTGACCAACACCAGATCGTAGGAAGAATGCCGCATTCTCTCCAAAAATTATTTGAGCAGGAGTTGCATCCGGATTAAGATTACCATCAACAATAAATGCTGAAGGATTACGCATTTTCAAAAACTTATTCGCAGGCAATGCTCTATTGAGCGCAATGCAAGGGAATTGATTCAGCGTCAGACCAACAAAATCAAAATATGATTCTGCGTCTACGTTGAGCGTACCATTGGCACCCAAAACAACACCAAAGCGTTCAC
This sequence comes from candidate division TM6 bacterium SOIL31, assembly GCA_001468865.1. Classification (GTDB taxonomy): domain Bacteria; phylum Babelota; class Babeliae; order Babelales; family Vermiphilaceae; genus SOIL31. The sequence goes on from LDIY01000042.1 coordinate 86,594, forward strand.
CTGAGAAATTACCACGGAAATTAATAAGATCTTCTCGTGCATGAAGATTTAAGAAAGGATCAACCAACAACTGAGAAGGTGTATCATTTTTATCTAACACTAATAAGCCAGCGGCAACAAATTCCCCTAAGCTGTTAAATGTTCTGAGAATTGCATTGTTTCCTGCAGGAACACAGAGTTGAATGTCTTGCAAGGTAATACATTCGCCACCTCTTTGGCATGTATAATGACCTGCTATTATCACCGCACCAGTATCTTCTACTTGCAAGATCATACGTCCAAGGCCTTCAATTGCTGGATCAAACTGGATTATTCCAGAATCTTGACCAATACCAATTTTACGGGACGACAAGAAACTTAATCTTGATTTAGGACCAACCACAATATATTTATTATTGGAAAAACAGGCATTTACTCCTTCTCCCCCGAGTGAAACGAAACTTAATGTTGGACGTTCTGTGCTATTTTCGTTGCAACCATTTCCTGGTGTACAATATTCATCGCAGGAATATTCATCATTACTGTTGAATAATCCACCGCATGCATATTCATCACAGGGAGTTTGACAACATCCAGCATATTCATCACTACAACAGTATTCATCGATTGGTGCATTCACACCACCATACATCAATACATAATAAGAAACACCACCTGAACAATCTTGAGAGGTAAGTTCAAATTTCTTACCTTCTGCAATTGCAACTTCAACCGTACCTGGTCCACTTTGAACCATTAAAAGTTCATCACCAGTAATGTGAGAAGATCCTACAAAGGTAAGATCATGATCAACTTCAAAACGAATTTTTCTACCTTCTGCAGCCACTAAATAAAATTGCGATTCACCAGCCCAGTGACCATTCAACGTTACATCTTTTGATAACGTCACGGTCACATCTTTGTGAATCGCTTTTATGAATATACCACCCAGGGGCAGTAAAACATCATCTCTGATAATAAGATTTTCATCGACTACGTTATTGGTGGATGTTCCTTTCCATATAACATCCGCCCATACACTAGAAGACGCTAAAGATATCGCAAAAAGTGCTAATCGATAGCGAGAAAAGCATCTTTTCATATACTCACCCTTTTTTTTAGACAAACTACTACTTCACTACTCACTGAGATGCTATTATCTTAAAAATATAGAATCTCTTTCTAACACGCATACCCCGATTATTCGGGAATGTCAACATACAAACCCCAATTTATCTATACCCCAATTTAAGATACTCTTCAATTGGGGACCCCGCATGAAGAGAAGAAAAATGGAAAGTTGTAATGTCAGAGTTATAATAAATACGCAATGATAAAAACAAGTTCTTGTTAATATTTTGATTATTTAAGACTTAAGTGTGATTAAAACATCGTTGATAGTCTTATACCCAATCTTCATTTTATTACGATCGGGTGCCCTTTTTGAAAGAATAGGAAAGTTAAGACTTAAGACTGATTAAAACATCATTAATAGTTTCTTTGGAGACAACGTTTTTGAAAAAATTGATATGCTCAAAAAGTTCCTTGGACGGCATGGTGAGTTCAGCAAATCGTTCATCATATTCCACCTTCACTTGCACCGCGGGGAAAAAATCAAATTTATCCACATATTTTTTGACAATATCTTTGCGGAATAAATAGTTAATGAATGGATAAATTAAATCATCTTTTTTACTTGCAGCAGGTATGGCAAAGGAATCGATTACTACAAAGGCTCCTTCATCAGGCGCAATAAATTGAAGATAGTCAAATTGACGCATAACCTTTAAAAAATCACCAAACCATGAAACGGCAATAGGTACCACGCCAGAAGCAAGCACATATTCCGGACGAGAATCACTATAAATTTCTACCTGTTTTTTTTGTGCTAACAACAGGGATTTGATTTGTTCAATTTCAGGTGCGGTCAGCTCTTCATAGCGTCCAAATAAATAAAGAGCAGCAATTGAAATAAGTTCTCTCATATCTTCAATAGTACAAATACGCTCCGGCATGATACGTTCATCAAAAATAAGTCCCCAGGTAAAGGGCACCGTTTTTCCTTTCCAATACCGCGTATCAACACCAAGACCAAACAATGACCAATAAAAAGGAAGAGTATATTCATTGTGCGGATCAAAATAATGATCACACAACGCAGGATAAAGCGTATCCCAAATATGTACTTTGCTGCGATCTAATTTTTTAACAAGACCTTGTTGAATCATCAATTGCGCAGCCCAATCAGAAGGCATAACCAAATCATAATCATGATGAGCACTTGATTGTATTTTTACTAAAAGTTCTTCATTGTTTTCAAAATAACTCATGTTGACGCGAATACCTGTTTCTTTTTCAAAGTCAGACAAAAACTCTTTATCAAGCACTTGCCCCCATACCAGTACGTTGATATGCTTGCCATTGCTCAAAGATTGTGTAAATCTTCCCGCATACAAAAACACCACAATAATCACCATCCAAAAACAAACAATCCCAATTTTTCCAACAACACCCAAAGATATGTTTTTCACTTAAGTGTCCTCGTTTTTTTAATTTGGAAAAAGGACAACACCAAAACCAAAATACTACTTACGAGCAACATAATAGTTGAGAGTGCGTTGATCATCGGAGATGCACCCGTGCGAATCACGGTAAAGATATATAATGGCAACGTTTGCACGGATGCTCCCGCACAAAAAAATGAAATAATAAAATCATCCAATGAGATAATAAAAACTAACAATCCTGCAGCAATAAGCGCAGGAGATAACAATGGTAATACTATTTTAAAAAAGGTCTGACGTTGCGTTGCACCCAAATCATATGAAGCTTCAATAAGAGTGGCATCCATTTCGGTAAACCGTCCATGGAGAATAGGAATGACGTATCCAAGTCCCAACAATGTGTGTCCAACAATCAAGGTAGTAGCTCCCAGAGAAACAGAGAAAAAAGAAAAAAGTGAAAGTAATCCAACTGCCAGCACTATTTCTGGCATTGCAAGACTTCCATAAAAAAGCAGCAACAATCTGTTAACCACCGCACGAGAGCCAAAAAATATCAACGTTGATCCAAGCGTTAAACTTAATGCAACAGAACTGATTGCAATTAATAAAGAATTTTTAAGCGCATACCACACTTCGGTAGAAGAAAAAAGATCGGTATACCAATCAGTAGTAAACCCCACCCAATTATTGGTAAACGCATTATCGTTAAAAGAAAATGCTATCAAAACAAAAATAGGAATATATAAAAAGAGGTAAAACGCTGCCACCATACACGGCAATGCATAGAATGAAAATTTTTTCATGAACTCACCTCTTTTTGTTCTGTGAGCGATGGTACCTTGCATAGCCAATTAAATAACAATGCACAGATCAATAAGATAAAACCACTGAGTATGGTAAATGCAGCGCCTAATTGATTATCTCGTGCAACCAAGAAATAGTGGGATATTAATGATCCAACAAACATTTGCTGACCTCCTCCAATAATGGAAGGAATTACAAATTCACCAAATGCTGGTACGAAAACCAAAAACACTCCCGTTTTGATTCCTGACATTGAAAGAGGAATGGTAATACGTCTGAACGTTTGCCAATGCGTTGCCCCAAGATCCATTGAGGCTTCTAGAACTTCATGCTGAATTTTTTCTAAAATACTATAGAGCGGCATCATCATGAAAGGCAAATAATAATAAATCATCACCAAAAAAATAGCGCCCATATTATATACTAGATGCAATGGTTCTTGTATAATACCCATTTTTAACAGAAAAGTATTAATCAATCCGTTATTATCAAGCACAAATACCCATGAATAGATCTGAATTAAAAAGTTAGTCCAAAATGGTAAAGTGAGTAAAAAAAGTAATGCATTTTTCCACCGAGAACTGACCCGCAGCGCAAGAAAGTAAGCAACTGGATATGCAAGAATAAGACAGATGCAGGTAACGCCCAGTGCAATAAGTGCAGAACGTGCGATAATGTGAAAATAAGGCGCATTGAAAAGTGCTGCATAGTGCGCTAAGGTTATATCAAACAATGATGAATCAACAGAACGCTGTATGCTGATCAAGACCACTAGGATGAGCGGTATGTAGAGAAATAAAATTTCCCACAAAACTGCTGGCGTTGCCAGAATAAATGGTATATTTTGTGAGATAAAATTTTTTACGTTTTGTTTAATGTTCATCAGCTTTTTTACTTTGAGTTCGTATCCTTCGACAAGCTCAGGACGAACGGGGTTTGAATTTATCTATTTCATTCACAAATATTTTTATTCCCTTCGGTGGACTCACCAACAAATCGGGATATTTAATGAAATTATTCTCATCCCGTTCGTCCTGAGCTTGTCGAAGGATATCGAACACCTTTATCATTTCTCCAACAACACTACGTTCTCTTTTTGCCAATACAAAAACACGTGATCATCATAATCGATAATCTCTTGAGGAAAGTGTTCTTCATTTTGTTCAAAAACCTGAATCACTTCACCATTTTTTAATTGAACATTATATTGCGTTGATCTTCCGTGATAAACAATTGATTTAACCATCGCTTGCAATTCATTAGAAAATCCTGTCATGGGAGTCTTGCTGATTTCAATTTTTTCAGGACGTATACTCATGAATACCATGTTACCATTGCGCATCCATTCTTTTTCTTTTGAGCCCACAACATCAAATATGCCAAGTCCTGCAAACTCAATCTTTGCGGAATCTTCATCGATATGCAGCTTTCCCTGAAAAATATTAGTAGTTCCGACAAATGCTGCAACAAACGTACTTACCGGAAATTCATAAATCTCTTTTGGCGTACCAACTTGCTCAATTTCACCATCATCATTCATAATTGCCATTTGGTCAGCAACAGTCAATGCTTCAAACTGATCATGCGTAACATACACAAAGGTAGTCTTGAGCGTATCTTGCAAATCAATAAGCTCGATTAACATTTTTTCACGTAGTTTTAAATCTAAGGCCGCAAGAGGTTCATCAAGAAGGAGAACTTCTGGTTCATTGATAACTGCACGCGCCAGTGCAACACGCTGCTTTTGGCCACCAGATAAATTATTGATAGATTTATTGATATGTTTTTCAAGGCCAACTGTTTTTAATATTTTAACAACTTTTTCTTCAATAATATTTTCAGGAATATTTCTGATCGATAAACTGTATGCCACGTTATCAAAAACATCCATGTGAGGAAAAAGCGCATAACTTTGAAATACCGTATTCACGCGACGTTGATACGCGGGCATATGAGTGATATCTTCATCACCCAAAAAAATGGATCCACTATCAACTTGCTCAAGGCCAGCAATAAGACGCAGAAGCGTGGTTTTTCCACTGCCACTGGGGCCAAGTAATGCAAAAAACGTACCACCCGGAATAGTTAAAGAAAGATTGTCGACGATCACTTCGCCATTGTAACTTTTGGTAACATTCTGAAAACGAATACTTCTCATGAAAAATACCCCATCCTTCGTTTCTCTCAGTATGGGGGCCTCGGTTCAAGAAGCCTTAATTCAAGAGAACCCGAAATTGAAATTTGTTTTTATCTATTCACACTGATTTTTGCGTCCTAGGCGCGCAATTGTCATCGGCACCACAACATCAGCCATGGTACATGGTACAACAACTGCAATAATAAGAAGAACAAAAACATTACCAATAGATACATACCAATTGGTAAAGCCGTGAGAAATCAAATAAAAAGTAGACGCTAACGAGCTTATGGCAATATGTGATGCATGCGAACTTAATGAATAACCACCCTGTTTGCTGGAATGGTGACTGCTCATCACAAAGCCATTAATAATACCAACTATCAGAAAAGGAATCACGCGTTGAGGTTCGGTGAAGAAACACATATGAAAATGCATCGGAACGCCCAGAATGGTACCACCTATATATGGCAATACCGCATCAGATAGGATACAAAAAAAAGTTGGTGATATAATCCCAACAATTAAAGCTCTAAAATAATTCTTAGAAAAACGGCAAAAAGTGACAACCGTGCCAGTAGCTGCAAAAACAATGTGCATAAAATGAAAGCTATGGAACAATGCTTTGCTACCTTTTTTGATCATGGCAGCATCAAGACCCATGGTAAACACGGAATAAACGCTCAAAATAATAAGACTGAATGCTACAGAATAGATCGCGTATGGCAAATGGCACAATAATTCATGAACAACGGTGCTTTCACCGGTATGATCATGATCATGGGTATGATGGTGAGAATGTGAATGCTCATCGTGCATGATAAACCCCTATTTTAAAGACTGATCCCAATTTAAAGTACTAGTATATAATGTAACATAAAATGGGGGGAGGTAAAGAAAAAAGGTCCCTACTTTCATCCCCAGCTCCGTTCCTCTACGCCGAGGTCTCCGTGTGCAACGAAGTCTACTTCGCTAAAAGCTACGAAGGCCGCTGATGGAGTATGGGATTAGAAAGCCTGTCCGAACGTTAGAAACCACGCAAATGATCGTTCAATTGCCAGTTGTTTTTTCCAGCGCCAGCCGATATCAAAGCGCAGCGGCCCCAGTGGCGTAAAAATACGCAATCCAAACCCAGTAGCAGCCAAAAGATCCTGTGTTTTAAAATCGGCAAACATGGTACCGCTGAGGGCGCCTAAATCTTGGAAAATAACCCCGCCAACCTTTCTCCAGACCGGAAAGCGTAATTCAATATTGGCATTCATCATAGTTCTTCCACCCTTGGGCACCACGCGATGCTTGCCTTCATCATCCACAAAAACACCCAAAGGCGGCGCAAGATCAGCCTCATAACCGCGTAACGAATGCGAGCCACCTAAATAAAAACGCTCCGATGGCATGATGCCAGAAAATTCACGATAAAAAATATGCCCGCACCGAAAACGCACAGCCGCAACAACAGATTGCAGTGGCACAAAAAATGATTGTTCAAAAAGCACCTTAAAAAAAAATGAATCTTTATATTTTTTCAGCAGCGGAATCATCATCTTCAATGAAAAAAGCCCCACACCGCCGCGCGTTGGATTAAGCGGATTATCCAAGCGCTCAAGCATGATCGTTGGTTCAGTAAAAAAAAATGGTACTGTTTTATCAATCAAACGGGGTTCAAAATCAATCGCATGAGCAAATGATAATTTCTGTTCATCTTTAATATGTAATTTCATCCACTCGCACCCATTGTTCCATCCAATGTCAAGATATTGATTCTTTTTCTGCAATCCAACTAAAAAACCGTTTTGTATTAATGTGTATACATCATTCACGCTGCTATTTACTCTAAAACCTGGCTGATCATACACAATGCTATAAATTTGGAATGTCGTAAAAAAAGGATTGGTTACAAACCAAGGACGCCGATATTTACCGACAATTTCACGGTGAGATCGGGCAAAATCACAATCAAAACGCAATTGATCACCGGCATTCGTTGGATTTTTGATTAAGGCCGTTCCCCCAAGTTTATACGTAACGCCCGAAAATGTTTGATATTTTCGAACGTGTTGTAATTCAAGACCGGCACGTGTTCGTATTTCATACCGATCATCCAAATGCAATTTCAGCAATACCGATTTTTCTTCCGTTTTATCGCTATAATCGGGTAAAAAATGAATCGTTTCAAAAATCTCTAGATCTTTAAGCGCTCTGAATGACCGCTTAATTTTTGCTTGATCCCACAACTGACCTTCTTGATAAAAAAGAAAACGTTCAATATAGGAAAAAGGAAATGCAGAACTGCCTTGCACAATAGTTTTACCAAACCGTGCTTGCTCACCCAGTTCAACCGTCCATTTGATCACTACCGTATCATCGTCGGATTCTATGATGGGCTTAAGGCGGGGATGCATATAACCAAGTGATTGAAAATGCTTTACTAACCATGCGCGCTGATTTTCAAGAATTTTCACATCAAAAACTACATTTTTATCAACAAAATCGCTTTTTTTAAAAGGATCATTGTCACTCAATTGCGGATATCCTTCAACAAACACATCCGCAATATATTTTCTTTTTCCTTCATCGACCGTGACAACCAAGGTATATTCGTTTTCGTGTCCCGTAGCTACGCATTCATGATCAACTACCACAAAAGAAATAAATCCTTGATCTGCATAAAAATGATTCAAACAACTGAGTGCTTCATCGCACAACAGGACATCATAATGCTCATGTTTTAATAACTTTCCAAAGCATTGTTTTTTAATAGCTACATGGTCTGCATGTGGTGCATTTTTTATTTCAACATCTTTGATAACCGCGCGAAGACCTTCTTTAATCACAAAAAATGAACGTTCTTTTTCCTCTTGTGCTGCAACTTCTACCTGCAAAAAACCTTTATTTTTATATTCTCGTACAATTTCTTCTGCAAGAATTGAGGCTGGTAAAAGCCATATCGATTCTCCAAAATCAAGAATTTTATCAAGTAGCTGTTTTTTAGAAAAAAAACACTCTCCAAAAAAAACAATTTCTCGCCTTTGATGAATGGTAAGCGTGAATGTCACATTCACCAGAGCGCGCCGAGGGTCAATATTTTTTTCAATATCAATTGCGCTGTGCAAAAAACCTTTTTTTGCCAAATAGCTTTTGAGCTTACCTATTTGTTGAGTGAGCAGATCTTTCGTAAAGGTTTGTGATGAGAATGCATGTACAATTTTTTTACGGACGGATGAACGTATTTCATCACTTTCTGCATTAATACCTTCTTCACACACAACTTCTACATCAATTGTTCCAAACGTATATCGCTTACCCTTCTTGACAGAAATATGAGCGATCACCTCTTTAGTTTTCTGATCATATTCCAACGTACTTGTGACCTGTCGATCAAGATATCCGTTGTGCTTTAAAAAATCTTTCATTTTTGTGAGCGAATGAGCATGTTTGGATTCATCAAACAAATCGCCTCGTTCCATGAGATAAAACTGCGTCAAAAGATGTTTGCCTTGATAGACATGGTGAATTTTAATTTTTTTGAACGTCCACACGCTTTCAAAAACAAAATGAAGATGAGTTCCTATCTCACCGGTGCTGACGATCATTTTGATCGCAGAAAATTTATTCTTTTTTACAAATCGCTCTAAGGCATTGGTGATATCTTTGTGCTGTATTTTATCATCCACTTTAAAACCAAGTAGGTGTAAAAATTCTTCCTCATCAAATACAACATCAGATTCAAAAGTAATCTTTTCAATCAATAGATTATCCTCACAACAATCTTTGATTGCTTCTTGGTTAATTGTGTTGTGAGAAAACACGATGTAGTTTGTGTTAACGCTTTTATGCGCTTCAATAGCAAAACAGAAGAGAAAAAATAAAATTGTCAGATGTTTGAAAGACAATTGATTCATATCTGCAATACAGCTGGAATGGTTTATTTTACGTTACTATACTTATTTCCAGTGTACCACAATACAAAAAGATGTTCGCGCCATCACAAAAATCATGACGCGAACTCTTTTCGTTGAAATTACTCTAAAATTCTGAAAATTCCCCGATAATCTTTTTCTTTAAGGAATGGCTCAACTTGAACCCCTTCTGGTGCACTTACACCAAAACCTTCGTGAAGATTATCAAGAAATTCATCAATATTCTCTTTTGAGCCACACGCAATAATAACAATTTCATTGGGCTCAACAAATTGCACCGTACCTTCCAGATCCATTTTTCGCGCTGCAACTTGCACGGAATCGCGAAATCCACCATCAGGCACGCCCGATGTTAACGTAATTTTTAGACACTTCTTCATTACACTATCCTTTTAGTAAAACTTTTTGAAAAAAATACCAAATTTAGACTCTGAATGTCAAAGACT
>LDIY01000043.1:0-652 GCA_001468865.1 candidate division TM6 bacterium SOIL31
AGAGAGAGAGATTGATTGATTGATTGATTGATTGATTGATTGATGAGCTTTTATTTAGCTTTCTCAGCTATTTTCATATACATTTTAACTTACATAATTTACATAGGTAAAATATGCGCCTTTAGTCTTCTTTTGAACATTTCAAGCCTATCACAATTTTTTATTTCCGCTGGCAGGACGTTATACATTTTTATGCCTTCATAAAATAAACTTTTCTGCGCACTCTTTGTTTTTCTAAATTGAAGTTCGATATTACCAGCTTGTCTCGTTACCCTTGCGCATTCATCCCCTACTATCTCTAACTTATCTCCTAATTGATTCGGTAGCAAACCATTTAATATCTTAAAAATAAATATACATATATTATATTGCAATCTTTGTCTTACTGACATAAATTGTAATGCTTCTAGCATGTCTTCCACTTTGGTGTATCTATCACATTGAAGTATTACTCTCATAGCTCTGTTTTGTACCTTCTGCAGTTGGGTTATCTGCGTTTCCCCCATGCTTATTAATAGCGTTGCGCAATACTCAAAGTGAGGAGCTATGATTGTCTTATATATAATGCATCTAGTATACACTGATATATAATTACCTACTCTATTTAAGAAACTCGTTTTTTTACCTATTTTCTTTAACATGTAATTGCACT
>LDIY01000043.1:819-4612 GCA_001468865.1 candidate division TM6 bacterium SOIL31
CAACGTTCAATTATATTAAAAACCGTATTCATTTTTACCTCTATATCCGCGCTACTTTCTCCACTTACGTATATAAGCGTATCATCTGCAAACATTTTTATATTGCACTCTTCTGGACAGATTTCGATTATATCATTTATATATACTATAAATAGTAAGGGTCCTAGCACCGAACCTTGTGGCACTCCGTATTCTGTTGTCAATAATTTAGACCATGTATGGTTGAATCGCACCTGCTGTTTCCTATTATTTAAATAGGATTTAAACCATTCTAAAGCCATTCCTCTAATTCCATAATAATACATCTTTTCTAATAATCTTTCTCTGTTTATTGTTTCAAACGCTCTCTTCAGATCCACAAAAATTACTTCTACCATTTTTCCTTCGCTTATTATTAATTTCCATTCATCGATGACAGTTTGAATCGCTGTTTCACACGAATAATATTTTCTAAATCCCGATTGATGTTCTGTTATAATACCATTACTTTCCAAATACATTTCTAGTTGTTCTTTTACTACTAATTCCAACACTTTCTCAAATATTGGTAACATATTAATAGGCCTATATTCACTCGCTTTTTTTGCTTTATCTATCTTTGGAATCGGTATTATCGTAGAGGTTTTCCAACTTTCCGGACAGATACCCTCTCTTAACGAACTATTTATTATATTTGCAAATTCCTCTTTTATTACAGAAAAAGCTGCCTTTAATATATCGCTAGTTATCCCCTCTTCCGTACCTTTCTTTTTTGGCAATCCCATAACAACTTTTTCTAACTGCTCTATTTTAACAATCTCGAAATTTTCCATAATACCTTTGCTTTCAATAATATAAATAATTTTCTTATTTATATTCATCCAGTGTTCGATTATATCACTGCCGGATCTATCGTTCTTTATAGATTTTACTATATTGTTAATACTTTGTATATAATATGAATTAAATTTATCAGCTATATTGCACTCTTTAATATCGTCTAAAATCTCAAAATCTATATTTCCTACTTCCTTTAAACCTACTGGCCCGCCCCTAATTATTTCTTTTAAAGTTTTCCACATAGACGTAGGATTTTCCTTATTAGAATCTATCATATTTTCATAATATTCTTTCTTCTTCTCCCTGATTAATTTGACTACTGCATTTCTTTCAATTTTATACTGCAACCAATTTTGTTCGGTATCGTCATACAGTGCCCTTCTATATGCCTTATCCCTTCTATCTGCAGCCTCTCTTATTTCATCTGTAAACCATTTTTTTCCTTCCCATACTTTTGGAATTCTAAATTTTTTCCTTGGTGCCGTTACATCTAACGTATCTACTATACTATTGACAAGGTTTTTCGCTCTTTCACTGACATCCATACATTCACCCTGATATTCCTGACTTTTCTGCAATTTATTTTTCACTAATGTAGCAAATTCATTTACATCAAACTCTTTATAATTCCTAGCACTAAATTCTCTATATTTACTTTCAGTTTTACTAACATTCAACTCAACTTTCAGCCACGCGTGATCCGTAATTTTAGGTTCATGCATTACCCGTACTATTTTATTATTATTAGCGAAGATTAAATCTATAATTGTCCGACTGTCTTTCGTAATTCTCGTTGGTTCGTTAACATACAGTTTCATACCTAAACTTAACATTGTCGATTGCAATTTCTTCGTATAAAACGAGTCCGTCATAAGATCTATATTAAAATCTCCAATTACCATGCATTCTCCCTTTATTATTAACTCCTCTACTATATCCTCGAGAAATCTTATGAAATCCCCGTGCGACGCGCTCGGTGAGTGATATATCACCAGTATCACTCCTTTGTACAATTTATCTTTTACTTCTACCGCAACACACCAACAATTCGATTCTAATTTTGTCACTAATACTATCTCGTATTTAATATCATTCCTTACATATAGAACAGCCCCTCCCGTATTTCTATTCTCAGCATTACATCTAACCATACTATAACCCGGAACGTTCACTTCACTGTCTTCAATATCCTCAGTCACTCTAGTTTCCGATAATGCTAAGAACGCAGGATTTATTTTCTTCATAATCTGATGTTGTATCTCATCTATGTGCGCCATTAAGCTTTGCGCATGTGTGTATAGTATTAGCTCCTCTTCTCCCTGTAGTTGCTATTTATCGTCCTCCCAGCCTGCTCTCCTCTTCTCCTCCTGTAACGCCCTCTTAAAAGTCGGACATTCCGGACTAAGGGCGTCGTGGTCGTCACTTATTCTCAAATTGTATGTTTGATTTTTAAACATACAATTCACACATTTTTTCTTTGTCGCTGTACAGTCACGCGAATTATGACTTCCTGCGCATTTAAAGCATGTTTCCTCTCTCGTACAATTTTTTGCAATATGATAGTATCCCCAGCATTTAAAACATCTTTTAACATTGATGTGATTAAATACAGGACATTTCTTCCATCCTATATTTAGTTTTACTTTCTTCAATATCACCTCGTGCGTCTCTTCATCTGCTTCTATTATTATTGATCCTTCTTCATTTCCTTTTTTTCCAGGTTGTTTATTTCTCTTTTCTTTGATCATTCTCTTCACTATTCGGATATTTACTGTACCCATTTTATTCTGCATTTTTATCGTATTTATAAGTTCATTATCATCTAGGTTCATCTCTTCTAAACCTATATTAATAATTTTTATCTTTGGTCTCGATTGAGGCGACTCCATCACATTGTAATTCTCTCCCAGCTTAGCCTGAACTGTCTCCTTCAACTTTTTCACCTCCTCTCCGGCTTCACAACCCATGATCACTGTTCCTTTGCTTCCTTTTTTTAATTTCGTTATTCCCATAGCCATACTCTTAATATCCACCTTCTCTTTTATCAGCTTCTTAGTAGCTTCACTCTCTTGCTGTATTTTCGGCTTAACAATTATAACGTTTTCTTTCTTCTTTTCCTTAATTACTTCACTGTAGCTTCTTTGTGGTCCCCTTGACGGTCCACATGTTGTTTCTTGTATCATTCTTCTCATTTCTCCTAGTTCTTGTTTAATTTTTCCTAGTTCTTCTCTAACTACTTCTTTAATCATTGTCTTGATCTCTCTTTCAATTACTAAATCAGCTTTTATTTTTTTCACTGCTTTTACTAGCCAATTAATTTTTTCATCTGTACTCATTGTTCCACTCGCATCTCCCGTTCTATTGCTATTCGACCCCGCAGATCCCGTAGATCCTGAAGATCTTGGTAATAATCCTGTTGATGTCGATGCTTTCCTCATATCTGCTTCTTTGTCTTTATCACTATCAATTGAAAATTTTGCAAATGGGCCAGGGCATGCCACTAATTCACTGTTTTTATCATAAACTCTATGTTTTACACATCCCGGATGGTAAAACAGCTTTATACACTTTTTGCACTGAACTACGTTACTTTTTATATCTTTTTTGCATGCCGAGCATCGATACTCAGCATATTCATCGTCCATATCGATATTAAAACCTCAGCACGTCGGTGGTCGACGACCTACTTGCACACGTCAGCACTTCGTGCAATGTCTGCCTGTCGTATGTGACTTCGATGACTTCGATGTCCCATACGCGAAATATGCTTTTTATGTTCATAAAATAGCACATTCCTGCTAGATAACACTCATAGTTATTCCCGGTCTATACCGCCATAAGTTAAAATACTTTTCATCACTCTCACACCCCTTTTATCTAGTTAAAAGTTGCTTCTATTACGGAGCGATATTACACACGTCTTGTCACTTCGACAGACGAGAGAGAGAAAGAGAGAGAGGGAGAGGGAGAGGGA
>LDIY01000044.1:0-1803 GCA_001468865.1 candidate division TM6 bacterium SOIL31
CCAGGAACCTTATCTGACAAAAGAAGAAAAAGAAATACCCTAAAAAGAACCAAAAGAGCTGATAAAGAAGCTCGTCAAAGACTTTCAAAAGAGAAAGAAATTACCTTTGAAGAAAAAATTAAAGAGATTACCCAAAATGTAAATATTGGCGAAGGTTCTTCTAAAATACCCGAATTAGATAAAGGAAAACAAGTTGAATACCCCAGTGAGACTACAAATGATAGTAATGCCCCAAAAGATACACCAGAAGCTACTCCTGAACATACCCAAATTTTAAAAGAATTAAGAAGGTTAGAACTGTTAAGAGAATTTCTTGAGAGAAAGTCAGACGATACCACCAGAACTCCAAAAATAGATTTGGAAAATCAGGATCTAGAAGAGTTCTATAGTCAACAGGAACAGCTTGTAAAGGACACTGAAGAGCTCTTAGAAATGAATGACGCTGAAGATGAGATACCCAACAGAGATACTATTTTATTCAATGAAAATGGTATAATTGATATTGTAGAGGATAATTTGAATAAGTTAAAATATATTGAAAATGAAGAAATTAAATGGACCTTTACAGAATTTCGTCAGGAATGTGAGAATAGGAATATTCCATATCTTGAAACTTTAAATTTAATGGGAAAATTGATGATTGATATGCAAAACGAAGAAAATGAATATGATGAATATGAAACCAGTTTAAATGACGAATCAGAGGATGTCTTACAAGATTTTCCGGAACAACTTTTACCCGAAGATGATGTTTATGACTTATTAGTAAAGGCTCAAAGAAAAGAACAATTTGGTAGTGATTTTCAAGATACTGATGAGGAGTTTGATGAAGAAATTGTTATAAATACCCCACCTGAAGCTCTAAATTCCCCAGACAATTTGTCTTCTGAAGAAGAGCATAATTTAAATCCTTTAAATCCACACGAAAATACTGAAACTCCTGATTCTGAAATAAATTTACCCCTAAATATGGCTTTAAACATTTTAAAATGTAGAACCTATGATGGTGGTCCAGAGGATAATCCTGTTGAATGGATCAAAGAATTCACTAGGGTCGCTAATGCCAATAATTGGGCAGAGCAGGATGAAGATAGAAATCAATGTTTAAGAATGGCAGTAGCTCATTTAACTGGTGATGCCGCAGACTTTTACGAAGATAATAAAGATGATTTAATCAGATGGAGTGATAATGGTAATGATGCAAACAAACTTACCCTTGCTCTTATTGGTAAATTTAATACCCCTGAAAGACTCCAAAGATGGCAAAATGATTTAGGAGATATCCAACAAAGAGTTGGTGAATCTATGGAAAAATACATCAAAAGATTTAATACCCTCTCAAAGAAAGCAGGAAATGGAATACCCCAAACCACTAAAGCTGGTTACTTTTTAAGAGGCTTATTACCTGCCTTTAGATCAAAAACTAAAATGTTCAAGGCAGCCAATGTGAATGAGGCCATTGAAATAGCCAAAAGGGCTGAAGCGACAGTATTTGAGGAAGTTCGTCAAGTAATGCCTGTACAGGAAGAAATTTCTAGTGATCATATTGAAAATACAGTCTATCAAAAACTCATTAAAGAAAAAGCTGATGATAAGTCCATGAAAGAAATATTAGAAAAAATGAATGCCCTAGAAATCAAAATTTTAAATAATAATAATGATAGATACCCCAGAAGATCTTATAACGACATTACATGCTTTAATTGTGGTCAAAAAGGTCATATTAGACCTATGTGTAGAGAACCACCTAGGGATGATGATCGTAATTACAGAAATGATAGGAGAGATGATAGACAAGACAGA
>LDIY01000044.1:1903-3646 GCA_001468865.1 candidate division TM6 bacterium SOIL31
GATTCTGAATATGACTCAGACCATGAATATACCCAAAGAGATGTTTATGCTGCCACTAGAAATAATCGTAAAGCTACCCAATCTATGATTCAAAATTTTGATGAAAGAAAAGTTCAAATTGAATCTCAGAGAGAACAAGACTTGAAAAAGAGAAAACCTTTGACTCCTGAACATAAAAAGAAAATGAAAGATGCCCGAAGAAAAAATGCTATTTGTGGACATTGCGGTATGAATGGACACTTCTCTACTGAATGCGATACCCACCGATGTTCTCATCCTATGTGTACAGAAAGAAGTGATCATTTAGCTAAAGACTGCCCAAACGTACCCAAACATGAGAGGAAGGAATACTTTAGAAGAAAAGGAGATAATAAAAATGAAATCCTCAGAGGAAACAAAATTAATAATGCTCGAGATGAAGTTCAAGTCGCAGCTTATTTAAGAAATATTCTAGAGGAGTCCTTAAAATCCCCAAAGTATGGGAAAACTATTAAGGAAATGGGAAAATTAGATACCCACAATGATGATTTACATTATACTTCAACCAGATGCATCGCTAACATTGATGGTAAGGATGTGAATGCTATCATTGATTCTGGTGCGGCTGTATGTGCTATTACCCAAAAACTTCTTGAAGACCTTGATATGGATATCGAAGAAAAATCCAACATTAATGTAAGGACTGCTGATGGTAAAACCCATAGAAGTCTTGGAAAAATCAGAAACAAATTCTTCCTTTTGGAAGGAATTAAAACCCAAGCTACCCTTGAAGTTATTGAATCAAAAGATGATAAACTTATCATTCTAGGAACCAACTGGAACAAAGATAATCGTGCTAAAATTGATTTTGACAATGAAACCCTTACTTTTGAAGCTTATAATGGTCAAAGTAATACTATACCCATCGAATTTATGTATAAAGAGCAAGATTCTGATGAAGAATATGAGGATGAGGACTTACGTGAAGTAAGATTTTGACTAGAAAAAGACTTTTATAACCTCGATGAGGATGAAAAATATTGGAAAAAGACCAAACTAATTGAAGTTGACAAATTACCCAAAGAAAATAAAGAAGAATTCTTTTGGAAAAATGTTAAAAATACCCAAGTAGGAAAATTGAATAAACAACAAGAGACAATACTCAAAGATTTTTTATCAGAATATCAGGATCTCTTCACCAAACATAGAAATGACCTTGGTCAAACTGACATTGTAACCCATTCTATTGATACTGGAGATCATAAACCCATCAAAGAAAGAGCGTATCGAGTAAATCCCCATAAAAAAGAAATTATTGAAAAAGAAATCAAGGATATGCTTGAAAAGGGCGTAATCAGGAAGTCTAAGAGCCCCTGGGCTTCACCTGTAACCTTAGTACCCAAACCAAATGGAAAATGGCGATTTTGTTCCGACTATAGGAAATTAAATGCTATCACCAAAAAAGACAATTTTCCACTTCCTAGAATTGATGAATTATTAGAAAAATTTGAAGGTTCTAAGTACTTTACAACCTTGGATTTGGCAAGTTGATATTGGCAAGTACCCATGGATCCTAAAGATATTGAAAAGACAGCCTTTATTACTCATGAAGGATTATACGAATTCACGGTTATGCAATTCGGACTTTGTAATGCCCCAGCTACTTTTCAAAGAATGATGCAATTAGTCTTAGGAGAGTTATTCTATACCAAAGCTCCAGTATATATAGATGACATTATTATACATTCTCAAACTTTTGAAGAT
>LDIY01000044.1:3710-4841 GCA_001468865.1 candidate division TM6 bacterium SOIL31
GAAAAGATGGTATAAAGGTAAATCCGAGTAGGATTGAAAAGATCAAAAATTACCCCAAACCAGAAAATATTACCCAATTAAGAGGATTCTTAGGATTAGTAAAATACTACCGAAGATTCATTAAAGACCTGGCTAAAATAGCGAAACCTCTAAATGATTTAACTAAGGGTCATAAGAGTAAGCCTTTGGAGTGGAGAGATGGAATTAAACAAAAACGAAAAAAGACTGATACCCAAAGAAAAGAAAAGAACCATGAATTTTTAGCCAAGTGGGGGAGCGAACAAGATAAAGCCTTTCAAATCCTTAAAGAAAAACTTATAACTGCCCCTGTACTTGCATACCCAAATTATCAAAAAGAATTTATATTGTATACGGATGCATCAAAAATAGCTTTAGGAGCTATTTTACACCAAAAAGGAGATGATGGTCTAGAGAGAGTCATAGCCTATGAAAATAAGACCTTAAATAAAGCTGAACAAAATTATTCTACTACAGAATTGGAATGCTTAGCTGTAGTATGGGCTATTGAAAAATTAGATTATTACCTCGAAGGAAATAAATTCAAGATTGTTACAGACCATTCTGCCTTAAAATGGTTACTTAATAAGGCCATACCCAAAGGACGAATAGGAAGATGGATTATGAAATTACAACCGTACAACATTCAAAATGAAGATATAATTCATAAACCTGGCAAAAAACATTTAAATGCAGATGCTCTGTCTCGAGTAGTCATAAATTCTGTTCATAAAAATTCAGAGGATGAAGGTTTATGAATTTGTTATCCATACAAATACTTTCTATCATCATATTTTATTTGAAAATCCAGAATTAAAGTTTATATTACCCCATGAAAGAATTTTTGAAGACGAGAATTTTTATAGATTCTAAGTATGGAGAGAAAAAAATATAGGAATGTTTTAGAACACTTAAAGGAAAATACCCCATTAAATTACCCCATGAAAAATATTAAAAATTATCAAATTAAAGGAAATAAACTTATGTGGAAGCGTAAAAATGGTAAATTAGTTAAAGTAATTAAAGAAGATGAAAAAGACTCTATACTTTTTATGGTTCATAACCATGAAACTGGTGGACACTTTGGCATAGAAAATACCCATAATAAACTGG
>LDIY01000044.1:4985-5576 GCA_001468865.1 candidate division TM6 bacterium SOIL31
AGATTATTTAACTAAATGGCCTGAAGCTCAAGCTATGGAAGAAGCTAACGCTGAAAACACTGCTGACTATCTTTACAAACAAATAATCTGTAGACATGGATGCCCCAAAATTATAATCTCAGATAGAGGAATGCACTTTAAGAATAAACTTATGGAGGAATTATGTGAGAAATTTAAGATCAAACACAAATTTTCATCACCATATCATCCCCAAACAAATGGTCTTGTGGAAAGATTTAATAGGACCTTGTGTGAAGCCTTAGCAAAGGTATCAGCTCAAGAGAAATATTGGGATAGATATATCGAACAGATACTTTTTGCCTATCGGACTAATAGGCATAGTACTACCAAAAAGACTCCATTTTATTTAATGTATGGAAGAGAAGCCACACTACCCATTGATGATTTAGAGTGCCCTGAAAAGACTGATGACGATCGTGATTTATTGAAGAGGATCTATGATGTCATTGAGTTAAATACCCAAAGAGACGAAATTTTAGAAAAAATAACTAAACTACAAGAAAAACAAAAGGAACGACATGATAAAGACCATGTTGAAACTACCCTCAAAATTGGTGATAAAGTATTATT
>LDIY01000044.1:5651-6011 GCA_001468865.1 candidate division TM6 bacterium SOIL31
TGGATGGAAAAGTCTTGAAGGCCTCTCAAAATATCAAGAACCTGAAGAAATACTTTGATCCAAAGAAGAAGGAAATTAAAATTTACCTTTGATTTAAACGGGACGTTTAAAATTAAGTGGGGGAGAGTGTTACGTAGTAGGATTTTGATTATATTATAATTCAATAAATTTTGTCACAGTAAAAGTCATCTGACCTTTATTTGTACATAGGAAACTTATAGTTCCAATATTACGTAGTATTATCCTTAATTTTAATATAGCGTAATATTGAGTTTAGTGATGACAAAATATTAATCAGATTAGATATTTTAGATAGTATAGAAATCACATGACTTGTGTAACTAGGCGTAGTTTGTATAA
>LDIY01000045.1 GCA_001468865.1 candidate division TM6 bacterium SOIL31
CCAAACGGCATAATTGAATAGAAATGGAACAGCTACAAAAAGATAGCTCAAGTGATAGATTCTAGTGCTAGCTTCAATCTGTACTATTGCCTGATTTCGTCACGATATTATATCTAGATATCTGATAAAGGAACATGTCACTTTCCGCAGGTGCAACTTCGAACAAGATTGTTATGACGAGCTTGATAATAGTGATAATAGCAGTGAGTATTCTTGCTGGGATAGAATATCAACAAGGAAATTCGCTTCGTGAAAATGTACACCAACTAGAAGCAAAAAATAGCGAGCTACTCACCAGCATTTCAATTCTAAACAAGACGCTCTCTTCCGTGAGTGCCACCTTTCCAACAGAAAATACTACAATTAGCAGACCTGCAACTGGGAATGGCAGCGGCGCAAATGAACCTCTTAATCTCAATTATTCCAGCCAATCTATAACGGCGGTCGCCGTCAGGGCAGTCCCTACAAGCGATGGCTTTTTCCAGTCTGTTACATACGAAGGCACTACTATGGACATTACTGTGGACATTAGAGATTCCGGAAAGGGACTTGTTTTGGTTGATACTGGAATCCCAACAGGAGTCGACTTCCAAACAGCTGCAAAGACTGCAGTGAAGGTAGCTCAGTCTGTTACCAAAGCAGATTTGTCAAAGAAAGATGTTATATTTTCTATATCTCCGTCAAATGCAAATAATACAACAAACGAGTTGGAAGCTGTGGACGGTCCAAGTGCTGGTGCTGCAATGACAACTCTACTGATATCGGAGCTTCAAAACAAGAAAATGAATCCAGATGTCGTAATGACTGGAACGATTAACCAAGATGGAACCATTGGACAGGTAGGCGGAGTCCCAGAAAAAGCACAGGCAGCTGGCAAGTATGGTGCCAAGACGTTTCTTGTGCCAGTAGGCCAAGCAACCTATTCAGAAGAGACTTGCCATGAAAGCCAGCAGGGACCAATACTTTATCGATCCTGCCAATCGGAGCAAAAGCCATTATCAAACTATACAGAGCAGAAATTTGGCATGAAGGTCATAGAAGTTAATAACATAATGGAGGCATTACAGTATTTTCAAGGAAATAATTAGCATTACTTTGTCTATATCATCGAGCTATTTTTCCAATTATATACTCAAATCTCTGAGCTCTAACATTCCAAGGTGACAAGTCTCAGGTGATTGGTTTGATGTGTACATTAAGATGCAGCTGATAGCTGGTTTACAACGGTCTCAAATGCTTGGTAAGGATAGGCACCAACTAGCTTTACTGGATTATTGCCTGAGCTACCACCTTGCGCAGGAATTATTATGAAGGTCGGTGTTGCGTTTATCCCTAACGACTGAACCAACCTGTTGTTAGCATCTACCGTTGCCTGGTACTTGTGAGAATCTAGACAACTGGAAAACTGGTCAAGATCGGAGACGGCCACATTGGATGCAAATCCTTTCAACACTTGTTCTGAAACCCACACGGTTCCCTCTGGTCTTTGCCTGTCATAAAGCTCATTGTGATATTGCCAGAATTTGCCCTGCTCGCCTGCACAGTACGCGGCTTCTGCCGCGAGAGTGGAGCCTCGTATCGGTTGAAGGATATAATCATTTAGCGTGAAATCTTTAAACAAGAATTTTGCCTTGCCGGTGTCTACCAGCTTTGTCATCACGGCATCTTTGGTTTCCTTGTGGAATATTTCACACGAGTTGCATTGATAATCACCAAACTCTACTATTGTAACTGGGGCATTTTTGTCTCCAAGAGGACCGGAGCCTGGAGTTGAAGGTGCCAAGATGCTCGTAATAATGTCGGAATTAGAGTCTCCCGCCTTAAAGTCAGTCTTGCCATAGACATAGCTTGAAGGTATTTTTGACGGTGGAGAACCATAAATCATTGCTATCTCTGTGTTGGGGAATATTTTAGAGTCCCGGTAATTGCTCGCAGTGTCAGCCTTTTGTCCATCAACATAGATAGAGGGTTGTTGGCTATTTGCAGAAGGCACATTTTGGAATCCCTTTACGTCAAGCGCTGTTTTTTGCCAAATATCTACAAGATCTCCTAACGTCATTACCCTATTTTCTGGAGATTCCATGTGGAGTATTCCATCAGCACTATGCGTGTGCAGCCAAAATAGACACTTTGATGGCTCTATTCCAATCCCTGCAGGCACTTCATACGCCTGACCATTGACGAAAATGTCCAAGTGCGCATGAGTGTGGTAAACAGTATGCTCTTGCGCATCACACGGTATCCCGTTTATGACAAGCGCCTCAGCTGAATTTGAGGATTTAAACACAGAAAGAGACGCTACCGCCCCAACCACTATCACTGCAACTATTATGCCAGCAATTATAGCTAGGTTGCGTCCTTTGTGAGAAGCTTCGGAGCGTCTGCCTTTTTTACTGTCAGCAGTTTCGCTGTTTAAGTCCTTGTCCCTTTGCTTGCTGTTCTTTTTCTTGGTTGTCACTCTATTCCACTAGCTCTACTGTATTGTTAGATATGTTGGCTGAACTGTTGTGGTATATATAATATTTATTTAGGAATTTCGCTAGACAACACCGAGAGTCGTGACTCCTTGCCGGTAGCCAGAAAACCCACACCAATTCTAGTTGTTTTTTCAGACAAGACCTATTTGATACTGGCGTTAGTCTTAGGAGCTGTATTTTGGATAATATTCAATGTTGTCGATCAATTACTGTTCTTCTGGCCTGTAACTGTATTCTATCTGCCAACAGAAAAACTTCTGGGATTTGTCATATCAAGTATTACTGCGGCGATGCTGGCTATTGTGATTAGCATGAACGTATACACAATAAAACACTCAAGAAAATTTAACCGCTCGCTATTTTCAGGATCATCGCTAGGCATTGCTTCATGTGCATGTGCAGGATGTTCATCGCTAGGTTTGTCCTTTGTATCTGCTTTTGGCGGAATCGGCGCTGCTGCATTTGCATTCTTCATAATCTATCAGATACCGTTGAGAATAGTGTCATTAGGACTTTTAGGATGGACATACTATTCTGTTAGGCGCCTAATTCGAAGCCAGCAAGTTTCCTAAGTCTTCCGCCATGGTCATAATGTCTAATTCTACCAAGAATACCAAGCGTCAAATCTTGGCTCTGCGAAGCGATCTCAAGCCATATCATAGTGAAACTACTAGCCAAGAGTCAATAATATCCGTTTATGATTTCTTCTGATGGGATATGATTAGGGTGACAGGAATAATAATTGTTCAACACGCCGCAGAGCAGTGTTAATTATTTCCAGCATCTTGTATGATGCTATGGAACTGATCGAATCTCTGAAGTTGGTGGCACTAGGCTTTGGTCCGACTCTTGCCGCCTTGATAGGAATTTCAAAAGCGGGACTACTGGAAAGCCGCAAGATTCCAAGAAAGATCCAAGCCGGGTACCACAGCTTCTTGATTGTGAAGAAAGAGGAGGCTGAATGATACAATTGTTTACTAGTGCCGCTGACGCGCTCAGTTCACTACTTGAAGGAAAGGTGGACGGTCCGGGCTGCGCAATAACAAGCAAGCTCCCCAAAATCTCCTATCTAGAAAATGGGATAAAATACTACACGGTGGAAGTCACGTCTAAAACAGGCACACAATATTGGATATCGGCGTACGAGAAAGAGGCTGAAGATCTCTATAGACTTGCAACAGAGAAGGAGCATGAAACTAAAACAGGCGCACCCACAGTCAACATTCCACTAATGCTTTCAGCATCATAGGCGGCCGTTCATGCAATCAATAATAGTCAGATGCTGAAAAGATCATAATTGGCGCTAGGAGCCGTGACTATTAGCTTATGGATGCTATACTTTCGACAGGTAAAATCTGAAAAACAGGTCTTTTCAAAAAACCATTTTCATTTTTAGCTTCTTTACTTAAAATGACGAAAGATTCTGTAAAAAATTGAAATAGTGTAATATTGTTACATTTTTGACTTACATCATCTTAATAATATTCTATAAGAAACTTCTGTAAAACCATGAGAAACAATCTAAAGACATATTCCATATTTTCGGGAGTTTTGCTCTCGACTCTGGTGATCCTTGCTCCTTTGTTGGCAGGATTTCATAGCGATCGGGCATATGCAACAGCAGCTACAGGAGTCATGGTCCCACTCTACACCTACCCAACAAGTAGCACGTGGGACACCGTAGTCAAGGCAAAAACCAGCTATCCATCAGTCCCAATAATTGCAATAATAAATCCATCCAACGGACCAGGAGGCTCTAAAGATTCAAACTATGCCACAGGAATACAAAAACTTCAATCTGCTGGCGTAACTGTGTTAGGCTATGTCTATACTGGCTATGGTTCTAGGAGTAGCAGCACAATCAAGACTGATATCTCCACCTACAGCAGTTGGTACAAGGTAAATGGCATTTTCTTTGACGAAATGTCAAATACTGCCGGCAAAGAGACCTATTACAAAGCATTGAGCGATTATGCCAAGTCCTTGGGTTTCACATACACTGTAGGAAATCCTGGAGCTGACACAATTTCAAGCTACATCGGTACAATGGATAACATCATCATATACGAAAATTCAGGACTTCCAAGCCTATCATATCTGGCTGGCTGGCACACAAACTATGACAAGAAGAATTTCTCCATAATTCCATACGCAGTAAGCAGCCTAAGCACATCATTTGTTACAAGTGCAACAAGCGATGTGGGGTACATCTACATAACTAACGATAACTTGCCAAACCCGTGGGATTCGGTTCCCTCATACTTTAACAATCTAGTATCTGCGGTAAATACTGCTAATGGCGGATCATCAACGACACCAACGACTACTACCACTTCGTACACCATGACAGTAAATTCTGCAGATCTTGCCGGTAATCTATTCAACGGCATGTGGACAACAATCTCTAAGGATGGAAGTGTCATAAAGACAGGTTACACACCGCTTTCGTTTTCTGCATTATCTGGGGCAACCTATCAGGTGACTGTTGCAAACTATGGAAACTATGTCTTTGACCATTGGGACAGCGGAAGCACAAGCTCTACTAGGTCGGTAAGCGCTAGCAAAGACACTACACTTACTGCATACTATAGCACAGGCCCAAAGCAGGTAAAGCTTACTGTAAAATCAGCATACCTCAGTGGCACAGTTTACAACGGCATGTGGACAACAGTGTCGCAAAGCGGCGCTACATTGACGACTGGATATACTGCAATGTCATACACTGCTCAATCTGGATCTAGCTATCAAGTCACTGTTGCAGACTACCA
>LDIY01000046.1 GCA_001468865.1 candidate division TM6 bacterium SOIL31
TGCATTGTAATTTTTTCCAAAAAGGAAAAGTATGTGTGGGGTAAAAAACAATTTTCTGATAAGCATCGCTAACATAGCCATAATGTTAGCTAGCTTTGAATCATTTGCTATGGAGCCAGCCAACAGATCCGATACATTAATTTATGTCAAAACAAGCGATAGTACCATAATTATTCCACGCTGGAAGATTGATAAAATGACCACATTATCAACTGAGTTAGATACACAAAAAAGTGAGAATAGTGATACTAATCCGCTTGCTGCATCATTTATTACTTCTGAGCAATTAAAATTAGTAAGTAAAGCTTTATCCAAAGCAAGTTTGCTTGGAAGTGAATTTGAAATATTTTGTAATGAACTTGCGCGTCAAGATGGTCTTCTTGAACTTAATCCTGAAGGTAAGCGTAAAATAGAATATACTTTTGGCAACGGTACCTTACGAACACTCATCGATGCTGCCGGAAAATTGAAAAGTGATGATATTAGCACTTTGTGTTTAAGTTTTTTCGTACCGTCTGAATTGCAGAAAACAGTCATCCCCTCCCTTATCACCCCAGTAATTAATTATTTGAATTACAATAAATGTCTAGAAAAAAGAAAGATATTGCTTGAGGGCCATCCAAGCAGCGTTCAATCGGTAGCATTTTCCTCTTCGTTTGCACCACTTAACTTCAAAAATACTCTTTTTTCTGGAAGTCTTGGCAATAAAGACAGTTTTATTATATGGAATACACATACCCCAACACTAAAAATGGAGCTTGCTGTCGATACAGTGAATGATATTCATTCGGTTACATCCACCCACGATGGGAAAAAAATATTTCTTGCAGGAGAAGGCAATCCTGCTTATGGATTATTAAAGGATTTTACCAATTATGGTGATCTAGCACAACTTAATGAGCATAATTTTCTTGGTCAAAACATCCTTGCCACATCAGCAGCATTTAACAGTGACGGAAACAAAGTGGTTGTGGGATTAAAAAAGAATCAGAATAATCTTCTTATATTCGATATAGGTAACTTAAAAAAGATAACGACCACACCATTGCAAGGTCATCCAGCAAGTATCCAATCCGTGGCATGGAGCAATAAATATATTCTTTCGGGATGCGAGGGCAATCAGAAAAATCTTATTTTATGGCAAGTCTATCCCAATGGCGTTGTCCCCATCATGATTCCCAACAACCTCAATAGCATTAACGCCGTAGCAATTAGTCCTAATGAAAAAATGATAGCTTTTGGAGGAGAAGGTGAAAAAAATAATCTCTTTCTCTGTGATATCAGCAATCTAAAGGTAATTACTCCTCAACCTCTCACTGGTCACACAAGAAGTGTTTCATCGATAGCGTTCAGCCCAGATGGCAACTTCCTCGCATCGGGAAGTATTTTTCGTGACAAAACTTTAAGACTATGGAATATAAGTAATCAAAAATCCATTACGCATACAGCTCCTGCAGGTTACTCAAAAGCAACCACTTCCATAGCATTTAGCCTGGATGGCAAACAAATGGCAATAGGATGTTTAGGCAATAATGAAAATCTTATTCTAATGAATTTTTTGTCGGATACAGAAAAAAAAGAACTGTACAATCTTACCGATATTAAACAAGCAAGATTGGTAAATCAATTATGTTTAGCATCACAATTGAGCAAGGATAGTAAAATTATTATAGACACAGCTCGGCCAGAACAAGCAATATTTCTAAAATTGCCGACAGACATTCAAAAATTACTGATCAACATGCTGAATCTCGAAATTATCAATCTTCCTCATTTTGCCCAAGGAGAAACAACTCGCAAGGACATAACCAAATTAGTAAATGAGTTAGAAAATAAGTTAATAACAGAAATATCGTCATTTGTGAACTCAGCATCCATCACCGATAGATCCAAAGAAATTGGCTCCCTTAATACCCTTCTCAAAGATTCACAATCACAGATAATGTCTTACTTGTTAAGTGGATCAAATAAATTAAATAAGAATCTTACAGAAGAACAAAACAAACTGCCCTCTTTAAGCACACGAGAAAGCTTGGAGCAAAAAAATAGGATAGAAATGATCCAAAGCAACATATATCACATCAATATTAAAGAAGCAATTGCTCTAACACTCAATAGCTATCACAACATCTGTCTTAAACTAGAATATGACTCTCAAAAAGAAATAATCTCTGCCTTAAAAAGCTTTGTGACATATTTCATAGAACTCAAAAATAAACTATCTAACAAAGCAATATTGGATGATTATGATCGAAAAATTATTCAATATATTATAGAAGAGCCCATTTTTGTAGCTCTTAAAAATAGTACACGCTTACCGAATGGTAAACAAATCGAATTAGAAGCTGCAATGCAATTACAATTAGAACAGGCTTATAAAATAATTACGGAAATACTAAATCCTACTTTATCAGCGGGTAACCCTCAACCTCCGGTGGCTCAACCGGAAAAAGTAATATTAGAAAGAACTCGCGCTCCTTATTCCAATCAACCTCAACCAGAAACCTCTGAATCTAAAACGGTACCGTTAGAAAGGAAGCGCAGCACGTATAGCTCTACACCGCTTACCAAAGAAAGCGTCGCTGATCAGAGTTCACAACCTACCCAATCAAAACCTCAACCAGCTGCAGGCAATAAATTTATTGCCACTGCTACCGCTATTGCCAAATCAATCTGGCAAGGTGCCACTACTATTTTCAATATCATAGTTTCCGGCATTGGCTCATTATGGAATTCGTTATTTAGAAAATAGATAATAAAGAGAAAGAGGCGCGCTTTTAGTCCTTCAACAAGTTCAGGATGAGCGGGCCTCTTTTTCTCTTTATTTAACGTTATATTATCTCACCACAAAACTAATCAAGCGATCTTTCACAAAAACCACCTTGATAATTTCTTTATCTTTCAGATAATGCGCTGCAACAACGCGTGCCAACGGTTCAACGATATCTTGATCAGATTTACGTTTTACCCGAACATTGCCACGATGTTTACCGTTCACCTGAATAATTATTTCGACATGATCTTCATACGTAAATTCTGGATTTGCATATGACCACGAACAATCTTGCAATTGTTTATTAAACAACTGCTCTAAAAGTTCACTTGCCATGTGCGGTGCCATTACCGAAAGCACCACAATTATTTTTTCTGCTGAACTTCTGCTCAAGCGCATATTGGTACTTGTTGCATCATTAATCCATTCCATGAACGCTGAAAGCGCAGTATTTGGCTTAAAAAGATCAATACGCTCTTGAAAATCTTGCAATAATTTATGCGTACGACGCGTTACAGAAATCTCTTCATGTTCACCCTGGGGCAAAATAGTCCCCGGTTTCGTGAGATAATCGTAAACACGATGTGCAAAACGCTTGACGCCTTCAATACCACTGTCTTGCCATTCACAATCAAGTTCTGGCGGTCCCATGAAAAGAATATACATGCGCAATACATCAGAACCGTATTTTGCAACCATCTCATCGGGGCTTACTACATTGCCTTTTGATTTGGACATTTTTTCAACAAGGCCAGATTTCTCGGAATATTTTAATACCATGCCCTGATTGAACAAGTGACTAAACGGTTCATCAAATGGCAAATGTCCCAAATCGTATAACACTTTTACCCAGAACCGCGCATAGAGTAAATGCAAAATTGCATGCTCCACCCCACCAACGTATAAATCTACCGGCATCCAATAGTTCATGTCTTTTGGATCCCACGGTTTGTCTTTCAAATGTGGATTTGGATAACGTAAGAAATACCAGCATGACCCTGCCCACTGCGGCATGGTATTTGTTTCTCGTTCTGCAGGACCTCCACATTGTGGACATTTTACATGCACCCACTCATGTACAGCTGCAAGTGGTGATTCACCAGTGCCTGTTGGTTGATAGTGTTCAATTTCCGGCAGAGCAACAGGAAGCTGATCTTCAGGCACCGGCACAATGCCACATTCTTTACAATGAATTAATGGTATTGGTTCACCCCAGTAGCGCTGACGAGAAAATACCCAATCGCGCAATTTATAGTTGGTTTTGCGACGCGCAAGATTATTTTGTTCGCAATATTCGACGATCTCGTTGCGAACATCACCAGCGCGTTTGCCTGCAAACGCAGTAGGTTCGGATAAGATACCGTTTTTCATATCGGTATAACAAATTTCAAAATTTTCTACTTGCTTGCGCAAAGCAGGATCTTCAGGAAATAAAACCGTTTTAAGCGGAATATTATATTTTTTTGCAAATGCAAAATCACGTTCATCATGCGCAGAACATTTAATAAT
The DNA here is from genome assembly GCA_001468865.1 of candidate division TM6 bacterium SOIL31. Classification (GTDB taxonomy): domain Bacteria; phylum Babelota; class Babeliae; order Babelales; family Vermiphilaceae; genus SOIL31. The sequence goes on from LDIY01000046.1 coordinate 4,283, forward strand.
ACCGGTACCATAATCTGCAATTGCAAAACTTGCAACCCAAATAGGTAATTCTCCATTTCCCACTGGATCGATTGTATAACAACCCGTAAAAATACCTTTTGGCTCATGACCTGTGGCCCCTTTATCGCGCAAACGATCTTGCATACATTCTTGAGCAAAGGCCAAAATTTCTTCTCGATTGGAAACTTTTTCCACTAAATATGGCAAAAGTTCATGATCGGGCGCAATCACGATAAACGTATCTGCGGCAAACGCCTCAAAATGAGCTGAAAATGTTTCAAGCACCAAATGAGAATCTTTTACGGGAGATGAAAAAATTAAACCTTCACTTTTTCCAATCCAATTGCGCTGCATCAATTTAACTTTTTCTGGCCACTCAAGTTTATCAAGACCAGTAAGTAATTTTTCTGCGTAAGCAGTAATTTTTAAAATCCACTGTCTCACTTCTCGTTGAACAACTTCCGATCCACAACGTTCACATTTGCCATCAACCACTTCTTCATTAGCAAGACCCGTCAAACAAGAAGGACACCAATTGATTGGCGCCATGTCTTCGTATGCAAGGCCAGCTTTGAACATTTGTAAAAAGATCCACTGCGTCCACTTATAATAATCAGGATCAGTGGTATTAATTTCTTTATCCCAATCATAGAGCGCTGCAATTTCTTCTAATTGCTTTTTAAAGTGCGCAATATTTGCTGCAGTGCCCTCTTTGGGCTGAATGCCTTTTTTGATCGCATCATTTTCTGCCGGAAGACCAAACGCATCCCATCCCATCGGATGCAAAATGTTATAACCTTCTAACCATTTGATACGCGTATACACATCAGAAAGAACATATCCACGCCAATGACCCACATGCAAACCACTTCCTGAAGGGTAGGGAAACATATCTAAGCAGTAAAACTTACTAACCCCATGTTCCATTGCATTACTCATGGGGACCCCGGTAGAAGGAGTAGAACGTAGTAAGGCCTGCCCTTCGAAGCTCGCAGAGCGTAGGAGGGTCGGTTGAGGATTATTTTTCCATTGCTTCTGGAATTTTTTTTCTATTGTTGAAAAATCATAACTCATTAACAAAATCCTTCGTGAAAAATAAAAACCGCTATACTTTACAGTATAAACGGTTTATTTTTTAATTCATCTGGGAATATTTTAGACTTGAGTTATGAAGCTACTGCCTAATAGCTGTCTCTTTCAGCTCAGTTAACAGACCAAACATAATATAGGCAAAGGCAATAGCCACATCGCGTAGAATAATATCATAAACGCCACCCAGCATGAAAAGATTAATAATAACGAGTCCCAACAATCCTGCCACCATATAAGCACCCATACGAGGAAAATAAGTAAGAATAAGTAATCCAGTCACAATTTCTACTATACCAAGAAAAGGAACCAACGTAGTCGGCGGAACTATAGATGCCACATAAGGACTCACGTACATATACCAATCAACAATGAAAAAGAAAAACTTATCAAGACCGATAAGTATGGGAACAAGACCATAGACATATTTTGATATAGTCCATATCGAATTAAATTTATCTTCATTAACCATTAACATAAAAACTCCTTTTTAAAATATAGATTGAGAGATAACATACGAGTATTAAGAATGTCCATATAAAAATGAATATAAAAAACCCCCTGAAAAATTCAAGGGGTTTTTCTGTGTAAAAAGACAGAATTATTATTGTTATTTATTATCAGTTATGCCCAATTCTTCAACAAGATCGCGACCAATTTCTTTTGCATCTTCTGCAACATTTTGTATATACGAGATTGTTGCATCAATTTTTTCCGTAAAAATCTGTTTTCTTTGTTCAATCTGTCCAAGAACTGCTTTGATGCACGCTTCTTTTCTTGCGCGTCCTTCAGGAGTCAATTCAATCAAATCAACCGTTCCTGTTTGCTTGATTGTTTCTAGCTGATCTTTAAGCGATTTTTTTAACTCTTTATATTCAGGAGTTTTGATACCCAATCTTTTACACTCTTGAAGTAATTGTTCTGGTGATACGTGGGTAAAATCAATGGGTTTAGGTTGTTCAATTGGATCAATTGGATAAGGATGAGGCAAAATTCTAACTTCTTCTGATGCGAAACTTATTCCAGAAAAAGCCGTTGCTAATGTAGCAATAAGCAATTTTTTATTGTTCATAATGACCCTTCATTTTTTTATATGAATGTAAAAATACGGCATCAGTATGGCTCAAAAACAAGATTAGTCAATCAAGAAGCGACATTTGCTAATCCTATAGGGTGATTTATACTGGAAGTATAATAATAAAGGAAAAAAATGCAGATTATACGAGAAAAAGTAACTCTTGATGAACTCAGAAAAATGTCTGATAAGATGTATAACAGACTTGTAAAAGCTGTTGTCGATATAGAACAAGAAGTTATGGTTATTGATATGGAAATGCACGCTGACGGTGAAATGTTAATGCTTGAAGAAGGATCTCAACAAGAAAACCTATGGGGCATTAATATTCATCCTGAATTAGAAGGTAATGAACTAATAGAGTTTGATTCGATGATAAACATCAGACCTTCTCAAGGAAATCGTACCCGCGGCGTTGATAACAAAGATATTCAAGAAAAAATAAAGAAAATTGTTTTTAGATTGGTGTTTTAATCATGAAAACGCTTGCAGATGGTCGTTGGTTTGAACTATCACTAATGGAACAACTCGCTAATGTTGGTTGTGATGTAGATCGAGCAATTCGCTGGAAACAAAAAAATAAGGTTGTATATAGCGAAGATGCTTTGAGTAGAGCACTTAACCTTTTGAATCTAACCATTCAAGATCCCAAAAACCGTACCCGCTTACGAGAATTAGGAAGAATGAGAGAAGTTCTTAAAGATTATTTTATAGGTGATAATAACTATTGCTATACGGATGAAGCATTACAAAAATATTTTATAGATTATAACTATCTGGCAGCCATACAAAAAGGAAAATAATCTTATGGCACAAATAAATATCCAACAACAACAAGCTGTCCAAAAACACGATGAACAAATACTCGTTGTAAAACGCGAACATCTTTTTGCAAACAATGACGCATGGCATGGACTTAAAGAAGTTGATTTTGAACATTACCTGAACATCATTAACGATAAAAAAGAATTCTTACCACGTTCCATTATGGAAACAGATCCAATATATAAACAAATTATTCCTTATCTTGTTTATACCCATAATGACCACTATTTTTTAATGCAGCGGCGCTCTGATTCTTCTGAAAGTAGATTGCGTAACAAAATGACACTTGGCATTGGTGGACACATTCGGCAAGAAGACATGCAGGAGAATACTTTATTTGCATGGGCATTGCGTGAATTTCATGAAGAAGTGGATTATGCAGGAACATTGAATGTAAAACCGCTCGGTATTTTAAATGATGATTCTGATGATGTAGGAAAAGTCCATATTGGCTTTGTGCTCTTGCTTGAAGGCGATTCATCAAACATTGCAATAAAATCAGAATTAAAAAGTGGCACATTAGTGCCATTATCAGAATGCGTTGTACAAAAAGAAGGCATGGAAAGTTGGAGCTCGTTTGTAGTTGATTTTTTACAGAAATAAATTTTTGAAATATAACAACAGGAATAACCTATGTCAGACATAACAACAACCATAGAAACATTAAAAAAGGATGTTAAAAAATTTGTTGAAGACCGCGAATGGCAACAATTTCACAGTCCAAAAAATTTGAGCATGGCAATAGTGTCAGAGGCAACAGAATTGATGGATCTTTTTTTGTGGTGCGAAAGTTCAGCATCATATGAAGAACTAGAAAAACGAAGACAAGAAGCAGAAGATGAAGTAGCCGATATTGCCGTTTTAGTATTGGCATTTTGCGTGCGCCATAATATTGATTTAAGTAGGGCAATTGCACATAAACGCATTGAAGCTACGCGCAAATATCCCGTTGAAAAATGCAGGGGTAAATCCACCAAATATACTGAATTATAAAAAAAGAGGTTGGGGATTACTATATCCCCAACCTCTTTTTTTATTTATTATTATTTTGCAGGCATCAATGTTTGCAGAGCCATCGTTGCAACCAATCCAATAAGTGAACCTGTCATCTGCGCAAACGTATTGAGTGCTCCCGCAGAAATAACCTGACCAAAAATAGATGATACTGATGATTGTTCTTTCAGCTGGTTAAAAACCATTACTTCTTTGGGAGATAAACGGTGATTCTGTAATGCAATTGCCATGGCCGCTTCTACTTTATCGTCATCGGAACTTTCTTCTAAAAACTCCGGCTTAAACATTTCATTTGCCTCATCCAAAAATTTATTTCTTAGGGACAGATAATTTTTTCGAGCCATCCATTGTTTAATAAAACTTTTCGTTGACACCGCAATACCAATTCCCAATGCGGTATTAAGCGTCACCAAAATAACTGGTGCAATAGTTGCATATAAAGCAGTTAACATTCCCCGCTTTGCGGCCGGAACTACCGGAGATGCCACTTTAACATCCTTTTCACCCGCTTGCATT
>LDIY01000047.1 GCA_001468865.1 candidate division TM6 bacterium SOIL31
ATGTGGCACAAAAATAGTATCCATAATATCGATATGAAAGCCTGCACACACAGGTTGTAAAAGGGCAATTTCTTGATGCAGGTTTTCAGGATTGACGACCATGAGGGAAGGATAAATTTTCATAGCGGTTCCTAATAATGAAGTGTTCAATAATATGAGTGTTCAGCCTCAAGTTTTACTTTGAAAAGATACATGTTTTATTTTCGAAAAATAATATTGATAAACACTCATTTTATCGGCAAAATCGCACAGCTTCTGTGCAAAAAACTTGAGTCTTGCATTATAAAAAAGAATTTGAATTTTGCTGTTTTTTATTTATAATTAAAAATGATATACATCATGGTGTTATGGTAGGTTATAAATCATCAGCCTCATTTCTTAAGGAGAATATATGTTTAAAAAATTTCGTCCACTCGGAGATTACATCCTTGTTAAACGTGTTGAGAGTGAAGAAAAAACAGCCTTTGGCATTATTATTCCTGATGCCGCAAAGGAGAAGGCACAGACTGGTGTGGTGATTGCTGTTGGACAAGGACGCTTACAAGAAGGGAAAATAACTCCTCTGACTGTTCAAGTAAATGATACTGTTTATTTTGGCAAATACACTGGCACAGATGCTGGTGATAATTATCTCATTGTTCGTGAAAGCGATATTCTTGGAATCATAGAAGAGTAATCTCATCTCCTCTGTTGGCATGGGACAAAATTAACTTAAGGAAATTAAATATGTCATCAAAAAGAATAGTTTTTGGAAGTGACGCACGCGAAAAAATTCGCAAAGGCGTTGATACGTTAGCAGATGCAGTTAAAGTTACACTCGGGCCATTAGGGCGTAATGTTGTTCTGGAGCGTTCATTTGGAGCTCCTTCAATTACCAAAGATGGCGTTACCGTTGCCAAAGAAATTACGCTTGAAGACAAGCTGGAAAATATGGGTGCCCAAATGGTGCGCGAAGTTGCAAGCAAAACTGCAGATATTGCAGGAGATGGTACCACTACTGCCACCGTTCTAGCACAAGCAATTTTCAGAGAAGGTAATAAATTTGTGACTGCTGGGGCAAATCCTATGGAATTAAAACGTGGGATTGATAAGGCAGTTGATGTGGTAGTCGAAAATATTAAAAAGAATGCCGCAGCTGTTTCTGATAAAAAAGAAATTCAACAAATTGCAACCATTTCAGCAAACTCAGATGAAAGCATTGGCGATCTGATTGCGCAAGCAATGGAGCGTGTTGGCAGAGATGGTGTGATTACCGTTGAAGAAGCACGTGGAATGAAAGATGAATTAAGCGTGGTAGAAGGTATGCAATTTGATCGTGGCTATCTTTCTCCCTATTTTGTGACCAATCAAGAAAAGATGGAAGCGTTACTTGAAAATCCATTTTTATTAATTGTTGAGAAAAAAATCAACAACATGAAAAGTATACTTTCTATTTTGGAACAAGTTGCAAAAACTGGTCGCTCATTATTGATTATTGCAGAAGATGTTGAAGGTGAAGCGCTTGCAACACTTGTGGTGAACAGATTGCGTGGCGTGCTTAATATTGCTGCAGTTAAAGCTCCTGGATTTGGTGATCGTCGCAAAGCAATGCTTGAAGATATTGCAATTCTAACAGGCGGCAAACTGATCTCAGAAGATATTGGTTTAAAGCTTGAAAATATTCAATTAACCGATCTTGGTACAACAAAGCGTGTGGTGCTTACTAAAGATGATTGTACCATCATTGAAGGACAAGGCGATACTGATGCTATCAAAGGGCGCATTGCACATATTAGAAGCCAAATTGAAACAAGTGCTTCTGATTATGATAAAGAAAAGATGCAAGAGCGCTTAGCAAAACTTGCAGGTGGTGTTGCGGTAATCAAAGTTGGTGCTGCAACAGAAACAGAAATGAAAGAAAAAAAAGATCGCATTGAAGATGCATTGCACGCAACACGTGCAGCTGTTGAAGAAGGCATTGTTGCGGGTGGTGGTGTTGCATTAATCCGCGCACAAAAAGCGGTGGATGAATTGCAACTAGAAGGTGATCAACGACTTGGCGCACAAATTATTCGTCGAGCGCTTGAAGAACCTCTGCGTATCATTTCTGCAAACGCAGGATACGAAGCTTCAGTTGTAACAAATAAGGTAAAAGGCGAAACCGGTAATATCGGCTTTGATGCTAAAAAAGGTGAATACGTTGATATGGTAAAAGCAGGAATTATTGATCCTGCTAAAGTTACTCGTTCAGCAATTCAATACGCAGCATCAATTGCCGGATTGCTCTTAACAACAGAAGCATCAATTTGTGATATTGCAGAAGATAAAAAAGAAGCTCCAGCCATGCCAAATATGGGTGGCATGGGGGGAATGTATTAAATAGGGTTTTGTTGCGCTACGCTTCACGAAAACCCGGTTAAGGTTAAATTAAATAAAAAAAGAGGCTTGCAAAAATTGCAAGCCTCTTTTTTTTGTAACTAAATTTTGCTTGCTTGTTCTTCTTAAGGTATTTTACTCATTTGTTCTTCTAATTGTTGCTCCATGGATATAGCACTTTCTTCGCTTGTTTGTAGTGCTTCTTTTGCCACTAGCATTGCGTGTACTGGTTTTGATTCTGCAAATTTCTTGAAGATATCTTCTGGTTGTATATTGAGCAATGTTTTCATTTGTTCTGGTGAAAAGTCTGCAATTTTATAGGGAAAATCAGATAATCCTTTTATTTTTATTGGATCATATAATTTTTCACAAAGGTGAATTAAGTCGCGATTTTGTTTTATTTTTATTAATTGATTTTGAGCTTCAAGGGCAATCCATAACCATTCGAGCATACTTTTGTCAGGTTGAGTTTGCGCGCGATTGTTTGTCTTTATAAATACTTCTTCAATGTCAATTAATGTCATGTTCTCTGTTTTTGTTAAGAGATCATTGAGAGGTGCTTTTAAACTCAATAGCTCAATTAATTTTTTTAGGAATTGTTCTCTCTGGGATCGTGTGGATAATGCTTCTATATATTTGGTCTTTTTCATATTCCATAAGGCTCTGGCCAAGCAATCTCGGTCGATACCTGTATCACCTTTCTTTTGTTGAATTGCTATTCTGCCTGCATTCTCCACCAATGTTTTTACGCTAACCTGACTTAATCCTTCCGTTGCGTCCGCTAGCTTATCAAGAAATTGTGTATTTTGAATGTTGTTATTAATGAAAGTTTTTTCAAAAGCTTGTTTGAGCAATTCTTTACGGCTCTCTTTGTCTGGATAGGTAATATGTATAATTGTATCAATACGGCCCGGTCGTTTTAATGCAGGATCAATGTTTTCAGGGTGGTTTGTTGCTCCTATTATAATAACTTTAACTTCTTTTTGTTCAAAACCATCTAATTGAGGTAAGAAGGTGTTAATAATTTCTGTAATATGTGCTGTCTGCTCGCCCGAAGCGGCACTTCTTGAGCCAAGAGCATCAAATTCATCAATAAACATAATAGCTATTTTTTTCCCCTCTTTTTCTGCTTCTTTCCGTGCTGTTGAGAATGCATCATTAATTGCTTGTGCAGCTGTACCCACATATATGCGCCCGGTAAAATCTGTTGCTTCATAGGAAAAGAAAGGACAGTCTAATTCACCTGCAATAGCTCGTGCGAGGTAGGTTTTTCCCGTCCCAGCTGCCCCGGTAAGCAATATTCCATTCGGAACGGGTGATCCAAATTTTTCATATATTTCTGGATGGTTAATTTGATTAACAAAATTTCTTGCTTCTTCTGGTACGCCTATGTAATCAGCAAACGTAATTGTTTTATCGCTTTTTTGAATTGATTTTTCAGGGGCAAAAGATTGAGCTTCTTCTTTGTTCCATTTTTGAAGCAACGAGTTTATGGCCGGATCGTAGGATTCTTTTTTCGGCAGTTCGTCTTTTATCATTTGCAAAAGGCCTCGCTTGAAATCCATTTCCTTTCCAGGCGAAAAGGAGAGGCCAGCAAGTGCCATTTTATCGAATATCCGCTTAAAATAAAATTCAATTCTTTGTTCGGTTGTCCATTTCATTATTTCTTGCGTAAGCTGGTGTGTGGTGATATACCCTTTAAAATCATTTTCAGGTTCACCTTTTACTATTAATTTAAATAAATCGATAGCAGATTTAAGTGATTGTCTTGAACGTTGAGAAAAGGCGGTATCATACCGTTTAAGCAATTGCTGTGCTGCTTCCACAAGGCGGTCATCCAACGATACTGGTTTTTTAGTGAAACGATACTTCAGAGAAGCGTACCATCGAGAGAAATCATTATAAATTTCCGGAATGGCGTTTTTATACATATTATAAAGTTGTATGAGTGGTTCAGGTATACTGGCTTTTCGAAGGGCACCGATATAATAACTTAAAAGACTGGGTTGCTCTTCTCCTTCTTCACTAGCCAACATCTTTGTAGGTGTGGCAAAAATTGTTAATAATGCGAAAATAAAAAGAGCTCTTCTCATCGTTCTTTTCATCATTTTCAACCCCCCTTTTAATACATATTATTCAATTTGAATATACCATGACAAATGAAAGAAAGGCTATAAAAGGGGTAAAAAGAATAAAAATAACCTTATTTTCCCATAATGAAGGACATAGCAAAGGTATCTCATTTAAAAATAAAATAATGAATTACATTTTTTGCTCTTATTATTTTATCTTCCTATACTGATGTCCGAAAATAAATCATCGTCAAATAATAAAAAAGGAAAGTCAGATGTTCGACCATATAAAAATGTATGTAAGTTGTATGCTGATTGCATGTGCAACTGCATCATGCATGGAACTCGAATTAAAAAAAGATCCCGCTCCTTCAGATATAGTTCTACAAAAACTTATACAGCAAAGTAATTCTTGCTCGTTATGCATGGTAAAGATCTTCAAAGAACACGTAGAGCAACACGGCAAAACTATTACTTCTGCAAATATGGGTTCTCTTTTAGATTTGGATAAGTCAGCGATTAATCAATTATTTTTAGAAAATATCGATGATGAGGAGATGAGGAGATTTCTATGGAGTATGGGGCCTGATATAGAAAAAGAAAATTATTTGTTTTATACCAAAAATCCGGCAGCATTAAAAGATCTTATTGAGTGGAGAGGTTATGCTAATGGTGTTAATGAAAAAGATGAAACTCCTTTGTATTTTCATTGTGCTGAGAGACATAAAGATGTGTCAAGAAATGAAATTGCACATGTTCTTCTAGAAGCAGGAGCTTACCTTCATACTCCTATAGATAAAAAGACCGGTAAAAAGAGAGATTCTTTATTGCGCCTTGCAATTTTTCACAAGGATGAGGAATTCACTAATCTGTTGTGTGAACATAAAGCTGACGTAAATGAAGTGGACTATCTTGGTACATCTTTATTAGAACATGCGATATATAGTGATTTAGTAGGTCTTGTTGCACCCTTATTAACGCACGGAGCGTCGGCTGATTCTCCTAATCATTGCCACGAATATCCGATCCATAAAGCAATACGCAATGATACCTATTTAGGATCGTATGGACAGCCTAAACAACCGGTGCTTGAAATAGTACTTTTATTATTGGAATCTGGAGCAAATCCCAATAGACCGTATCCGGAAACTGACGGCAAAAAAATGCCTCTTCATCGTGCGGTGGCGCTTGGTGCTGTATCGGTAGTCAAAGCGTTACTTGATTATAAAGCTTCTCCTGATTGTTATGACAAAAATGGGTGTACGCCTCTTGCATTAGCAAAAAAACTTGCATTAGGATGTCCTTTTGATTGTTTCAGACAAATTATTGCTTTATTGATTCCCGTCACCTCATTAGAGTTCCAAGAGCAAGAGAAGGTTGTTGTGCAAAAATCCACGAAAAATCAGACTGCACAGCAATCAAGTGATGATGAAGGAAGTGAGTCTCAGAGTGATCAATACAAATGGATTGATAATATGTCTTCAAAAGATAAATATTCACCAGATAAGAGCGGGAATTGTTCTATCTTATAACGTAAAAAAGGAATATCATGAGATCTAAATTCTTTATATTTTCTATTCTTATAATGCTCTGCTCAATGCATAGAGCATTTTCCATGGAACCTGTCCCCACCAATAATGATGTTGCAATAATCAATACCATTGATGCAGAAATCAACAAACAATGTATAAACTCTGTGGTTGAGGAAGTGTCTTATTATGTTGCTCGGGGGTTTGGGAATTTTGCTCTAACAGCAGGCTATGATCCTTCTTCTGTTTTGCGGCAAACAGAAGAAAATGCACGCAAAATCATGGGTATTGTTCATGCCTTTAAATCAGTGCAATGGAATGAAAATATGCTTAAGACTTTATATGATAAAAATACTCATTTTAAAAGAGCCATGGATTACTATATAGAACGTCTTTTAAACTATTACGAAAAAATTACGATTGAAAATCTTAATAAAGCGGTTAATCCTGAATTGCAGCATCCGCTAACCATCCTCAATACATTGGCCTCAGGAATCAAAAAATATATTATGAATAATGCGCTCAAAAAAATTACTCATGAATATACTATGGAATTTCAAGAAGATGATTGTATTGAAAACTTTGATATATGTGAATATGATACTATTCATTTAGCGGCAACAAGCAGTAACTATTGCGATCATATTTCTATCTGGAATCTACTTACCGGAAAATTGCTACGCCGTATAGGAAAAGAAGGCAATCTAGTTGCGTGCTTATCGTTAAGCCCTACGGGATCGCAATTAGCTACTTCTATGCAAAATACTGATGGTACGTTCTGTTGCAAGATATGGAATCCACAATGTGGATCACTTCTTTATAATATCCCCCAAGCAGAAACAGGTCCATCTTTATGTTATCTCTATGAATCATGCAATAATACCTTAATGATTCTCAAAAATTCTTCTGATATATATTGGAATAAACAGGAAGTATGGTTACTTGATAAAAGTAATCCGGAATATCGAGGAAGTAGCTTTATCCGTGCTTCAGCAGAACGATCACTACCTAAAATTACCACCAGTTATAAAGCTGCGCATCCTCTCGGTCAATTAGGTACTTCTAAAAAATTGTATGTAACTAACACTATGTGTCCATGGCTGTATTTGTGTAAACGGGCAATTAATAATGCAGAGACAGTGGAATTAGTACAAAAAATAGAAGGAACGCGGCCTTTTCTTGCGCTTACTGATTATGAAAAGCCTATGATACGTGTCGCCGTAAGAAATAAAATTGAGGCTTTATCAGAAAAAAAATTACGGATCCAGGTTCTCAATAAAATATTAGATGAAGATTTATAATCAAAAACATTTTTTTATAAAAAAGGAAAAATCATATGTTTAATTGCCTAAAGATATATGCCGGTTGCATACTAATTTTATTTGCTGCTCTCCAGCACTGTATGGAACCAGAATCAGAATCGAAAACTCAGCTAGCACCTATTGTTATCATTCAAAAAGATCAGGCAATAACCGATGAGCAATTGCTTGATCTTGTGCAACATGTTGATAAATCTTTTCTTATTAATTTTATCAAATTTTATATTCAAGAAAAAAATATTTCATTGACTCCTGAAGCTATAAAATCTCTGTTTCAGCTAACCCCAGAAGCAATCAACACATTATTTTTAGACAATGTTGAGAATGAATTTTTAAGAGAATGTGCATTGTCTCTGGGTGCCGATATAAATACGTTGTCATCAGGTGGAAGCAATTGCTTATTCCGTACCAATGATCCACGTATAGTAAAAGCACTACTTGCAAGGGGAGCAAAAGTTGATGGCCATAAAAATGATATAACTCCTTTATATTGGCATTTTAGTGTATATAAGCTTGAAGATGTTGCTCTTGCAGAACTCTTTCTTACTCATGGAGCAAATCCGGAAGACCCAAATGATCCAGGACGTTCTTTATTGCACAGTGTAATTGAAAGATCCAATGAAGCATTGGTAAAGCTTTTGTGTCAACATAAAGCAAATGTTCATCAAAAAGATTCTCTTCAATATACTCCATTGATGAGGGCGGTAGAAAAGCGAAATGTAGCTATTGTAAACATATTGCTTGAACATCGTGCAGCTCAAGATGTGAATGTTCCCACTCAATTTGGTGATTATCCGTTATATGAAGCGGTTTCGACAAGAGAAGATTGGCGTACTCATAAATATAAACAAATTGTTCCTGCAATTGTTATCAGCTTATTAGAACAGGGAGCAGATCCTAATAAACGTCATGAACGTGATGAAAATTATCCATTGCACTGTGTTCTTGAGAACGTTAGAGGACCTGAGACTAAAGGAATTGTAGAAGCATTTATTAAGCATAAAGTAAATCTGGAACTCTGTGATCGGGAAAAACGTAGACCTCTTGAACTTGCTCAAGATCTGAGGCATTCGCAGGATATTATTGATTTATTGGCAAAGTTCACACTGGTAAAAGCTGCTGTAGCATTACCTGTTAATCCGACCCGCCAACCGCTGCCAAATCCAAATGAGCAGCAGCCTCAAAAAAGTTGGTTTCCATCTTTGTGGTAAGTAAATCGAGCTATTTTAATAGAAGGGCTTCACGTCAGTGAAGCTCTTTTTGTTGTGATATTTTGCCAACAATTATTAGTCTCATTGCATCATTATAAAAAGGAATATTGATGAATAATAATGCACTGATACAGCTCTTATTTTTTTTCAGTTTTTCTGGAATTCTTCATTGCATGGAAATAGAAGACGTTCAGAAAACGCAAAACACCGTTGATGATGCGAGTCTGCAGCAATTGATCAAAGTTGTTAACAACTCGTCTCTTTCTATGGTCAACTTTATTAAAAAAGTTGCAGAACATAATAATATTCCGCTTACTCCTGAAAAAATTAAACCGTTATTGAGGTTAGATCAAGAACAAGTGGATTATATGTTTTTAGCGCATGTTGATAATGATGCCCTTCGACCGATGCTTCTTTCTATGGGGGCAAATATAAGAGCGCGGGATGCACGGGGGAAAAATTGTTTGTTTTTTACTGAAAGACCAATCGTGCTGAAAGAATTGATAGATAGTGGAGCTGAAACGAATGTTATCGATACCGAAAAAAGATCTCCTTTGCTAAATGTATTGTGTTTTGCTCAGAAAAAATACCAAGCTGCACAGGTACTTCTTGAAGGGGGGGCAGATCCTGATATTGGAGATCCTTGTTTTGGATCTTTATTGTATCGACTTGTCAATTGTGGTGATGTAGAAGGGGTTAAACTGTTGTGTGCGTATGGTGCAGATACTAATGTTCCCATAATATCTAACCGTACGGCGTTAATGAGAGCTATTGAGTTGCGCGCTATTGAAATGGTGACCGTTCTTTTGCAACATAAAGCAAATCCTAATAGTCGGAATGATTATGGTAGATATCCATTGCACATGGCTATGCCAGAAGATTCTATTGCAAGTATAATTCCTAGAATAGCCATATCATTATTGTAACCCCAACCAACCGTATCCTTATTCCAAGGTAATGCCGATAGAGATTGCTGTTAGAAGTGGAAGTCTTCCGCTTGTTCAAACATTTATTGAGTATAAAGCTATAATAAAAGATCGGCTTAGCCATGTGAATGGTACCTACGATGAATTTATAAACCGTTTTAAATGTTCATCAGAAATTGCCGATTTGTTTTTGAGTGACTGATCTTTCGGGTGGATAGAAACAGAAATTTTCTGTTTCTATCCTATTTTTGACTGTTTTATTTCTTTTATTGTGATGAGTATTGCATTATCGTCTTTTGTTCTGATATATTCAGATTGTATTTATACAAAGAAGGTGAATAAAAAGGATAATGCAATGGAAAAAAGAAATGTAAGTGCTCTGAAAACGTTAATTTTATTAGGTATGATCATTGCACCATCTTTTTATCTATTATCTTCTTACAGTCCTCGTTATATTCCTGCTGGCAAAAGGCCGGTGGGTTATCGTAAAGGCAGACCGCAAAGAAGGGCTCGCTCTTCCAAATTAATAAAATCTGTTCCACAAGAATCCGTTCCTGTTGAAGAAGAAGTTGTTCCGGTTGAAGTTCCTCAAACGTCGCACGTCGATAAAAATCTATCAGACGAAGATGAAAGAGAAAAGTCATCGGAATCAACAGTAATGCAAGCGGGTGAAAAGGATG
>LDIY01000048.1:0-11616 GCA_001468865.1 candidate division TM6 bacterium SOIL31
ACATCAGCATTAACAATTAATGAACTTGATAATAATCCTGATGCATCATTATGAACAACTCCTGCTGTGCTGAATGGTGTAATAGTAGCTGTACTGCTAATTACCGAATCAGTAACACTCACTGTACCAGCAGAAAACCCACCTGTTGCGGTACGTTTTACGATAGTACTTGCTGTATTTGCACTCGTTGCAGCATTAGCAAGAACTGTTGCTGCAGCAACATTGGCTGCTGTTTGTCCACCAACAAAGCTGACTACTGTTGCGCTTTGTGTACCTGTAACGTCGCCGCTTAATGATCCTGTGAAATTAGTTGAAGTTGTAGCAGTTGTCGCATTCCCACTTAAATTTGCAGTGATTGTTCCTGCTGAGAAGTTGCCGGAGGCATCACGTGCAACAATCGCACTTGCAGTGTTTGCACTCGTTGCAGTTGTTGCAGAGTTGGCAACTTTACCTGCTGTGCTAATTGTGGCTAATTTAGTATCGACTATTGCTGCCGATGCCGACACATCAGCATTTACGATTAATGAACTCGATAATAATCCCGATGCATCATTGTGCACAACTCCTGCGGTGCTAAATGGTGTAATGGTGAGCGATGAATCAACAACTTCATCAGCAACAGACAATGTTGCACTTACGGCAAGATCAACAACTGATAATGTAGTAGCACAAACATCTGCAATACAATTGGTGACAGTCAAATTTTGAACAACAGCGTCAGTAAAACTTACTGCTCCAGCAGAAAAATTACCTGACGCATCGCGAGCAACAATTGCATTTGCGGTATTTGCACTCGTTGCAGTTGTTGCAGAGTTTGCAACTTTACCGGCCGTGCTAATAGTTGCAAGTTTAGTGTCTACAATTGCAGCTGTTGGACTTACATCAGCATTGACAATTAATGAACTTGATACTGCTCCTACGGCATTGTTATGAAGAACACCAGCGGTACTAAACGGTATTATTGTTAATGAGTTACTGATAAATTCATCAGTAACACTTATTTGTCCCGCAGAAAAATTGCCAGATGCATTACGAAGGACAATTGTATTTGCTGTATTTGCACTCGTTGCAGTTGTAGCAGAATTAGCAACTTTACCTGCGGTGCTTATTGTTGCCAGTTTAGTATCAACAATTGCTGCTGCTGGATCAACATCAGCATTAACAATCAAAGAACTTGATAAAAGGCCGTTAGAATCATTGTGCACAACGCCCGCAGTAGTGAATGGTGTAATAGTGAGAGATGAATCAACAACTTCATCAGCAACGGACAATGTTGCACTTACGGCCAAATCAACAACCGATAAAGCAGTAACACAAATATCTGCAATACAATTAGTGATAGTAAGATTTTGGATAACAGCATCAGTAAAACTTACTGCTCCAGCAGAAAAATTACCTGACGCATCACGAGCAACAATGGTACTTGCGATATTTGCACTCGTTGCAGTTGTAGCAGAGTTGGCAACTTTCCCGGCCGTGCTAATAGTTGCAAGTTTGGTATCGATAATTGCCGCACCTGCAGCAACATCAGCATTGACAATAAGTGAACTTGATAATTCTCCTGTTGCAGCATTGTGTACAACGCCTGGTACAGTGAATGCATCAACGACGATTGCACCGCCATTTTCAATTCTCATACGTTCAATAGCATTGGTGCTAAATAATAAATCACCAGAATCTGCGGATAATCCACTTGTTGTGCTGCCAGTAAAAACTAATGAAGGAAGTGCGGTTGTTCCTGCAGGTAATTGCAAGGTACCAGTCATGGTATCCCCAGCCTTAAGCACGTTATTAGAAGCGCTACCAGTCAAATTGGCAACAATAGTGCCTGCATTAAAATTACCCGATGAATCACGAAGAACTATTGTATTTGCTGTATTTGCACTTGTTGCCGTAGTTGCAGAGTTGGCAACTTTCCCGGCAGTACTTATTGTCGCAAGCTTTGTATCTACTATCGCAGCTGTTGCTGATACGTCAGCATTAACAATTAAGGATGTAGATAAATTACCGGAGGCATCATTGTGAACAACGCCTGCGCTGGTAAATCCATCAATAGATACAATACCAGATGAATCTATTTTCATGCTTTCCACACCAGCATTGCTGAATGAAAGTATATCACTGCTTGCAGAAAGTCCTGTGGTGGTACTACCGGTGAAATTAAGTGATGGATTTGCAGTTGTTCCTGCAGGAAGGCTCAAAGAGCCAGTCATAGTGTCGCCAGCCTTAAGCACGTTATTAGAAGCACTACCCGTTAAATTTGCGGTAATAGTACCTGCAGAGAAATTACCTGAAGCATCACGAGCAACAATCGTACTTGGCGTATTAGAGCTAGTTGCATCAGTTGCTATTGTTATATCGCTTGCATTGGTAGTGACAGAAACATGAGAACCAGCAAGTAATGATCTAAAATTGAGTGTTATTCCTGTTTTATTTGCAAATACAAGACCAGTTCCACTACCAATGTTTGCACCAGTAGTTACATCAGGTAATGAGAAAAGAGAAAAATTAATAGGATCAGTACCAATGATTGCCGTTGGAGTATTACAAAGCCAACTTGATCCTTTATACACATCTCCTGAAAGTATTAATACATATGCTTGTCCGGCAAGGTCTCCGGTATCAAAGTCTGTTGGTCGTGTCCATGCTCCTGACTGTGCAAGCCATAAACCATTTTCTACCGGATCAGTTTGACCAACAAGTAGTACTCGGTCATTTGCAACAAGGGTTACCCCATCGATAGTAAGCAATCCTGTCGGAGGAGATCCAATATCAGTAGTACTGACAACAACAGCAGGAGTTTTGGCAACAATCCCTGTTGCGGCAACAGTATCAACATATGCTTTTGTTGCTGCATCGGTATTATTAGTGACAGTGCCCGTCAGTGTAATCATATTTGTGGCAAAATTACCCGAACCATCGCGCACAACAATTGCACCGGGGACATTAGAACTGGAAATTGTTGCTAATTTTGCATTACTAATTGTTGCATTGGTAATATCGTTGTTAACGATTAAAGAGCTTGATAAATTCCCTGAGGCATCATTATGTACAACGCCCGCACTGGTGAATCCATCAATAGATACAATACCAGATGAATTGATTTTCATGCTTTCGACGCCAGCATTACTGAAGGAGAGAATATCACTATTTGCAGAAAGCCCCGTTGTTGTACTACCGGTAAACACCAATGATGGCAGCGCTGTTGTACCTGCTGGTAACTGGAGTGTACCAGTCATGGTGTCACCGGATTTACTCACTTTACCATTGAGCTGCGTTTGTACTGAAGACGTTACCCCGGAAAGATAACCAACTTCTGTTGAAGTAGTGCTACTTGATGCCAGTTGATTGGAACCGTCCGTGATTACGGCCCTGCTTGATGTTAATGCTCCCACAATAAAATTATCATCAGTTTTAAGTACATTTGCACTGTTTCTGTACAAAGTGGTATCACTACTAAAAACAATTTGAGTAGCAGCTGTGGGTAACTGTAATTGATTATTAACACCATCAAGTTGCATTAGCGTATATTGAGGAATGGAGGATTGACCGACTATATCACTGTTTTGATATTTAAACGCTAATTCGGCAGTCGAAGCGTTTTTATTAATATCCCATCCCCGTAATGCCGTGGTTCCACCCACAGGAGATGCTGTATCTGATACAAGACGAAGACCCGCGATCTTAGTTCTATCAGTAGTTATTCCTGTTAAATACGCGTCTTGATTCGCTGATAACATAAAGAGAGAAGATGGATGTCCAAATTCATTGTCAAAGCCTATTGCCTGTGTTGAATAAAGAGATGATTTATAATTAATGTCAGGATGGTCAGTCGGATCGATTGCAGCCTGTATTAAGGTGGTATCTTGGTTAGCGGTTGAACCAATAGTAAGTGCACCGTTATCGTCAAGATCAAAAAACGCTAATTCAACATTCGTAGGATCATCGATGCTTATTTTGCTGCTTGATGCAGTACATGCGTTGAATTGCAAAGTTGTTGTACCTTGTTGCAGTATGTCTGTTGTACAATTACGAATGATTAAGGACCCAGCAGTAAGTACTGTTGTGGATGTGTCAGTTGGACCCCCTAGCTGTATAGCAGTGTCATAATCATGCATAATACCGCCACTCATGTTCACAATAGCGCTGTCGGTAATTTGAATTCCTATTCCTTGGGCCACATTTGACGGATCCAAACCCGCAAACTCGCACCCGCTTACTTCAGCAACTGTTCCGGCGCCACTTACTTGTAAATCAATATCTGAGCTACTATCTGTTAATTCAAAAGTACAACTAGAAAGCGTTAAATGCGATGCTCCGTCTTGCACAATATCAAAACTATTTCTTCTAAAATTAATCCCACTTAAACTAACCTGTGCGTCATTCGTAATACGCACTGCCGTTTCACATTCCCCATATACTCCCCCATTAACAATGACACTGGCGTTCCCACCCGTTACACTTAATCCAGTATTTACAGCACTTCCGATAGTTGCTCTACCAAACACAGTACAGCTATTACATTCAAGCACCGCATCATTAACATTGATTGCCGTTCCATTCGATACAAAAAGGCAATTATTAAAGCCGTATGTTTGGGTGGCTCCGCCGGCACAATTTACTCCTATCAAAAAACCAACAAAACGAACATTTACAAATACTGTTAATGTTCCTGCGGCAAGAGAAATACCAGTACCTAATGCCGATGAAGATTGGAATGTTACATTAGCAACACGAGTTGTATAATTAACTAATAAAAGAGTATTTGCTGGTGTGTTTGGTGAGATAATAACGCCAGTTGTAGATTCACCTGTTATTGATACTCCTTCCACATTGATGCTCAATGCTCCAGAACTATTATCTTCAACATAAATTCCCGAACTTATCATAATGGTTATGGGGGTAGATAATGATGCGATGCTATTGGCAATATCAATCGCTTTTGCAAGGGTCAAATATGGAGAATCAAATGAACCATCTCCCGTGCTATCATTACCATATTTTGCAACATAAATTGTTCCACTTGAAGAAGGAGAAACCGATCCACCACTAGTAAACCATTCTAAATTTGTAGGAGTTGATGTATTTGCACGTAACACTTGGTTCGCAGTAGGTGCTATTGACGGCAAAGAAACAGTATAACTGGTAGGAATAACAGCGGGAGCCTGTAGGCCAACATATTCTCCTCCAGCATTATCCTTAAATCTTAAGTAATCGTTAACCACTACGTCATTAACTGATAATGTTCCGCTTACTGATTCATCTACTACCGATAATGTTGTTATATCTAAAAAGACAACAGGATTATTTACAGTAAGATTATCAATAATTGCATCCGTTACGGAAAGATCAACTGCTGTTATATTTTGAACTAATTGATCGTTAACAGACAACAATCCCTTGACTTGCATGATATTTGTAAAAGATCGTTTTGCTTCTTTTTGTATATCCTGAGCTTGCAGCAATTTTGAATCTATAGTTAAACATCCCTGGGCAATCAAATCGATTACTTTTTCAAGATTTGATTCAATTTTTTGTACATGAGCATACTCTGCATCATCTGCATAATCGAGGTAACCTAAATATTTTTCAGCATACATAAGAGCTTCAATGACATCATCGCGCTGCGCAACAGCGTACCCATGTTGAATATGACGTTTAAGACAGTGGAGGGGCGATTCTTCATTTTTATCAAAATTGCTCAATTCGTGAACAACAGGGATAATATCACTCGCTTCTTCGCCAAGATAAATGTATTGTTCATCGGAATTTTGAACAATAGCCTTATCAATTGATGTTATGGTAAACACATTTTCTACCATTGCAACAAGAGGTAATGGTGATATCAGTAGAGCAAATGATATAACTAAGGAAAAGAAATACGAGCAACGGATGCGTTTCATAATAAAACCTTTTTTAGGAGTCCATGAAAAATTTTTTTTTGTTAAGATAAAATTTCTAGTTTGAAAATTGCAAGCATCTGTTGTATTTCTTCAAATGTTACGTATTTCTCTCTCATTTCATTGATAATTTTTTGTTGTTCCTCAATGCGTTTTTGTTGTTTTTGTATTTCATTCAACAACAGAGTTGGTAGCAGGTGGTAACGTACGGTATATGGTAATCCATTTTCATCTCTTGTTACCAATGCTGGAAATATTTTTTCAACTTCTTCAGCGATTAAACCATATTGCTTAGTTTCTGTTTCATCATTATTGTAGGCGAATGTTACGGGACGAAGATTAAATATCTTTTCTGAATCAGTATTCATATCTTCTATGTCATGCTTAAATCTTTCTGATGAAAGAGTTATCCCGAGTTGACCATTGGATGCAACAGTAACACCATCTCCAGAAACACCTACACCTGAAATGCCTGCAATAAAACATTGTGTTTGTGCATTTCCAATACGAATAGTACCATTTTCACCTCCGGTCGAAGCATTCGCATTTATATAAATATTTCCATTACCGGTAGTTAGCGATTGTCCTGCTTGATATCCGATAGCAATATTATTGCTTCCAGTGGAAATTCCTATTAATGCATCTGTTCCCAAAGCACTGTTTCTTCCGATGCCACTCGTAGTAAAATTTCCGGCATTTGCTCCGATAAATGTATTATTTGTTCCATAATTATGAACAAAAGACAGGCCATTCTTTATAATATTACCTATTGTACTGCTGATTGAATCATTAAGGATAACATTTCCACTTATAACGGTATCGGTTATGCTGATTACTTCTGCTGCAAAACTACCAGTATTATCGCGCTTAACTAACGTATTTGGCATATTAAGACTGGTCCCAACTGCCGGAATAATTGCCGCATCAACATATGCTTTGGTTGCAACATCAGTAGGGTTGGTCACTGCACCATCAATGGTAATCATGTTGGTACTGAAATTTCCTGAGACATCACGCAAAACAATAGTATCTGCAAAATCTGCTGTTGTTGCTGTCGTTGCAGAATTTGCAACTTTGCCTACAGTGCTTATTGTCGCTAATTTGGTGTCCGCAATGGCTGCTCCCGCAGCAACATCGGCATTTACAATCAAAGAACTGGAAAAAAGACCTGATGAATCATTATGAATAATACCTGCCGGAGTAAAATTTGAAATTGTAAGAGTGCCATTAATAACTTCATCTGTAACGGATAGGCTATTTGATGTTAAATTTTGTATTATCGCATCACTAACTGATAATATTCCACTAACGGATTGATCTACTGCAGATAATGTATTGACACAAAGATCACCTAGACAATTGATAATTACTAAATCGTTCACCGATAAAGTATTTACAGATTCATTTTGTATGATGGCATCGGTCGCAGAAAAACTTGTTACTGTCAATTGAGAAACCACAGAAGATACAGCACCTGTTGCACCCGTTGCACCAGTATTACCAGTCGCACCAGTCACGCCTGTTGCACCCATTGCTCCGGTGGAACCAGTAGCACCAGTATTTCCTGTTGCGCCAGTATTACCTATAGAACCCGTAGTGCCTGTTGATCCAGTTACACCGGTGGAACCTGTAGCGCCGGTTCGTCCAGTTGCACCAGTTACTCCTGTGGATCCGGTAGCACCCGTAGCTCCGGTAGATCCGCTCGCTCCTGTTATACCTATTACAGAACCACTAATGACTAAATCAACAACAGATAGATTATTAACGCATAGATTATCTATACAATCAACAGTATTTACAGAAAGATTATTGAGAGATGTATTACCTTCTACAATAACATTTTGTTGAAAGGTCGCGTCGCTTTCAAAGAGTGATGTTTTACCAACTCTCAATTTACCTTGCGCATGGATCCCTTGTTTGGTATTAAGATGTTTTTTTAAGATGGTTTTACCAGAAACATATAAATTTGTACGTATTTTTTGAGTAGGTAATCGTAAAACCATGTCGTCCGCATTTTTATCAAAATTTTCTAAGTTAACGGTTAATTTACCTGCTATTACTTGATTAATTATGGTTTCCAAATTCGCGAATAATTCTTCTCTTTGAAGGACATCTAATTTTTTATAATTATGCTGTAAAACATTTTCTGCATATTCAAGCGCATCAATGACTGCATCGTATTTGGCAAAAGAAAATCCGTTAGAAATGTGGTTATCAATTACTCGCAAAAGAGAGTCGCTTTTTTCATCTAACTTACTTATTTCTAAAATCACTGGAACAATATTACTTATTTTTTCATCAAGGCTCACATAAAGATTATCACATCCATTATTATGTGCTCTTAATGGAAATAGCATTGCAGCAAAAAGTAAAATAACAAAAGAAAGATTTCGAAACAAAAATATCTGATACATTACAAATCCTTTTTTTTATAAAAGATATCATATGCGTGGATTAAACAAAGAAAAAAGACTCTTGCAAAACAAGAGTCTTTTTTCTTTGTTTAGATATATTTCTAAGCTTGCTTTTCGGATGTTTTTGTTTGTTCTATAAAATCTTTAATTTGTGCTTGAAGCGTTTGTATTGCATTGTTCATTGAATCAACGGTCATTATGATATTGTCTATTGTGTGCTGTTGTTTTTTTATTTCATTCAATAGTAGTACTGGTAACACT
The DNA here is from genome assembly GCA_001468865.1 of candidate division TM6 bacterium SOIL31. GTDB lineage: Bacteria > Babelota > Babeliae > Babelales > Vermiphilaceae > SOIL31. Next base: position 8,576 of record LDIY01000048.1, read on the forward strand.
TGATATGCCACCGTATAAGGTCGACCATCTTCTTCATGTATTACAAGAGTTGGATATACTTCATCAACTTCTTCAGCGATTAATCCATATTCTGTCGTATTTGTTGCATCATTTTTGTAGGTAAAGGTTACCGGACGCAATTTAAAAATATCTGAAGATGCAGCATTCATATCTTGAATATTATGCTTAAATCTTATTGATGATGGTGCTTGAGTACCAAGTTGACCATTTGTATTAATATAAACCGCTGTTCTTGTTCCTCCTTCATTGACACCATTAATTCCTGCAATAAAACATTGTGTTTGCGATGTACCAATTCGAATTGTAGTAGCTTCAGTTGCAGAACCCGCATTAGCATTAATATAAATATTACCGCTACCCGTTGTTAATGTTCCTCCCGCCCCTGATCCAATAGCAATGTTAGTACTTCCTGTGGTAACGGAAGGAAGAGTGTTATATCCAAGAGCGGTATTATCAGTAGCTGTTGTATTTGCTACTAATGCATTACTACCAACAGCAGTATTTTGAATGCCAACAGTATTAACAGCTAATGCACTTTTACCTAATGCTGCATTATTCGTACCGGTTGTATTTGCAGCAAGTGCAGAACTACCAACAGCAGTGTTATTACTAGTTCCTGTAGCATTTGCAGCTAATGCGTTAAAACCAATTGCCGTATTATCAGTACCCGTAGTGTTCACTGTTAATGCATTACGACCAAGAGCAGTATTATTAACACCAATTGTATTAGCAGCTAACGCACTTTTACCAACAGCAACATTGAACGTACCTGTTGTATTTGCAGCAAGAGCTGAACTGCCTATGGCAGTATTGTTACTTGTTCCAGTTGCATTTGCAGCTAAGGCATTAAAACCAATTGCAGTGTTATCGGTACCTGTTGTATTGACTGCTAATGCGCTAAGACCAAGAGCAGTATTATTAATACCAACAGTATTTGCGGCTAATGCACTTTTACCAACCGCGACGTTACTAGTTCCTGTTGTATTTGCAGCAAGGGCAGAGCTACCAACTGCTGTGTTATTACTCGTTCCTGTAGCATTCGCTGTTAATGCATTAAAACCGATTGCTGTATTATCCGTTCCGGTTGTATTTACTGCCAACGCACTTTTACCCAGTGCAGTATTATTAGTTCCAATAGTATTTGCCGTCAATGCGCTAGCGCCCATAGCGGTGTTGCTTGCCCCTGTGGTATTTCCAGAGAGAGCAGCATTGCCAACTGCGGTATTACTTACACCGATGGTGTTAGCGGTTAATGAACTGGTACCCAATGCCGTATTAAATTGACCTGTAGTATTGTTGGCCAAAGCATTCCAACCAACAGCGGCATTATTCGTACCTGTAGTATTGGCGTTCAGTGCATTATAACCAACTGCAACGTTAAAACCACCTGTCTGATTTTGCATTGCACCGGAGCCTACAGCTACGCTTTGAATGCCGGTTACGTTACTTAATAATGTATTGAATCCAATTGCAGTATTATCAGTGCCGGTTGTATTTGATCCCAATGTACCTACACCAATAGCAGTATTATTGACACCTATTGTATTGCCTCCTAATGAATTATAGCCAAGGGCTGTATTATCGTTTCCTGTAGTATTACCTGAAAGAGAAGCATAACCAATTGCTGTATTATGAGATCCAATGGTATTATTAGTCAGAGCACTAGATCCAACAGCAACACATGCAACACCAGTTGTATTTGCAGCAAGGGCACTCTCTCCAACAGCCGTCATAAATCCTACCTGGTTGCTAGCCGCAAGTGCATTATGACCAATTGCTACGCTACTTGATCCTGTTGTATTTGCTGCTAATGTATTATAACCAATGGCTACGTTACTGGATCCAGTTGTATTTGCAGTCAGTGCATTTACACCAACACCGGTATTTAATCCCGTACCGCTCGTAGTGAAATTTCCAGCAAGTTCTCCGACAAACGTATTATTAGTTCCTGTATTATGAATAAATCTATTAGATCCTTTCATAATATTGCCTGCGGTAGATGTGCTTGGGTCGGTGCTCAATACAAGATTACCACTTACAACACTATCAACAACACTGACCACTTGAGCAGCAAAACTACCAGTACTATCACGTTTTACTACTGTATTCGGCGTATTGAGATTCGTACCACCTACTTGTGCATCGACATATGCTTTAGTTGCAGCATCAGTAGCATTAGTAGTAGTGCCGGTGAGCGTAATCATTGTAGTACTGAAATTTCCTGATGCATCACGAGCAACAATAGCATTTGCAGTATTAGCGCTTGTTGCAGTCGTTGCTGAATTGGCAACTTTGCCTGCGGTACTTATTGTTGCTAATTTTGTATCCACAATTGCAGCTGATGCTGACACATCAGCATTTACAATTAATGAGCTTGATAATAATCCTGCAGAATCATTATGAACAATTCCTGCAGTACTGAATGGTGTAATAGTAGCGGTACTACTAATTACTGCATCAGTAACACTTATCGCTCCGGCAGAAAATCCTCCAGCTGCACTGCGTCTGACAATGGCACTTGCTGTATTTGCACTTGTTGCAGCATTGGCTAGCACAGTTGCGGCAGCAACATTGGCTGCAGTTTGTCCACCGACAGTACTTACTACCGTTGCACCTTGTGTTCCGGTGACATCACCAGACAACGATCCAGAGAAATTAGTTGCTGTTGTTGCAGTTGTCGCGTTACCACTCAGATTTGCAGTGATTGTTCCTGCAGAGAAATTACCTGATGCATCACGAGCAACAATTGCATTTGCTGTATTTGCACTGGTTGCCGTTGTTGCAGAATTAGCAACTTTTCCTGCAGTGCTAATGGTTGCTAATTTTGTATCTACAATTGCTGCTGCCGGATCAACATCCGCATTGACAATCAAGGAGGTAGATAATACACCAGAAGCATCATTATGAACTACACCGGCAGGCGTTAATGTCTGGCTTCCGAGTTGTCCGCTTGAGTTAATAATGACGGGTACGGCAGTACCACTTGGTGTTACACCACTAATTCCCGCGATATTACAGCT
>LDIY01000048.1:11700-19247 GCA_001468865.1 candidate division TM6 bacterium SOIL31
GCAATATTTGTGCTTCCTGTTGTGACTGAAGCAAGTGTATTATAACCGATTCCTGTATTATTATTACCTGTTATGTTCCCCAACAGAGCATTGGTACCAACTGCGGTATTATTTATTCCGGTGTCACTTACTATAAGAGCCTGGTAGCCAATCGCAACATTATTGCTACCAATTGTATTATCTGCGAGAGCTCCAGATCCTACCGCCGTATTAGTTGCTCCTGTAGTATTAGTATTTAAGGCAAAAGCGCCCAGAGCAGTGTTATCACTGCTCGTAGTACTATTTAATAAAGCTCCAACTCCTATAGCGGTATTAAATGATCCACTATTATTTACGTTTAAGGCATTAAGACCTATAGCGACATTACGGGTCCCAGAAGTTAATCCTGCTAATGTATTTCCTCCCACGCCTATATTGCCTAGTCCGGTAAGAGTAAAATTACCACTATTAATTCCCACAAAAGTATTAAGGCTACCAAAATTATGAATAAAGCGACTCGAACCTTTCATGATATTGCCTGCCGTAGACGTACTCGGTTCAGTTGTTAATACCAGATTACCGCTTGCAACATCATCAGTCATACTTATTGTACCAGCAGAAAATCCGCCGGTTGCAGTACGCCTGACAATTGCATTGGCTGTATTAGCACTTACCGCATTAGATACAACTGTTGCACTTTGCGTGCCCGTAACCTCACCCGATAATGATCCAGAAAAATTAGTTGCTGTTGTAGCAGTTGTCGCGTTACCACTTAAATTTGCAGTAATGGTCCCGGCAGAGAAATTACCCGATGCATCACGAGCGACAATTGCATTTGCAGTGTTTGCACTCGTTGCAGTAGTGGCAGAATTTGCAACTTTACCAGCTGTGCTAATTGTTGCTAATTTGGTGTCCGCTATTGCTGCAGCTGGATCAACATCAGCGTTAACAATTAATGAACTTGATAAATTTCCGGATGCATCATTATGTACAACGCCAGCAGAGGTAAATGCATCAATGGAAATAGTTCCACCAGAAGATATTTTCATTCGCTCTAATGCATTGGTACTAAATGATAATGCACCAGAACTTGCAGATAAACCAGCAGTTGTGCTGCCAGTAAATACAAGTGATGGTAACGCTGTTGTTCCTGCAGGTAATTGTAACGTTCCGGTCATGGTGTCTCCAGCTTTCAGAACGTTAAGAGATGCAGCTCCGGTTAAACTTGCAATGATAGTTCCGGCAGAGAAGTTACCCGATGCATCACGCCTTACAATTGCATTTGCAGTATTAAGACTTGTTGCTGCGTTAGCAAGAACTGTCGCTGCTGCAACATTAGCTGCAGTTTGTCCACCAACGGTGCTCACAACTGTCGCTCCTTGCGTTCCAGTTACGTCACCAACTAATGATCCAGTGAAATTAGTGGCTGTTGTTGCCGTCGTAGCTGTTGTAGCATTACCACTTAAATTTGCCGTAATTGTTCCAGCAGAGAAATTACCTGATGCGTCACGTTTGACAATTGCGTTTGCGGTGTTGGCACTCGTAGCAGCATTGGCAAGAACTGTTGCTGCTGCAACATTAGCTGCTGTTTGTCCGCCAACAGTACTTACAACAGTTGCGCCTTGTGTACCAGTGACATCGCCTACCAATGATCCAGAAAAATTAGTTGCCGTTGTTGCGGTAGTAGCAGTAGTTGCCGTTGCTGCATTACCATTTAAGCTTGCAGTAATTGTACCAGCAGAGAAATTGCCCGATGCATCGCGAGCAACAATGGCACTTGCAGTATTTGCACTGGTTGCTGTTGTAGCCGAATTTGCAACTTTACCAGCTGTGCTAATTGTTGCTAATTTGGTATCCACTATTGCTGCTCCAGCAGCAACGTCAGAATTAACTATTAATGAGCTTGATAAATTTCCCGATGAATCATTATGTATAACACCGGCAGAAGTAAATGCATCAATAGAAATAGTTCCGCCCGAAGATATTTTCAGACGTTCTAATGCACTCGTACTGAATGATAAGTCACCAGCATTAGCTGATAATCCTGTTGTTGTACTTCCGGTAAATACAAGAGATGGAAGAGCTGTTGTTCCTGCTGGCAGTTGCAATGTTCCGGTCATGGTATCACCAGCTTTAAGTACGTTATTTGATGCGCTTCCATTTAAGCTCGCAATAATAGTTCCGGCAGTAAAGTTGCCAGAAGCATCACGCGCAACAATGGCATTTGCTGTATTGAGAGATGTTGCTGTTGTTGCAGAGTTTGCAACTTTACCAGCAGTGCTTATTGTTGCTAATTTTGTATCAACAATTGCAGCTGATGCTGACACATCAGCGTTTACTATTAATGAACTTGATAATAATCCTGCAGAATCATTATGAACAACTCCCGCGGTACTAAATGGAGTGATGGTAGCGGTAGTACTAATTATTGCATCGGTGACACTTACGGCACCGGCAGAAAATCCACCAGCTGCACTGCGTCTGACAATAGCACTTGCAGTATTTGCGCTTGTTGCAGCATTGGCTAGAACCGCACCAGCTGCAACATTCGCTGCAGTTTGTCCTCCAACAGTACTTACAACAGTCGCTCCTTGCGTTCCAGTGACGTCACCAACTAATGAGCCGGTGAAGTTAGTTGCAGTTGTTGCAGTTGTTGCAGTTGTTGCTGTTGTCGCATTACCATTCAAGTTTGCAGTAATGGTACCAGCAGAGAAATTACCTGATGCGTCACGTTTGACAATTGCGTTTGCGGTATTGGCACTCGTAGCAGCATTTGCCAGTACCGTTGCTGCTGCAACATTAGCTGCTGTTTGTCCGCCAACAGTGCTTACAACAGTTGCGCCTTGTGTACCAGTAACATCACCCACCAATGATCCAGAAAAATTAGTAGCTGTTGTTGCAGTGGTTGCATTACCACTTAAATTCGCCGTAATAGTTCCTGCAGAGAAATTACCCGATGCATCGCGAGCAACAATGGCNNGCTGTGCTAATTGTTGCTAATTTGGTGTCCGCTATTGCTGCTCCAGCAGCAACGTCAGAATTAACTATTAATGAGCTTGATAAATTTCCCGATGAATCATTATGTATAACACCGGCAGAAGTAAATGCGTCAATAGAAATAGTTCCGCCCGAAGATATTTTCAGACGTTCTAATGCACTCGTACTGAATGATAAGTCACCAGCATTAGCCGATAATCCGGTTGTTGTACTTCCAGTAAATACAAGAGATGGAAGAGCTGTTGTTCCTGCTGGTAGTTGCAATGTTCCGGTCATCGTATCGCCAGCTCTAAGTACGTTATTTGATGCGCTTCCATTTAAGCTCGCAATAATAGTTCCAGCAGTAAAGTTGCCTGAAGCATCACGCGCAACAATGGCATTTGCTGTATTGAGAGAGGTTGCTGTTGTTGCAGAGTTTGCAACTTTACCTGCGGTGCTAATTGTTGCCAATTTTGTATCAACAATTGCTGCAGAAGGATCAACATCTGCATTAACAATTAATGAGCTTGATAATAATCCTGATGCATTGTTATGAACAATTCCTGTGGATGTCAGATTGTTAATAGAAACTACTCCGCTTGAACTTATTTTCATACGCTCTGTTGCAGCAGTACTCAGAGATAAATCATCTGAAGATGCAGAAAATCCTGTAGTAGGACTTCCCGTGAATTTAAGAGAAGGTAATGCTGTTGTTCCTGCTGGAACTTGTAATGCTCCCGTCATGATGTCGCCAGTTTTGAGTACGTTGTTGGATGCACTACCTGTTAAGTTTGCAGTAATTGTACCCGCAGAAAAATTGCCGGATGAATCTCGAGCAACAATAGTACTTGGTGTATTAGCATTTGTTGCATCTACACTAAAAGTGATATCATCAGTATTATTCGTGATAGTTACATGAGTATCAGCAAGCAAAGTTCTGAAATTTAACGTAACACCTGTTTTATTTTTAAAGACCTGACCTGTTCCTACACCAACATTTGCCCCATTTGTTGTATTGGGTAAGCTAAAGAGTGAAAAAGCTATAGGATCAGTATCAATGACTGCCAATGGAGTGCTACAAAGCCAACTAGATCCCGTGTATACTGTTCCTGATAAAATAAGAACATATGCTTGTCCTGCGACATCACCTGTATTGAAATCTAAAGGCCGAGTCCATGCACCAGAACTAGCTACCCATAAACCATTTTCTACTGGATTCGTTTGACCAACAAGAAGCACGCGGTCGCTGGCAACAAGCGTCACTCCATCAATAGCGTATAATCCGGTAAGGGGTACATCAGTAGTACTTACAACAACCGCAGGAGTTTTAGCAGAAAGTCCTGTTGATATTGCTGAATCAACGTACGCTTTTGTCGCCACATCAGTTGGATTAGTTATCGCACCATCGATGGTGATCATGTTGGTAGCAAAATTACCAGATAGATCACGAGCTACAATATTTCCTGATATGTTTGAGCTTGATATGGTTGCCATCCTTGAATTACTAATAGTTGCGGGCGTAATATCCGCATCAACAATTAATGAACTCGATAAATTTCCTGATGAATCATTATGTACAACACCAGCACTTGTAAAACCATTGATGGAAACAACGCCAGAAGCATTTATTTTCATGCTTTCTGTACCAGCATTGCTAAATGATAAATCATTACTATTTGCAGAAAGTCCCGTATTTACACTACCCGTAAATAATAAAGAGGGTGCTGCTGTTGTGCCAGCAGGAAGTTCCAATGAACCAGTCATGGTGTCACCGGCTTTATCTACCTTGTTATTCAATTGAATTTGAATTGAAGTGAGAGTACCAGAAAGATTGGCAAGTTCAGTAGCAGAAGTAACACTTGAGGCAAGTTGATTAGTAATAGGATCTGTGATAACAGCATAGCCTGGAGTAAGAGTACCTACGATAAAATTGTTATCAGTTTGGAGTACACTAGCGCTACTTCTATATAAATTAGTATCGCCCGCAAAAACTATCTGCGTATCAGCCGTCGGTAGTTGAAGTTGATTATTAAAACCATCGAGTTGCATGACTGTATATTGTGGAATAGCTATTTGGCCAACAATATCGCTGTTTTGGTAATTGAATGATAATTCTGCCATAGAACCATTTTTGTTAATATCCCATCCGCGCAATGCTGATGTTCCACCAATAGGAGAACCTTCATCAGAATACAGTTGAAGTCCAGCAACTTTAGTCCTGTCAACAGTTATAGCGGTTAAATCTGCATTATCATTAGATGCAACAAACCAGGAAGTTGGATTAATAGTTAAATTCTCAAGACCTATTGCTTGAGTAGAATAAAGCGATGATTTATACTCAATTCCAATGGTATCCACGGCTGCGGTAGCAACCTGAATCAATGCAGTATCCTGATCTGCTTCTGATCCAATGGTCAATGCATTTCTATTTTCCAAATCAAAAAACGCAAGGGTAACATTGGTAGAGTCATTAACGATGATTTTATCACTATCAGCTACACCAGCATTAAAGTTTAATGTTGCAGAACCTTGTTGTGAAATATCGGTGGTACAATTACGAATACTTACCGCTGACGTAAAGAGTGATGTTGAAGAAGTATCAGTTGAAACTCCAACTTGCATAGCGGTATCATAGTCATGAAAAGTACCACCACTTATACTTACAAATGCATTATCACTTACCAATATACCGATACCTTCAGGTGATCCGCCTAAATTTTTACCATTAAATTCACAACTAAGTATCTCAGCAGTTGCTCCCGCACCACTTATCTGTATATCAATATCTGATAAACTATCGGTTAATTCAAAAGTACACCCAGAAACGACCATGGTTGATGGTCCGGTCTGCACTATATCAAATGAATTACCGCGAAAACTAACACTACTAATGGTGGTAGTTGCACCGTTGCTGATCATAATAGCAGTATCACATACGCCACATATTCCCCCGCTTACTACTAATCGCGCTGAAGTTCCTGTTATATCTATACCAGTGTTTACGGCCGGACCAGACAATGAAGCAACGCCAAATATAGTACAATTATTACATTCAACGAATGAATCGTTATTAAGCAGCGCAGTACCATTATTTATAAAAAGACATTCATTAAACCCATAGGAATTTGGTGAACCTCCTGCGCAAATAACGCCCGTAAGAAAATTTAATATTCGCACATTGGTTAAAATTGAAAAATTTCCCGCATTAAAAGAAATACCTGTTGCCAAAGGAGCAGAAGATTGAACAGTCAAATTAGAAATACGTATTGTATCGGTCATTGCAAGTAAATCATTTGCAGGAGTGTTTGGCATGATTATCACACTGTTTGCTGAGTCTCCTGTTATAGAAATGCCGTTAGAGGTAACTGTTAACGGTCCCGCGCTATTGTCCTCAGTATATATACCAGCATTTATAGAAATAGCGATTGGATTTACTACCGATGCAAGCCCATTGGCAGTAATAATAGCCTTAGCAAGACTTGCGTATGGTTGATCAAATGATCCATCACCAGTTGTATCATTACCGTATTTTGTAACATAAATAACTTTACTTACTGAAGGAACAATTGCCCCTCCTTCAGTAACCCATGTAAGATTAGTTGCGGTAACTGCACCAGCACGTAATGTCTGGCCTGTGGTAGGTTGAGCCGAAGGCAATGTAAGTGTATAACTTGTAGGTACAACAGATGGCGCTTTTAAGCCTATAAATTCCCCACCTACAAGATCATTAAAACGAAGAAAGTTTTTAATAACTTCATTGGTAACAGAAAGAGTTCCACTCACCGATTCATCAACAACTGATAATGTATTAACACATAAGTTTGCTACACAATTGGTAACGGTAAGATTTTGCACTACTGCATCGGTAGAAGAAAGTGTTGTAATAGTTCCTTCCTGAATTATTGCATCAGTCGTTGAAAAAGTAGTAGTGGTAACATTTTGTGCTATTACATCCGTTGTGGATAAACTAGTTGCTGATATATTTTGCACAATTTCATCATTAGCCGATAATGTTCCAGTCACTGTAGCTTCAACTACAGAAAGATTGGTGATTGCCAAGTTTTGTATCACTTCATCAGTAACTGACAATGTTGTAATCGTTGCGTTTTGTATTATTGCATCAGTAGCTGAAAAACCTGTTACTGATATATTGTTAGCAATAATATCAGTTGCTGATAAGGTACCCGTCATGGTATCACCAGCTTTATTTACTTTGCTGTTTAATTGCGTTTGAATTGGTGATGTTACACCAGAAAGATATCCAAGTTCGGTTCCGGTAACAGAACTGGATGCAAGTTGATTGGTAGCCACATCAGTAACAACAACCCTGTCTGGTGTTAAGGTACCCACAATAAAATTATCATCAGTTTTTAAGACATCTGCACCACTTCTATATAAATTAGTATCGCCTGCAAAAACTATTTGTGTATTAGGCGTTGGTAATTGAAGTTGATTATTAAATCCATCGAGTTGCATTACCGTGTATTGTGGTATCGCTATTTGACCAACGATATCGGTATTTTGATAGTTAAATGCAAGTTCTGCTGAAGAGCTATTTTTATTAATATCCCAACCTCGCAATGCAGATGTTC
>LDIY01000049.1 GCA_001468865.1 candidate division TM6 bacterium SOIL31
GAGGGGAGGGGTGGCAAGATAACATCGGTGTACACTACTGATGTGTTGCCAGTAACGGGCACATACCATGTTGATCCTGATGCGTTGAAGGTAAATAAGATTGATCTGTTACAACACAGTAGGGAGGCTAGACATCCAGAAGTAGTTGCACAGGAGATTACACGTTGGGTTTCTGTACATGCCGGAGACGAGCAGCCAATCATAGCTGGCTGGAATGTACAATTTGATTGTAGTTTTCTACGAGAGTTTTTAGGACGTGATGTATTTGGTCGCCTTTTCAGCTATCGCACTGTCGATATCCATGCTATAATAGCATACAAGTCGATTTTAGGAGAGATACCGTATACAAAGAGTCTTGAGAAAGCAGCGAAATACTTTGGTATACTAAAACATGGAAAGACACAGCCACACTCTGCATATCTTGATGCTATTATTACGGCACAACTGCTCCGAAAATTATTAACATCACACAACAACTAAGGAGACTCATCAATGAGTAGTGGGAACGAAACCGAGACTGTTACAATGTATTCACCGGCTAATTTCACTGGCAACAGCGCATTTGAAATTGTTGCACAATGCGCGAGTCTACATGGTGCAGACATTAAAAATCATGTAGGAGCAGAATTCACTATTGAAGTGCCAGACCAGCAATCCACAGTCATGTCATTCGTGGCATGGTTAGAAGGATATGGTTTTCATCGGAGGTAATGAATGGAGCGAACAATAGAGGTAAGAAGTAATCCTAATGTCAACTTATCAACAGTAGAAGCTACTGTTAGGCAAGTCATGAACAATCACCCGACATCCAGATATTCAGGATGGATTGGATACGGTGAGGATGCATATCTTATCTTCTGGTGTACGAACAAAGATTACGCAGACATGGTTCGGGAATTAACGTACAGGGCATTTATTCTCATTTAGTACACAGTACAATTAGAGGAATTATGGGAACAACAGTAACATTACAGTTCAAGCTGGCGCGCAGGTTTAGTCGGGATGAGGTGCAAATATACATCGATAGCGTGTTAGAACTACAGCACACACGATGGTCAGGATGGTTTCCCGATAATACGTTCTCAATTACAGCGCCAGAGGATAATGTAAACTGGATCAGGCAAATTCTCGATTTTGGATTTGACGAACAATAAACAACAGAATTATTCTCAGAGTCGCTCTCTTGGTTACGGCCAGGGGAGCGGTTTATTTTTGTGTCTAAATCAGCTTGCAAACTGGTAGAAATAATATATAATATATTGTGTAAGAAGTCATATAGCTAGTATAGAGGTAAAATTGCCAGAGACCATTACGTATTCATTTGATATTGCTTGGGGTTATGATAGGCGAACGTCATTTTCTGATGCATCTACATGCCGTGAAGTAGCGATTCATAAACTACGTTCTTGGATGTGTGCATCACATGTCCACTTGAATGAGATGTTTGAAACAGAATTACGTCCTATTGCAACATTAACTGTATCTCATTTTAATGAAGCATATCTACATGAAATAGTTCGAGCTTTATCTGTAAAAGGAGATGTAGAATTATCAATAACTAGATCAAATGGTTCTTTTTCCTTCCATAAAACATTTGTATTAACATTTTCAGGGAGATATGCATTACCTGCATGGTATTGGGCCGTGCTTGCTTCTCGTTCATCAATTTTACGAACAAACAAACCAACATTCATGGAGGCAATTCAGTCTACGAATAAGTATGATTCAGCATGTTGGTTTCATGCACGAGACCAGGGATCATCATGGCGTGCATGGGATAGGGCGTTAAAAGGTATAGGACCAACATCAAGACAAATGATTTATTTTAGTGCTGGTCCTGTTCACTGGTATTATACACAAGGTCGGAACAGAGTTACATAACACTACCATTCATATAAGGAGACATATGCCAACGCCATTTAAAATTAAACTAACTGGTAAGATCGGCCCAGTCGAACTAGTAAACTATGCAAACGAATATCAATGCCGAGAAGTTATGCTCGGTCAGATAAAAGAGGTTGCTACTGATCTAGCTTCTAAAAAGATCATGTATTCTTCAAATGCTTCGATATGGAACCGTGCAACATACATGGTTAATCCTGGCAGACTGTTTATGTATATATTTCAGAACGATATACATAATGTCGAAATGTCTGTAGAATGTTATGATGATCATATACGTAGACAACTCGTGCGCGTGGCACCAGAACTCATTGATCGTTATGGCGGTAAGGTCGAAATGAATGATGTTACCGTGAAAGATCCTTTTATGAATCAAAGCACCGTGTATATGGTTGCTCGATCAGATGGACCAGAAGCGATTGCTGCAATTTGGTGGTCTATTTTATTTGGCAGGTTGGCATTGTATGCTTTTAATAATAATAGGCGTACACAAGTCTATACCAGCGCAAAACAGATAATTGATAGGAGTCCAACATACGAAGATTCTTGCTGGTTTAGCTCAGAAGATCGAAATAGGCATCTTCAAGTGTGGGAAAATGGTGGCGCGAATGAAGCGCCGGTTGGTAAATGGTTATTGTGTTCCAGTGGACCATGCTTGTTCCGTAATGGAGTAGATGTTGTTGAGAATGGCGCGCCGTACATTCTTATGAAGGAAACAGCCGAATCGTATAAACTGCGCGATTATATTCTATCACTATATTAAGGAGCTAATAGTAATGCAGTCATTTACCGCATGTGTTAATGTTGATTTAGGTTCAGTGAGATTTGGTACGAATGGTATGAAATCATGCCGCGATGGATATATTTCAAGTCTGCAGTATGATTTGTATGACAATGTGTACGCGCATTTAAGTACAGACCTTAAATATTCTGATATCTCTGCACACAGCATGACGTATAAAGATGCATTTCCTATCGCCCTGCTTATGATGTATAACGATATAGCAAAGGTACATATTGACCTTCAAGTTCAGTCTTATACAAGTTTTGCTACGTCATTTGAGTTTGTTGACGATCTTGAGGCGCGGTATCCTAATGTAAAAATTGGCGTGCGATCAGAAGAAGATTCATTCAGTAAACGGACAATTCGCTGGTATACATTCGACGGAGACTTTGATGCAATCACTGCATCGTGGTGGATGATATTAATTGATAGAGATGCTATATATGCCACACTAGAAGAAGATGAAACATTGTATAATCTGATGGTAAAAAGCGGAGAATACTATGCTAATAGCTTCTATGATCTTTGGCAGGATAAAAGTGCAGAACCTCCTATGTGGCAATGGATTACATGTGGTTGTGGTCCATTATCAACTAACTTGTACATGAGTTATGGTAAAGGTGAAGGTCCATCTATTATCGGCACAGCGCGGCAACTTCTACAGCAGACAGACTTAAAATCTATGTTTCCTACAGATTTACAAACTGTATAATACATGATATAATACTAACATATCGTTAGTATTAAGGAGTCTGCAATGCCGAAAAACTTCCTTTACTCATCGGAGATCATATTTGGCGGACGCTACATATCAGTTATTCCAGAAGAAGCATTTACGTGTAGAGATACTGTTATTTCTCGTGTAAAATCTAAAGTGTGTGTGTGTGTTGATGGCTTTCTCAAAACGCACGCGCCAATGCAGTACCAGAAATACACAGAACATTTTTCTACTTCTGGAATACTACCGTCATTATTCAAAAGTGATATGACTGTAAAATCTACGTTACGCAGCACAAATTTTACTATGCAAACATTGATGTTGCATTACATATCACAAGAAATATTACCGCGATATACTACAAATATAGATGTCACTACGCATGTGGTAACTGATCATTTCTCAGGTTCGAGAGGTGTTACATATCAGCTTAGTGGCGGTCAAGATGCTTTTGCAGCTATATGGTGGTTAATACTAGTAGATCGACTCCTTAACACATCTGATATATCACCCTCATCGTTACCAACCGTTCTTGATTTAATTACTAAATCAGATGCAAGTAATAAGCTTACGTGGTACAACATCAATGATCAATCTCAGCACGCTTGGATGTGGCGCAATAAAGATATAGAGCCAGAAGCTTGGAAGTGGATTTATTATAGTGATGGTCCGTATTCTACGTCATTGTCAGGCGAATTCATTGATAATGCTGTTGTGCGCACCATAGAGAATGTTAAGGTATTCGATCTTTATGATTTATTGATGGAGGTATAATATGCCGCTTGATTTCACAGTAAAGATGGAGTTTAAGGCAGGTCCATTTCACCTTAAAGGAGAAGGTCCGTATACATGCCGTGAGTTTATGTTAGGTCTTCCTGCCTATCTCATTTCGTACAAATGGGAGGAGGAGGCATACAAGAAATTCCCGAATATTCAGAATGATCTGAATTGGTATTACGGCAGGGAGCGTACAGGTGATTGTAGGTATGTGCCATACTTAATGTATGAAAACGAGATCACAGACGTTACATGTACTCTGTGGGTGCGCAGTCATTTCGCACTTGATAAGATCAATAAACTTGGTTCGGTGATAGCTGATCGTTATCGTGATGTTCTTTTTGATTCTATCAAAATGCGAGATGGGTTTACCAATCATGTATATCCAGGCGCGATGTTCTACAGCACAAGTATAAATGCTGTTGGTGCTCTGTGGTGGATGGTACTCGCTGATCGTATTATCTTCCGTTCAAGTAGTGAGCAACTGAGCGCAAATAATACCATGTCCGATCTAATCAAATATTCTGACATTGATGATGATTATATATGGGACGCAGGAGATATGGACAGGAAAGCTCATCTCAACTTGTGGGATAACCCTCACAACGAGATTCCAGTAACTGACTGGATTATCTCTGGCAGTGGTCCATGCTTGGGAGAATGTTGGGCAAACAGTACGCGATCTGATGCAAGTCCAAAAGCTGATTTTATAAGACAACGATACAATATATCTAAATAGGGGGATCATTTATGACAAGATTTACTGGAATCCTCAATTCGTGCGGCAGTATGACATTTTCAACACAGATTGCGCCAAGTGTTGATATTCCTGAAGGCAGTCAGGCAGTAATTGATGAGTTTGTTCGTCGAAACTCTTGTGGCACATTCGTATTACTAGAAGGTGGCGCTGATATAGATCCAGCGATCTATGGTGAGAAAAATACACACAGTCATGTTAGTGTGTACAGTAGAGCACGCGATACGCATGAGCGTAGAGTTATCGATGCTGCACTAAAAAATGACGTGCCTATCTTTGGTATCTGTCGTGGTCATCAGCTTCTCGCTGCACACCTTGGTGGAAAACTATATCAGGATATTGGGATTGAAACAGGTGTTTCACATAGCGCTACTCACTATGTTAAAACATTTGGTATTTTTCATGACTTTAGACCAGATGCAAGAGTTAATAGTTACCATCACCAGGCTGTAAAAAAACTTCCTACCGATGCACTTGAGGTAGCAACATATGTTCGCATGGGATCTAGTGGTGAACGTATATCTGTTAATGAGGCAATCATTTATCCAGGTGATAAATATCCAGTTCCTATGTTCTCTACGCAGTGGCATCCAGAATTCATGGGTGATGAAGAACTTGTTGACTGGGTTGTAGAAACTCTTTTCGGTTTCGATGTGCTAGATCGAAGTGACTTGAATTTCACATCAGATGATAGTCTGTATTATGTGTGGTAATCAGATTGATCAATGGTGTTATCATATGCTATAATTATCCCAACACGTTAGTAGTAAAGGGGTTTGCATATCTATGTCTCAATCAGTAACAATAGGGGCAGAGCTAGAAATATATGGCGTATCTCGCAGACATCTGCGCAATATGCTGGATCTTCCAGTTCTTCAGGGAAGACTACCATCATTTAACATTGGTGATGATGGTAGTCTGCGCGGCCAAACGTATACGCTTGGCAATGTACCTATTCAACCAATGTCGAGCAAACGCAGCAATAAGATTCTACCATCTGGCGCAGTTCCAGCAGAAGTTGTAGGTGCTGAGTTAATTAGTGAGCCTACATCTTATGAAAAGTGGTTAGAATCTGCGCCGCTTATTGCAAAGCTATTTGGGCATCTCGCTGTGAATCCTCGTTCATCAATCCA
Source organism: candidate division TM6 bacterium SOIL31 (assembly GCA_001468865.1). Taxonomy (GTDB): domain Bacteria; phylum Babelota; class Babeliae; order Babelales; family Vermiphilaceae; genus SOIL31. The sequence goes on from LDIY01000049.1 coordinate 6,072, forward strand.
TACACATACTGATTTTAATGGTCAGTCATGGAGAAGGATTCAAAATTATATTTCCTGGTTTTATCATTTAGAAGCTCCTTTATACCGGCTTGCTCGTATGGGTCAGCCACAGCATAGAGGTGTTATGTATTATGAGGGTACACCAAATGATCATAGATATGCAAGGCCGCTGAGCAATCCTATTGGTATACCTTTGCATCGTAGATCCTCATATGTTCCATGCATCGATATTGCTGGAGTTCTTTCTGCGCGCTCGTTTAGTGAGATGTTAGCATATTGGGGACGCTTAGATCTGTATTGGAATCAATTAGGACATTACTGTCCACATCGTTTACACGGTTTGAACATCGTATCGCTTACACGGCATGGTACAATTGAATTACGCTTGTTCAATGGTTGGGCACGTTATTTTCCACAGGCAATTGATATTACATACGGATTATATAAGCTATCTGAGAATCCAGTTCCCAAAGATTTTGATCCGATGCCGTTGGGCATACATCCAAAATGCACATTAACTGATATAGCTGGACTTCTTGATATGAGTCCTGAATCCCTGCGCCCATTGTGGCGTATCGATGGTCCACGTGAATGGGTGCCTGGGCCAGAGGTGCGTGCATTAGCACATCATTATAGTAATGATAATTCAATGTGGTATAAGGTAGATTCTTCAAATCCTGTTAATATGGTTGTTAATTCTTTAGGTCAGCGCGATATAGGTTCGGATAACTTCATACCAGCGCCATTAACAACAATTGCTGCATCTTATGGGGCGTCTACGTCAACTTTTAGTAATTCATTGCGTTCTAGACTCGTCAGGATGGAAGGTACTAATAGTATACTTGATCCTGAAGATTCTGAAGATGATGATAATGATGATATTGGTAATGAGACGCCAGAACTGGAATGGCCGTCGCAGGGAATTCCAGAGGATATTAGAGAGATCATAGATCGTGTTACAGCAGATGTACGTTACTCTCCAACTGGTAGATTACCATCAAGAGGCGGTGAAGAATCGTCAAATACTAATTTTCGTAACCAGGAAACAAGACCTGCGCAAGTTAACCCTGAAGATATACCGCGCATTGAATGGTTTCGTCAGCAGGGCAATTCTGTAGAGGAAAGAATATGGAATCTAGCTGATTTAGACGAATTTGCTGCAAATGATGTTTTGATTGATGACAACCAAAGGAATACCCCACCGCAAGAAGAAAGGAATCAATAAATGTGTCGTTTACTGTTGCTTACTGCTACAGACATCAGTAGGAGAGATATAGCAGACATCGTTGATCGCACACTGCTATTATCTGCTGGCGAGGGAAACCATCATGGGTGGGGTATTTTGACAGCAAACAAGTTGTTTAAGGATGCTGGAAGTTACCTGTATCGTAAAGACGCTTGGATCAATGTTGCATCTCAGCAGGAACGTATCATTCCTGTCATGGCGCATGTGCGATCAGCAAGTCGTGGTACACGTATTTCTAACGCAGAGGTGCAACCGTTTTTGTTGTCTGAAAATAATATGCCGCAATTGTCTGGTATACACAACGGCACAATCTACAGGTCTTGGGCAGATAATCAAGTTTCACTTGATAGCCCAAGTTCTGATACATTTAGAATTTTTCATCGTCTCTACAGAATGCTTGGTAATCGGTGGGTAGATAAAGCGATCATTGAGGAGTGGATGAGCGCTTATGAGAAACAATCCTCTTTTGCCATTATGCTCAGACGCGGAAAGAAGATTGCAGTATTCCGAAATGACAAACGTATGTTATACTATAGTTATATCGGTAATGGTGTATTTATTACCACATCTCTAGGTGTGGCTCATCACATTGTTGAATGGGCAAATCGTGAGTTGTACCTACCTATGACTGAGCCACGTGAGCTTGCTGCAAATACATTGTGGCATATACCTATAGGTTCACGAGTTATTGAATATGAGGAACTGTCTTTTGACAGGATGAAAGATAAGCGGTTTCGCAGGATCGTAAGCAGTGTATCTGTTAACAGTCCACACAAAAGGAGTTATTAAATGTGTCGTCTTGTTGCACTAACTGCAACTAATGTATCAAACTCAGAGGTTGCGAAAATATTACAACTTGCTATGATTGCAAGTCAAGCAAGCGATAGCCAGAACAAAGATGGATGGGGCGTATCATCTTCGTGGGGAAATTACATGAAGAACAGCGGCAGTTTTCTTGCTTCTGGTCAAGAATGGATTGACCATGTTGTCAATTCGCGTACTCGATATACGCCAGCATTAGCTCATCTTCGTAATAGTAGCGCGGGTACATCAGTGACTGTGAAGGAGGCGCAACCTTTTGTATTTGAATCGAATGATGGTATATCATTTGTAGGTATGCATAATGGTAGGATGGATGGATCATATAGCGGTTGGCGAAGTTGGCAAACTGGTGATGCAAACAGTGATAGTTGGCGTGTGTTTAGCCGACTCAATCAAATGATGCTTGATAAAAATCAACGAACAGTTAATGCGGACCTTATCACAGAATGGTTAAATGCATATGACGATAGTTCTGCATATGTATTTGTTATTGCGTCTGGTTCTGATATATACATCGTGCGTAACAATCTTCGAGATCTGCATTGTATGCGGTGCGGTAATGGATTCTTAATAACAACAAGTGCTGATGCTGCACGTTTTGTACGTAATAGTGCATCACTCCATAGTATCAGCACCGTATTTCCTGACAAAGATCCGTCTGCTTTTATTCAAGACAGGTTATATCACATTCGTGCAGGCAGCCATGAAATTGGTTTCGAGGAGCTTGAACTGCAGATGAAGAAAGGTTCGCGGGTGTGGAATAACAATAGCAACTTTCGCAACAGCTATGGATACTATGACCAGCAAAGCTATGGCAAGACTGGAACGCAAGATGCAGCAACGACAGCAGCGCAAACAGGGCAAACAGCGCAAGAAGAAGATCAAGTAGAAGTAGACCGCATCGAGCTTGGTAATGGTGCTATCTTATTGCGACCACGTAATAGTGGTTCTGTTCGTCATGTTGAAGTTACTGATGACGAAACTCGTTTTAGTGATGACATTATCATTGAAGACGATGATGAATCGGCAGCGTGGCAAAAACTGTTTGATGTTGGTCAACATGTGCTTGGTGATGATAGGATTGATGAGATCATCCGTAAATGTTCTGATTCTTGTGGCGATGATATATCACCGCAGGAATTGCTTAGGCATATAGAATCACATCGTAGGCGAGACCGCGCTGAAGCAATCAGCCAAATCAAATCACTTATGAATCCAATCAGAGATACTATGCTGGCGATGTATATTGATATGTACACATTAGGTCTTTTTGACTCATCACAAACGATTAGTAGCAGTTTTGTAATTGTTAGTGATCTGAAGGATATTCCTGATGAACAAATTTTCAATTTTTTAAACGAGTTAAAAGCACGTCCTGAAGATCATCCGACAGATAAAGTTGCGCGCATGATATTGAATAAGTGGAATCATGCCGTACCATCTGGCCGAGAGCAAAGTGTAATACAGCAGTATTTTGGGAACAACTTGCCAATTACAGTTGAAGCTAATCTAGCTCTTGGTATTATTGATGTTTTACCTGTGTTATCAGCTTGATCATCTTGACAACTGTTTTAACTCGTAGTATACTTTTAGTATACTTTTTCTAGTATGATATTTCTAGTAAAGGATGGTTACATTGGATACTAATCTGCTTATCGGAACTGATCCAGAACTCTTTTCTATTCGTGATGGTCGGATTGTACCTGCGATCCAACTACTCGGTGATGATCGTGATGTTGAACTTCCGTGGGGTAGAGCTTACGCTGATGGTGCAGCAATCGAGTTTATGACTCCACCTTCAGACAGCGTAGATCAAATTGTCTATCAGATCGGTAGTAACATTCGTAAGCTGGTTAATGAGTTTGGTCCTTTGAGTGTGCAGAGCTGCGCGCCGATTGATCTTAATGATATTGCAGCAAGCAAGGGTAAGGGTCGTGGCGATATGACCATTCTCGGCTGTGCGCCAGACGTGAGGGTATATCATTGGACTGAGATGCCTATACGACCTGATCCGACGAAGTATCCATTCCGCAGCGTTGGGGCACATATTCATCTCGGACTACCTGGCGCTGAATACCTTGATGGTATCACATTCCGCCAATTTGTAACAGCATTTATGGATGCTATCATAGGAACGTCATTTGCCATTATTGGTAACGATGAGCATTCTAGGCGCAGACACACACTATATGGTCTAAGTGGGACTGTGCGTTATACGAACTATGGTGTTGAATACCGCACAACACCTGCACTTGCTATTCGTGATCCACACATTGCTGAAGCTACATTTGGCACGGCGTATACGATTACACAGTGGATTATTACGTATTGGGAGGATCAGCGTCAAGATTATTCTGCATTATTGTCAGTTCTCGGCGGTGTTGATGGTATGCAAGAAGTTCAGCAGGCGATTGATAGCGGCGATATTACAAGATGCGATCATCTGCGAAATGAAGTCCTTGGTCGTATGTGTACAGAATACTATTTCTCTGACTATTACATCCTAGACCTGTTTAACTATCGCTTACCAGTAGTTTCATCTTCCAACGATCCTGATTTCACAGTGGAGTGGTGATATGTCACAGTTAAGATTTAATACTAATCAATTAAACCATCTTGAACAGGCTTTTCAAGTCGCACAACCATTCTGGTTTCGTGTTAGTAAGTATATCGAATGGCGTGTAGATGATGACGTGGAAGAAGAAGCGATTGTACGCGCATTTATGGTTCGTGCGCAAATGGTAGGTGATCCAAATGTGCCGCTAGATCTACGAGTTATGGCTGCTCGTATGCGTAACAATTTAAATCGTGATGAGAAACAGCCTGCATTTGTTTTGACACGGGTTAGTGACGAACGCGGGGCACCCGCAGCCAGTATACGCCGTCTCATTGATCATTACAGCTACAGTGGTGGGTTTCGTAATGCATGGCAAAACCAGCACAATGAAGCAATAACATATTTGCTTACTATGCGAACGCAGTTTCCTGCGATTGTACCACAGGAAGCGTTCAATCTATATCTTACAAATATCATGATACAAACGGGCCGTGATCAAGTAGGTTCTGGTTTATGCCGTTGTTCACTGCGATTGACACGTGAGCAGTGTGCAGTTTGTGGATATCAGGGGAAGGGGATATAAGCAATGATGAAATGTCATAACTGCGGTAAGACATTTACTACTGCAGAAGCAAGTGGAATCGTTGCGCGTGGTAAGGCATCAGTGTCATTTGAAGCTGATGGTACAGCGATATTAACATCGCCAGTTCGTTTGGAGTGGGTGGTGAAACCTGGAAAAGAGACAGAGGGCATGAAGTTTAACATTATGTGTCCTCACTGCCATATTGTAGATCCTGCGAAATTTTTCCAGGTTGTCCGTGCTAGTATGATGTCGAATGGGGAATCGACTACAACTGTTGTTGTTGCTGGATTCGTAATTCCTGTTGTCGATGAAGAAGAGGCGCAGGCTGCGCAGGAGCTTAATGCTCTACTACCATCCATACATGATAACGCACAAGATCACATTGCAGCTTTTGAGATGATTTCATCTCATCATGCAAGTAATAGTAGCAGATCATCAAAATCCAAACGCCCTGCCGCTGAGTAAACTCAGAGAGTAGAGCTACTATGATACCAAACAAGGACTGGCAGAGAACAAGACTTTGCAAGAAAGCAAAGGCGCTTTTACGCAAAGTAAAACATGGACATGCTATTGATCATCGTGGTGAAGTTATAACTCGGAAAGCTGCGAGTGCAGCACGAGCAACATTTACTGGTCTCATGTTTCCGAAAGTGTATAGTATAAAAGGGAGTATAGATGACACTGAAAGCAGAAGCAAACCATGCTCGAAGGGCTGATCTGCAGGGTTTTAAAGTAGTTACACAACAGTTATGTTCACCTCTTGCAAGGGGTGAGTTTGAGCTGTGGTACAATACATGTATTAACACAACGATGAACCTTCAAAAACCAGCATTCTTTTTTCTATCTCAAGCGCAAGCAGCGTATTGGGCAGATACGCTTATGCAGATTGAGGATAATTTACATCGTTGGGACAGTACCAGACCTTTGCAGATATGGTCGGCGGTATTATATCGACCATCTATTTCTCCACACAGAGTTTTACAACAAGAGCGCTGCGAATTATATAATACATTTTGGAGTAAATGGTATGGTCAGGATCACAATAGTTTAAAAAATAATATAAATGCTATCTCAAATATGCCAGAGTTTGATGGAGCTAGTACAATCCAAACTCCTCCGTCAACAGTCCTTGCGTTTAGATTCGCACTTAAACATCGAGTACGGTGATTACCACATGTTGTATATATATAATAAAGCAAGTGCATTCCGCAGGATAGCACATGATCTACATCTCCCTGTTGTATATCCGTATCATAATAGAACTGTTACTCGTGGTAGAACTGCTAGCCTTCGTGTACACATTAATATTGGATGTGCGCGCGTTGATTGGGACGCTGTGGTCGGTAATGTAGATGTATGGAACAGAAATACCCTATTAGCAGTATCGAAAGTGTTCACATATTTGCGATTAATGGGATCAGGTATCCCATGTCCTAGACTTATGACATCTGAGGAAGCATCAGCTTGTGGAAGGCAGTTCCTTGGTCGTAAAGACGGTCTCAGCGGAGGACGTGGTATTGTAATTTATAATGCTGGTGAAACACCAACGCGACGACATGATTTTTACACTCCCGTCATACAGTGTAGGCGGGAGTTTCGCATTCATGTATGGAATGAAGCTATCATTTGTATTCAAAAAAAGAGAATTGCAAACGCAACCAGTATCATACATAATCATGACAATGGTGTTATCTTTCAGACAATCCCTATGGACCAGTTCAACATTGGTAGAAACAGTACAGAAATTATTCGTTCACGAGCAATCGCAGCTGTTAGCGCCCTAGAATTAAACTTCGGTGCAGTAGACATATTACAAGAGCAGGATACAAACGAGCTTTACGTTCTTGAGGTAAACACTGCGCCAGGGATTTCTAGCCAACCAGTCTATAACGCATATAAGCAAGCTATTTCTGAATTAACAGGAGAATAATTGTGACAAGACAAAATCAAGCAGTACGGATTTCAGACATGATTCCTGACGATGAAGTACAACATATGCACGCGCAGGTAAATAGGTTCATTGTTGCAGAGGTTAAGCGAAGACAGTATGCACCAGAAGATATAGACGCCTTTTTTAATGATTTAAAAAAAGCATATAAATCTGAAACATTAAGGGATCATAGTGTATCTGACTTATGGATTGATCTGTACGTGGTACATCCCCCGAAAAGATTGCTTCATGAGTATGATTACGTTAGTGCATTTAATTTAGCGCGTCGATACGTAGCTGTAGATCGTGATCGTTACACTATTGCTGAACCATCGCATGGCGTATTTGTTGTTGAATATCGTGTAAGGATGTGATTGATGAAAAAGTATGTCATTGTTCGGCGCAGATTGGCTTACATTGAATACTATGCTGGAAGTGGGCATTGGTCACGCACCCGCGATGATGCGATAGAGTATACTGAAAGCGAGCGTCGATTGATGAACAGCATCATAGAACGTGAAGGCGGCAGGGAAGAGCCAGCATAGATTAAGGAGAGGGCATGACAAACGTAACAATAACACGACGACAGTTCATCGAGATAGTGCAAACTATCACTGACCAAAATCCAGAATGGACAAATGCTATTATTCTTGCGGCTATAGCTGGTTTAAATCAGCGTATACATAGTGAATCCGTTTCTCGCGTAAAAGCAGAAGCGGCGCTGATCATGGCATATGATTTGCTAGATTCTAATCAAGTAAACAGCACAATAGAGTCAGCAGTTGTAGATGCGCTACTTATCCAGGGCACTGAGTATCAACGCCGTGTTGCTGAACGACAAAAGCAGCGAAATCAACAGAATTCGTGATTCCAAAAATTTGTGTTTTTCAAAAAACTAGATATCTACTACTGTGTATAGTATTCTATTGATATTGCTGTGTTACACGCAAAAATCAGCTTGTAAACTGTATAGAGTAGTGATATACTTGTGGTAATATAGAATAACAAAGGAGAACGGGGCATGGAACAGGCATTTCAGCTTATTCGTATGTGGCTTAACGACATTTTCATGACAGATCCAAGCAAGGATGACGTGAACAATGTTCGTAACTGGCTCATTTCTCGTTTACGCAGCGAGAACATACCTGCTAGTGACGCAAAATATTATGTGGACACATTCATTAATACAGAAATGTAAGTCGCTTGTTGGGTAAGTAAATTCATGAGAGGCACACATGCAAGTATTCCTACCAACAACTTCAGTACGAAAGTCTTTCAACAGCCTTGATCTTCGCAGGCTTAACAAACAACACTTAGAGCTACATCAACTTATCACATGCGTCGATAAAAAACAACGCGGGGAACCAACGAGTCATCACGCCGCAGTTAATCTGTTCATGGATCACATACCATTTTTACGGTATTGTTTTGCAACCTGTGTGCATGTTTGTATAGATCGGGGTATTAACATACAGGCATACCGAGAAGAGTATGAACAGTATCGAGATGAGTTTCGCCTAGACTTAGAAAAACCACACTGTCCAAGAATACCAGAATGGTTTGGCAATAAGGCTTTCCACGCGGCCCACAGACAGGCTTTACTTGCTAAGTCTAGGGCTAGATACCTAAAAGCATGTGACGCCTCTCTGAAGGCCGCTGAGGGGCCTTACAAGTCAAAATTAGATGGGGTTGTCGGTAAGATTCGCAATGAGTATGTAAATGCAGTAGCAGAGTATGAATGGTATCGCGGCTTCGGATGGGCCGAAGACGTAAATACCACAGTTTATCATTATTGCTGGTGGGATTACAAAAACAGTCATGTCTACATCGGTCCTACTCGTAATGCAATGGAAGAATGATATACAGGAGTGATATGCAGACCACATCGAGAAAGCACACATCACAGCAAACAGTACAAAACCCGCTATTACTTGCCCGTTCACGAAGCTCATACATTACGTTATCAGACCTTTTCCTGTGTGCATTAAATACGTACATCGGGATCAGACATCACAAAGAGACGGCGGCGTTACTTACCGTTATGCTCGTTATTGCATGGACATACGCAACGCCTACGCTTGTTGATGTTTTAATATGGGCAGGAAAATATACACATTTTAACAAATGGCAGCGTATATTGCTACATATTCTATTTATCATGATCGCGGCAATCTCTGGTGCTATAATCTGGACATACTTTTAATAAGGAGTGATACATGGCATATTATGCAATGAATACAGAAGAGGCGCGCAATCAACTCATCCAGTGTTTAGACTATAACAACACTGATGTAATTAATCGAATAACCATTGACAACGTTCTTGCTTCCGTAGCTTCTGATAGTGATTTATATCGGTGGTACTGGGTTGTTACGATAATGGGCGATGGTTCAATGAACTACGCGATAATAAGCGCGACACGCTGTGATGTGTGTGGATGGCCGCATTCTGAAATGACAGTTTCAATCGTATACAACATTGATAACGTTGTGTCACATGTAAACGGATTACACTCAACTGTTCGACAGATCATTTTATCACAACTTGCTAGTATACAACCGCAATATGATAAGGACGCTGACGGAATATGAGTTACTTACAACATACCATGATTGTTTATTTCGAGAGTGGGGAGATGGAAAATCAATATGAGATTGCATTCAATGCAAAACTAAATATTGATCCACACTCAGAAGCAAAATGTATCGTATTTGATGATATCGGTATAGCTGTAGTACGTCTTGAAGCAATATTGCGCGTTATGAAGTGGAAACTGGCGTGCAATGGCGATTGGATACTAGTACGTTAAACAGATATAGCATCAATGATATGCTCTTGTTCATATGTGGTATACTTGCATTATGGACTGCACTATCGTTCACTGCGCTTATTACAAGTTTTACACGTGCAACAGCTTGCATTCTGCCTGCTTTTGTGGTATTATTGTGCTTAGTTGCGAGTATTATTATACTAATCGTGACTATATTCATTCTTTATTCATCATAGGAGTACATCAAAATGCGTTATCAGATCACAATTATCGGTAGGGCACAAATTCAAGACTTGACGAATGGAGGTTCTATTAAAGCTCCTGTTCCGTATCTCATTATAAGCGATGCTGTGCAGGTAAACGGCTCATATGAATGGTACGACGAGTTTGAGAAAATTCGTTATCGCGTTAGTGCTGATGACGTTTCTAACGCGGAGGTGATTTAGTGGTCGAGACAGTCAAGATTCATGTTCACGCAGGTACGCTCGTATGGAATGAAAGCAAGGGAGAAAACGTATTTTTAACACACTGTTTCGAGGTACTTGCAGAAACTGACGGCCAAACTTGTTTTAAATTCTTTTATGAAGGCGAACAATTTGAAGTAAGCATTAATGTTGCTAATGTTCTATCGTATGAAGGGAACTGATGATAAGTTTGCGGTGGATTACCATTGCAACGTATGTAGTAGTTGCAACAATGTCTGTACTTCTACTGCTAATGATTAAAGATGCTACATTGGAAAAGGATTGGGGTATGGTTTGTATCTTTATCTTAATCCTTACAGTTATTGTTTTTCTAGTCTTAGCATTTCCATTCGGACCGGTTCTTCCAGAAGGACTGTTATGCTTGTTTATAATATAGCAGATCTGAACCAAGTATTGTTCATCATTGGTTCAGGTTTGCTTTTATTTTTGTTCATTTACTGGTTCATTCGCTGGCTTAATCGTCGTTTGTAATTAACGGAGGTGAATGAGATGGTGATATTCGTGCTATCACCCTTGCATCACATCAAAAAAGCAATCCGAACGTTTGTGTTTCGGTACAAACGTATCAGAGACAAGAACGTTGATAGAGTTACAAAAATGCCATCACCAAAGGATGCTGCGTTGTACGCATTCAAGGAAGCATGGCACCAGCTATGGAAGCTGTAAATATAACACACTTCAGTTTGAAAAATGGAAAGAGGTGTGTTAACATGCTTATATCGGAATGGTTAAAAGATACGCTTATACTAGCACAACAGCGTAGTAACAAAATCATTATGCTGTGTAGCAAGGGGAGATTGGTGATCGGATATATCAGCGCAGGAACTGAAATACGAAAACAGAATGGTGAAATTGTTATCATTCTTAAACAGTGGATCGTTTCTGCTATAAAAATAGGCAGAATGTGGCAGTTCGATTACGAAGGTGAGACATTTACTGTCGATGAGCGTAAGTTTATGCCCATTGACGGGGAATAATGCTTATGATTTTTAACGTGTTCGCTATCTATGGATTGATTGGTACACTGCGTGAGATTATTTCTCATCGTGATGATTATATTCTTGACATTATTCGTAAGGTCTTGTACAAGCATTGTGACATGGAAAACGAAACATATTACATCAAAGCAAGTGATATACGCGCAGCCATCGAAGACCTGAGCGCAATAGATTTACTTGTACTACGGAATATCTTAATCAGTGCGAAGGAGGGGATGCTACTACAACCAAAAACACCAGAACAAAAATATGATGAAAGTATTTTCCTATATACTGCACTTGTGGGAGCTATACACGAACAGATTTTACCATTTTAAGGAGTACACATGAGTAGATTTTTAACTGAGGATGACAGGGAAACATTCATTATCTTTTTGAGATGGTTGCATAGAAACTATGGTGTAACACGTTATTATCAGCTTACCTCTGACGATAATAATATGCTATCCATTAGCAGTGAAGTCTGTGATTGGATGGTTGAGAACGGCTTTGCAAAAGAAACGCATGGAGAACATGGTCAACATTACTTGGACATGAGCGGCGATATGTTATTAACTGCGGTGGAACAAGAACAGTATGACTCTCATGTTGGCGACGGCGTCTTGCTCGGTAAGCCTACAGGGATAGAGCTGTTAGACGAAATCATTAATACTAGTGATACAATTTTTAATGCAACTGAGATCGTTTGTCTCCGAGGTATGTATAAATTGATGGCGGGGGCAACTGAAGAAGAAATATATGATATAGTATTAGCATCAGCATCTAATAATGATATGTTCACTGCTATCTCACAATTAGCACGTTCTATTATCACATCGAGACAGGAAGGTATCTAATGCGTATTGAAACCGGTAAAGACGGCGTTATTCATGTGTATGAGGGGTTTAGGGAACTGGCAACAGGATACAATTATCGCCAGATTTATAGCATGTTAAGTAGTAACTATGCAGCTAGATTGCGGCGTCACATCATGAATCAACCGCATGATTATCTTAGTGATGATGAGCGTGAATGGGTCGCTCAGGGGTGTCCTGATGAGTAACCAAAAAGAACAGCAACGAGGCAGATCGCAGGATGATAGATCGCAGCACGAACAGCATCAACAAGAGACACGTAACTATGGTAAGCTCATGATCTATACGATTATTGGTATGTACGTTTTTCCTAAATGCCTTTACGACATTTGGACGGGGTTCGTCATCGTTGATGTATTTAGATTACTTTATGGATCATTTGTCTTCGCTGCGCTTATTATCGCTTTTTGGATAGCACGTAGACAGTTATTATAGGTAAGGAGTGAGTATTGAAATTAACATTTTGGCGTGTTTTGGGTGTTATCTTCATTGCATTCTTAATCGTGATGATAAACAATGAGGTTTACAAACAGAAACATCCAGGATATGGTGTTGATCTCACATCTACAGTTACGCCATATCCTATAGATACAACTATATTCACGAACCTTGCGCTTGAAAGCCAGAAATTATCTGATAAAAATCTTCAAGCATGGTACATAACAATGAGTGATCTCGACCATGCACTTGTTATGTATTCTGCAGGTCGATTGATTGACAATGATCATGTGTCTGAAGATTTTTTCTACGCGCATGAGGGGTTTAAAGTTGAGAGCGTTAAAGCTGATGCTAATATGCGCGCTATTTATACCAAGACTGGTCAGCTTTTTGATCTTATGGATATTGCTATGCGTAAAGCATCATCGAAACAAGAATGGCTGCAAGATCGTTCGCAGTATTTGCAACTTGCAACAAAACTTTATGATGTAATACAAGCAGATATTCATAAACTTGATGAGTTTGGTAACAATAACAGCTAGACAATCTGCGCATAACGTGATATACTAGTATCAATAAATAATTCAACATAGGAGTACAACAATGCCATCGTCATCTATGGAAACAGTCAAAACGTTCGATACCGCACATGCTGCAGCATGGAAAGCACTTCAAGTCAATGATCTCGCAGAAGCTCGATATCAGCTTGAGGTCATGCGGAAAAACGTTTTCCAGGATCGTGCTTCTGCACATCAGGCAATTGAGCAGATCGAATCATTAATCAAGATTTCTGAGGATGAAGGCGGGTCAGACGCGAATTAATAAGATCGGGGTGAATAATGTCAGACGGCATTGCCACCATTAATGCTAGCGTCTCTCACTACCATATGCTGCATAAAAATGCTTGGTCTTGTATCAAAGCACGCGATTATGAACAGGCACATGCAATTGTGCAGAGTATGATCGATCTTGCTGACGATATACCTATACAAAATAGAGAAACAGCTTTTAATAAAGCATACGAACTAGAAGATGTTATAAAAAAACTGGAGAACAGACATGAGTCAAACTGATTTTAATAAGGCTCAAGACGATTTCTGGAAGGCAGTAGGGAACGAGAATGTGGAAGCTGCGAAACAAGCATTTACTAGGATGCAAAAAGCAAGTGATGATATCTTGCTGACGCGCGGCGTTGATACAGAGCTTCAATTAGCGCAGAGAGCCTTAGAGATCCTTGAACAGTGAGCTTGAACAACTGATCGAACAGATCATACAATTTTGTGCAGAATACGAGAAGCTGTGTGAATTACATTACACAGCTTCTGATATAGATACGAAGATTACATTAGAGAGACAAATGCGTATCTTGCGCGTTAGTCAGCTCTACCCCGCTCGTAATAGGATCAATTCTGTTATTCATGAAATGGAAAACGATGCTCAACGCCGTGCCTGGGAGCGCGTAAAGGATGAAAGAAATATATGAATCATTCTCACGTTGACTATTTTATTGAAGCGCAGAAAGCACAACATGCAGTTGATTTTCATGAGAAATTAGCCATATGTAATGAACATGTTGTTACATGGCTCGTATCGCGCGATGAGGATAAACTAATACTGATTAATTCATTAATTAGCGAACTATTGAACTTAGCGTATGCTAAATGGGGCACTAGCACCCAGCAAAAGTTAGTTATGGCTATTGTAGATACCGTTGAGAGAGCACAAGTACAGTGAAAGACGAAGAATTATATCAATGGTTTTTACACCTGGAGATATAAGAAATGAGAGATTGTTACATCCTTGAATTTAAGACCTCCCCATTGCACGATAGTGTCTATTTTATAGAATTGGCTTCATCAATCACTCAGATGTTCGCCCCATATCCTGAAGCTGCATATGAAGGAACACGTGCTGAGATGGAGGAATTTCGCGCTACTATCATTAGTCGATACAGTGCTTTTGCAGATAACACACAACTGCAACCGTTTGATGAACAAGCCTTGCAGTTGCGTCAGATCGATGATTGGCATGCTGAAATTGTCCGTGATTATTTATTAGCTGTTGGTATTGAAACCGACGGCGTAATTGCTTATCGCGGCGGTTGGTGGGCACATTGTCACGATGGTTCATGGTTTGAGGGTCTAGCATTTAGTTGGGGTTATATTACAAAGCGCATTGATGATGATCCCACTAATCAGGAAATAGCAGAGAAACTAGCGCGCAGAGAAATTTGGAATGGTGGTGAGCCTGAGCGAGTCTTTGCATTTGTTAGGTCATTCAATCATCAGAGAGATGAGGATGGTATATGAGTGAGCCAAGGCATCCGAGATTTTCAAGATCATTGAGACAGCGGCAGTATGTAACGTCCTTATCAAACATCCTTGCTGCTCTGCAGCTTTCAGAAGAACGTTTCATGGATCGTAGAATCGGTAATGATACTATATGGGAATTTTTATACCACACATTCATTATGAATGCTATGTCTGATTCTGCGCCGCTCGTTCATGTTTTCACAGAAGCTCTTTTGCATATGAGTCAAGGTACTTTTCCTAATGATCATGTTACAGAGCCAGTTAATTTTTCGGAAAATGATGTACAACGCTTGTTCATGATTATGGAACCTACTGTATTTCAGCTTATAGCTGATATTTTACGATGGGATACTCACGGATCATTTGTACATCCTGTAATTGAGGGAGCGATAACTGCAGAGGAAAATCGTCGTAGTATCATGAGGAATGTAGAGAAAGATATTGATGGTATCTGATCTGTATTTTAAATTTCCAAAGAATTGATTCTGTAATTCGTCGTATAATCAGCTTGTAACCTGGGTATATTCGTGCTATACTTGTGTTGTACCGATAACTATACTCAATACAAGGAGTAAACAGGATGTTTCAGCCTTCATCGTACCAGAAAGCTGTTTTTGACTTCGTAGTAAAAGGACGTGGTGACGGCATCGTCAATGCCGTTGCAGGATCAGGTAAGACAACCACGTTGATCCAGGCAGCTAAGCTGATCCAATCAAATGCCTTGTTCGTTGCATTCAACAAGCACATTGCTGATGAGCTTAATGAACGTCTTAAGGGCACATCGATGGTAGCAAAAACCGTGCATTCCATTGGCTATGGATGCATTGCTAAAGCAATCAAACCGCGACGAATATCGGTTGATGAGAACAAATATACCAGTATCTGTGCAGATTGGTATGACGATCACATTGAGATTGTCGGCGGTGAGGTTTCCCGCAGCGATGCTATCAGTCAGCTCAAAGAGCTTGTTGATATGGCAAGACTCACATTGTGTAAAACAGACCAAGAGATTGAACAGACAGCAGAGCACTATAATGTAGAATACGACCCGTTCATTATCCCAGGTGTTGCGATGGTCCTTCGCCAAGGTGAAAGATTGGCAAAAGAGGGTAAGATTGACTACACAGATATGTTATGGTTGCCAGCACTCTGGGATTTGCAGCCTCCGCAGTTTAA
>LDIY01000050.1 GCA_001468865.1 candidate division TM6 bacterium SOIL31
CCTTTCATGATATTGCCTGCCGTAGATGTACTCGGTTCGGTGCTCAATACAAGGTTCCCGCTTGCAACACCATCAGTCATGCTGATTGTACCAGCAGAAAATCCGCCTGTTGCAGTACGAGCAACAATAGCATTTGCAGTATTTGCACTGGTTGCAGCATTTGCTAGAACTGTTGCTGCAGCAACGTTAGCAGCTGTTTGACCGCCAACGGTACTTACAACGGTGGCTCCTTGAGTGCCTGTTACATCTCCAGTCAATGATCCAGAAAAGTTAGTTGAAGTAGTAGAAGTAGTCGCATTACCACTTAAATCTGCAGTAATTGTCCCAGCAGAAAAATTACCCGATGCATCACGAGCAACAATAGCACTTGCAGTGTTTGCATTCGTTGCCGTTGTTGCAGAATTGGCAACTTTACCTGCAGTACTTATGGTTGCTAATTTTGTATCAACTATTGCAGCCGATGCTGATACATCAGCATTGACAATTAATGAGGTAGAGAGTACGCCAGATGCGTTATTATGAACCACACCAGCAGGCGTTAATGTCTGGCTCCCGAGTTGCCCGCTTGAGTTAATAACAACTGGTACAGCAGTACCTCCTGGAGTTACACCATTAATTCCAGCAATAGTACAGCTGGTGTGTGTAGTACCAATACGTATAGCATTGCTTTCATCGGTACCCAGATTACCAATGTAAACGTTATTACTTCCTGATGTTAGATTACTGCCAGCATTAAATCCAATAGCGATATTATCAGTACCGGTGGTATTTGCAATTAAGGAATTGAAACCAAGAGCGGTATTATTAGAACCCGTTGTATTTGCTATCATTGCTTGGAGTCCAAGAGCAGTATTACTAGAACCCGTTGTATTTTCCCTCATTGCTTGGAATCCAAGAGCGGTATTGTTACTTGCTGTATTCATCGTAAGAGTTTGGTAACCAACAGCTGTATTAGATGAACCGGTTGTATTAACTTGTAGAGCTCCCGCTCCTATACCCGTGTTAAATGATCCAGTAGTATTGGTGTTTAAGGCAACGATGCCTAGAGCGACGTTATCGGAACCAGTAGTATTCATTTCTAAAGCCCTGTAGCCAAGGCTAGTATTTTGATAGCCGACTGTATTTGCAAATAAAGAATTATAGCCAATGGCTATATTACTGGTTCCTGTTGTATTGGCTGCAAGAGCCCCGCTTCCAACAGCGACATTATTACTTGCTGTACTTACCGTAAGAGCCTGGTAACCAATCGCAACGTTATTGCTACCTGTTGTATTTGCCGCAAGAGTTCCGCTTCCAATAGCGATATTGCCAGTTCCTGAAGTTACCGCCGTTAATGCATTTGTTCCAAATCCTGAGTTATTTGTTCCTGAAAGAGTAAAGTTACCGCTATTAATTCCCACAAATGTATTATTTGTACCAAAATCATGAATGAATCTATTAGATCCTTTCATGATATTTCCTGCTGTGGAAGAGCTCGGTTCAGTAGTCAATACAAGATTACCACTTGCAACAGCATCAGTTATGCTGATTGTACTAGCAGAAAATCCACCGGTTGCAGTGCGTGCAACAATTGCACTTGCAGTATTTGCACTCGTTGCAGTTGTTGCCGAATTAGCAACTTTTCCGGCGGTGCTAATGGTTGCAAGTTTTGTATCCACAATTGCAGCTGATGCTGATACATCCGCATTGACAATTAATGAGGTAGATAGCACCCCAGATGCATCATTATGGACTACACCGGCTGGTGTTAATGTCTGGCTTCCGAGCTGTCCGCTTGAGTTAATAATGACGGGTACTGCAGTACCGCTTGGTGTTACCCCACTAATTCCCGCGATATTACAGCTTGTTTGTGCTGTACCAATACGTATAGTGGAAGCTTCAGCTGCAGTTCCAGCATTCGCATCAATATAAATATTACCACTACCTGTTGTTAACGTTCCTCCTGCTCCCGAACCAATCGCAATATTTGTGCTTCCTGTTGTGACCGAAGCAAGTATATTATAACCAATTCCTGTATTATTATTACCTGTTATGTTCCCCAACAGAGCATTCGTACCAACTGCAGTATTATTTATTCCTGTGTCATTTACTATCAAAGCTTGGTAACCAATTCCAACATTATTGCTACCAATTGTATTATCTGCAAGAGCTCCCGATCCTACAGCCGTATTAGTTGATCCAGTAGTATTAGTATTTAAGGCAAAAGCGCCCAGAGCAGTGTTATCACTGCTCGTAGTACTACTTAATAAAGCTCCAACTCCTATAGCGGTATTAAATGATCCACTATTATTTACGTTTAAGGCATTAAGACCTATAGCGACATTACGGGTCCCGGAAGTTAATCCTGATAATGTATTTCCTCCAACGCCTATGTTGCCTAGGCCGGTAAGAGTAAAGTTACCACTATTAATTCCCACAAAAGTATTAAGGCTACCAAAATTATGAATAAAGCGACTCGAACCTTTCATAATATTTCCTGCCGTTGAGGTGCTCGGATCAGTGGTTAATACAAGATTACCGCTTGCAACACCATCAGTCATACTGATTGTACCCGCAGAAAATCCGCCAGTTGCAGTACGCTTGACAATGGCACTTGCTGTATTTGCACTTGTTGCCGCATTGGCAAGAACTGCTCCTGCAGCAACGTTAGCAGCAGTTTGTCCGCCAACAGTGCTCACAACTGTTGCACCTTGAGTTCCGGTAACATCACCAACCAATGAACCAGAGAAGTTAGTTGAAGTTGTAGCAGTTGTCGCATTACCACTTAAATTTGCAGTAATGGTACCTGCGGAAAAATTACCCGATGCATCGCGAGCGACAATGGCACTTGCAGTATTTGCACTCGTTGCAGTTGTTGCAGAATTAGCCACCTTACCAGCGGTACTAATTGTTGCTAATTTTGTATCCACAATTGCAGCTGATGCTGACACATCAGCATTTACAATTAATGAGCTTGATAATAACCCTGAAGCATTGTTATGAACAACACCGGTAGAATTGAATGGCAGAACAGTAAGAGAATTACTAATAATTTCGTCTGTGGCGGAAAGATTAACGGCAGTTATATTTTGTACCAGTTCATCATTAACGGAAAGCAATCCCCTGACTTGCATGATATTTGTAAAACTTCTTTTTCCCATTGCAAGGCTTTTCACCACAGCTATAAGACTAAGTAATTCTTCCTTGAGAAACTGTGATTCTGAAGAATCTTCGTCACTTGATACTAATACCGTTTCTATTTCTTTTATTTTTTCAAGCAGATTCTCTGTATCTATCTCCATAGAATGCGTTTCGATTTCTCTTTCTTGCGTATTATTATTGGTTGATTCCCCACAAAATAGAGGTAAAACAACAAAAAATAATGCGTAACAATATTTCATCATGCATTATTCCTTATAATGCTATATTTGCTGCGACAGAAGGAGTATCTATCATATATTTCATCATTTCTAGGCGTAAACTATTAATTGCATTACCCATTTCTTCTTTGGTGACATATTGTTGTTTCATTTCATCAATACATCTTTGTTGTCTCTGTATTTCATTGAGTAACAGCACTGGTAGTAGATGATAGCGTACGGTATACGGTGCTCCATTTTCATCTTTGCTTACTAATGAAGGGAATACTTTTTCAACTTCTTCTGCAATAAGGCCATATTGTGTTGTATTTTCTTCATCGTTCTTATAAATAAATGTAACAGGACGCAGTTGGAAAATATTCTCAGAGAGCTCATTCATATTTTGTATATTACGTTTGAATACTTGAGATGATAAAGTAATTCCCAGTTGCCCATTACTATCCACAGTTACACCATCTCCAGAAACGCCTGTACCAGTAATACCAGCAATAAAGCATTGAGTTTGTGATGTTCCAATACGAATTGTACTATTTTCAGATACTGCGGCGGCATCAGCATTAATATAAATATTACCGCTACCTGTTGTAATTGTTTGTCCTGCTTGATAACCAATTGCTATGTTATTTGCGCCTGTTGTATTTGCAATTAAGGTACCATATCCAAGAGCTGTATTGTTGTTTCCTGTTGTATTTGCTGTTAATGCACTAACGCCCAATGCGGTATTTTGACCAGTTCCAGTCATAGTGAAGTTACCAGCATTAACACCTACAAATGTATTACTTGTACCATAATTGTGAATAAATCTATTGCCGCCTTTTAATATGTTTCCTGCTGTCGAGGTACTCGGATTTGTGCTGAGTACAAGATTGCCACTGGCAACAGTATCGACCACGCTTACAATTTGAGCAGCAAAACTACCTGTACTATCCCGAAGAACTAATGTATTGGCATTATTCAAATTGGTACCAGTTGTTGCAGAGTTGGCAACTTTACCTGCGGTGCTAATTGTGGCTAATTTAGTATCGACTATTGCTGCCGATGCGGATACATCAGCATTAACAATTAATGAACT
>LDIY01000051.1:0-2238 GCA_001468865.1 candidate division TM6 bacterium SOIL31
TTTTTTTATATTTTATTTCGCTCCTTACATCATGTTTATACTTTTAATATACAATCGTACATATTCAATTTAACAAAAAAATTTAAAACTTAACAAGAAGATTATTGTATTTCAAAGTATATTTTTTTTACAGTAACTCGTTATAAATATCTTTATAAAGATATAATAAGAAAATATTTCAAAATCGATATATTTATTTAACTTTATGCCAAAATTTATTATTTACAATACGTAAGAAGCATTTATTCCAACAGACCGTAGATGATTATTAAATTTATGCTTTAAATAACGAAATTTAAGTGCTCAATTTTTAGTAAATTATATATAATTCGCTTAGGTAATATGTGCCTTTAAATGATATAATAAATCAATTATCAAACAATATAAGCGCTGAACTATTTGGAGGTTTCAGGTTTATATATCAGGCCGCTTAACCGTAAAGAACGTGCTGCATATATGTTAGAGGTCATAAATTATGCCTTTGTCAACAACTAGTATAAGATTGATTACGCTTCTGATTTGCAATAATGCGTTTGGGGTTGTGCGTATAAAAATTTATTTATTTCAAATGATAATAATCATACTATTACTTTTTTGAATTAAAAATAAGTTATGAAAAAATTTCTAATGCTACTAAATATACACGATACATAAAATAAAAATATCAAAGGAAATAAGGGTACATTGCTTAGAGGTTTTCTGTTGGTGTTGGCTTAAAAAGAAGTCTATTTAACTTATGAACAATTAGAATCTGCACGAAGAGCTATACTCGTCTTGTTAAACTAAAGAATTAAAAAATAAGAAGAATTAGCTATGGCTAAAAGTGTCAACAAAAGTTCAGTGACGAAAACGAAGATCTAAGGTAAACAAAAACAATTCTTTCAATACGATCTAACTATGCTTACCTCTACAAAAAAACCTTTACAAGTTCGAATGGGTAAGGAAAAGGTATGATCGATAAGTGGGTCTCTCCAGCGCAAAGATTAGAGTTATTTTGAAATATCTCGCCAAGATTTAAGCTAGGAAAACTTCACTATTTATTAGGTATTTCCGCATTAAAATGCCTTCTAAATTAAAAATGATTATCATAGGGCATATTTACGTCGAGAAACTAATTCTTTTTTTGCAAAATAAATATATTATATTTCTAATAAAAGAGATGTAAACAATCATTAGATTTTTATCATAATTGTTAAATAAGTTAATTTCATGTAAATAAGAGTCGAATTGTTTTAATTGGCTTGCATCGAAACAAGAGGATTTATACAGGATCAAAGCATGAATATACACCCAGTCAGGATGTATATTTCCTGGTTGTGTAAAAGGATAAAGTCCATGCAGCATGTGACTCAAGTCTTCATTCATCCCAAATTCTGTAAGATTATAGGCTCGATGAAGACTTATCATATTCGTCTTCATTTGCTTGTCAGCTTCGACAAGCTTATTGATGATGACCTTTACTGTAGTTTCAAACGTGATAGCAGGATATGTATCCGTTTTAGGTTTTTTTGCTAAACGAAAATTCGTTTTAGCAAAATCATCAATGATATAATTAGCCCAATCAACCACATAGCGATATTTGAAAGGAGCGAAGTTATAGGCAACATGTAATGTGTTAAACTTTACCCAAAAGGTTCTAATTCTAATACTTAGCGCTAAAAGAGCTTTACTCTCTTTTTCTTTAATCTCCTTGTTTAAGGGAGTATCTTCAACTCTTAATAAAACAAGTAACTCATTTATCTTATCATAATTACATAAAAGAGTTAAAAAGGGTACTTGGAAATTTGAATTACTTTTTACATTTCCGAAATCGAAATCCTTATTTACTCCTTCTGCTATTGCTGCAGAGTAGTTTGCTATTTCCTCAATCTTAAAAGTAGGAAGTTTTAATTCAAGAGAGGTTTGTAGCATTTGTTGCACTTTTATAGTATATTGATCAAGATGATCTTGGAAATTAAAAGTACTGTAAGGTTTTGGTTTAACAGGATGAGTTACTTTTGCCTTAAAGGCCGTAGATCGAGACACGGGTTTCTTAGAGGTTGTAGAATCTATTATATTCTTTTCCATTTTTGTGATATTATGTTGTGAAAAGTGTAGAGATATAAGTTTATAAAGTCGGACTTACAGACTAGGCATGCTGTTATGCACTCTCTACTACCTAGAAATGCCAAACTAGTTTTTATAATAATTGTAATTTTAACCTGAACGGGTTTTGAAAGTGTCAAAATGGACACTAAC
>LDIY01000051.1:2400-4279 GCA_001468865.1 candidate division TM6 bacterium SOIL31
AAAAAGACACAATAAAAGGAGAAAAAGAACAAAGAGTTCTTTATCACATTGTGGCCGTAGGCCACCCCCTGTGGCGGCTACCTGTCCTGCATGATCCGTGAATGCAAAAAATGTCAAAAATACTATATAATCAAAAAAACTTTTTATATTTATAAAAAATTTCATAAAGGTAGGGGTAAACCAAATAATGAAAATAAGAAAACTAACCATCCAATCATATATAACAAACTATAATATAAAATTAGCCACGCAATATATTTATTTTTAAATTCATTTATTTGATCACAAAAATTTTTAATCGTTGTATGGATTTCAAATTGAGTAACTAACCATTCATGTGCTTTGGGCATTTCTTCTAATGGAATGGCATTTGGAATATCTGGGGAGACTGGTGCTAAACCTAATATCATAGTATTCTCTTCATATTTACAGGTCATATGAGCACTTACATATTCTATTTGTCCTAAAGATAATTGATCCATAATGTAAATAAGCGCTTTTGTACAAAGTGGGATAAATAACACAATAAGATATTTATAAAAAAATTCAATATAATGATTAATAAGTATTTCATAAATAAAAAGAGTAGCTAGAAAAAAGGGAGGAAAAAAGATAAATAATAAAACTATAATTCGTGGATAATAAAAATGTACTACAACATATGAAAAACGGTTTGTAAATATAAGATTAAAATCATATTTTTTTGACAATAAAGATAACAAACCATCAGGTGCATTTATAAAATAGTCTTTCAAAAGCACTATTAATTTAGCAATTATGGTAAAATGTTTCTTATTATACTTTATGTTTAATTTTTGAATTATAACACTGAGACTTATAAGAAAAAATATTAAAATCATACCAAAAGTAATTAAAGCTGTTATTGGCTCATATGTTAAATTCAACAAATCCTTTGGTAGAATGTCTCTTATAATTCTTGCCCATATTAACAAACTCATGAAAATAAAAAAGATTATGGTTTTTATAATATCTTTAATCCTTTTTAAAAAGGATTTTCAAAATATACTGTTAATAAAAGAAAATGTAATATAGAGTCAATATGAAAAGTACACGCATAAGCCCAAATCAAAGTATAACTTAAAAAACGGAATAAATCGAAATAAAGATAATACCAATACCGTCGACAATTATCTATATAATATATGATTTGACGAGATATTCTCAAATTATTAAAAATAAGTAATAATTCATCAAAAGCATGTTCAATATCATTATCATCAGAATATGCATCTATCACAAGATCTTTAAGAATATAAAGTCTTCCAACATTAAGAGGAATTGCAAAATCTCTATTTAAATACTCTTGAGAACAAAGATCAAAAATATTTTCTTTATAAATATTACAACATTCATCTATAATATCTTGTGAACTAAAATAATATTCAGGATCTAGACTTTTTATTTGTATATACTTATCCACAAAATCTTTTATATTAAATTCTATAAAATCTCGAAAAGTGAAGATAATATATCGAAAAATTAGCGGTATTAAAGGCATCCAAGAAAAATAATAAACTAATCGCAAATGGTTAAATACTATTATATCTATAAATAATACAAGGATTATTAAACATTTAGGGATAATATCAAATATAATAAACGCGATTCTATAATCTCGAAAAAATACTCCTATTTTTCGAATAAAAAACACCATAGAATTATTTAAAAAAGGACCCAATATTTTGGAACCTAGTAAATCATCTTTGATATAATAATCGAAACTAGAATATGATTGCTTAATAAAATTATTAACGGGTTGTATTATGTAAAGTATAAAATAATTGGTTATTTCATTTGATTTTTTCTCTTTTCTAAAACTATATTTAATTATTCTATGTATTATTAAGATAAGATAACA
>LDIY01000052.1 GCA_001468865.1 candidate division TM6 bacterium SOIL31
CCTGAGCTTGTCGAAGGATACGAACTTTTTAATTGATTGTATAAGGATAAAAGATATTTGGGAAAATGTTGAGTTTTTACACCATTTTTTATTTTATGCCATGATATGGTCTTTGAATACAGCATAATATTGCCTATTCCTCAACTATTATTTTATACTGGAGGTAGGAATCGGCCAATTAAGGAGGATTTTTAAGTGGTTTTTAATAAAAGTAGGTCCTTATTTTTAGCGATTATATGCTTCTTTACGGTTCAAACGGCAGTTCTAACTGCTGCCGAGAATTCTTCTACAGGTAGTAGTTTGTGGGCATCGTTTGTTGCCAGTATAAACAGTCTTATGCCTTCATTTAATAGCTTCATGGCAAATATTGCTGCAAAAATAAGCAGTTTTATGACGTCGACATCCTTTTCAGAATATAAAGGACATGCCGTTGCTGGTGTGGGTGGGGCATTGAGTGGAGTATTAGCTACTATTGCAGGCTATAAAGTGCTCGATCGTGTTTCAAAAAGGGCTAAAGAGCTGGAGATGGAATTATTTAAAGACTATCCCGCAACTTATTCAAGTGTAGAGCATTATATGGTTCTTGCTGGCTCAACATATGGTAGCAATAAGACGAATTATGCAAGATTTTTAGGTATTCTGAAGGATATGCTAATCATTAAGGAAGCCTTGGAAAAAAAAGATCAGAAGTATGGCTTTATCGATAAAAAGGCATTGGAATCGCTGCTTAGGCAACGAGAAGAAGTTTTAATTAAATTGCCTTTTACTGAAGATTTATCGAAAGAAAAAAATTTAGATAGTTATGATGGGGTTTCTTTTGAGATGTTTACTCGAAATGGTGGTGAAGTAAAAAATGGGATAGATGTTTGGGTAATGACCAGTCGATGGCTATTTGGAGATAATCCAGATGAGCGATTAAAAGGACTTGAGTGGTTGCGTTCAAGGCCCATTTTTTCTGATAAGGAGGATAAATATGGATTGAGTAAAACTATTGCATTATGGAAAAAGAAATATGAAGAAGCAGTTGAAAGCCAAGTTAAGGAGCTCAAAAAGATTTTAATGAGTGTTCATCAAACAGCAGTTAATAAAAATAAACAAGAATTCAAAGAAAAATGGGTCATTTCTGATGATGAAAGGGAACACGGCTTAAAAGCAATGCTTGCATTGCGAGATATAGGACAAATTTTGACAGCCATAGATGAAATAAATACGTATGGTTTTATTACGCAAAAGGCATTGTTTTCATTGTTGAATGAAAAGGAAGAAGAGACTATTGCGATGATACAGCCTTCTTTTTATAGTCTCCCTTTGCGAGCTAAGATGAATTATGAGGCCATCTCTTTTAATGATTTGATGAACATTGATTGTGCGCTTGTTCGACAGAATTATATTGGTTCTCATTCACAAAAATGTCTCCCTAAATATCCAAATGTAGCTGACCGTACCCCAAATAAGACGGATTCTTGGATAGCAAACAGTTTTTCTTTGGGGGGGGGATACGATGAAGAGGATAATTTCATACAGCCTACAAAAGAGGAGCGAATAAAAAGTCTTGAATTGCTGCGCAAAATAAGTCCGCATTATTCAGAGACTGCTGATCCTTCAGATAAATATGGATTAGGTGCAACTGTTGAATTATTGAAAAAGAAAAAAGCCGAAAAAGAAAAAGAAAGCAAAACAATATTGCCATAGGTTTTTCTCATGATTTTCAATAAAAAAATATTTGTTTTGTTTTGGCATTGTGCATTGCAGTGCAATCAAATGCAGTGTATGCAAGCCAATCTCCTCGTTCCTATTTCCCTTCATTTTCATTATCATCTTTTTCTTTAGAATCAATTAAAAATGCGTTTAATAGTGATAATTTAAAAAAATATGCAGCACTATTAGCGGCAGGAGCTGTTTTTTATGAGCTGTATCGTTGGATAATGCAAAAGTCGGTAAAAAAAGAAGAACCCGCGGGTTTAAACGTAAATCAACCGCCTATCGAACAACAACTTTCGCAAGCAGGATTCGATGTTCAACCTGCTGCTCCGGTAGTAAGTCAACAACCTGAACAGCTACCGTCAAAACCTTCGGTAACAGAACAGCAAAACATTCAGTCAATTTCTACGGAGCAATCGAATATTCCAATCAAAGTAGAGCAACCTGTCTTTCCTCAAGTTGCGCAATCTCCTGTGGTGAGTCAACCACCTGAACAACGGGCAACAGAACACTCAAATATTGAGCAAATTTCACAATCGAACATTCCACTTGAACCAAAGCAATCTACCGAAAAAGAAAAGTCATTACCTCCGCAAAAATTAATCAGGATCCATGCAATAGAGTGGATCAAGAATAATTTTCTCGAGATGAAGGGAGTTTTTCTAGAAAAGCGCCAAGAGGATGCTCCTAATTTTGCTAATCAGTATGATTTTGTTAAAAAAGAATCAATAGATGTGAGCAAAACTACGGAATGGTTAGAAGCTCTTGTTTCGTATCTTAAGGAGATAGGAAGTAAGAATAATATAAGTAACCAATTAGACTCGGAAGAAGTTTTCGATATTATAAAACGTGTAATAACTGACTTCCCATTTGGTTCCAATAGCGATAGGTGTCGTAAGGAAGTATTTGAATTGCTTGAAAAGGTAGTTGATAATAACTGGAAAACAGAAGAACCAAAACAAGTATTGCAATTCTTTAAAAGAGCGGTTGATCCTGAATTAGAAGATCTTAAAGATCCAATCCTTACTGATGAGGAAAAGAAATATTTACAAGAGAATCTTCCATGGTTATCAGATCCGCTAAAGTTAGAGAAAAATCAGAAGAAATATAATTCTCAAAACGATATTTTTAATGTAGGTGATCCATCTGCTCAGGTTATCGGATCGATTTTGTTTGAAGTGATTTTATCGCCTCAAGGACTTGAAAAGCTTAATAAAGACGATTTTCTAAAAGGATTACTCAAAAAAGCAGTGAATGTTTTTGCTGGTTCTCTAGCAAGTACTCCTGGTGGTTATTATGGTCTTAAAATCTTCATGGAGGATGCCGATAAAATCAAGCTTGGAGAAATCGATTGGAAAGATTTAGACGGATTTAGAGATTATTGCTCCACCCATTTTGGAATTGAGTTTAATAATAAAATTAAAGATCAATCAAAATTATCTCGAACAGCCTTTTGGATAGTAAAAGCAGGATTAGTTGTAAATACTGGTTTCAATATGTGGTCGGCTGATTCAACGTGTAAATTATTGCAAACATTACAGCAAAATGCCAAGAGATTTGAGAAAGATGAAGCTCTTTTACAAGCTATTGATATTTCTTGCAGAAGAGCAAAAATAGAAAATTCCCAATTGCACGAAAGACTGACTTCTGGTACCCCTTAGATTCTGTTGGGTTTTCAAAAATAGTTAAAATATTTTAATTCCTCCGCTCGTCCTGAGCTTGTTTAACCCCATATTCCATTTCATTCCATACGGGGACCCCGACGAAGAGAATCGGAGTTGGGGCAAAAGGATATCTTGTGAGCGTTTTTTAATCTTTTTCTTAGTTTTTAGAATAAAAATATGGAAAAAGACCGCTCAGAAGATATCCTTCAACAANNCAACAAGTTCAGGACGAGCGGGGGAAGTCAAGAAGCATTAATTTTTATTCTAGGCTTAAAAAATATATTAAAAAATCAAAGAAATTAAAAACTCAACAGAACTTAAAATTATACAATATTTTGTATCTGCTCGCGCGTTTTCTTAACCCCAATTTCGTAAACTAGAGGGAAGCTTGTCCTTTTGCTAAATAATCTTTCATATAATAGCGTCTAAAAAAACAAAAGTATTGATAATGGCTTCAGTAATACGTTATGATTCAAGTAGGGTTTGCTTATAATAAAGGAATAAATATGATTTTTAATAGAAATAGAATGTTATTGATAATCGTTGCATTCTTTATCTGCGCCCAGCCAGAAGGGCTTACGGCTAGTGAATCAATTACTACTGCAACAACTACCTCCTCTTCTCTGTTCGATAGATTGGCGACATTTTGGAACAGTCTGCCTTCCATGGGGTCTGTTGTAAGTAATATGATGTCTAATCTGGCCACAAAATGGAATAGTTTAACTTCATCGGTGCCTCGACCAAGTTCAGAGACTTTAGAAACATATAAATGGCCTTTAGTCGGCACTTTTGCTGCAGGGGTTGCTACTTTAGTAGGTTATAAGGCTATGCTTGCAAAAAGAGCTAATGAGTTTAAGGAAGAATTGTTTGGGAATCGTAGAACAAAGGATCCTTTGGATTATAATGTTTCTGAAAACCGAACGAGATCGGGAGGTTCGGAATTTGGATATCCTAACCATCCTAAGTCCATATTTTTAATTAGTCCGGTAACAGATATAGGTAAGATTTTAAATAAGATTGCTATTACACAGAATGATTTTGATAGACGTGCTTTAGCATCATTATTATATAAGCCAGAAGAATATATGATTACTGTACTTAATCCAGGAGTACTTCCACGTACAAATCCCAACATTGATTATGAAAAAATGCCTCTTGATGAATTGGTGGATCAATATGTCACGAATGCGGGGGCGCGTCAAGGTATCCTGATGAATGGTGCAGATAATGTTACGCAATATAAAGGAATCGAAAATCCTAATCAGACAGATTTTTGGATACGTAATACGATGTTTTGGGCAAATAAGCCAGAAGAAAGAGTGCAAAAATTAGAATTGCTTCGAAAATATAGTCCGCATTTTTCTGGCATTTTGGATACATCCGGATTGGGTGCAACGATACAATTGATTAAGAAGAAACAGCTTCAGCAATAGATTGAGCAATAAAGGTCACACAATATTTTTACCCCTAGTTCCGCCTCACCGCTCATCCTGAGCTTGTCGA
>LDIY01000053.1:0-764 GCA_001468865.1 candidate division TM6 bacterium SOIL31
ACTGTGACCTGCTACTTCTAAATGTTCTCTGAGTGTTTTACCGCCAATAGTAAGCCCATCTTCTAAAATAACTTTTGTTTCTGTTTCCGTAAGAGTATTACCTTCAAGAGCGTTTGAAGAATAGGTAAGACCTATACGAAAGTATTCTTTGAGCATGGGAAGAATTGGAGCAGGCAGCGGTCTATAGGAATCAATTTCTTGTTTAAGATTGTCAATTTCAGCTATGCGGTCTTTAAACATAAGAGCCTTTCTTTTGATATATCCTCATATATTCAGTATACCAATGTTGTAGGATTTTAGTTTAATTTTCTTGGGCAGTTAGTCCATATAAAGGAACTGTTGTTGGCAACTTATCTTTGAGGCACAAGATATGACAAAACAGTTGCTGCACTTCTTGTTTTTTCTCACTTTTATCAAAATTGGTGATAACAATTAAACCGGTAACATCAACCGTATTACTGATAATTTCTTGGCTGCAAAAGCAGCATTCATATTTTTTCTTCATAGGTATTTTAAATAGTTTGTTGTATTATCTTTTTCTTACGCATTTAGAAAAATTATCTATTTCTACATCCAAAGTTGGTGTTCCTTCATATGTAATGGCACTAAATCTAAAAGCAGAACCACGGAGTTTTTCTTGAATATTTAAATAAGATGCTTTGCTATTATCTTTTAGATCAATAGTTGCTGTATTGACGTTCAGCTTCGATCCATCGAATGTGCTGAATCTAGAGACACTGAGAGTTTGATTTTTTACTCTTCCT
>LDIY01000053.1:777-21612 GCA_001468865.1 candidate division TM6 bacterium SOIL31
TGTGCAATAAGCTGTGATCCATCAATGGTACTAAATCTAGAAGCATTGAGAGTTTGATTTTTTACTCTTCCTGCAACAAGTATTTTAGAATTATCTGAAGCTTGTGCATCAAGATTATCGCCTTGTGCAATAAGCTGTGATCCATCAATGGTACTAAATTTAGAAGCATTGAGAGTTGAATTTTTTACCATGCCTGTAACAAATATTTTGGAATTATTTGATGCGTAAGCCCGGATATCACCACCTTGTCCCAGGAGTTGTGACCCATCGAAAGTACTGAAGTGAGAAAGATTAATGGCTTGGTTGTATATTTTTCCTGTGATATTTATTTTTGAGTTATTAGACGCTTCCATTTCTAGCGTATTTCCATTCATTTCATTAAGGTCGAGCTTTGAAAATTTGTTCACAGAAATACGAGTTTTGTTTAAAAATCCTTGAATCCTTGCGGTATACTGAGCGTTATCCGTGATGTTAAGTATTTGTTGGTTATTTACTGTGCCTGTTATATCTACTTTAGAAAATTTTGAAGATTCTACCGTAAGACTTTCAGTTTTTATATTATTTAGTTGTACATGACTACTGTTATGACAGTTGAGTGTTAATTGATGGGTTGCTTGTACAGATCCGCTAATGCGTGAAGAATTTGTGGACGTAAGAGTATCAATTTTTTGATTTACAATAAAAACACGAGCGATATCTGATGCACAAAGCGTTGAAGCACAAAGTGCTGCATATATGGTGCATAAAGGTTTGTTATTATATGCAAATTTACGAGGTTCATTATTGGGGGTCGAGACAGTTAAGATTCCGTTATCAATCTTGATTATAAGGTCTTTAAACGCAGCATCTCGTTCAACGCGAGGTATTTGTGCGTCATCGATATGGACAATTGCTATGCTGCTGGGAATTTTCACCTGTTCTATGGCGTCATTGAGCTCTATTGTTTCAAGGGTTCCTAATGGTTTAATCAGAGGAAGATGCGCTAAATCTTGTTGAGATGAATTTTTTGGATTAATGGTCAGCTCATCATTGATCATATAAATATTTCCATATGTTGAGGTCGATTGGTGCATTATACTGATATTCCCTGAGCTATAAAAGCTATTGTTACCAGAAAAATAATTGGTAACGAGACGAGCAAGAAGAAAAAGTATTCCTGCAGACGCGGCAATTATGAGAATTCGCCGTGGAAGATTATTTTGTGGATTTTCTATAGCAATGATATTGGTGCTCATTAAAAGAGTCAGTAGGATAGCGCGGTGGCGGTTATATAGCATGAGTTTTTTCCTTGGTTTGGTTATTTAAGTAACTCGAGTTGTGGCCTATCCCCATCCCGTTCGCCCTGAGTGTTTTTTGTCTTCAAAAAATGTATCGAAGGGTAGCTTCTATCTAAATCTATTTCTTAATAATACATAAAAATTATTCAAGATTAACCCTTCGATACATTTTATTTCGCTACGCTGCAAAAAACACTCAGGGCGAACGGAAAGTAGAAATAAATGCAAATTTATAGGTCGCAACTTGGGTTAAGTAGTAGATAGTTTATCAGATTATTCCTATTGACACGACCATTTCGTCTGTTATCCTGATAAGTAAGATCACTTTTTATTCCTCTTGAAGGAGATATCAATTATGGAAATTACTCAATAGTTTTCTCAAATCATCTGTCCGAAGTCCTTTTTATAGGGATTGTCCGACGTTTTCTTTTAATTAACCACTTTCGGCATTTTTACGGTTTTCTATTATTTTTGTGTACTTTTGTATGCACAATTTTTCTTGGTTTTCGTTGGTATATATAGGTATAAAGCATTCATTTAAACATTCTAAGGATAGGACATGGGTTGTCTTCGGTTTTTCGGCATTTTTTGCTCTTTGGTTAAAACTAATTTGCTCGTTGCGCGTAAGGGAGTAAAAGATCAGATCTTCAATTTATATATTTGGAGCGGTATCACTCTGATGATCATGGGATACCTTATGCAACAATTTGGCCTCATGGGGGGCTATGGAGCATTTCAGTTTGCATCAATTGTCTCAGTGGTAGGACTTTTTGAGGTATATAATGCGTCTACCAAGGCTATTATGGATATTGATGGAGATCGCAATATATCTTATTACCTTACTTTGCCTGCGCGTCCAGCCACCGTATTATTGAGCATGGTCTGTTCTTATGCCTTAGTGAGTATGATGCTGACAGTCCTGTTGTTGCCGTTTGGTAAATTGGTTTTATATAACAATTTTGATTGGGCGAATGTTTCTTGGTTTAAATTTATCGTTATGGCGATTTTGGCAAATAGTTTTTTTGCCATTTTTATTGTGGCAATGATAGGGCACGTGGGAACGATGTCCAAAATGAGAAATATTTGGATGCGTTTTATCTGGCCGTTATGGTTTTTAGGATGCTATCAATTTTCATGGCAAGCTTTATATGCTCTATCAGCTCCTTTTTCATATTTACTTTTATGTAATCCAATCACTTTTGTTACTGAAGGCATGCGTGGCGCATTATTAGGGCAAGCAGGTTTTTTACCGTGGGCAATTTGCTGCGGAGCGCTTTGTTTTTATATCACGATCTATTGGTTCTATGGATACTATAAAATGAAGCGTTTGCTGGATTTTGTATAAAAAATTAATGAGGAAATTATGAATAACGTTTTATTAAAAATAAAAAATATTAAAAAAATATATCCGTCCCAACAAGCATTGAAGGGCGTTTCTCTTGATGTCTATAAAGGTGAAATCTTAGGGCTTTTGGGTGTGAATGGCGCGGGAAAAACCACCTTATCCTCAATTATTGCCACATTGCATCCACCAACAGAAGGGGATATCGAGTTTGAGGGACGATCAATTTATGAAGATGTTGCAACCTATCGATACAAGATGGGTTTCTGTCCGCAACGTCCCAACTTAAATCCTGAACTAACTCTCGAGCAAAACTTACGACTATCTGGCAGCTATTATGGTATGTCAAAAGAACAGATTGATACTCGTCTGGAACAACTCATCAAACAATTTGGTCTACAGCAGTATTTGCACCAAAAGGCTAATGTGCTTTCTGGTGGTTTCAAGCAGCGTTTTATGATTGCGCGTGCCTTAATGCATAATCCTCAATTGGTGATTTTAGATGAACCTACGGTTGGATTAGATCCGCACATCAGACGACAGTTATGGCAGCAAATTAGAGATCTCAAGCAACTGGGTGTTACTGTTATTTTAACAACGCACTATCTTGATGAGGCAGAGCAATTGTCAGATCGTGTGTGTGTGCTTGATGGGGGATTAATTAGATTGATTGAAACGCCCGATAAGCTTAAAGCTGATTTTAATATGAAAAACTTAGAAGATGTATTCATTGCATTGATGTCTAAAGATGGATCCGATAAAGAATAAAGGAACGTCATGAGTATAAGTGTATTTCGTTTTACCGATATTTTTTGCAAGTTGGTACGTACACACTTTTATATCGCGCAACAGCAGTTAGTGAGCAAAATCTTCAATATATATATTTGGGCTTTTTGTTCATTGATTGTGATGGGTCATATTATGCAAGAATTTGGTCTTGCAAATGATTATGGTTGTTTTCAATTGGCTACCATAGTTGGCACGGTGGGGCTTTTTGAAATCTATGGCAATTGTTTTAAGTTGATTGCAGATTTTGAAGGTGATCAGCATATTAATTACCTCTTAACCTTGCCAACAAGTCCTGCAGTTGTCATGTGGAGTTTGATAACTTCTTACACCTGTGTGGGCATTATTGTGAGTATTTTTATGCTTCCCCTTGGTAAATTGCTTTTGTGGAATAGCTTTAGTTTTGCAACGGTATCATGGTTTAAGCTTGTCCTTATTTTGGTGATTGCAAATATTTTTTATGGCATTTTTACGTTAGCAGTAACTGCGCATGTAGGTGCACTTTCAAAAATGGAAAATGTGTGGTGCCGCTTTATCTTTCCACTCTGGTTTATGGGTGGATTTCAATTTTCATGGGCTTCAATTTATAAGTTTTCTCAACCATTGGCATATTTCCTTTTATGCAATCCCATTTTGTATGTAATGGAAGGAACGCGTGCAGCATTGCTTGGTCAAGGTGATTGCTTGCAGTGGGAAATCTGTTGCATGGTGTTGTGTGGATTTATTATTGCGGGTTGGTTGTATGGAAGATATAAAATGAAGCGCTTGCTTGATTTTGTGTAAGATCTTTTAGATAAAAAAAGGCTCAACGTACAATTGATGTGCATTGAGCCTTTTTTTATTTTTTTTGTATTTGTTGCAGTATTTGTTGCAGTATTTTTTGTTCTTCTATTTTTTGTTGTTGAGCTTGTGCTATTTGTTGATTGTGTATAGCTGCCAGATTTGCATGTCCTCCATTTACTGTGGCTAGAACATGGGCTGGAACTGGTTGGTTTGAGTTTAGATACCAATTACAAACTGTCTCATTACTTTGGCGAATTTGCGCTTCTCGTTGTTGTTGGAATTGTTGCATCCGTTGGTCCATGCCATATGTTGTGCCGTATAAAGATGCTGCAAAGATACATAGTTTTACTATATTTTTCATAAGACATTCCTCTCGTGAATAAATAGATTGAGTTTATATTGCTGAATATTTTAATGGTTTTATTCAAGAATTGCTAGAACTTTTGTGGAGAATGATTGAACTTATTGTATTATCTTTGCAGCTCTTCAAAAAGTTTTTGATTATGTTGCTGAGCTCGTGTAAAAGTTTCTTGATCGACGTGTTTTAGGTAACGAGTTGGAACGTGTTTGCCTTCAGACATAAAGTTTTCTACTGCAATCTTATAGAGAGCTTGAGCTCGCCGATCATTTGTTTCTTTAATGTTCTTAAGATATTGATCAAGTGCCTCTTGGCAAATAGGTATTTGTGCTCTCTGAGATTGGGCGGAATAAAGTGATTCGCCTGCTAATGGCATTGCAATAACGCATAATTTCATTATAGATTTCATACTACTCCTTTTTCAAAAAATAGTGTGTTTATAAAAAAATACAGCACTAGAGTATTCATTATTATCTGTTACGTCAATGGAAAAAATGTTATGTATAAAAACTGTATAAAGAAATAGTAAATAATTGCAATAAGGAACAATATGAAAAGCTGGTTAAATAGAAATGTTATTGGTTTTTGTTCGGCTAGCTTTTTTGGTGATTGGTGCCATGAAATGGGCACCGTTATTTTGCCCATGTTTGTAGCGCAATTGGTAGGTTCACTGTATGCACCATTTGCATTAGGATCAATTCAAGGCTTTGCTGATGCTGGTGCCACCGTGACAAAATTGCTTTCAGGTTGGCTTGCTGATCGCGTTCCTTTTTATAAGCCATTTTTAATTGCAGGGTATGCAATTGCGGCGCTTTTTCTTGCGTTAATTGGTTTTGCCAAAACTGTTTTTGTTGTTTTTGTGTACAAAGTAATTGCATGGCTTGCAAAGGGAATTAGAGAGCCAATGCGTGATACATGGATTGCAAAAATTGTTCCGTCAGCTTTTTATGGACGTGCTTTTGGATTACAAAGAGCATGGGATACATTAGGTGCATTAATCGGTCCATTGACCGTATTTTTTTTGTTGAAAATGAATGTTTCGTTATCATCAATTTTTTTCATTTCAATTATTCCTGGTATGTGCGCTGCTCTTTCCA
Source organism: candidate division TM6 bacterium SOIL31 (assembly GCA_001468865.1). Lineage (GTDB taxonomy): Bacteria > Babelota > Babeliae > Babelales > Vermiphilaceae > SOIL31. Next base: position 6,421 of record LDIY01000053.1, read on the forward strand.
TTATATTTTTAACATCTGAAGAAAAACGAGAAGTAAGTACTGAGCACAAGGTGCATTTTGTTGATCAAATTAAAATGTTACCGGCAGAGTTTATCTCTTTTTTATGGATAATTTTTTTGTTTGGCTTAGGAAATTTTAATCAAACATTACTTATTTATCGGGTTCAAATGCTTCTTGGGCAGGAGCATTCATTTATAGTTGCAACAGCATCAGGAGTTCTGTTGTACGCCTTTTTTAATATTATTCGTGCAACGAGTGAATTTGGTATGGGAACATTGAGCGATTATGTGAATAGAAAATTATTGTTAGCAGTTTTTGGATTTGGGTTCTTTGGTATTACCGCAGTTGGTTTTATGATACAGACGACATATTTGTGGGTGTGGTTGGCTTTTTTTGGATGTGCGGGACTAAGTGCGGGTACCGTGAAGGCACTGGAAAAAGCTCATGCGGCTTACATTTTGCCGCCAGAAATTCGCGGTACAGGGCTTGGAATATTGCAATCACTTGATGGCGTTGGTGACTTATTATCAAGCCTTCTCGTGGGAGCGTTGTGGTCTTTGATATCACCAGTTGTTGGTCTTATGTATGCTGCTGCAATGAGTTTTCTAGCGATGGTACTTTTGATGGTTAAAAAATAACAAATACAAACAACAATAAATGGTGCTATATGAATAAAAGCCAAGGCTGTTCTTGCTTTTGCAACTCACAATTATGTATAAAATTCTATAAGGGGATGGGTAAGTAATTATTGTTAGGAAAGCTATGCAGAGCAGATTGAATAGAGATATTGTATATTTTTGTTCAATCTGCTTTTTTTTTATTATAAGCATTACGCTATACAGCATGGAAAGTGAAGATGCAACTTCTTCATTGCGTGAGCAGGCTTTACGTATTGCGTTGATGGCTCGGCCCGATTTTTTTGAGCGCACAATGGTTGCGACCTTATCCAAAGTGAGTAAGTCTTGTTTTAAACAAGTCTTTGAGACTATATGTTATAGAGAAAACTATAAAGATTGCAGAGGATTAGTTTTGCAATCACAAGAAAAAAGAAAAGAATATTTTCTTAATAAACATCCTCATTTGCGCACTATTCCTCATCTTGTGTGGAATGAATATGACACGGTGTGCGCGCTTGTATCAGTTGGATCAGGACTTAATTTTACTCTCTATCAAGGAACTCGTCCCAATCGTCCGTGTAGCCATCATCGAGAGATAATAATTGAATGCCGTTATATATGGAATTCTGACTTTAATCTTACGTATAGAGCGTGGGATTTTTTTATTAATACGCTTCCTCACCAACCTTCCGCGTTTTTTAAACATGCCTATGATATTTATTTTCATGCATATGGTATGGCGGAGGAAATAGCGGGCCATCACGTATTAGAATATCATATGAGATCGCCGGCGGTATCTGATGTCAAGATCTGTATAACAGATATTGGTGGAGAATCGGTTCCTTTAACCGATTTTTTGGAATTTCCATCAATTCTGAAGGCGATTTTACAATCGCAAGATACGGTATTCACCGTTAATGGTTTGTATAAGATATTTAGGTTTTCAGGAGTAATAATTCCTGAAAATTATGATACCTATCAGGCCTATTTTCTTGTTTCAAGGTATAGTTCATTTCAAAAATTACCAAAAAAAATACGCCAGCCAATTATTGAGCGCTATAATGCACAGCATTCAGAAAGGATTGCGTCAGGAAAGAAGGATAGTAAAAAATGTGGTTGTTTTGGTTAATGGATTGAATAAGGATTTTTTGATATAATAATTTTAGAAATATGAAATTTTTCGCGTTCTATTTTTAAAAGGTCTGATCCATGCAAGATATCAAAGTTTTGATTGAAATTCCTAAGCACTCAATGATCAAATATGAAGTTGATAAAGATACAGGTTTGTTAATGGTGGATCGCTTCATGTATACTGCGATGGCCTATCCATTTAATTATGGATATATTCCGAATACCTTGGCAAAAGATGGTGATCCCGTGGATGTGCTTGTTGTGTCTTCGCATCCTGTTCAAGCGGGTGCCATAATGGCATCGCGCGTTATTGGGATATTAGAAATGGAAGATGAAGCAGGTATTGATAATAAAATTATTGCGGTGCCAACTAAAAAAGTTGATCCATTTTATGCCAATATTAATGATCTAGCTGATCTTGATGAAGCAACAAAAAATCTGATTAAGCATTTTTTTGAGAATTATAAAGGTACAGAGCCGGGTAAATGGGTAAAAGTGAAACAGTTCTGCGGCAAAGAAGAAGCGTTGCGTGATATTCAAGAAAGCGGACTATAAAAAGTAGTAGTTGATAAAATGAAGCGATTTTATTGGGTTATCATTTTACTCATCATTTCAGAACAGCTTATGGGGCAAACGAAGAGTTTGCCCTTTCGTTTTGTTGAATATCATATTATTGATGCAGCACGAAAAGAATTATATCCGCACCAGAGAGTGTACCATAATCGAGAATTGATGATGCATCTCTGGATTCCTATTTCTGAAAAACCATGTCCCCTACTCTTATTTTCCCATGGTTTAGGGGATAATTTTAATGGTATGACGTACACACATTTGTGTAAGTTTTTGGCATCAAGCGGATATATTGTTGCAAGTGTTTCGCATACCTATGGATGTAAGCCGGTACGATTTTCGGATGGATATATGTCTCCCTATCTTTTCCCTGCATCATTTCATCACAAAGAGAGGCATATGTTTGATGTGGAGACAGATTACTGGGTTGAAGACATGCAGTATGCTCTTAATGAATGCGAAAACCAGAATAGCTCTCCCGATTCATTTTTGTATAATGCAATTGATATGGCGCACGTTGGTGTGATGGGCCATTCTTTAGGTGGTTCTACTGCAATTCAATTAGCACGTAAAGATAATCGTATTCGTGCAGTTATTAATCTTGATGGACCGGTCTATGGAACGCATGCAATGATTCCGATTGAAAAACCATTAATGATAATTATTGGTTCATCGGTGGTAGTCAATTCTCCTTTATCCACAGGTGGTGTGCCTTTTCATAAAGAGTTTGTGTGGCGCTGGTATTTTAATACCCATTGGTTGCCGCAGCTCAATCAATTTTTTGCGTCATTAGATTTTGATGCATATAAAATTACGATAGATAATATTGTGCATAGTACCTTTTCAGATGAAGTGCTCAATCCAGATGAGATTATTATGCCTTGGATACGTAATCCGCAAGAAGCGCAAGATATTATATATGCGTATGTTGGTGCATTTTTTGATCGATATTTAAAAAGGATTGATACATTGTTATTGGAGAAAAAAGATTCACCGTGGTCGGGTGTTAAGGTTGAGAAGAACCTGCATTATGTTCGGGATTGAATGATAAAAAATATATATCAAAGTAAAGATCCCAGAAAAAAGACATAAGACTATTATTTTTTTATGCCGGGTAATAGATGGTGAATAAGCAGCAAACTGCGAATAAGATCCACCCTTTTTTTTGAGCAATGTAACAACAGCGTCTTTCCAGGCATAATCAAGGGCAGTGCGTCCTTTCTTATTAAGAGTATTGATAGCAATGTTGGGATGGTGCGCGATTTCTTTTATCATGTCCAATAAGTAGCATTAGTTTTTCTTCTGAAATCTTGCAGCAATCTGCCCGTAGGGCGAGGTAGCAATAACCTAATGGCATCATGAAGAAATGTATTACCATTTTCGTCTTTTTCATTGATATCAATAGCAGGATTGGATACAAGTTTGTGTATATGCATCAAATAGAAGCTGTTTATCATCTTTTCACATGTGTGAGCAGTTAATTGTTTGTTTTTTCCAGCATTTTCTTTGGAATCTTTTTGTATGTTTCTATATGTTATTCGTATTGCTTCATTAATATATTTGTATGATGCAATTGCTTGTCGAAGAGAAGTCTGGGGTGATATGGGTGATAATGAAAATTTAAAGCAGTCTTTTGTTACTATGTTATTTAAGAACATATTTTCTGCTAAAAAAAAAGACGTAGGAATTGATTGCCTACGATAATAGGTATCAATACCACAAAAAGTATATTTTTGATAGGCTTTGTTAAGCATTCTCAGGACCATGAAATCGCGGCCAATAAAGATAATTTCCTAAACGATTAAGAATGATTTTTGTTTTTAATGGCAGATCTTTGAGCTCAACTTTTTTTATAACAGCGGGCTTGCGCCAATTTTCTTGAGGAGGAACATTGTAACCGAGCTGGGAACAATGTATCAGAGGTGATATAATAAAAAAAAGAAATAGCATAATTCTTGTTTTATCATGAAGTCCTTCCATGATGTGTCCTATTTAATACATTCAAAAACCACCGTATAATCTTGTGCAGAAGGTGAGCAATGAAAATCATACGCTTCTATTTGTTTAACGTGGCTAAACCCAATGGTTTTTAAGATCTGTTCTAATTCATCAGGATAATACAATCTAATCTGGAAATATTCCATTTCTGTTTTGATAATTTCAGTTTTATCCATTAGTTCATAGCGGCAGATGACTGAGGCAATATTATTTTCGATCGGCAGCGGTAAGGTGCTTGAAATAATCGTGGTGCCGTCTTCTTTTTTATATGCTTTGCCGTGCCAGAGACCACTTTTTGCAGGAATTGCATGTACTGTTTCAACATCAAAAATAAATGTACCGCCTGGTTGTAAAAGATTGTATATTTTTTGCAAGGCAATCACGATTTGATCTGGTTGTAAAAACAAACAAAAAGAACTATCCGGGATAAAGATGAGATTGTAAAGTTTTGTGGGTAAAACATTTTCCAAAAATTCTTCCCAAACTTTTGGCTTTAAATTTTTTTGCTTACATTTTGCGTATAATGCATTAAGCATAAAGGGTGATGCATCAAAACCTTCTACTTCAAATCCTTCTTCACAATAGGGAATAAGATAACGTCCCGTGCCACACATGGGTTCTAAAATAGGTCCGGTGGCTTTAGATATGTAATGCCGAAAAAAAGCATACTCTTGCGGGCATGCTTGGGGTTTATCAAGATCAAAAAATTCGGTACAGAGGCTGAGGTAGAGGGTTGGGGTTTTCATGGCCATCATTATTACAATTTTTGCAAAAACTGTGCAATAATCTTTTTCACGCCATTTTTAAATCGTACGGTTATATGAGTTTCTCCGCTTGTTTTTTCTTCAATTTCTTGAATGGTGCCAACTCCATATTTGGTGTGTTTCACTGGTTGGTTCTTTTTCCATTTTGTTGAAGTAGCATGTATTTCTATTTTCTCGGCTGCAACACGGGGGCGAGGAGTATAGTTAGGAACGTAGACTTGTGATGGTGCTTTTGCAGCGGTGGGGGATATGCCTAGCCACTGCGCAAAAAACTGTTGTATTTGCGTAGCATTCCAATAAGAACAATCTTCAAAAGGAATCAAATCTGCAGGAATTTCACGTAAAAAAGGAGAGGGGAACTGATCAACCATCTGGCCATATGAATACCGATGCTTGGTGATGGTGATCAATAAGTGTTCGCGTGCGCGCGTAATGCCTACATAAAATAAACGTCGTTCTTCTTCAATTGCATCATTAGAATTAAGTGAACGTGTGGTGGGAATAATTCCTTCTTCAATGCCCGGCAGAATAACAAGATCAAATTCTAATCCTTTTGCTGCATGCAGCGTCATCAAAGAAACCGCTTGAGAATCTCTATTTTGTTTGCTCATTTTATCTTGCATTAGCGCTACTTCATCAAGAAAATCGGCAATGCTTGTGGTGCCATTGGCCTGGAAATGGTTAACCGCATCCAACAGTTCTTTGATGTTATCAAGACGTGCTTGTGCTTCTTGGGGTTCGTCACTGTTTTTTATATAGCTGATGTATTCAGTTTTCAAAATGATGTGTTCAAGTGCCTTACTGGTTGCAGTTGTTGGCTCAAGAGTCTGTATAATTGAGACAAAACTTTCAAGTGTTGCGATTTTTGATTTACCCAAATTTCCGCCTTTGACCAGTTGTTTCATAATATCTTGCCAGGTGGCAAATGGCTCATCGGCCCATTGCATATAAAAAGCTTCTTCAAATTTATCACCAAGCCCGCGCGCAGGAACGTTAATGATCCGGAAAAAAGAAGTACGATCAAAAGGATTAACAATAATTTTTAAATAAGCGAGCAAATCTTTAATTTCTTTGCGTTCATAAAACTGAATGCCGCCTATAATACGGTAGGGGATTGATTCTTTTAATAAAGCTTCTTCAATTGCACGGGATTGTGTATGCGTACGATAGAGTATGCCAACGTTTTGTAAGCCGTATTTTGATTTGGCTGCTAATAAAAGTTGCGCAATTGCGCGTGCTTCTTGATATTCTGTTAAGCACTGAAGTTTAAGGGTTCTCTTTTTGCCCTGTTTTTCTGACCACAAATTTTTAGGGGTGCGGCACGTATTATTTTCTATGGTGCGGTTTGCAAGGGTTAGTATTTCTTGAACGGAACGATAATTTTGATCAATGGTAACAATGGTAGTGTTTGGAAATACTGTTTTAAAGTTGGTCATATTGGTTACTGTTGCGCCACGCCATGAATAAATTGATTGGTCTTCATCGCCTACGGCACATACTGAATCTATTGCGAGATTTTTTTCATCAAGAGCCATTGCTTTCAACAGTTCATGTTGCACAATATTGGTATCTTGATACTCATCAATTAAGATGTGACGTACTTTTTCTTGAAATTTATGCTTAATAAAGCTGTTCTTTTTAAAAAGATCTAATGCTTGTAACAAGAGATCATCAAAATCAAGACACTGAGAAGCTTTTTTTTCTGCTTCATATGCATTAAAAACATCCGTGAGCATGGGGTGAGAGAGATATTCGGTGGCAGGTTGTGATGTTGCATCAATATGATTTTTCATCTGAGAAATCATATGCGATATGTTTTTTGCCGTAAATTGTTTTTGTAAGTTATTGCGCTGTAAAATTCCCTGAATCATCTTCTGTTTATCATCACTATCTAAAATGGAAAGAAATGGATGAGGCAAATATTCCTGATATTTTTTCAAGAGCTGTACGCAATATGAGTGAAAAGTACCGACAAAAGGAAGCTCATTATGGTGGCCTAGAAAGGCTGCAATCCGTTCTTTCATCTCGCTTGCAGCTTTATTAGTGAAGGTAAGGGCTACAATGGATGATGGCGGAACATTTTTATTCAGAATTAAATGAGTAATGCGGGCTGTGATAACGCGCGTTTTACCGGATCCTGCACCCGCTACAACTAAGATTGCACCTGTTTCATGGTGTACTGCTTGGTGCTGTGATAGGTTGAGGTTTTTTTCTAGGAAAGTGTTAAAAGAATCGCGCATTATAGTAACCTTGCTGTTTTTTTCATATGTATGATTATTCTAACAGTTTATAATACGCGCTAATTAGTTCAAGATTTGTCTTTTCTCTTTATTCTTCACCGGGGTCCCCCATATGAAATGACCGTGCCCTTCGTAGCCTTGGCGTAGTAGGGAATGTAATATGGGGTTAAAGCTCTTCGTAGGACTTTTCTTCGGTAATATGAGATCCCAAAAGGGTATCTATCTGTTTTTTTATGGCACACCGCCGATCATTCGTAATATAGACGCTGCGCGCAATTGCGATAAATTCATCATCAAATTCTTGTTTACGTTCTTTGACGCGAATGGCATCTTCAATGTCCCATAATGCTTCATTAATTTTTTGTAATAATTTTTGTAATTCTGCAATATCGGAACGACTGCCGATAAAATGGTTACACGTATTTTGTAGTGATGCAAGTTCAGTGCGAACATTTTTCAACTTTTCTTCATTCGTGATGCGTTGTGATTTAATAGTGAGAATAGTTATTTTATCGATCAGCTCGCCATAAGAAATTTCAGCGGTTATGGTTTGACAGGTTGTTTTGAAAACAAATAAAAATGAAAGAGCGAGAGGGTAGAAAATTGCTTGTTGCTTCATGACTCTCCTTAATTAATCATGGAACTATTTCTTCTGTGTTAAGTCGTACAAAAAAATAGTGGCAAAGTAAAGTCAGAATAGTGTTGCAATTTTATTGTTATTTTTGTGTTGATATTTGTATTGAATGATATAGAGTTTTTCGGTGAAGTAGTAATTCAAAAAAAGAGGACGTGTCTCATGAATACATTTCGTATGATTTCTCGTATGTTTACTCTCGTTGCAGTTGTTTTGGTGGTTGATGCTTCAGCAAAGTGTCCCTATGCTGATAAGATGAATGCCTATAAAGGACAGGTTGGTGCTATAGCTCTTGCAACTGCGCTTCCTTCCAATGCAGATGCTGCAAAAGCTGCGCTTGAAACCGCAGGTTTTGCATGTGATCACAAAAAAGATGCAGATGGTGCCGCGTTGGCACTTAATTTTGCAACAAATTTTGTTACACGCAAAGTAATACATGGTCTGGAACAGCAGGGGTACAATTTAAATTTTGTGGATGTTATACCAGGAGCTCTTGGTGATCAAATTAATCCTGTAATAAAAGATGCGATCAGAGCGGCTGTTCCCCAAGTAGTTGCAAGTGTGATAGTGATGGCTGCTGAGGCTGCTGCTACTAAATAAAAAATACTAAAAAAAAAATAACATAAAAAAGAGGAGCTTTTTTAAAGCTTCTCTTTTTTTATTTACATTGTTTTATTCTTATGCATATTATATTTTTCATTTGATTTCTATAGGAAAATCTTTATAGTTATGTTTCGTATGTTAAACATTTTTATAAAGGTTTTCTCATGAACATATTTCGTATGTTTTCTCGTATGTTAGTTGTTGTTGGAGTAGTGTGTGCAGGTAATGTGAATGCAGAAACAACGTTTGCAGAAGCATTGAATACTGCTACGGATTTAGTGGTAACTGTTGTTACAAATGATTATGTTAAAGGTGCTGTAGCTGGCGTTACTGCGGCGGGAATTACTGTATATAGTTATGATAAAGCAGTAGAAATTGCTAATGATGGTGTTGATCAACATTCTCTTTTAATTGGTGCGCTTCTTGGAGGAGCTGTTGGTTTACATACTGGTGATGTTAAAACAGCATTGGTAGCAGGAGGAGCTACAGTTGGAGCAATTAAGTTGGCTTCTGCAACAAAAAATACTGAACTATCTAAAAAGATACAAAACCAATTAGGTAGAGTTGCTCAGTCATCTGCTGCGCAAGTGGGTGGTCTTGTAGCGATGAACATTGCGATAGCAAAAGTTCTTCCTAGAGTGTTAGAAAAAAAATAATTTTAAAATTTTTTTCATAAAAGAGGGACTTTGACAGTCCCTCTTTTTTTTGCATTATTTATTTGTTACTAACTTACGGAATTCTTTTTTCACTTCTTCCAACACTTCTTCATATCCAAATGGTTTATTTTGTTTAAATATACGCATCGTTGGATACCAATATGAATCAGTTCTGCCATGTATCCAGCGCCAATCTGCCGTTGCATAAGGATGCAACAACCATACGTTACATCCCAACGCTCCTGCAAGATGTGCAATTGCAGTATCAACCGTAATCACCAGATCAAGATTTTTAATAATTGCAGCTGTATCCATAAACGGTCCTGATTTTTCATCAAGATTTTCAAAGACCTGCAATTTAAAATGTGCGGGCAGTGTTGCAAGTTGTTCGGTGCCATCATATTTTTGCAAACTATAAAAACTGACATTTTCAAGATCACTCAACACCGCAAAAGATTCAAGCGGATATCCGCGACGTGCAATAGGTATTTTCGATGTATCGTTATATGCATCAACTTGCCAACAAATGCCCACTTTAAAATTGGTATCATCAGACATTCGTTGTTGCCAATATTTAATGAGTGTTGGATCTGCAAAAAGATATGGGATTTCTTGTGGAACGGTATCTGCGTTATCATTAAAAATTGCAGGAAGACTCATGAGTGTTGCATCTGCATCATGCGCAGGCGTTGGTGAACCACACGGAATTAATTGATCAATATACGTGCAGCGAGAAAGGAGTGGAATAAGTTGTTTTTGGCATGCAACCATAATATCTGCGCCCATATTTTTCAGTACTTCTGCATAACGTATAAAATTGAGTGTATCGCCCAGTCCTCCTTCTGGGTGCAAAAGAATTCTTTTATAAACAACTTCTTCTTTTTCTAATAATGAACGAAGTGCATCACCATTCTTGCCGCTGCGCTTTAGGTACCGTTGATGTTGTTGCCAACCATTTTCAAAATCTCCGTTGGTTATGTATGCAAATCCAAGTGCTAGTTGCGCTGGTTCATAATCCGGAGCGATAGCAATAATTTCTTTATACAATTCAATTGCAGTATCAAGATTCCCAAATGCTTTATGCGAATAAGCCAAATTATATTTTGCAGGAAGAGCCAGAGGATCTTCTTCAAGAACTTTCATGAATGCTTCAAGTGTTTTTTCTTTTTCACCAAGTGCAAGGTAACAACATCCTGCTTGAAAATAGGCGTTCATATTATGTGGGTTGCTGCGCAAAATTTCTTCATAACATTCAATTGCTTGCGCAAATTGCTCATTGTTTTGATGCTCCATTGCAGCTTCAAATAATGGGGTGGGGTTAATTGGTAATGAGAGTAATGTGGTAAGTAGTATTACTTTTTTTATCATGTTTTTTATCTTTTTGGTTGAAATAATTTGTTTTAATTAATCCCGTTCGCCCTGAGTGTTTTTTGTCCTCAAAAAATGTATCGAAGGGTGCTTTATAGATAATTTCCTATTTTACCCTTCGATACATTTGCCTACACTTCGCTTCGGCAAACACTCAGGGCGAACGGGGTGGGGGATTATATAATTATTTGGTATTTTTCTTAAGATGCATTCCTAGTTCTCGTGCAACTTCTTGTATCATCGTTTCCCAATCGCCCGGTTTTGGCTGTTTAAATAAGCGCAATACTTTTGGATACCAAGGAGAATCAGTGCGGTCCTGCATCCAGCGCCAATCGGCAGGATTCGGGAGCATCACCCAGGTAGGAATACCAAGACCTGCAGCAAGATGACTGAGCGAGGTATCCACCGTGATTATTAAATCAAGATTTTTAATAACGGCTGCCGTATCCATAAATCGACCATTGCTTTGATCGAAATCTCCCTCAAAGGTATTGATATGCATCGTAGAAGGTATTTCTTTCAACTGATCGGTACCCGTCATTTTTTGTAAGCTATATACACTTACTCCAGGAACTGCACAAATTGGTGCAAACTCACGTGGATGAACTGATTTTTGTGCCACCGTTGCGCGTAATAAGGGCGTTGCATAATTATCGTTACCTTGCCAACAGATACCAATTTTAAAATTTTTATCTGTAGTTAATTTTTCTTTCCATTCAGCAACAAGTTTTTCATCAGCATGCAAATAGGGAATTTCATCGGGAATAGTATCAATACGTGTTTTGAGTGCGAATGGCAATGACATAAGTGGTGAATGAACATCAAAATATGGAGGTGTTTCATCAACTGAAACAACCTGATCAATGTGCGGACACCGTTTCATAAGCGTAACTAGTGGTTTTTGTACTGCTGCAATTACTTTGCCATTTTTTTCTTTAACGAGCTTTGCATAACGAATAAATTGGAATGTATCACCCAATCCTTGTTCTGAATGAATTAAAATGGTTTTGCCCTGCAGATCTGATCCATCCCAGCGGGGGGCATCATATGTGCGCAGTGATCCTTGTGAAGGGCGGCTATAGCGCCATTCATATCCTTCCCATCCTTTTTCAAAATCACCAATCACCAGATATGCAAGCCCACGACTAAAAATTGCTTCTGCATGATTGGGGTTAAGTTCAAGAGTGCGATTGTAATAGGGCAACGATTCAGCTAATAATCCCAATTTTTTAAGAGTAAAGCCGATATTATATAAAATGGATGGATTATCGGGGATTTTGCGATTAAGTTCTTGATATATGGCGAGAGATTCGTCAAGTCGATTAATTAAATTATAGGTATTGCCAAGCTCAAAATAAAGATTGATATGTTCTGGTTCTAGCTTAAGACCTTCCGTGATGATTTCTATTGATTGGTTAAAAAGATGTTTATCGTTATAAGCGCGTGCAAGTAAAATACGTGCCTCACCATTTTTTGGTTCTAATATCAGCGCTTGTTTGAGAGGTTCTATCGCATCATTGGGTTGTTTAACATCGATCATTACTTTTGCAACTTGCACAAACGCTCGATAATGATCTGGTTTATATTGAATTGTTTTCTTGTAGGCATATAATGCTTCAGGATATTTTTTTGCATAATAAAGTGCTTGTCCCAGGTTAAAAAAAACTTGAGCACAGGTGGGGTTCAAAGCAAGCGCTTGTTTATAGAATGCAATAGCTTCTTCATAATCTTCTGCTGAAAACCTGCCTTGTGCATGTTTGCAGAGCCCCTCAAATGATAAATAATCAACATATGAATGTGGTTGTGGTTTATTAATATAATGTTCTATTGCTTGAAAGGTGATGGGCATTTGGGCGTGGGAGAATGAGATAAGGAGATTGAATATAAGGGGCGAGGAAGAAAAATATTTAATCGGCTTCATAAAAAACTCCTTTTTGTGTAATAACTTTTTGTTGTTGTTATACATAAAAAGGAGAATTTTAGCAATGTAACAAATTTCTATTCGGATTCTAATGTTTCTTCTTCATCCGTCGGATTCCAATTTTTAATATATTCAATCAATGGAGCAATGCTTTTCTTTGAAAGAGAAGAGACAACCACATGTGGTTGATATCTCTCAAGTGCCCCATATAATAGTGTTGTATCAATTTTATCGGCTTTATTAAATACATAAAGCATCGGTGTGTGAACATCAAGATCTGTTAAAATTTCATTCACTACGCGAATATGATTTTCCCAGCCTGGATCAGCCACGTCAACCACTTGTAGCAGCAAATCGGCATAATCAAGTTCAGAAAGGGTTGATTTAAATGCATCGATTAATCGGGTAGGAAGTTGTTGGATAAATCCAACCGTATCAGAGATCGTGCCCTTTTTTTGTCCATCAATAAAGAGTGCGCGAGTCGTCGTATCAAGTGTGGCAAAAAGCTTATCTTCTGCAAGTACGTTGCTGTTGGTTAAAATATTTAAAATGGTAGATTTACCCGCGTTGGTATACCCAATAAGACAAATATTCGGTTCTTTGCTTGCAAGACGTTGTTTGCGACGTGTTTCACGTGCTTTGTGCAGTTTAGCTAAATGGCGTTTAAGTTGTAAGATGCTATCTTCAATGTGACGCGTTTCTTTTTCTTTTGCTGTTTCACCAAAACCCCCACGAACACCAATAGAACCAGATTGCTGAGCATAATGAACGCCTTTTCCTGCAAGGCGAGATTTTTTATGCTGAAGTTGTGCAATAGCAACTTGTGTTTTACCTTCTGCGGTATGCGCCGATTTTTCAAAAATTTCTAAAATAAGTTGAGTGCGATCAAAAATATCGCAACGCAATAATTCGCCTAAATTTCCGGCTTGTCGTGAAGAAAGGGCTTCTGAAACCACGACTTGTTCAATATCGTTTTCATCACAGAATGCTTTTACTTCTTCCCTTTTTCCGCGGGTTAAAAAGTAACCAGGATCAATTTCTCTAATTTTGACGATCATTTCATCGGGGTTTTGTACGCCATTGGTACGCGCGAGATTGCGAAATTCTTCAAAGTAAGATTCCATGTTGGTGAGATAATGTTCTGGGGTTTGTACGCCCAAAAGCAGCGTTTTTGGGTAGGTAACGGTGGCAGTTGCTTGTTTTTTCATAGGTTTTGCTTTCTTAAGCGTTGTGCATACATCGCTTTATTTATTTTTGTAATTATAGCATAACGGGGGTAATTGTGTAGCGTTGCTCTTTGATCAACGAGCAACTTTGTTAGAAAGAAGATATTATTTGTGTTAAAATAATTCAATAAAATACCGTTGATAATGGGTTTATTTTAAAAGGATTTTGCATGTTTGATTTTCTTTCACAAAAATTTTCATCCTTATTTTCTCGTTTGAGTGATGCTCAAGTAACAGAAGCAGCTATCCAAGAAACCGTGGAAGCTGTCCAAACGAGTCTTCTTGAGGCCGATGTTCCTTATAATGTGGTGCAGCAATTCATTGCATCAGTAAAAAGTGAAGTGGTAGGACAAAAGATAATTGGAAAGCTAAAGCCAGCAGAACAATTGATGAAGGTTGTTCATGATAAGGTAGTTGAATTTTTGGGTGGCCAAGAACAGTCATTCGAGGTGAATTCTCCTGCAACCATTATGGTTATGGGATTACAAGGTTCAGGAAAAACAACCACTATTGGTAAGCTTGCCTATAAAATTAAAAAAGAGAGCGAAAAAGCAGGAATATCAAAAAAAATTCTTGTGGGGTCTATCGATTATTATCGTCCTGCTGCTCTTGATCAATTGCAAATCCTTGCAAAGCAAGTAGGGGTTACTTTCTATCGAGCCCAAAGCACGGAGCCGGTGCTTGCAGCTAAAGAAATATATTCCTTTTACCAGCAAAACGGCTATGACATTATGTTGCTTGATACTGCAGGACGCTTGCACATTGATAATAGTATGTTGCAGGAGCTCCAGGAAGTTGATGCATTATTGCAACCAACTCATAAATTCTTGGTTCTTGATGCCATGACAGGGCAAGAATCACTTTCCATAGCAAAGGCATTTGGAGATACCATAGGTTTTCATGGTGGAATTTTAACAAAAATGGATAGTGATACACGCGGTGGTGCGGCGTTTTCATTCCGTTTTGTGTTGAAAAAGCCAATTGTTTTTGTGGGTGAAGGGGAAAAGATTACCGATTTAAATGTTTTTTATCCCGACAGAGCGGCAGAACGCATTCTTGGGATGGGTGATATTCGCACGCTCATTGAGCAGGCAGAAGAAAAAATTGCGTTGCATGAGCAAGAAAAAGCAGAACAGGCTTTTAAATCAGGAACTTTCTCATTGCAAGACTTTGCTGACCAGATGACTATGATGAATAAGCTTGGTTCCCTTTCTCAATTAATGAAATACATGCCCGGTATGGGAGTGCGGCTAACACCAGAGATGATCCAAAAGGGAGAAGTTGAATTGGTGAGATTTCGTGCAATTATTTCTTCAATGACTCCAAAAGAGCGATTGAATGCGGGAATCTTAAATAATTCGCGAATGAGCCGGGTGGCGCGAGGCGCCGGAGTGCGACAAGAAGATGTGGCAGCCTTATTGAAACGCTTTGAAGAAGCGAAACAATATGTTAAGCTATTAAATA
>LDIY01000054.1:0-3312 GCA_001468865.1 candidate division TM6 bacterium SOIL31
AAACACGGTAAAACAATGTTTTTAGTAAAGGAGTAATATATGCGACGTTTCTTTTATATCCTTTTCCTTATGATCTTTGCTGTTTCAAGTGCAGCTACAACGGTTCAAGCTGCACCTTCTACACCAAAAGTTAATGTAAAAAACAACAAAGGTGAGATCACACAAATCTTTTGTGGTGTACCTATAGAAACAACAGAAGTAATAGCTAGTGATGCTATATATCCAGATGTAGAAACTTGTCATACGGATAAGCTTTCTGTACCACCACATACAAATAATGATGTTATTCCCGTTCCTGATTTTCGTCGTATGAACGGATTAAGTTCTTCTACTAGTTCTTTGTATTCAGCGTTTACAACGCCAAATGTAGACAATATCTATACCATTAATATTAAATCACTAGGAGTAGCAAATGGTTTTGTAGGTATGATGAATACAAACAGCCCATATAATACAAACCCTTTACCTACAAATCCTGATGGTAGAGAATGGACAGCGTATACTGTTGAATACCCTGCTGGTAATAGTTGTATGTACGTAGAAGTATATCATGATGTAAGTTCTGGTTTTAGTTCACATTATGCGGTGTTTGGTGATCAATGTGTATCAGCTAATACTATTTATTATGATATGTATAATCCTGCATTTAGAGGACCATATATACGCTCTGTACTACCATACCAAGAACAGTTTTATGTACAAACACGTAGAGCATTAATTGGTAATGGTTTTACAACGTATCTTTATAACAATAACACAGGTACTTTTGAAACAGCTTTATCTAGTCCTAATACTTCTCCATATACATATGGTGCATTATCTGCAAAAATTGGCGGTTCACAACCAATTGGTGGTACGGTTTGGTGTCCTCATCTTGAACAATCAAATATGCGTATGCAAGATGTACGGTTCTTAGATAATGGAAAATATCGTACACCAAAAACAACGGATATAGCAAGCACATTCCGTAGCGGCGTATGCGCAAATAATCAATGGGTTAATGTGTGGGATACAAGCTCTACAATTATGCTTGATATTCGTTGGGTAACATAGTAAAATAACATAAAAAGAAATAAAAAGGAAAAAGCTACCTTATACAAACGTGGTATAAGGTAGCTTTTTTTTGTTATATATTGACAAATAAACAAAAGTATAGTATAATAAATGATATTAAGCAGCATAGGAGGTTTTATGTCATATGACATTATTTATGCTTGATTTGTCAAATAAAAGATTCGGAAAGTTATTAGTTTTAGAATTGGTAGGACATGCTAAAGATCGTAATGCCTTGTGGAAATGTCAATGTGATTGTGGCAATATAGCAACAGTTAGATCAGGTAACTTAGTTCAAGGTACAACTAGATCTTGTGGCTGTTTAAGGAAAGAAAAAAGATACAATCAGTTACCTTATGGAGAAGCGGCTTTTAATGATCTTTACAGTAGATATCAAAGAAAAGCTAAAGAAAGGAATCTTTGTTTTGAGTTAACAAAAGATCAATTTAGAGAATTAACAAATAAAAGTTGTCATTATTGCGGTATTGGTCCTAGTAAAATTCATAAAGTAAACAAACGTGTTGGGGAATATCCTTATAATGGAGTAGATAGAATAGATAATAAAAAAGGATATATTATAGATAATGTAACACCTTGCTGTTACTTATGTAATAAAGCTAAAAGTTCATTAAGCTATGATGAGTTTTTTACTTGGATTCATAGAATTTTAGATTATCATGATCCTGTAAGATCTGAACTTAAGGAAAGGAATGGTTAGTGTATAATCTTATTTTAACTGATTGCCCTTGGCAATACGATAACTTGCAGCAAAACGATCCAAAACGTGGTGGAATTACATACCCTACTATGACAATGAAAGAGTTATACGAAACTGATGTAGGGTCATTAGCTGATTCTAAAAGTTGTATGTTAGTTTGTTGGGTTACATTTCCTAAGTTATTTGATGAATATTACGAACAATATTCACCGCTTAGTATCATTCGTAATTGGGGATTTAGACCTGTAACAACATTATTTGTATGGGTAAAAACAAACAAAAAAGCAACTGTACCAGATTATGAAGATGATGAACTATCGTTATTAGACTTTAATGGCTATTATTCTGGTTTAGGAAGATATACGAATAGTAATGTAGAAATAGCTATCGTTGCTCGTATGGGAAAAGCAGTACCACGTTTAGATAAAACGGTGAAACAGCTTATTGTCGCTCCTATTGGTATGCATAGTGCAAAACCCCAAGAGCAATATGATCGTTTACAAAGATTATGGGGTGATATTCCACGTATAGAGTTATTTGCACGTAAACAGAATCCACCACCATCAGGATGGCATGGTACTGGACTTGAATATGATGGATTAGATATTAGGGATTTTATTCACAAACAGAAAGGAAATAATGTATGATACAAGCAAAAAGGTTACTACAAGTTGTTACAGGTGAAGCAAACAGTTTAGAAGCTGCGACACAAGAAGCATTAGAGAAATACAATGCTATCCCTGATCCAAAGATTATTGGACATGTAGAAACACATCCTATTGAAAGTGCTGGTTATCCTATTCGATTTTATGTCGTTATTTGGTATGAAAGAACATTTGTAGAAGATTCTATTACTTTTTCTTCTGAAATAGCACTACCTTATAACTTCCTAGCAGCTAACTGATTATCTAAAATGCCACCAGACATTACAGGAGCCGTTCTAAGCAACGATAGATACTATAGTAGTATATTCTATCATTTACTAAAATCGTTTGCTTAGAATGGCATACAGATTTGAAAATAATAGAAAGATAAGTATATGAATGTATTTAAAAGTTGGTTTATGGTTATTATATTTGTTATTGCGCTTATATTAGGTATTTATTCACAAGTATTACAAATTGATGCTTGTAAACGAATAACGGGTTATAATGCAGTTCAGTGTTTAATAATAACAGGTGGTAAATAATGGATATAGAAGTATTTACAGATGATGATTGTCCAGTTCCTATTATACAAGGTAAAAAGGAGTTTACACAATTATTATCATTATATGCTTGTTTACGAGCAAAAAGAATTGTTGAAATAGGATCATTATTTGGGGGAACATTATTTGAGTTTATGAAACATGCTCCTGTATCTTGTTCCATTGTTAATGTAGATGTATTAGTATCACCATTTGATGGAAGATATGAACAACAAAAAGCAGGACATGATTATGTATGGCAACAATGGGCTAGAGATTTATCAACAAATAAAAAGAAACTAGAATTAACAACGATTCAACGACCATCTATGTATGCTGTAGCAGAAGTAGTAGC
>LDIY01000054.1:3361-6160 GCA_001468865.1 candidate division TM6 bacterium SOIL31
TTAAAGTTGATTGGGAATTTTATAGACCATATTTACATGAAGGATCAGTTATTGCTTTCCATGATATTTATCGTAGAACAGCGATAGATGAGGTATGGAAACTATGGAATGAAATAAAAGCTGCTGGTTATCATACAAAAGAATATTCATCTGTTGAAGGACAGGATGATTGGGGAATTGGCGTAGTCTCATTGTAATAAGAGGTATAGTATGCATAGAGCATTTAAATTTGTTATTACTGCTATTGCAGCAATGTTAGTATTTATCGTTATTCTGTTTATCCTAGAGCATTTGGATCTCGCAACGATTACAGTTAATCACTATACACCAACACTTGCACGACAAAGTAGTTGGTCTGTATGACACGTATACAATTTTCACAGAACTTTAGTTATAAACGTATTAATGATTTAGGATTAGGCTATACTATCAAAGAACCATATGCAAGTGGACTGTGTATTGATGTTTCTGAGAAAGAGCTAGATAGTATTCTTGATCAGTTAGATAGTTTTGGTTTTGTTAGAGAATGGAAAAATGGATTTTGGTTTGTAAAGGATAAAATATGGAACAGATACATATCATAACACCAACAACAAGATTGTATAATCTGCCAGCGATTTATAAAAGTTTACGAAGTGTTTCCCCATATTTCAAAACAGATTGGTGGATCGTTCTTGATTTTGCAAATATAGAGCAAACAGATATACAAACATTACCTGATTTTTTCGTAAGTAGATATATGAATGATTACCAAATAGCACCACATGTTATTGGCGTATCAAATCATGAATTTGTTGCAGGAAAAGGACAAATAAATGCAGCATTAGATCTCATAGAAAAAGGATGGATTTATGTTGTAGACGATGATACTATTGTTCATCCTGATTTTGGTAAATGGTTTCATATGTTACGAAATACAATGATTATGCCGCAAGCTTTTCTTTTTGCACAGGAACATAAAAATGGATTTGTTCGTAGTGTACATCCTTCTACCGTAAGGGAAACACATATCGATCAAGGACAATATATACTTTATCGTGATCTTATTGGTGACGAACGATATTTACAAAAGTATACAGGTGATGGTGAGTTTATTGAACGGCTTTATAATAAAATAGAAGAAGAACAGCGTTTAACAACATTTATGTTTGTCAATCAACCATTAGCATATTATAATTGGTTACGTTACGTATAATACTACCTGTAACACTACCTGTAAAATATTTTACACTTGACAATAATAAGAATATATGATAGGATATTGTAGAAAGGACAGTTTATGCCTATTATTGCAGAAGGAGATATACCACAGAAGTTTTTTTTAGATGCAGTACATGCTGGTGTATGTGGTATAGATACAGAAACAAGTGGTTTAGACTTTAGTAAAGATACATTAGCACTTGTGCAAATAAGTATACCAGGGAAAGAAACAATACTCTTACGGAAGTTTCAAAGAGTACCGAATAACTTTATAAGTTTAATGGAACACACGGGTATTAGAAAGATATTTCATTATGCTTTGTTTGATTTATCATTTCTGATAAACACATTTCAGGTATATCCTGTAAACATTCGCTGTACGAAAATAGCAAGTAAGCTCCTAGATCGTGATAGAACACGTTTTTATGACACAAGAACACAACATGTTAGTCATAGCCTTAGAACATTACTATGGTACTATTTTGGTATTGATATTCCAAAAGGGCAAGCATTAAGTAACTGGTTTGCTGATAAACTTACCGATGAGCAAATACGATATGCAGCAGAAGATGTTATTTATTTACCTAACTTGGAAAATAGAATGGTCCTTGATCTATGTGAAGCAGGATATATGCATATTTATCATGAAGCGTGTAAACAACTTCCTTCAAAAGCATATCTTAAACAACATGGATGGGATGATCCTACATTATTTGGGTATTAACTATAGGTAGTAACTACAGATAGTAATCATAGGTAGTAACAAATGCCAAGAAAAAAGAAAGATGAAACACCTAAGCAAACTGTTGTAGTAAAAATGCAGCAGTTTGTCTATTTAATAGGGAATGAGAAAGAAGGTAGATATAAGATTGGTAAAACCAATGATATTGATCGCAGATTATTAGCTTTACAAACTGGTAGTGATGAAGTATTAACACCACTAGCATTGTTACAAGTAGAAGATATGCATCGTGCAGAAGGTATTATCCATGATATATTTGCGCGCTGGCGGTATCGTAGAGAATGGTTTCATATCAATGAAGAATCAGGTTTACGATTACTTGATAAAGTATTTTTTGATAAAGGTTTAGAAGGAAGAGATTTAGAGCATTTGCAAAGGTTAGGATTACGATAATGAGCAGAGTAAGAGTTTGTTTACCAACACTAAACCGTTTTGATCTTGCAATAAAAGCTGCAATAAGTGCAGCAACAAATACACTAAAACCTGATGAGGTTATCGTTATAGACAACAGTAGTAATGCAGATGGTGTGCAAGCATTCCTACCAACAATGTTACAATATCCGAATATTCATGTATTACCACAGTTTACGAATCTTGGTTGTGGTAGAGCATGGAATAGTTGCTTAGATCAATACGATGATTATATTATTCTTATTAATGATGATATTGAACTTCATCCACAATCTGTTGGTAAGTTAGTTGATGCTGCAATCAGCGATAGTACTAATTTCTTTTTTTGTGGTAGTCATCATTCTGGTAATGCGTTTAGTTGTTTTCTTTTAAAGAAGTGGGGCTATAATCTTGTAGGACCATTTGATCGTGCGTTTTATCCAGCATATTTTGAAGATAATGATTAT
>LDIY01000055.1 GCA_001468865.1 candidate division TM6 bacterium SOIL31
AAGAAAATAATTGGAGATGACTTGGCTGTCTCTGAAATTCCGGAATTTTGGAACGACAGAATGGAGCAGTTGCTTGGAGTTAGACCAACTAATGATTCGCAGGGTGTTCTCCAAGACACTCACTGGAGCAGCGGCCTCTTTGGATATTTCCCCACTTATACGCTAGGAAACTTGCTTTCAGCAATCATTGCTTCACATATGCGCAAGGACCTGAAAGACTATGAGGAAAATATCAGGAAAGGAGATTTCAAGCCTATCAGAGAATGGTTAAGGATAAAGATACACCAATACGGATCTATCTATGCGCCCAAAGTGCTTCTAAAGAATACTTTCAATGAAGGGTATAACCCTGATTACTTTGTGGCATATCTGGAGAACAAGTATCTTGGGGCTTGAATCTATTTACTGATAGCAAAGACAACATCGGGGATCGCTATCGAATCTCTATTTGCCTTGTTGGTTTGAACAATTGCAGCAACCTTTCTGGCAAATGCCCTCTGAATTATGATAGCCAAATTCATGGAAGCATTTGGGACAGATGAGATGGGAATCGCCGATCAAACAAATTAATGGTCTAAACTAGATTTTATAAAGCTACTTGTAATAACACAGCCTATACTGAATTGCTTTAAAGGCAGTAGATTGCCTTGCCAAAGTAGACGCCGCCTGCTATCTAGGTTCAGAAATCGCTAAGTAGCCTTGGCGACCTAGGAAAATAGAACTCTTTTGACTAGTAGCAAAGGTACAACACTCGAGCAAAAATCATGCCTGGTAAGCGGCGCCACATCAGGCATCGGAAAAGAAATCGCCTTAGGTCTGGCAAGAATGGGTGGTGACGTCATTTTGGTTGGCAGGAGCAAGGACAAATGTGAGTCAACCGTGCAGTGGCTCAAATTACAGTTAAGCTCTGCGGGAATAGATAGTGACGTCCCCAGCAAGATATCATATCTGGTAGCAGATCTTTCTTCACAGCAATCTATTCGGGATCTAGCAAAGCAGTATTCTAGTGAACACAAAAAGCTCAATATTCTCGTCAACAATGCAGGAGTGTTTGCTCCAAAACGCACTCTTACAAAAGATGGGATAGAGTTAACATTTGCAGTAAACCATCTTGCACCATTTCTTTTGACTAATTTGCTCCTCGATAACATAATCGAAAGCAGTCCTTCAAGAATCATCACTACTAGCTCTGTTGCGCATAGAGGAGCCCATATAGACTTTGCCGATCTACAGTTTGAAGACAGGCCCTACCGTGGCATTTCGGCGTATTCCCAGTCCAAGCTCGCCAACATCCTTTTTACAAAAGAGCTAGCGCGCAGGCTCGAAAGCCGAGGTGTAACTGCAAATTGCTACCATCCTGGTGCGGTACGAACAAATCTTGTGGCAGGAGACCGCAGTCCATGGTATTACAGGCTAGTCTGGAAGCTGGGGTCACCTTTCTTTTTGAGTCCTGCCAAGGGTGCAGAAACTGCTATCTATCTAGCGTCGGAACCCGGGCTTAATAAGACTGGAAAATATTTTGTGAAAAAGAAGGAAGCTAGAAATTCGCCTCATGGAGATGATATGCAAGCTGCCAAGACGCTGTGGGAAATTAGTGCAAAGTTGACCGGTTTGTAAGAATACTGCACGAATTGAGTATGAACTCCTTATGTGGAAGAGGAAAATGGCAATACTGCAGTAACTATCATAAAATTTCGATTGAAAGATGAAGCAAAGATATACTATTCTGCCGCTTTTCTGGTGGTGACGCCCAAGGAACAAGCAAGAGCTGTAAAGTATTATGAGGAAGTGCTTAGGCTGATGAACGAAATGGTTGTCTTGCTGAGGGAAAATAATATGATGTTAAGCCAGCACAACCGGACAATAGACGAATTGAATGAAAGGGTTCGAAAAATTGGCGTAAATACAAGCAACTTATAATCACAGCTGTGCACGCAAATGGATCAATGAACGACTCGTGAGCGGAAGCCTATTAGCACACCCCTCTTTGATATTGCAATAGATGCACAGACTGATCTTTGCCGCGATTTTTGTCGCTATCGCGTCAATTCTAGTCTGTTCGTCCTCTGTTCATCCCACTTATTCACAGACAGGTTCTCGTCCGGCCTATATTTACGATCATGCCGGCATAATAAGCCATGACTATGAATCACTGATCGATAGCTATGTCAGAAGTGTAGACGACAATACAACCGCGGAGATTGTAATCTACACTATTCCAAGCTTTGCAGGGCACGGAATAACGAAGGACGGGCAGGAAATTCAAGATAGGGACATGCTTGCAAATTATATCTTTAATGAAGTCTCTTTAGATGGAATAAAAGGAATTGGCAAGAAAGGTAAAGATAATGGGGTGCTCATTTTATTTTCACTACAGCCTGATGGTGCCGGCGGATCTATGAGGATTGAAGTGGGTAGGGGTCTTGAAGGTGAAATCACTGATGGAGCTGCCGGGAGAATACTTGATTCATATCTAGTACCAGCTCGCAAGCAATATGAAGATACCGGGGATACTCAGGTATTTGATTCTGCATTTTACGATACTGTAGTTGCCCTTGCAAGCAGAATCGGCTATGTTGATGGGGAAACAACGGCGCCTTTGATTGACCAGCAGCCTTCCGATCCTTTTGGTGATTATTCTATATGGATACCTATCATTATATTCATAATAATCGCTGCAGTCGCAATTGCTGCAAGAGGCAGGCGAGGCGGCAGATACTATGGAGGTTACGGCGGAGGCTGGGGAGGCGGAAGTGGGGGATTTGGGGGCGGCGGTGGAGGAGGTGGAGGTTCAGGCGGAGGTGGAGCAGGCAGATAATGCCATTAAAGTAATATTGAAGTGACAATTCCAGTCATAATCAAATCATGGCGAAAAAGGGGGTCATCATTGCTGTCGCTGCTGGAGTGGCAGTAATTGCAATAATAATCGGTGCGCTCTACAGTATGTATTTCTCTGGATTTAATGCTGCACAATCAAAAGACGAGAATGTAAAGAAGCTTGCTGCAGATGTGGATGCTCAGCTCCAGCGCAGGTACGACCTGATCCCAAATCTCGTCAATTCAGTCAAAGGATACATGCAATTTGAGAGAAGCGTGCTTGAGAATGTTACCAAATTGCGTTCGCAGTGGCAAGCCGCACCAGATCCGGCTAGCAAGGTACAGCTAAGCAACCAAATAGAGCAGGCTTTGAGCAAAATCATTTTGACCTATGAGGCATATCCAAATCTAAAATCTGATGCTGTGGTGACTCAGCTGATGGATGAACTAGCTGGCACAGAAAATAGAATAGCGGTTGCCCGAACTTATTACAACGACGGAGTACGTGACTTTAACACCAACCTTCGGACTTTTCCTAATAACGTCTTTAATGAGGGCGGATTCTTGGGTGCCAAGCCGTGGGGGCTGCAGCCTTATCCAGCATACCAAGCAACAGCTCAGGCAAAAACAACTGTGCCACAAGTGAACCTTACGTCCTCTCAGTGATAAAGTCGACTAGAAATATGAGCCAAGATCGTAGCCCCAATCGACCTAAATCGACAACTCATGCGGATTCTTGCCAGTCAAAAGGAGACCATCATACTCGCTTTTGATTGACCATCCACAGTGGTTACACTAGGAAGATAAATTGAACTGATGTCTAACCACTATAAAGTACAAGTTCTTGAAGTTTTTTTGCGCCACTTAGCAAGTCCACCAATTGAGAGCGTGTGATGTTGTGATCCTTCATCTCTCTTACCCTTACATTAAGCCTTTCTATCTGCTCATACAGGCTTGTATCTTCGACAGAGTCGACAAAATATTCTAAATCAAAAGGCTTGTGCAAAAGTTCAACTATTCTATGCAAATGCTTAACCAAATCCACCAAAGTTTCAGCAGTATATGCAGACGCAAATACGATCCTCTGGCTCGGACAGATTTCAAGTATCTCAATAGCTACAGCAAGACCATCTTTCTTTGGCATTCTATAATCGAGAACTACTGCATCAAATGGAGGATTGATTTCGGGTCTCGGGAAAGACCCATTAGTTTCGTTGTTGCTAACAATATCCGCTTCGACAGGGAGTCCCAGGGCAGATTTATAGACATTTACACATTCTTCCCCATCCTGAGTACCTGTGACTAAGTGGCCTCTATCCTCTAGCACAATCTGGTATTGCATCAGAATAGATGGCTCATCTTCTGCTAGCAATATTTTCATAAATTCTATAGGTTAGCTAAAGGTTGGACCTAGTAAGAATTTGTTAGTAGTACCTTGGCACACAACCAATGAACAAATTGGATCTAAGTTCCAAATCTCTACGTTCTGATGCCCTTTATGGTATTAAGTGCATGCGTGAGCGCGATTTTGGAGGCCATCCTCTTCTCTCGAGGTGCTATTCTGCAAATATCAGATAGTTGTAAGCCGTGCATTTAGTGTTCGCGTCTCGCTATTTCACGCACTATAGCTAGTCCAACATTGTCTCAATCTTTGGGAAAAATTTTGGAATGTCTGTCTTAATTTATACACTATACTCGATAAGTAGCATGTTGATTATGCTTGCATGAACGTGCAAAAAACAGAAAAGGAAAATCATGGCTGTACAATCTGCAATGGACTAAAAGTTACAAAAGGAATAGGATTAGAGTTTAATGGTCAATATTTTTGCCAAAGTTGCATGAGTAGGCTGCTTCTGGTCATGTCAAAGTGTTAAGAACAATTTGGCTGCACTCAATTCATATCTCATCGGCGGCTCTTCTATTAAATCATCAGCGAGCGCATAATCATCATATGAATATTTGATCCTCTGAACACTCTTTGCAAATCAAATAGCTATGATGGTTACTACAGCAGAGCTTGTTATCCATACGTTTTTCGTTAGGGCTATCCTCGTCGCAAGATTA
The DNA here is from genome assembly GCA_001468865.1 of candidate division TM6 bacterium SOIL31. GTDB lineage: Bacteria > Babelota > Babeliae > Babelales > Vermiphilaceae > SOIL31. Next base: position 4,882 of record LDIY01000055.1, read on the forward strand.
ATTTCGAAATCAGCATGGTCTTGGTACAACAAAGGCGATAAACTAGCAAATTCTTTTTAAATTGCCTACAAATGTATTGCTTCTAGATGTCGCTAGCAGAAGAGGCGTCGCTAACCCTCATTACGATAATGGTAGGTATCACCAGCGCAGTTATGGCTACAGCCACAGTCTATCTTCGCAAAAAGCAGTATGAAGCTGCTGCCAGACAAGTCAACCTTACCGCCCTTATGGATGTATTCCACATACTGAACAACGAATCTCATAGAAAAGCAAGACATGCTGTATACAAGTATCACAGAGACATACTAGATGGCAAGAGTCGCAATGATGAAGACATCAGCGAACAAATCGCCATGGTGCGATCGGATTTTGATATGATAGGCACCTTTGTCCGCAATAAGCTTCTATCAAAGGACGCCTTTCTCGACGCATATTGGGACACAACCCTTGTGTGTTGGAATGCCTTGTATGATAACATTATGACAGAAAGAAAGATGAGGCAGAACAATCACTATATGGCCAATTTTGAGCATCTGGCATCTGAGGCTAAGCTGTATAAAGAAAAGTATGCATCCCGGGAATCGGTTCAACCCTATTGATCATTTCTTACGAGAGCCATAATAATTTAGGATATGATAGCAGATCATTTAGCCTTCAAATCTTCTTTTATAATTCTAACTAAATCTCTAGTTGAGATGGGTTTTCTAATCATCCTGATTTCTTGATCTTCTATTGAGTATTTGCGAATCTCGTCAGAATAAACATCAAACGCCGAAATAAACCACACTTTGGTTTGGCTATCCTTCTTCCTAATTTCTTGAAAGAGCTCAAGGCCCGTCATTTGAGGCATCCTAATATCGAGCAAGATGATATCATATTGACCGGCCTCGAACTCTGACAATGCTTCTATTGGGTCATTGAACACTTCAACATTAAAGCCAGCTCGTTCCAGCGTTGGCTTGAATACCATCGTTATATCCTTTTCATCGTCAACAATTAGTATCCTGTGTGGTGAATTTTTGGCATTACCTTGTGCATTATCAGCCCGTGTAGGGCCATTCGAAAAAGCGTGAAAGAGCCGAGGTATCGATTGAAGAGAAAAAACTGGTGATCCAAAATATCCTGGCGCAATCGAAATAGCGCGCTGTTCGATGAGTAAGCTTTGGATCATTCGGAATGGCAATTTGTTGTCATTGCAAATTTTTATCTTTTGTAGGTCGTTTCTCAATGATTTGCCGGCTCCTTTTCAGTGTCACTTTTGACAATGCAAAGCGGCAGGGTGAATCGAAATCTTGCACCTATTCCGTCTGGGTTGTTTTCGCCGGATATTGTTCCGCCATGAGCTTCAACTATGCTCTTTGCGATGAAAAGCCCAAGTCCTGTCCCGCTGTCAGACTTGCTTGTGAATCTGTCAAACATCTTGGGCAAGATTTCCGGATCTATTCCCTTTCCAGTGTCTTGAATTATAACGACAGCCTCGTCATCAGTTTTTTCTAGGATTATTCTTATTTCGCCATTGCTGGTAAATTTGATAGAATTTCTAAGAAGGTTTGAGAGCACTTCAAATAGTTTCGTCCTATCGGCTTCAACTATCACAGGTTCGCTTACCTTTGGCTCAAAGATAATCTGCAAATGCTTGCTTTGATCGATGAATAACTTTACATCTTCTATGACTTTCATTATTTTTTCTTGAAGGTTGATCTGCTCTTTTTCCAGTTTCAGTGATTTACTTTCGATCCTAGATACTTCCAAAATATCATAGGTAAGCTTTGCAAGTCGTTTGGCGTTTCTCACAATCATTTCAACTTCGGGCTTGGATACTTTTACTTCCTGCAGTCCATCGAGCATCTGGTCCTCAAGCATTTCGGCGGCGCCAAGCAATGGCTGGACAGGCGTTCTCAACTCGTGCGCAGCGACATTGATAAATTCCGATTGTAGCTTGTCATGCTCCTCTAATCGTTTATTTGCTTCCTTCAGATCGGTTGTTCTCTTGTCGACGGTTCTCTCCAGCCTCTTATTTGAAGAGAGAATAAAGTATGAAGCAACTAGAGCTGTTGCCGATATTGCTGCAATGACTGCGATGCTATAATTTCGTTGAGCGTCCACGAGCGGCCCGATCTTTGCAGCTATGTCGTGTGGTGTGGTAATGTACAGCGTAAGGATCTGATGTTGAGGAGAATTTGCCTGCAGTTCCGATTCAACGATGCTTATTGGCGCAGCAGCTACAGTAATTGCCTGTCCTCCAGTTGCTGTGAAGTCTCTTGAATCGATGACACTTGGACCTGAGGGATTAATTGATTCTTTCAAAAAGTCAGTAAATTCGAGCAACTTTTCCTGAGTATCGAAAAAGTGCAGTCACTGCTCGCGCCAGTATTCGATACTCAGGAAAAGTTGCTCGAATTTAACGACTTTTTGAAAGAATCAATTAATCCCTCAGGTCCAAGTGTCATCGATTCAAGAGACTTCACAGCAACTGGA
>LDIY01000056.1:0-3776 GCA_001468865.1 candidate division TM6 bacterium SOIL31
AGAGGTCAATTAATAATTTACGGTCTACCTTTGGTAGATACTTTTGATGTAGATTTTCAAAATGTTCCATTGCTGATATTATTTCTCCTTTTCCATTATCGCTACTTGTCATGTTGGAGATAGACTTCCACGGTTTGCCTTATTTGAAAACCTGAAATGAGCAACAGGAGATTGTTTTATAAAAGGTATCTCAGTATGGGATACTAATTCGAGCTATCGGGCTATCTTTTCTTCTTTAGCCTTATTGATTATCACAGAAAAAAGCTATCAAATTCCTAATACTCGATTTGTGGTTGCTATTTTGCTGTAATTCATGAATCTCGGCGGGCCTTACTCATAGTGTTGACTAGAACGTTATGAGTAAGGCAATTATTTCTTCATTCTTGGGTCTTTATCAGGAAGCCCCTACGTTTGTCAAGATGACTACATGCGCGCCCTTTAGTGTCATCCTTGCATTATATCAAGTAAGGTATCAGGACAGCAACGAAGCAGGTTCATTCTGGCCCGAAAGCCGGTAAAACGGCAAGTAGGGCTAGTTTCCTTTTGCGCCTATAGCATATCTTTATAGCTTTTGATGTGCAATGAAATATTCCCCATGGCTAGGCATAAGCGACATTCTCCGTCGGACCATGAACATAATCCGATACATCGACCAAAAGCGAAAAAAGCGAAGTAGAACGGCTGTGGTGCATCTTGCTGTACTCTTCTCTGACGCGATAATGCAGATATTTGATGAGCCAGTGTTTATATCAAAAGCCATTGTCGCAATTTTCAATAAACCTCCCGCTTGTACTGCTTGGCCCTATCCTGCGCAGGGCAGAAGAAAAGCAAGTCTGCATCTGGCTTGCGTGCAGCAGGCCAGTGAGAGCCGAAGTAGATATTTTCCGATTCACCGATTTAACAGCAAAATCAATACCCGCGGTTGGCGCTGGAGCGACAAAATCAATTCGGTTAGGCGACAATTTGCATATTGTACTTGCTATTGCACGACCGTCTTCTTTGTTTCCCACTGATGAGCTCCTTGCTTATGATATCAAAATCACCGAGCTGGAATCGGGCAAGTCATGGAATTTAGGCGACCTTGGATTGACGAGTGGCCAAAATTCTATTGCCTACAATAGCAAGTTTGACGGCACCAGTCCGCTACCAACATTTTATCTAAGAGGAGAAAATTCAAAGCTGACTTTTCTTCACGGATCGTGCCGCAAACTTCATGGCAAGGGCGAGGATTGCCTAGCCGCCTCAGACGGACTGATACATGCATCATTTAATGATTTAAACAACAGACCATCGGTGCTGTTCCTTACTGGCGACCAAATATATGCCGATGATGTCGCTGGTCCGCTGTCACACTACCTGACTCTGCTGGGCGCAAGGCTACTAGGATGGCAAGAGCAAATCTCGGGTTTTCCAAATCTATCGGACTTGGAAATAGGTGAGCGCCAGGAGCTGGCTAAAAAATACGCCCGATTTACCTCTGGCGAGGCAGACAACCACCTGTTTTCGTTTGGCGAGTTTGCCGCAATGTATCTGCTTGCCTGGAATGCCGACAACTGGCCTTTGAAATTTCCAGATGCCTCGCTGGTGCCCAAAAAACATAGAAGCAAATACCAAGATCAAATCAAACAGCTAGAGATAACGAGAAAAGAGCTTCCTTCTGTCCGGAGAGTCCTGGCAAATACTCCGACATACATGATATTTGACGACCATGACATTTCCGATGACTGGAACATCACAAAAGCGTGGTACGACAATGTACGGGGCAGTGAAGGTGGAAGGCAGATTGTGGCAAACGGCTTGCTTGCATATTGGGCATTCCAGGGCTGGGGAAACAACCCATCTGACTTCTCCGACGACTTTATCGCTATAATCATCAACCATCTATCAAAAAACGGCTTAGTCGAAAAGCCGGAAAAGGACTCTTTTGAAGATCTGCTGTGGGATATCGAATGGACGTATAGAGCACCGGTAAAGCCCCTGGCAGTTGTTACCGATTGCCGGACACACAGATTCTACGATAGCTATGACGGGCCTCCACAGTTGCTAAGCACCGTCGGCTTTGCCTCTATTCTCAAAGCCGCCCAAGATGGCAACTACCAAAAGGGTGATCCAATCATTTTGGTAGTTCCAACGCCGGTCTTTGGTTTTTTGCTATTAGAGGCTCTGCAGCGAGTTGCCGCGCGTCTGACAAGCGTGTACAAGCTCGATTTGGAAACTTGGTTTGCAAACGAACGCGGGCCGGTGAATTTGCTTGGGTTTCTAATGAAAGAGCTAGAGCCGGCACATTGTACATTTCTGTCCGGCGACGTGCACTATGGATTCACAGCGAATGCAGCATTTGCGCTGCTCGAGCGAGAAGAGGAGAATTACCTCCACATGAGTATAGTTCAGCTGACCAGCAGCGCGCTCAAGACCACAAGTATTGTCAAGATTGCGTTTGTAAGTGAAATCATGGGCAGGATTCGCCAGTTGTTCCCATGGAAGCAGGTGGTAGGAATTGGATGGGTCGACAGTGATATCGATAGCGTCAACAAGCTATCTGCAAAATCATTGAGGGTCAAAACCAGGCCGACTCGCCACCTTGACGTCCGCCCTAGAAAAGAAGCAAGAGACTTGGCAAAATATAGGCCACCGGACTGGATAGAGGCGCGCACAATTGTAAAGCCTGCTGGCTCTATCATGACTCCACTATTAATTTCAGACAACAACATTGGCCTAGTTACCGTTGAAGACGGCATGATAATTCAGGACTTTGTAACACGCAGGGAGGTAAACAAGAAAACCAAGTTGTACAAGACCCTGGTAAAAGTGAATGGCGGGAGAAGCAGGCTAGATGATCTGATTGTCTTGAAAATGCGCGAATTTGCAAGCAAGCGTAAGGCAGAATGGCCCTTGGACTCCCAGGCAAGCTAGGTCGAATGAAGTATCTGGTGAACAAAAGCTCAGGCAAGTGGAACAAAAAAGAAGAGGGCTATGCCTTTGCCGCCCCTGCATCACCTACATCGGCAGATGCACTGGCCTTGCCTTCTTTTGCACCGACTTGGACCGGCTCTGTTGGGTCTTGCTTATTAAGCGGAGTCTCTCCTTGCTGCTTCCTTGTGTTGTCGTTTGTTTTTCTAGAGTCGCGGTTTCTCTCTTCAGGATTTTCACTCATTTCAACCGCAAGTGGGCCAACTGACGCTTTAATCCCTGCATCAAAATCTTCTATATGTCAGAACCGTGACCTATCTTTACAATAAAGCCGCAGCTCATTTTTGGCTTGAATTTTCCTTCAATTATCAAGCAATCTCTAGAATAGAGATAGTATTTGCAATCCTCGCATCGGTAGCCGAGAGCACCTTTTTTGATCACGTGTCCTTCTTTATATGCCAGCTTGCTGCCTCTTGCTTTGACATACATCCATACAATGTCGCCCGGTAGCATACCGTCGCCTTTTGGCGAGAAGAACTTTGAGATGCCTTTTTCATTATTTATTTCGCCCCTTACTACATGGCACTTGGATTCATCACCGAGGTTGAACTTGCATTTGACGCACGACTCTGAATCTCGAGCACTATTAAGAGTATAGTTTGCTTTTTGCTTTTGTACTTTTTTCTTTTGATAAAGTACGTGCAAAAACGCCTTATCCGGCCCAGACATGTCCCGCTCGTCTTGAAAACCTCTAGATTTTGCGTCTGCCGATTCTTTTGCGCCCAACTAGATATCATCTAGCTTTATGCTATATTTACCGGCTAGGTTGTTTCTCTGTAAATACATTAGGAATAACTAGGCCTTGT
>LDIY01000056.1:3865-5025 GCA_001468865.1 candidate division TM6 bacterium SOIL31
CTAGACCATCCGCAGATTTACTCTCCCACTATCCCCAAAATCTGCGGTATGGTTTTTTACGTAATCAATTTAGTATAAGATGAAGCAAGGATCCCATTAATGATATTTAGTATATCATAACTTGTGAACGCGGATGATATTCGCAAAATTGATGAACTGTACGTTTGTCAGCGGTGTTCAATGGCTTTTCTCTTTAAGGACGACATTGAAGGACATAGAAAGCGGACTGGACACTGTGAAATACTCTACACTTCATTGGACAGTCTGCGTTAAGAGGGAATCCCGCGATCAACTCTCGCCTTGTTGTATATCGTAATGGCAGTAATAAAGCAAAGGGAGAATTCCAATTGAATTATGCAATGATAATACTATTTTTGACGTTGGCTGGTACACAAAGATGCTTGCTGAAGTTTGTAATTCAGCGACAGAACAATCTGGATATATTACTTGATAACGAAATTGCCATAGGAAATACTGCTATCAATGATAATGCAAGCGCCAAAAGGATTAGCTTTTGGTCCAGCGTTTCCGTAGGACAAGAACGAAAGCAACGGGAATTGTCAGCATTAGAAATGCGGCAGGAAATTCAGGTGCAGTTTCCCAGTTCCCCGCCATCTCAGCTTGAGCTTCAGCAAGCGTAATTGTTCCACTGCACACCTTTGAATGAAGCTCATTCTCTAAAATGTCTTTGTCATGATAGTTATTGTCGCCAAAGCCGGGTTCGGGCCACAAGTTCTTGATGTCTCGCGGAGCGCCACCAAGCTCGAGTGGTATCAGATGGTCAAACTCGTAGTTTGATGGAGAATCGGTAAATCCATAATCGGCCATACTCTGCAATTTTAGCGGGTTTGTATATGAAGTTGGTGGCCTAACAGTTCTGGTGTAACCCGGCACACAAATGGTGCTGTGAATATTTTCTTGGGTTACATTTGGATCGATTGCCCCTGGTGTGCATGTAGGATCTGGTAGACCGTTTACGGACTGACATTTCGAGGTTGCAAAACTATCAGGAACTGAAAAGATTAGGGGCAAAATAACCATAGGCAATAGCAGTTTAGGGATCATTATCAAGACAGCACAATTTGCAGAAATAATCCAAGCATAAGAACCTGGCGCCTATCGCACCAATTCGGCAAACTCTGCAAGCGATGGTTTGGTAA
>LDIY01000057.1:0-8114 GCA_001468865.1 candidate division TM6 bacterium SOIL31
TCGCTCAGGTTGGTCAGGTGACTGTTTAATCGGGTAATTTCTTCATGAATATCGATTTTATCGAGCATGGAGTAAAGCCCGCTTTTTTGTGCATTAGCAAGTAAGTTTTCATCAGCGCCTATTTCTTGCAGTGTTGCATGCACTTTCTTTTTACATTCTTCAACAAAAACATGAGCTCTTTCCGTGATAATTTTCATTTCGCGTTCAATATTTTCAATACGCGTGTGGAGATCAGCGGCTAGTTTTTGACCTTCGGCAATGCGTTCTTCAGTAACACCTGCAATAAGATCGCTAACAGCAGCCATAATCTGTTGCGTTAGCTGCTCATTCAGCGGTTGCTCATCTTTAGAAAAAATATTGGGCAATCGCAAAATATTATCTAATTTTATTTCATCGGAAATATGGTGTGTATCTTTAATCTGTTTTATTGCACGCACATACCCATCAATTACTGCCATAGCAGGAGTGATAGAACCTTCAAAAAGATTAGGATTGCTTAAATAAGCGGTAAAGTAAATATGCCCACGACGCAACGTCTCTTTAAATTGCTTGATAAGTGTTGTTTCAAGCGATGAAAGAGCAACCGGTAATTTTACGGTTGCTTCAAAAAAACGCGAGTTGAGTGCTTTTAAATTCATAGAAATGCTGGAACGTTCTCCTGATGGTGTGGTGAGGATTAATGTTTTTGAAGCAAAACCGGTCATGCTGGTTATAGTATATTTTTTCATCAGGAGTTTCCTTATTTATCCTAAGTTGGTATAGACATTTTCCACGTCATCATGATCTTGCAGTTTTGATAAAAATTCAAGAGCCTTATCAGTTTGCGCTTCATTCAATTCGGTGTTATTTTTTGCAACCCATTCAAGACCAGAATTTTCGATCTTTAATCCTGCTTTTTCAAGGGCCGTTTTGACAGGCTCTAATGATTTAATATCACAATAAACGGTGCAAGAATCGTCATTAACTTGCACGTCTTTAATATCATATTCTAGCAAGTGTTCGAGCAGTTCATCTTCAGTGATTTTTCCCTGCGCGGTAACTGCACCCTGTTTTTCAAACATCCAACCGACAGTTCCTGTTTCGCCCAGTGTTCCACCATTTTCAGAAAATAAGCGCCTAAATTCGGCCACCGTGCGATTTTTATTATCGGTGATTGCATCGATCATGACGGCGATACCATTAGGGCCATAGCCTTCATATGTATATTCTTCATATTGTGCACCGGGAAGTTCTCCGGTGCCTTTTTTAATAGCACGCATGGTATTTTCTATGGGCATGTTTGCTTCACGTGCCTTTTCCATCAGAAGGCGCAAACGAGGATTCATATCCGGATTGCCGCCGTGTTCACGCGCTACTATGGTAATTTCTTTAATGAGTTTGGTGAATATTTTGGACTTTTTTCCGTCTTCTTTAGCTTTTTTATGCTTAATATTAGCCCATTTACTATGACCTGCCATTGGAATTCCTATATAAATCCCATGTTATGTTTTTTACATGGGCGATTTTCTTGATTTGACTCTTCTTATTTTACCCATAATGCCTCGTTCTGTCATCACCCATTTGACATTGCTCTTTTTGAATGTTAGTTCTGTATAATATTTTTTTAACAGTATAACTCTCAAGGAGCAGAGTATGAATATCTATCGTATTTCTCGTAATATTTTGTGTGCAATACTATGCATTTCCAGTGTATTTGCGCATGATGATAATCATATAAATAGAGAAGATTATCAGCAGATTGAATGTACCATAGTTCCTATCGTACATCCATCAGGGGAACGAACAGCAGAAGCACATTATGTTTCACATCCTTATATACCAGCTCCAGAATCGGCGCGAACATCAAGGACTTTGGCAACAAGTACCAATTGGTCAGGATACGTTGCGGCAAATAGGCTCAGCGCTCCTCAGCAAGGATCTGTATCGGCTGTTTCTGGAACATGGGTGGTGCCGACGCTCAAACCAACTCCCGATCACACTTATTGTTCGTTATGGGTGGGTATTGATGGATATAACAGTTCTACCGTTGAACAAATAGGTACGGAACACGATTGGAATAATGGCGCTCAGGAAAATTATGCGTGGTTTGAAATGTACCCCGGTGCCAGTTATGCTATCAATGGTTTTCCATTGCATCCGGGAGATGTTATTAGTGCTTCAGTAAGATATATCGGAAACTCAACCTTTGTGATGACATTGCATAATGATACACGACGTGTAACTTCTACTATTCCTACTCAATATACCAGATCATCAGTTGCGCAGAGAAAGTCAGCTGAATGGATTGTGGAAGCACCATACCTTAATGGAATATTACCACTGAGTAATTTTGGCATTGCACGTCTTTCTAAATGTATGGCTACTATCAACGGCGTTGCAGCTCGTCTGAGAAATAGTTCATGGCAAAATATGGGGATAGAAATGATCACTCCTACTGGTGCTGCTAAGGCAATACCTTCTGCAATAGCATCTGATAATGCTTCATTCACCGTTACCTGGAAGCATGAATAATAAACAAAATAATCATGACGATTATTTTTGTTAGTTAATGAAAAAGAGACGCCTTTAAAGCGTCTCTTTTTTATGAATTTACTTATTTGATGAAGTCTTTATGATTAAGATGTTTTTCAAAACTGCTATGATTAAGAAATTAAGAAATAAGGAAAACATGAACATCATTTTGGCAGGTTTGCTTTCTTTTGTTGCCTCCCATGTATGTGCTGCAGAAATTCAGCATATTACAAAAGGGAGAATTCAAGAAAAAGATCCCAAAAAGAAGCATGAGCTGATACCACTTTTGCAACAATCATCTTGGATTAATGAAGTAAATAAATTTCCTGCCGATATCAGAAAGATTATTTGTAGAAACGTAAAAATAATGTGTGTTAAAGATTTGAATATTGATAGGCAATCATTTCTTGATGCTGATAAAAAATACGAAAACGATTGGAATAAGATTAAATTATCAAGTTTGCTATGGCATTATCATGCTGTGCAACACTATATGGTGGAAAATAGTTCTTTAACAGTTGGTCCAAAAAGATTGAATATGCATCATGTGTTGCAGCTCTCGGCAGATCAAAGAAACCTTATGATAAGAGCAAGTAAATCGCATGAATTGCCTCTTTCTTATTGCGATTATATGAAGTTAGAAAAAATACCACCACACATAACAGAAGGTATGAATGTTAACATTTATGAGCCATTATATTTTCAAGGAAATCAGCTCGCGGTAAAATGTTTCAATATAAAACAGTGCCGAATTGGACCATTGGTAAGTGGAGCATCTTGTTGTGTTGGAGGTTGTGTGAGTGGTGCAATTGTTTGTGGAGGAGGATGTCATTCTTCTTCATTGATATCTGCAGGGATAGTGGCATCAATAGTTGTTATAATAGGATCATGTTGCACAACTTTTTTATGTTGTTGTACTGAACAAAAGACTAAGGATTTATAATATCTGTTGTCCCAAAAACCTTTTAACCAGATGCGCAAGCATCTGCTGAGGAATTTGCCGACCCCGTGGAGTTTTTTCTAAATATCCTTTGCGTAATAAATATGGTTCATACGCAAGTTCAATGGTATCAGCATCTTCGCCAACAAGTGATGCGAGTGTATCAAGTCCTACCGGGCCACCATTAAAATGGCAGACCATCTTTTGTAAAATCATAGTATCAACTGCCGTTAGGCCATCATGATCAATTCCCAAAAATTTCAGGGATTGCTCAACGAAAGATTTATCGACATCCATATTGCGGACCTGGGATAGATCTCGCACGCGGCGGATCAATTTTTTTGCGATACGGGGTGTTCCACGGGAACATGCGCCGATCATCAACGCTGCATCAGGGGTAATGGTTAAATTAAGAAAGCGGGCACTTTGAAGAACAATATCACGCAATTCTTCATCGGTATAAAAATCAAGGCGTTCAATAATGCCAAAGCGGCTGCGTAATGGTGCAGAAATAATACCACTTTTGGTTGTTGCACCAACAAGAGTGAAGGGATTAATCGGTAAACTGACCGATTTGGCGCCAGCTCCTTGGCCGATGATAACGTCAACGCGGTATTGTTCCATGGCGCTATATAAAACTTCTTCTACGCTTGCAGGCATACGATGAATTTCATCAATAAAAAAAATATCACGCGGTTGAAGACTTGATAAAATACCAACCAAATCTCCCGTGCGTTCTATCATCGGGCCGCTGCATAATCGCACATTCACTCCCATCACGTGTCCCATGATCATTGATAGAGTGGTTTTGCCAAGTCCAGGAGGGCCAAACAACAATAAATGATCAAGCGGTTCATTACGCATCTTTGCTGCTTGCGTATAAATGTTAAGTTTTTCTTTAAGCTCTTTTTGGCCAATATAATCTTCAAAATGTTGCGGCGTAAAATCATGCGCGCGTTCTTCTGGCGTTTCGCCCAAATCTAATACGAGGGGTTTCATTTTTTCTTTCTTTTAAATGTGGCCTGCCCTACGAAGCTTTACCCTGTCCTCTGAAGCCTTCGCGAAAGAGGAGCGAAGTAGGGGCTGATCACCTACATCGTAACATAATATTTTGAAATCCCCCAAGACATGCAAACGTAATCCATAAATTACTCAATCCATAACTCATCAACGGCAGAGGAATACCAACAACCGGCATAATACCGAGCACCATGCCAATATTAATAATGGTGGCCAAAAGAATATGTAATAAAAGGCCCGTTGCAAAAAGTTGCGCATATATATCTTTCAATTGCATGATGAGGATAAACGCTCTGAAAAATAAAAAGATATAACATAAAATAATAGCTAATGCTCCTAAAAGCCCCCATTCTTCACACAAAACGGCAAAAATAAAATCAGTTCTACTTTCTGGCAAAAAACGCAGTTTATTTTGTGTTCCATTAAATAATCCTTTGCCAAAAAGGCCTCCTGATCCAATTGCAATGCTTGCCTGTTCAATTTGGTAGCCTTCTTTTTTGTGATCTCCTTTGCCAAAAAAAACAATGATGCGATTTTTTTGATAATCTTTCAACGCAAATGACCACAATAAGGGTGCCATGATCAGAAAAAGAGCAATGCCATACACAAAAAAATTTTTATTTAATCCTGCAATCCAACAGAGAATGAGTCCAGAAAAAAGAACAATTAAAGCGGTACCAAGATCAGGTTGTTTTCTGATGAGAAAAAAACTCGCAATAATCATGCTGAGTAAAGGAATAAAAAGACCAAAGGAATGAATGACCATTTTTTTATTCATGTGTAAATAATTAACAATGTATGCAGGAAGCAGAAATTTTGCTAATTCAGATGGTTGTAACTTAAAAAAAAAGAGGTTAATCCAGCGCTTTGCGCCCATGCCGATGCTTCCTTTTATCAAGGTAAAAATCAGGAGGGCAATAATACCAAAATATGCCACATAGCCCCAACGAATAACATTGCGATAATCGGGAATAAGGCATAAAAAATAGATAATAATGCCGCCGCATATGCCGATGCATTGTTTAATAAAAAAAGAACTGAAGGGTTGTTCTAGAGTTGACGTTGCGCTGAAAACAAAAAGAAGTCCACAGGCTGCAAGAAGAAGCATCAGAGAGAAGGTTATGAAATCGAACGAACGTACTGTTGTTCGGTGGTTAATCGTCATAATATTCCTTATTCATGATATGGTAACAGCATATCATGAATAAGGAATATTATAACTTCATTTTGCATAGGGATATATATTATTGAGCTTGTAGTGCAAGCATATCATAAAGACCTTTTGCAGCATCTTCTATAAAGCGACCAACTGATATCAATACTGCTCGTGCATTTTTTTTACCAGGCAACACAAAGCTTGCACCATATAGTTGCTCGGTGCTTTTTTTGGCATCGTTTACAATAGTGATCAATCTACTAATAGGTGCTTTTGGTAAGGTATTACGTATTATCTTGATGGTATTAATAAAATCCATATTAACTTGATCAAGATCAGACAACGCTTTACTAAGCATCGGATCCATGTACCCCATCACATCTTTACTGTTTGCTGAAATAAATGTTTTAGCTTGTGTAAAGGCTTCATCCCACGTCACTAAAGATGAATTTTGTACATTGGTTGGAAGTGTTTTATTAAAAGTTTGCATACCAAAGTTTTTTGCGGCCGATGATAATCGTGAAAGTACTTCATCCATGCTGGCAGCATACGTGCTTGCTGTTGCAAGTAATAATATGCTTAAGATTATAGATTGTTTTTTCATGCAAATTCCTTCTTTTTATCTTTGTGGAAATTGTGTTAAAATTGATCCTACTATTTTGTTTTTTCGTATGGTGACTTCTTCATTATCAGAGCTACCGGGTAGCTTTTGAATAAACTCTTTTTTGAGATCTTTCATCATCTTACCAGCTGCAGATTCCACCATTACCGCTGTGTTATAGAGTAATTTTTGTGTTTCAGTCTTATTTGCTAAATAGAATGATGCGTTTTTAAGGCTTTCTGCGGTGATAAACATATGGTTTTGTAGAAGTTCAAATTGATGTATGAGAGTATTCATTTGTTTTTCATCGTTATTTTTTACGGCGTTTTGAGCTCTTTTGGTATTTTCAATAAGATTTTCCGCCGAAATTTCTATCTCTGATAACGCCTGCATCAAAAGAGGATCTGCTCTATAGGTGTAATCGGTGCTATAATTCATTACAAAAGGTCTTAACATATTTATCGCATCTTGGCATACGTCAATATTTTTTTGTCTAATATTATAACGTTCCGTATAAAATTGATCTTGAGGAATTTTTGCAAATAAGTTTGCTCCAATATATGCCGTAGAAAATGCATTATTGATTGCTCTATTAACTCTTTCATAATCATCTTTTAAATTCGCACCGTATAATTGTGGTGCTACAGTTAATAAAAAGGTGCCTAATAGATAAAGCGGGTGATTTTTCATTATTTTTCCTTTTTCAAATCAAGTCTTTTTTATTACTTGAGTGTGGTATGTCTTATTGCTGCTTTGGCTGTTGTTTCAATAAACATTGCAGCACTATTGAGTAATTTTCGTGCTTCATCTTTTTGAACAGGTGTCATAGGTGTGCTCAATGATTTTTGAACTGCAAGCATTTCAGTTTCTATTCGCTTTAAAGCAGCTATTTGTTGATTTAAATTGGCAGGAGAATTGAGAACGGCACGCGTTACTTTAATAGTATTTGCAAGATCTACATTTGCTTTTTTTATTTTATCACGAGCATTGACCAGCGTTGAGTCTTTCATACCCACAAAATTGGTATTTTCATTAATAATTTTGGTTACAAAAGCTTCCATATTGGATATGTTTTTGTCCCACATCCCGAGATCCAGAGTTCCTTTGTATAAATTATCCTTACCAAAGGCAAGATTATGGCCACTCACCAATCCGCTTAGAAGATCATTGGCTTGTATTTTCAGTTTTTTTACTTCCGCTTCGGTCAAAGTTACTGCAGAAATACCGCAAGAGATAGTGAGCAGGCCGCCCAGTGCAAGAGCATAATATTTTTTCATGAGAACATCCTTATTTTTACACAAAACAAATAACTAAATTTATAATAGCAATTTTGATTGAAGAAAAACAAGAGACGGCCAAGAAAAAAGGGCTAAAAAAGAGCTTTAGCTAGCACGCCAGGCCAGCTAAAGCTTAAAGCTGAAGGTTAATAATGAGGGATAAATGGTTAAAAAGAGATGATTGGGTGGCAATTTTATTGTTGTCTTGCAAAGAGGTTGTATATTTTTGCCATAACCCAGAAAAATAAAAAGACAAAGATAATATTGCTTACCATGCCAATTGCAATTGATTTTGGGGTCACGGTAACAAATGATTTTATATAATCTAGGCGAGGAATCATATGGACAGTGCCGATAAACCGAAGGGTTGCATCCGGGAAGAATTTTAAACAGAGTGCAAAGATAGTATATGCGGCAGAAAAGGTAATTGCGCCAGCAATTCCAAAGTAACGTGCTTGTAACTTCATAAAAACTCTCTTTTTATTATGGGTTTTTATTTGCACTCTAAAAAAATGAAATACCAAAAAACAAGAAAAATCAGGGGAATCAATTAAGTAATGGCGCGCAAAAAAGATATAACTCCTTCCCCGTTCGCCCTGAGTGTTCTAT
>LDIY01000057.1:8179-9817 GCA_001468865.1 candidate division TM6 bacterium SOIL31
ACACTCAGGGCGAACGGGGAGGGGAAAATATCAATTATATTGAGAGAAATAGAGATTGAGTTGTTTAATTGCATAATAAAAGCCGGTTCATATAAAATGAACCGGCTCTGGTGTAATGTCTGTATGATTTTATTCTGGTTTTGGCAACGCTTGGGTACGATTTGCTTTTGCAATGATACCTTTATCATCAAACATATATTTAAGATTGTTAGATGATCTTTTTGACATTACAGAATACAGAAGTTGATAGTAAACGGCATTGATATGAGCAACAAGTTCTTGTATTTTAATTTGTAGTTTTTGCCAAATAGCTTCTTTTTCTTTGTCTGTGAGATTCTTTTTCTGAGCAATTTTTGCTTGAATTTCTTCAGCATATATTTTAATAACATCCATAATGTTAAGACCAAGCTCTTCATAGAATGGAAGCATTTCTGGTTGTGATTCAATATATTCAGCACATTTTATAAATGCGTCTTCACTGCTGAAAGCAAACAAATTGAGGTAAGCAAGTTGTGCTTCTTCATTCAAGCCTTGTACTACCTTTTGGCTCCATTCAGCGGCATTGCGAGCAATTTTGGGAGTTAGCTTTTCAAATGGATTTGCAACTATTGCTTGAGTTACAAATGCTGCTTGAGTGAAAAAAACGAGTGAAGCAAAATATTTATTCATGGAAAAAACCTTCGTGTTTATGATGGTAAAAATTCTGTTTGAGTGTACAATTTTGTTGTTTGCAATGCATGTTCAAAAACATGATCAGCATCAGGAAGAAGTGATTTATATTCCTGAGGTAATTCGCCGTACATGCTAAATAATGTTGTTGCGTAACGCGTGTCATCTAGAGACATCAGCTTATTGTATAGTGCCGCGTAATAATCTTTGTATATATCAATTCCCGCTTGAATAATGAGCGCTGCATGATCTGTTGTTTGGTTGAGCGTATTGATAATTTCTTCATTAATTGCAATCACTTCCGGATTGTTTTTCAATACTATAGAAAGAGCAATCAAAGATCTATTTGCTTCATCTTCTGGCGATATCTCAATAGGCATTCCGCCTTCGCTCATTCCTTTGTGCAGGCGTACCACTCCTTGCAAATGCTGCAAAGTATCATTAATGAAGGTAGACGATTTTTGAAGTTGCAGGAAAGTTTCAGTGATGTGTGAGTCCGCCCATGCACGTAATTTGACTTGAGCATCCAGTTGCAGTGCAGCAATCGCTGATTCAATCATTGGTGTTGGATTTTTACTATATTCAGTCATACAAGTACTGAGAGTTTGCGCGTATACGGTACGTGCGCCCGCTACATATGAAAGACGATCGAGCAGCGTTTTTAATGTTGCAATCTCGTGACCTACGTTTTTATAACTATCGAGACCTGCACGAACAGTGCTTTGTAAACGAGCGATTGGCGTGGTGAATTGTTTAATTTTATATTCAATAATTGAATTAGCAAACAAAAGATAAAGAATGTTAGCAGTTATGTGCAATTCTTGTGAAGTCATACGATTTAAATATGAAGATTCCCATAATTGTACAGGATTATTGATGGGAGTTGTCGTTAGTGAATTGTTCGATAATAAGGCAATTTCTGCGATGATGGAAGGGAAAAAAATAAATGAGAAAAGAAAAGAAAAAAAA
>LDIY01000057.1:9872-46868 GCA_001468865.1 candidate division TM6 bacterium SOIL31
GCTCCCAAAGCGAGTGCGCTACCAAATTGCGCCACACCCCGAAACAATTTCAAATACTTTAAAGATAAAAGTAATGTATATCTTTTTTTATAGATCTGCAAGTTAAATTTGATAGATTTGTTCAATACTATTTTCGTTATCTCTTCATTGGGGAGGTCGACTTTTCATTTTATCGTCCTCCTTCGCATAAAGCTACGGCGGACAGCTTTCGCCTTTTCTAACCATCTTAATATAAATTTTTTATATCAATCATTTGAAAAAACTGGCCGCGCCAGCTGAAGCCTTGGCGAAAGCTGGGGTGAATGGTGGGGATCGAACCCACGACAACCAGAGCCACAATCTGGTGCTCTACCAACTGAGCTACATCCACCAATTTTGCCCCACGTTTCATTGCATTTCACGCGGGGACCCCATAAAAATGAGGTCAAAGAACGATTTATGCATACAAGTATACGGTTTTTCAGGTAAAAATCAAAAAAACCTTAGAAATTACTTAACTACCGTGAAGTTTTGGTTATTTCGTATTCATGATTGGTTTGCCCAGCACTTTATTCACTTCTTCACAGAATTCTTTAGTTGCTACAAATTCGGTGGAAGGACTTTCTAGAAAATCAGGATCATCCTCTTGCATACTGTATAATGTTTTTTCCATAATCCAAGGCTGTTGTGGAATGGCCGATCCATAGGCGCTCTGCGGAGTTGCTTTGCCGTAGAACATAATAATGTCATTTGGTTTTTTGCCGACAAGATATTCTATAGGAATAGCTAGTGGAGCGGAACTAAGGAGCTCAGTGAACATCCTGAATGTTGTGTTTTGATCTTCAGTGCTTAATGTTTGCCAGAGGTTATGAAGCATAGGGTTTTTTGTGAGACTTGTGAGATGCAGTTCTTTTAATGCCGACTCTGTAAAATCATGTGATTTTTGGCAGTAAATCGTTCCAAGATGAGGTGATTTTTCGTTTGGTTTATATAAAGTTTTATTCATTTCTTCTATTTGTTTACTATAGCAACTTTTGAGAATAGCCTCAGGAATAAAAACCCAGCCGTTTTGTAAAGCAAAAAAGAAATTTTCAGTAGTATCACTTACTCTAGGAACGAGATTAAATTTCAACCGTTCCTTTTTTGGGATATCTTTGGAGGCGGCTTCCATACCATTGATGCGGGAGGAAGTGAGTGTCATGAGGAGTATGAGAGCTGTATAGAGCATATTCAATTTTTTCATATTATACATACCTTAAAATTTCGTTATTTCGTATCCATGATAGGTTTACCGCTGATCAGTTCATTGCCCACCTTATAGGTATTTTGGGTTAAGATCATCAGCTTATTAACTGCGTCACAAAATTCTTTGGTGGCTACAAATTCATGAGTAGAATCTTCCTCAAAATCAGGATCGTTTTCTTCTGCGCTGTGGAATGTTTTTTCTTGTAGAAGGTCCCGCGGATGTATTGATCCATAAGAGCTATTAGCTTTTGCTTTACCTCGATACATAATGATCTCGTTTTCTTTTTTACCAATAAGATATTCTATAGGTACTGCAATCGGAACGGCGCCAGAGATGTTACGAATTGCTTTGATTAGATCAGATTTTTGCTCAGGACTAAACTGATTCCATTCTACTGAAAAAGCGGGTGATCTTTTAGCACTTTCCTCGCACACTTTTTCTAATGTTGAAAGAGAAATAGGTAATACTTGGCATAAAATAATTCCAAGACGGGAAGAGCCTTTTGGTTTGTATTGAATGCTAAAGTTTTTTAAGTCTTCTTTAGCAATATTCCAAAGTTCTTTTTTGGCGTTTTCCAGCACAAGTGCATCACCAGAGAGCGGCCCAAAAAGGGGGCTAGCAGGAATGCGATATTCATTAGAAATTACTGATTGTACCAATGAATCCGGAAGGTCGTCAGTAGCAGAGACAAGTTGTAGTCTCATCCGTTCTTTTTTTAGGGTATTTTCGGAGGCGGCTTCCATACCCTGGATCGTGGACGAATTGGTAGCCATAATGAGTAAAAGGGCACAGAGCGTGTTTATTTTCTTCATGTAAAAGACCTTTTTTTGGTTGAAAATTGAGGATATTTTACCTAATTGACCGGAAGCATAGCCCAATTATCCCTAAAAAGCAACGGTGGGCAGCACGTTTGGCTAAAGTTCAAAAATATGGTATTATATACTAATGAGAAATTATTTGAAGCAAATTTCAACAAATTGGACAAAATGCCATGAAAAAAACATTAGATGCATTAAAAGGGCGCTGGATCAGTATTTTTGGAGCCAAAGAGCATAATCTGAAAAATATTGATGTCAGTATCCCTAAAAACAGATTAGTGGTGATTACCGGCCCTTCTGGCTCAGGTAAAAGCTCATTGGCGCTTGATGTGCTCTTTACGGAAGGTAAAAGGCGCTATCTCGACTCTCTTTCATCGTATGCCCGCCAATTCTTGGGTGCGGCAAAAAAACCTGATGTTGATCGTATTGATGGACTTTGTCCCTCAATTGCCATAGAGCAAAAAACAGTGGGTTCAAACCCGCGTTCAACAGTCGGTACCATAACCGAAATTTATGATTATTTCCGTATTCTTTTTGCTCGTATTGGTAAAGTTCATTGTCCAAACTGTCACTTAGAAATTAGGCCAGAATCGGCCGATGCTATTTGTCAGATGTTGCATAAAGATTTTAAGTTCAAGACTATTACCATATTTGCGCCGATTGTTCATGAGCAAAAGGGCGAATTTACACAAGATTTATTGCGGCTTTTTGAACGGGGATATTATCGCATTAAAATCGATGGAGAGCGCTATAAATTCAGATCAGCCGATGAAGTTAAAGCTCTCAAATTAAAAAAGACTCATAAGCATACTATTGATGTGATTGTTGATTCTCTTGAGGTGAGTTCTGAAGAACGAGCAAGACTCCAAGAAGCTGTTGAAACTGCATTTAAGTTAGCGGGCGGTAATTGTAAAATTATGGTCGGCTCACAAGAATATCTCTATTCATCTCATCGTATGTGTATAGCGTGTTCCCAATCAATTCCTGAAATGGAACCGCGTTGTTTTTCTTTTAATTCACCCATTGGTGCCTGCAAAGGTTGTGAAGGCTTAGGTACTATTAATGAATGGCCGTGGAAAGCAGGAGATCAAGATTCTTGGAAAGCAGAATATCCTGAATTTTTTGGTGATAAATATGCAACCGTTAAAACATGTACTGAATGCCATGGAAAACGCTTAAATAAGTATGCATTAGCAGTTCTTGTTGGGGGCAAAGATATTTGTGAGTTGGGCGATTTATCGATTAAAAAATTATTAGAGTTTTTTGATTCACTCAAACTGAATGCAACTGAATTAGAAATAGCTCAAAGTCTTATCAGAGAAATTAAAAATAGACTGACCTTTATTAATGATGTTGGTCTTTCATATTTAACGTTAAATCGTACCGCACGAACTTTATCCGGTGGTGAAGGGCAACGTATTCGCCTTGCATCTCAAATTGGTTCAGCGTTAAGCGGTGTTTTATATATTCTTGATGAACCGAGTATCGGATTGCATCAACGTGATAATGATCGTTTGATTGAAACACTTAAAACATTGCGCGATCAAGATAATACCGTGGTTGTGGTGGAACATGATATGGATACTATCACTCAGTCAGATTATGTCATTGATATGGGACCTGCTGCTGGCGTACTCGGTGGTAACATAACGGCAGTCGGAACCCCAGAAGACCTGGCCAAAAATAAAAATTCATTAACGGGTGCTTACTTAAGTGGCAAACGTGCAATTGCGCGCCCAAAAACATTACGAAAACCTCAAGGCTTTATCGAGCTTGATCATATTGATAAGCACAATTTAAAAAATGTTACGCTCCGTATGCCGTTAGGCGTATTATGTGGGGTGTCGGGGGTATCAGGATCCGGTAAAAGTACCTTGATCATGGATCAGCTTGTTTCTGCTGTAAAACGAGAATTTTCTGGTGGATTTAAACGCATTCATCGCAATCCATCCTTCGCCAAGGCTTCGGAGGACTATCGTGCACTTCCAGGTGCAGCAGGAAGTCTGCAGGGTGCTGAAGATCTTCAAAGTTTAGTTGTAATTGATCAGAGTCCAATTGGTCGTACGCCGCGCTCTAATCCTGCAACATATTTGGGCATTTTTGATGAAATGAGAAAATTATTTGCATCATTGCCTGAAAGTAATGCGCGTGGATATAGCGTAGGGCGTTTCAGTTTTAACGTAGCTGCAGGAAGATGTTTTGAATGTTCTGGTGATGGCGTTATAAAAGTTGAAATGCATTTCTTGCCTGAAGTTATTATGACCTGTAAAGCATGTAATGGAACACGTTATAATCAAGAGACCTTATCTATTTTATATAAAGGTAAATCAATTGCCGATGTGCTTGATATGACTATATATGAAGCATTAAGCTTTTTTGAACATCATAAAACAATTGCAAAACGGTTACAGTTATTGTGTGATGTTGGCCTTGATTATCTTAAATTAGGTCAACCTTCAACGACTTTATCGGGTGGTGAAGCGCAGCGTATTAAATTGGTTGATGAGTTAGCAAAGCGCGAACAGCATACGTTATATATCTTAGATGAGCCGACGACCGGACTTCATAATAGTGATATTGAAAAACTATTGGTTGTATTAAACCGTTTGGTTGATAAAAATAATTCCATGATATTAATCGAGCATAATCTTGATGTTCTAAAAACCGTTGATTATCTGATTGATCTTGGGCCTGAAGGTGGCGATGGAGGCGGGCAGATTGTGGCGCAAGGTACTCCGGAGCAAGTTGCTCAATGCAAACAGAGTCACACGGGAAGGTATTTAAAGCCTTACTTTTAACCCTATTGCGTTTAAACTGCATGGTTAAAAGCTAAGGCGAATAAGGTTTCATTGAGATTTAATGTAGTGTGGTGAGTTAAGTTCTCCTCCCGCTCGTCCTGACCTTCGACAGGCTCAGTAGTAAACATAAGTCCATGACTCCCCCCGCTCGTCCTGAACTTGTTGAAGGATATCTTCTGAGCGTCTTAAATGAGAAATTATAATGCAAGATCAGTTTTATGCATATATTTTAAAATGTGCGAATGGTGCTTATTATGTAGGACATACCGATAACCTAGAACAACGTTTGTCAGAGCACCATTTAGGAGCAATTAAAAATTGCTATACAAAAGATAAGCGGCCTTTAGAGCTGATGTTTGTACAAAATTTTCAGACCCGAGATGAAGCTTTTCAGGCAGAGCGGCAATTAAAAGGTTGGTCACGCAAAAAAAAAGAAGCTTTTATGAGAGATGATTGGCAGGCCATCCAAGAATTGAATCGTTTACAAAAAAAGAAATGATGAGAAAACCGCTCAGAAGATATCCTTCAACAAGTTCAGGACGAGCGGGGGGGAGTCATGGACTTGTGTTTACTACTGAGCCTGTCGAAGTATCAGGACGAGCGGGGGGAGTCGTGCTTGTGTTTACTGCCACTGAGCATAATAGAGGTCAATTGAAAAAGTTGCTGATTTTGATAGGCTACACATAAGAATTATCAACCAATAGATGGAGATTTTTTGTGAAGAATCTAAAATTACTTCTCTTGTTACCTTTCATTTTTTTCTCGAGCATCAGCTCACAAGAAACAATTCTCAATCAAACGAACATTGATAAAAAAGCTCTTGTAATAGAACAAAGATTAAAGCGGGATCGCCTCATTATGTATGGCTTGACGAGTCTGAGTGTCGCCCATGAAGTGTATCAATGGGTACCGCTATTGAGAGATCTTTTTTCTAACAAGTCATCATCTACCACCGAAGAAAAAAAACTTTCATTTTTCGAAAGCGTAAAAGCTGCCGCGCACTATCTTTTCTATACAAAAGAGGGATGGGTTGCCATTATGCAATCTGGTATAAGCGTGGGTGGTTTTATTATTATTTCTGAAATGGGTAAAAAATTTATTCATCCCAATACATTGCGCTGGTATATCCATGCCCATGCACCCTATGAAATCACTATCAAAATGATGCAAGAACGCTTAGCTGAATTAGAAGACCCATCGCTGAGCGAAGAACAATTGCGCATCAGTAATGAAATGTTACAGCTATTATATGATCGTCTAGTTCGTCAAGCCGAATCGATGTGTGCGTTCATGGCATATAAAACAAAACGCCTTGATGGTGAAGAAAAAATAATTGCTGAACGATCTAAAGTTCTGATGCTCAAATCCCATAATGATTGGTTACAGTGTATTAAGGTGCAACTGCAATCGGAAAATCGTAATTATCAAGTGATTACAAAGTTGCTTGAATCATATAAAAATATGATTCAAGCTCAAGCTAATAATTTTGGTTTTATTGAAGGGGAAACAGGGACAGAGAGACGTCTTTATACAAAAAAGCACGTGCAAGAGTAATGCTCCATTTTGATGGAGGGTTATTGCATTATGCTTAAATTTTTTAATTTTATTATTTGGCTGTATACTAATCTGCACTATGATAAAAACACAAGAAACTACACCATTAATTCAGCAGTATCTTGAGATCAAAGTTGATTATCCTGATACGCTTCTTTTTTTTCAAGTCGGCGATTTTTACGAACTTTTTTTTGAAGATGCAAAACAAGCAGCAGCATTTTTAGGAATTGCCCTCACCGCGCGCGGAAAAAATAAAGGGGAACCAATTCCTCTCTGTGGCGTGCCGCTGCACGCAATTGATCATTATTTATCCAAGTTAGTTAAAGGTGGTTTTAAAGTTGCACTCTGTGATCAACTTGAAGATCCAAAACCGGGAACGATTGTTAAGCGCGGTGTTAAGCAAGTGCTCACGCCCGGAACATTAACTGATTCAAAATTATTAGATGAACGTTCTGCATCATACCTTTTTTCTTTTTTCCCCGCGGGTGATTCGTGGGGACTTGTTTTTAGTGAATTATTAACAGCGCAAATTTTTGTCACAACAGTATCAGCTGGATCTGAAAAATTATTAGAAGCAGAATTAATTCGTTTTTTTCCTGATGAAATTCTTATTTCTGCTGGCGCACAAACTAAAGAATTTCAGGCTTATTTTAAAAAATTGGGATATTTTACGACGGTTGTTCATGAGGTAGATGCAACTGCATCTGACGCGCATGCGTGGATTCAAAAACAATTTCCAAAAGCATCATGCGTACAGCTTGAATCTGATCAAGCTGTGCAAAAGGCGCTGTTTTATTTTTATGCATACATGGCAAAGCATCAGCGTTCTTCTTTGGATCAATTCACGTCGCTCTATTTCTATAAACCAGATGATTTTTTGATTATGGATGCAGCAACGCAGCGTAATTTGGAGCTCGTTAAAAATGCGCATGATGGCACAAGTGCCAATACATTATTCAGCATTATGGATAGAGCGCAAACAGCAATGGGATCTCGGATGCTCAAAAAATGGTTGCTACGGCCGTTAGTAAAAAAAGAAGCAATTGTGCAGCGACAAGATGTGGTAGCGTTGTGCTGTTCTGATATTACCTTGATGAACACAATGGAGCAGTTATTACGATCCATTAGTGATGTTGAACGAGTAATTGGCCGCATTGCATTACAGCGTGCCACCGTATTTGATTATGTTGCACTTTTACGAATGTTGGGTGCTGTTCCACAGCTTAAAACAATAATTTTGGAGCATAAGAATATTGTGCTCATGAAAATTATTGCTGATCACTTGGGAGAATTTGAAAAACTTTCTGATTTATTAATGCGTGCATTACATGACGAACCATTAGTTGATACAATCATCAAACAAGGGTTTGATGAAAAATTAGATCATATGCGCGTGCTCGTGAATAACAGCAACGAAAAAATCAGTTCACTCGAACTGATTGAACAGCAAGCAACAGGCATTAATTCATTAAAAATTCGTTATAATGCCGTGCAAGGTTATTATATTGAAGTAACAAATACGCATAAAGATGCAATTCCTGAGCGGTATCGTCGGCTACAAACTTTAGTAGGACGTGAACGTTTTATTACACCGGAACTGCAGATATTGCAGCATGGCATTGAATCTGCCCGCAAAGATATCGTTAATTATGAAGCACAACTTTTTGATGGTATAAAAAATGAAGTGGCGCAGCATATTTCTACACTACGCAAATCAGCGCATGCCATTGCGCATATCGATGCACTCCTTGCACTGGGAAAGCTTGCCTATGATAATGGGTATGTTCGCCCTGAATGCACGGAAAATCGTGATATTATCATTATCAAAGGTCTTCATCCGGTGGTTTCACAAAGCCTTTCTGCAAGCTTTGTACCAAATGATACTTTTTTGACCGATGAGCAATCCTTGTGGATTATTACTGGGCCCAATATGGGAGGGAAATCTACCTATTTGCGGCAAGTTGCGTTGATATCAATAATGATGCACGTGGGGTCATTTGTGCCTGCAAAAAGTGCCAGTATTGCATTGCTTGATCGTATTTTTACTCGTTTAGGCGCAAGTGATAATGTAGCGGAAGGCAAAAGTACCTTTCTGGTGGAAATGGAAGAAACTGCCATGATCTGCACGCAAGCAACCGCAAAAAGTTTAGTTATTTTGGATGAAGTAGGCCGTGGCACAAGTACCTTTGATGGTCTAGCCATTGCTCAGGCAGTGGTGGAATATATTTTTACTACTGTTGGCGCGCGATGCCTTTTTGCGACGCACTATCATGAATTAACGCAGTTGCAAGAGACATTGCAGGGGGTGGTGGTCTATCAAGCTGCAAGCAAAAAAACGGCACATGGTATCATTTTTCTTTATACCATTATCCGTGGCATAGCTGATGGTAGCTTTGGCATTGAAGTGGCAAAATTGGCACAATTGCCTCCGGCGGTCATCACACGGTCTTCCATGTTAGTGGATCTATTTAGCTGTAGTAACGCACATAGCGTTCCTGCGGTTAAGGCAATAGGCGATAATAGTGGTATGTATAAAGAAAATATGGCGCTAAAAGCGGAAAATGCCGAATTAATGCGTAAGCAGGGAAGAACCGATAAAATACGCCAGCTTCTTGAGGGAGTTGATTTTGAGGCGTTGTCGCCCAAAAGGGCATTTGATCTGGTTTGGGAGCTGAAAGATCTTTAAAAAAGAGCATTTGCCGCTGGACGGTAAGGCCTTTTTCTGGTATATTTTCAATTAAATAAGCTAATAAAAGCCTCCGGGACTATTAGCGCCCTCTGAAAAGAGATTCACGAGGGGAACAAAAAACAATTTAGGAAGATCTGATGGTATCACAAGAAAAATTCAGCAAATACGCGATATTTGCAAATGGTGGTAAGCAATACCAGGCAATTGAAGGCCAAACCGTTGCTCTGGAAAAAATTGAAGGGGAAGCGGGCGATAAAATTGAATTAGGTTCAATTTTATTCCGTAAGCTTGAAGAAGGTAAATTTGAAATTGGAAAACCATTTGTTGATGGCAAGATTACTGCTACCATCGTTAAACAAATGAAAGAACCTAAAGTTATCGTCTTTAGATTCAAAAGACGTGGAAAAGTTCGCGTGAAAAACGGACATCGTCAGCCAAAGACGGTTGTACGCATTGAAACAATCGCGTAAATTGTTGTTTGGTTGATTGTCAAAATATAAAGAGGCCTTAAAAAAGGCCTCTTTTTTTTGTATATAATTCATCAAGACATTCTTTTTATGGGGTCCCCACGGGCTGCGTCCTTCGTAGCTCGAAGAGCGAAGTAGGAAAATATAATGGGAGTGGGGGTAAGGCTTTAAACGGCCTCTTTTTTTGGCTCAAATATCATTGATTTTCTATTTGGAAATATTATAGAGTAAAAATGAAATTCTAAAATGTTTTTAAAAAAGGAAGTTTCATGAAAAAATATGCTTTAATGATAGTTGCAAGTGGGTTATTTTGTACGTTTCAAGTCAAAACATCAGAAAAATCCCTCCGGACGTTTAAGCATCAGATGATAGAGGACGCTGCCTATGAGGGTAGGATATATGATAACCATTCTGGACTCAATTCTGAGCTCATTAAAGATATAGCTGGTTTTGGAAAAGATGAAGCAATTGAAAAAAAAATTCCTCTCAATCAAGCAGCATCTATAGTTATTGATACGTTAGTTCAAAAAGCCTTTGATGATTTGGAAAAGGTGGGACTAACCCATCAACGTTTTAAGCAAACAATCCTTGAGATGATAACAGAGATAGTACAAGAGACTTTTAAGTCACATTAATTGTATTTAGTTATATAGACTAAGAGTTTTTAGGCGACTTCTTGTTCCAAGTGTTTTAAAAAAGGAGATTTCATGAAAAAATATGCACTAATAATAATTGCAAGTGGTTTATTGTGCATGCTTCAAGTGCAGTCGGCAGAAAAGTCTAAGTTTTTAAGGATTTTTAAAAATGAAGTGCTAAAAGATATTGAAGATTTAACTCCTTTATATCATCCGGGTTTTGGATTTAACTCTGATCACGCTATTGCTATAGCTTTTAATGCAAAAAGACTAGCTGTTGAGCAACAAATTCCTCTTAATGAAGTAGCATCTATACTTATTGCTCTGTTGACCCAAGAAGCATCTGCTGATCTGGAAAAATGGGGGGTAATTAATCCACGTATTAGACAAGAAGTTTTTAATGAAATAAAAAGAATAGTAAATCAATACTTTGCTGCATAAGATTATATTTATAGATACATTAAGAGGCCTTAAACGGCCTCTTTTTTTATGACTTATACATCCTTGTTGATTTTCTATTTGAATATTTTGTATTATATGAAGTATAAAGGAGTATATTATCTAAAGGAGATGTCAGTGAAAATATTAAAAAATAACATTATACATGCTGTGTTGGGTACTTGTATTGTGTTTACCAATATTCAACTAAAAGGTATGGATGATTTTGTATTGTCAGACGAAAAAAGATCATTGAAAGAAAAAATAGATGATATTAAGCAATATCTTTCTCTTCCCGATTCAAAAGAAAATCCTCAAGCTCAGCTTCAATTTTTAATGAAGCTATATCCCTTGGGCCACCCATATCATGAGGCATTGGTCGAGGTTATTAAAGAAAAATGGTTGATTGCAAAAAAAGAAAGAGCGAAAAAAGAGCAGGAAGTTGCAGTACGGACTCCTGTAAGACAACCACAAGTTAGAAAAAATACTATCCCATCAACAAATAACCAGCATGCGGTAAGGCAACAAGTAAAAGGTTCCCCAATGCCAACAGTCAGAATAGTTCAACCGATGCAAGATCTCTCAAAAAGACATACAGGTGTATTACGAGTTGGAGCAATCCAGCCAAGGCAACAATCAACAATAAAAACAGCATCGGTAGATTTGGGGATTAATGGATTGAATGCTGAGAATAAGGCAAAATTGAAAAATATAGGGGAAAATCTAAAAATAGATCAGATTTTTATCTATCAAGAAGGTACGGTAAATGGGTTCACATTTTCTAAATCGCTTGCCGAAAAACTAAGCAATCTAATAGAGAATGCGAAAGGAGATGAGAATATAATTCCTGACCTTTTTTCAATTCCGGTTCAATTTAATATTCAAACTGTTCAGGAAGCTTTGAATTTGGCTGCCTGGATTTCTGCTCATGAAAAAGATCCAGATTTTACAACTCAATTGGCCGATAGAATAAAGCAGTTATCGATTGATCTATCTGAGATTTCTGGTGTGGCATATTATTTAGAAATACCCAGTATTATAAAATATATGGGTGATGTTCGTATTCATCAAGAAGGTAATTATAAGAATGGTTTCACCTTATCCAAATGGATTGCTAGCTCTCTCAGTGATACTATAAAGAATCAACTAAAAGCTGAAGAAGTCCAAAAATCTCATGACGTTATATTTATTTTAGTTCCAGTTAAATATAACATCGAAATTGTTAAAAAAGTTTTTGATATAGCTAAGCGGTTTCAGGAATATAGAAGAGGCTTTAGTGATCGTGATATAGATCAATTGATAATTGAGCTAGCCGAGTTACCACTGGCTGAGGTAGTCGAGATGTGTAATATCGCAAGTTACTTTAATATAAATTGTATTAGCGAAGATAAAGCAGATTTTTTTGCTAGGGTATTGTGTAAAAAACTTTTCTTGATTTCGTCTGATTATAGCCGTCTTGAGTATATTTGTTACGACTATGTTAAGAATAGCACAAATACAAAAGGTGCAGAAGTAGACATACTATCAACGCCTATTGAAGGATTGGAACAAATAAAAACCCCGACATCTGGGCTGAAAAGATACAGAGTAAAATCTCTAGAGGATATCGAAAAAATACTCAGTCAGATGCCTAATTTGAAGATTCTCGATGGTGTCGATTTAGACTATTTGAGAAAACCGAATAATTACTTCATGTTCGATCGTTTGGCACATGGAAAGTTAACTGAAAACTTTAGTTTGGAAGATTTGAAAAACGCGGTAGATAGAGATTGGCATGTTAAGATTTTACTCAAAGGATTAAGAAGACATTTTAGCTTGCCCTTTTATAGAAGATGGTGGAACTCATTAGGATAGTAAAGTGCACTTAAATCGCATAAGAAAGAACTAACGTATTATTTGGAAAAGAAAAAGAGGCCTGAAGCCGGCCTCTTTTTCTTTACAATATGACTACAACTTCGCCAATTTCTCTAAATTCTTATTCGGTCCCGCACAGACTAGCTTGTCTAAATCTTTGATAATATAATCAAGACCAATTGGGGTAATCTTTTCTTCTTCTTTTTTACCAATGCAATGCACGCTATAGTTGTTAAATAAATCTAATTCTTCGAGACTTTTACCAACAAATTGTTGCGGTGCGGTAATATTTGTTATGCAGAAATTTTTTGCAAGGCGCGTAACATCCATAAAAGGAGAGCTTAAGTTATCTGCAAGGCGAATGCCGATTTCTTTTTCAGGCAAAATAACACGATCGGCACCAACAAGTGTGAGAATTTCTTTGTTCAAATCATCAATTGCACGGGTGATTACATAGGGAGTTTTGAGATGTTTTTTGAGCAATGCAGTAATTAAAATTGATTGCGTACTATCTTCTCCCATTGCAACAATGACCGTATCAATTTCATCCACGCCAATGCTGCGCAATGATGCTTCATCAGTGACATCCATAACAATTGCATGAGCCACAGAATCTCTGATTGATGCAACGATAGATTCATCGCTATCAATTGCAAGCACTTCCATTCCATTTTCTGATAACACGGTTGCTACTTGGTAGCCAAATCTTCCGAGGCCAATGACACAAAATTTCATATGATTTTTCCTTTTAACCCAATCTTCACTTCGTTCCTATTGGGTGCCCATTGAAAGGAACCGGAAATGGGTTGTTGTTAACGTTTGGGCTAACTCAACATTATTCGTTCTTCAGGATATGAATATTCAATTGTTTCTTTTTTAGCCTTTAATTTAAGCCCCAAAATAAAAGTGAGAGAGCCAATACGCCCAATGAACATGGTTGCCATAATAAACAACTTACCAAAATCGGATAATTTTTCGCTGCCCTTAAGTGAAAATCCAACATTACTAAATGCTGATATTGTTTCAAAAAACACATCCAAAAAGTTCCAGGTTTTTTCTGTAATCAATAGACAAAAGGTGGTAAATAAAATCCATCCCATGCTCAATGATATAATAGCAATCACTTTATAGATTTGATCGGTGGGTATTTCTCGTTCAAATATATCCACGGAAGATCTGCCATTGATTGCTGAACGCACCGTGCTTAAAAAAAGAACAAAAGTAGTGATTTTTATACCGCTTCCGGTAGATCCCGGAGCAGAACCAATGAGCCCTACAATCATAATTAAAAAGATAGTAGCAGGGTAAAAATCGGTGAGGTTTCCCAAAATAAATCCACAGCTTTTGAATGATACGGCATGGAAAATGCTGTTAGCGCATTTGAGGGGGATAGAAAAATGAGCAAGTGTATTATGATTTTCCAGGGCAAAAAAGGTGACTGTTACGATCGCAAGTAAAATAATAGTTCCATACAGGATAATTTTACTGTGCAATGAAAAGCGATGTGGCTTTGTTGCATGCAGATATGCACGGCAGCGAAGCATAATTTCGTGCCAGGTGATAAATCCTAAGCCACCAAAAAAAGTTAAAATGGTGGTGGTAGCAAGGAAAAGATAATTAGTGCTATAATGCTGTAGATTTTGTTCGGTTAAAAAGTGAAAGAATGATATTCCTGCATTGCAGAAAGATGATATGGAGTGAAAAAAAGAATAAAACACCGCGTTGTGTAATGGGTATTCCGTTTTAAATATGGAAAAAAAGCTTAATGCTCCCAGTACTTCAAGCACTACGGTAGAGCCAAAAGTAAAAATGAGCATTTTTTTTATATTTTCCCATGAATCAAGTTCAAATAATTGACCCGCCATAAAGCGGGTACCAAGGCCTAAATCAATAAAAAGTGAAATAATGAAAAGGCTCATGGTTGCAAGACCAAGAGCTCCTACTTGAATCAATCCCAAAATGACTGCTTTTCCAAAGAAAGTAAAGTTACTTAATGGAATGGTAAAAAGCCCGGTAACGCAGGTGGCAGATGTTGCAGTGAAAAAAAGATCAATGAAAGACATCGGTTTAATTTGTGCTATGGGAAGACCAAGCAGCAATGCTCCGCACAGGATGAGAATGAAAAATGAAAACAAAATAATGTGCGCAGGAGATATATCAATCAGTTTATTTTTACTCATAAATTATACCCCATCCTCCTCCGTTAAAACTACGGCGGACGAGCGCGGGGACCCTTTATACTTGAATGAACAAATTTTATGGTTTATGTTTTAACATGTTGATGAGATACATTTCAACGTTTTCAATATTTATGCGTTCCTGCTTGAGTGTGTCACGGTCGCGCACCGTAACGCAATTATCTTCCAAGCTATCGAAATCATACGTAAAGCAGAGTGGAGTACCAATTTCATCTTGTCTACGATAGCGTTTACCAATAGAACCGGATTCATCAAATTCCACGTGAAGGCCTAATCTTGCAACATCAGCATAAATTTTACGCATATTATCACTGAGTTTTTTCACGAGTGGTAAAAATGCCGCTTTAATTGGTGCAATAGAAGGGTGTAGCTTAAGCACCGTGCGTTCTTCACCGCCTAATGTATCAATATGATATGCATCAAAAAGAGTAGTTAAAAATAACCGATCAGTTCCAACGGAAGATTCAATAACATTTGGCATGAATGATTTTTGCGTTTCTTCATCAAAGACAGATAAATCTTTACCTGAGTGTTTGCTGTGTTGCGTTAAATCATAATCGCCGCGGTGAGCAATGCCTTCAAGTTCTTTCCAGCCAAAAGGATATTCATATTCAACATCACTTGTTTGAGATGAATAGTGAGAAAGCTCATCTTTTTCATGTGCACGCAAACGGATGCGATCAGTATTGATGCCAATTGTTTTATAAAATGCAAGACGCTTTTTGCACCAATAATCAAAATACTCATTTGAGCTTTCTGGTGTGCAGAACCATTCCATTTCCATTTGTTCAAATTCACGCATCCGGAAAAGGAACTGTTTGGGGGTAATTTCATTACGGAAAGATTTACCAATTTGTGCAATACCAAAGGGTATTTTTACGCGGTTTGATGACATCACGTTTTTAAAGTTGATAAAAATTGCTTGCGCTGTTTCAGGGCGGAGATACGCAACTGCACTGCTATCAGCAATGGCGCCGAGTTGTGTTTTGAACATCATGTTAAACTGACGTACTTCAGTCCATGCTTTTTTACCGCAGTTGGGGCAAGGACCAGTGATATCAATATCAGGATCATCGGCGCGAAAGCGCTTTTTGCAATTGGTGCAATCAATCATCGGGTCATGGAAGTTATCAACGTGTCCTGATGCTTTCCAGATTGCTTCTGGTCCGAGTAATGACCCTTCTAAAAAGAACATGATGTGATCAGGTGACATGATTGACCTTGACCAGGCATTGCGCAGGTTGTTTTTGATAAGAGTGCCGAGTGGGCCAAAATCATATACGCCGTTCAGGCCGCCATAAATCTCTGATGATTGGAATACAAAACCGCGTCTTTTGCACAGTGCAACTATATCTTCAAGGGTTGGTCTTTGGGATGACATGAGATGTCCTTATGCGTTTTATAAGCTTTATTATTTTACTAGGATAGCTTTTTAGCCCTATTTTGACAAATATGCTTGAAGGCAGCAGGTGTACTGCTGCCTTATAATGTGGTATAATTCTTCCAAACATTTTACATAAAGGATACTTAATCATGAAATTACGAATATTATGTGCAGCTTCTTTGATTGTCTTTGGCTTAAACGCAATGGAAGTTGGAACGTTTGAGGTATCAAAGAAGGCAGAGAGTTTGTTAGATGCCTTGAAAATAGGCGGAGGATTGGTGGTTTATCGCTCTAATGATCCAATTAGTGTACCAGCAGTGAAAGAGGCCATTGGAGATTTAAGAAATAATGATGGATCAAAGAAAGCGATTGATTTTATTGTCACTGATACATATATGTATGAAGGAGAGGGTGGTGGCGATTGGACAACGAATCCATTAGCTCTTACAAGCATTGTTAATTATCAATTTTATGGGACTCGTTTTTCCCGCGGAACAGTTGTATGTCGTATTGCTTCTGATGATACGAAATCAGGAAAACAATTGATCCAAGACATAAATTGCTTACGAACCACGTGGCCGGTTGTTGTGCATATTGATAACGCTAAAATGAATCTTGAATTAAAGGAATTTTTCTCAAAAAAAGGAGCTACTGTTTTAGGAGAAGAACCAAAGAACAATAGTTATTTGGGTCGGATTTTGATTTTTGGAAGTGCGGTAGCGTTCCTTGCTTTCCTCTACTATAAATTTGGTGTGGGTAAAAGTTAGTTTTGGTTGAGATTTTCGTTTTTATCCATTCTAATGTAAACTACACTCTAAATCATGTAATACATTCGATTAAAAAAAAGGTCGCATCGCATGTCAGTCAAAAATAGCGTTGTAGTAAGCATATTGTGTGGAATCATTCTTTTTTTTGGTATTTTTATATTTTATCTTCATCGCAATCAAATGAGATTAGAAAATCAGTGGGAGCAATCGCAGCAAAAAATAGTTTTTCCTCCGATAAATCAGTCAAATGGACACGTAGTAGAAACAGTTGTTTCAAGTGCACAACTATGGCGACCCGTTCAAGATCGCGTTCGCGATACGGTATTACAACTTTTTGTACAAATCTCTTCAATTGATCTTTTAGAACCATATAAAACACCGCAGCAGGGTACCGCCTGTGGAAGCGGTTTTTTTATTAATGATCAAGGATATCTGATCACCAATGCTCACGTGATCAATTCTGCAAAATCGGTGTGGGGACAGATTCCCTCTTTAGGTAAA
The DNA here is from genome assembly GCA_001468865.1 of candidate division TM6 bacterium SOIL31. GTDB lineage: Bacteria > Babelota > Babeliae > Babelales > Vermiphilaceae > SOIL31. Next base: position 27,201 of record LDIY01000057.1, read on the forward strand.
CGTATTATTGATATAGAAGTGGTGGGAATCAGTTTTGAACGTGATTTAGCATTGCTGCGTATCACCGATGAAAGCCGTGATCTGATTACCAAAGAATTAGGTGGTATTCCTTATTTACCACTCGGTGATTCTGATTTAGTGAGGCGTTCTGATGAAGTGTTGGCCCTCGGGTATCCGCTCGGTCAACAATCATTCAAAAGCACCAATGGTATTATCAGTGGTCATGAACATCATTTAATTCAAATGAGTGCGCCCATTAATCCGGGAAGTTCCGGTGGGCCTTTGTTGAATGTGCGTGGGGAAGTTATTGGTATTAATTCATCAGGAGTTACTGAAGCGCAAAATGTTGGCTATGCAATTCCGGTGAATACATTAAAAACAATTTTGAATGATTTATATGAAATAAAAATTTTGAGAAAACCATTTTTAGGTGTGCGGTTTAATAATAGCACCGAAAGTTTAACCAAATTTTTAGGTAATCCATTACCTGGTGGGTGCTATGTGATTGAAACCATTCCGGGAAGTCCCCTTGAAAAGGCGGGTATCATGAAGGGAGATATGATCTATGAAATTAATGGTCATCCGGTTGATATGTATGGTGATATGAGTGTGCCATGGAGCGAAGATAAAATATCTATTGTTGATTATCCGCTTCGCTTATCTATTGGTGATAGCGTGAGCATTGTAGTGTTTCGTAAAGGGCAAAAAAAAGTATTTACCGTGACATTCAGTTTAGCAGAACCGCAAGCGATTCGAATCATTTATCCCGGCTATGAAACAATTGATTATGAAATTTTCGGTGGCATGGTGGTGCAAGAATTGAATGTTAATCATGTGCGTATGCTGGGCGATCATGCACCGGGATTGCGTAAATATGCTGAATTAAAATATCAATCAGAACCAGTCCTTATTATTACGCACGTGTTTCCTGATTCACAATTGTATCGTGGGCGTAATATGCCACTTGGTGCAACACTGCATGAAATTAATGGCACCAAAATAAAAACACTCACGGAGTTTCGGAAAGTGATAAAAGATAGTGCAACGCAAGAATATCTGACCATTTCTGCTGCTGATAATATGACGCGTGCAGCAGAGACCATTTTTGTGGTACTTGAAATGCGCAAGGTAATTGAAGAAGAACAGCGGCTTGCTCGTGATTATCGTTATCAATTATCAGAAACTTCCAAAGAAGTGCTGCGGCTTGCAAGTGCAGGAAGATCACATTAAATATCCACACACAATTAACTTTTTAAAAGAATAAAGCGATGAAATTATCTTATACTATAGTCTGCATACTGAATATAATGTTCATTAATCCTTTGTGGTGTGCTCTGCAATCCCAAGGATTAACGCTTTCTCCCGCGCACAAAGAAATATTGCAACCATTGATGAAAAAGTATGCAACTTTTGAAGAAGTTATTCCTGAAATAAAACGTGTATGTGATGAAAATCCACTGCACTGGGCACCTGTTCTTTGTGATTACAAGGGTACAAAAGAATTAATTGAAATAGCAGCACGAGAATTTAGTTCACCCGCGTTGATAGCAGCTTTTTTAGGCACCGGTCCTGCTCTTGAATATGGAAAGAATTATATTACGCAAAATCCTGAAGCTTATCAGTCTTTAAGGCATTTGTTAATTGAGGCAGCACAGTGGAAGCGTGAGGAATTACTCTGGGAAAATGAGGATCTCCGCGTAGCAAAAAGTATTTTAGCAATGGGAGTTTCCGTGAAAAATGATCCTGATCTTGGCATAGCTGTTACTTGTGCAGCTATACATACGGGAAAATCAGAATTAGTAGAATTATTGCTGCAAGAGGGAATAGATGTGAATATTCGTTTTCCTGACGAAGGAACGTTTGCCATGTTAGCCGCTTATGTTGGCAAGGAGGATATACTGAGATTGCTGATAAGGTATGGTGCTGATCTCAACGCTGCTGATTGTATGGGAAATACTGCGTTTTCCTTGGCCGTAAAAAACGTATATTGTGGAGTTATGACACTATTAGCGTCTTACGGTGTTATGAGTGTACCGGCAGTATGTCTTACATCTTGCGATACAACTGAAAAAGTCTGTTGTACTGAAGGAAAGCCTGATGTTGAAATGAGAGATTAGTAATATTTGATACGATTCATAAAAGTCTTTTTTTTTGAATGAAAAATATTTCTCAAAAAATAGAAATTATTTTTAAAGCGGTGTATAGTGACCGCGCAATGTTATCCCTAAAAACAAAAAGGAGCCGTTTTTATGAGTACACAAAAATTTATTGTGTTAGTATCTGCAGCGATAACGCTGTGTCCATTGAGGGGAATGGAGCTCGAAGAAAAAAGAGGAGGATATGCAGATAATGGGCGTTATTATAGGCGGGAAGCAGTTACTCATTTTATTGAACGAGTAAGAAATTATCATGTAGAAAACGCATTATTATCAGAAGGATGTGAAAGTATTGCCTATTTTCCCCAAACAAATCTTGTAGCGATGGTGTGCGGAAAAGACAGTTTAAGAGAATTAATTGTAAAAAAAATGAATAAGAATCGTGAGCAGAAGTCTTATATTCCTCAGCACTTTGTCCTGCCCAATAAGCGTAACCGTCTTACTATTGGGTTTGACAAAGATGGTACGAGAGTACTTATTTGTGAGAAGCTTCATAAAATTGAGACTTATAGCGATGGTAGAGAAATATGGAGACAATTATATCAAATTGTTCCTGTTACTGTTGCGCGTGCCGTTGATCTTGATAAAATGTGTGATGAAGAGAGGAATGTAGTAGAAAATTTAGAAGATACTAAAACAATTCATTTTATTGAGCGTGTAAGAAATCATCATCATAAAACTGTCAAAAATAAATATTATTCTATGATTCCTTTCGAGATGAACTCCGTCGCAACAGCAACAACGTATGATGCTTGGACTCTTGATAAAACAATCTTAGCATTGTTACATTGTGTGCATGCAAATAGTTTTAACCAAGAGCCGTTAAAAAATCCTTTATTGATTTTTATCGATACACCTACTAATGAAAAAATAGGTGAGTATTTTTTGAGTAAAAAAAGATATGAAAATATTGCCTTTTTTTCTGCTGCCAATTTGGTTGCACTGATTTATCGATCCAAAAAGAATAACGATGTCAGAAAACTGCTCATAGAAAATCTTATTACACGAGATCGGCAAAAGTCTTATGTCAGATCAGATTTTGTTGTGCCTAATGTGTGTGAGCGTCTCACGATTGGTTTTAATAGAAAAGGCACTAAAGTTATTATTGTCGAGCAACTTCATAACGTGAAAACCTATCCTGATGATTCAGAAAAAGCAAAAATATTTGGATTAAAGGAGGATTGGAGACAATTATATGAAATTGTTCCTGTTACTGTTGGTCATTCAATGGAAACAGAACAAGTTGGGGAAGCGAGTTTGCCAGTAATTTCTAATGAAAATTCCGAAGGAAGCCTAGAAGATGGTTACAAGAAAATTTCAGAAGAAAGCTCAGAAGTAAATTCATATAGTAGTTTAGATGAGGCTTCAGAAGAAAGTTCGCCAGAGCAAGATTTTGAAATAGCTTAAAATAATAAAGATTGGGTTAAAGATACAAGCCCTGCATATTTGCAGGGCTTGTTTTGTTTGATAAGAAAAGAGTGAGGGCGTTTATTGTGTGTAACGCATAAGGAATGGAATAACAGTATCGGGAGTGAGTGAGACGGAATTGATTCCAATATCCATTAAATACTGTGCAAGGTCAGGAAAGTCAGATGGCGCTTGTCCACAAATGCCAATATATGCACCAACTTCATTTGCTTCTTGTATCGCTTTCGTAAGCATTTTTATTACTGCTGGATCCCGTTCATTGAAAATGGGACTAATGAGCGCAGAATCGCGATCAATACCAAGTGTTGTTTGCGTAAGATCATTAGACCCAATTGAAAATCCATCAAAATACTGACTAAATTCTTTGATGAGCATAACGTTTGATGGCAATTCGCACATCATAATAACTTCTAATCCATTTACCCCGCGATCTAAGCCATTCAGATGCATTTGTTCAATCACGTTTTGTGCTTCAGTAAGCGTGCGCACAAAAGGAATCATGAGTTTAACATTTGTTAATCCCATTCTTTCACGTACTATTTTCATTGCTTGGCACTCAAGCGCAAATGCCTCTTTATATCGTTCATGGTAATACCGAGATGCACCACGAAAACCGATCATAGGATTTTCTTCAATGGGTTCAAAATAAGAACCGCCAATCAAATTATAATATTCGTTACTCTTAAAATCGGAAAAACGAACAATAATTGGACGCGGATAAAATGCCGCTGCCATCATGCCCACCGCGCACGCAAGCTGTTCAACAAAAAATTCTATTTTGCTCGGATAGGCTGCAGTGATTGATTCAATTTTTTCTCTTATATCAGGATCGGTAATTATTTCAGGATACAATAATGCCATGGGATGTATTTTGAGAGCGTTCGTTATAATAAATTCTAAACGAACCAAACCAATTCCTGATGTGGGCAACATTGATGTTTTGAATGCACTATCAGGATCTGCAATGTTAACCATAATAGGTACGGGAGGTGTGCCAATGTTATCCAATTGGAGCGTTGTTACCGTAAAAGGAATAAGTCCATCATATACAAGTCCTACGGCACCATTGCTACAATCCAGCGTAAGAGGTTGTCCCTGCATTATTTTTTCTGTAGCATCTTGAGTGCCTACAATTGCAGGAATACCAAGTTCTCTGCTAACAATTGCTGCATGGCACGTTCTGCCTCCTTGATTGGTGATAATTCCGGCCGCTTGTTTCATCGCAGGAACCCAATCAGGGTTTGTCATATCGGTGATAATAATATCGGTTGCGTTAATCTGTTCAATATCCTCAAGGTCATTAATAATGCGTGCAGTGCCGTGCACAATCTGTTGCCCAACACTAATTCCTTTCACCAAGAGAGTATCAGAAACGTTTGACTGATCTGGCTGTAAGGTATAAAGCTTTAATGTATTTTGTTGACCGCTGGTGTGTACCGTTTCAGGTCGAGCTTGAACAATGTATAATTTGCCATCAATACCATCTTTTGCCCATTCGATGTCCATAGCAGTTACATTGCGGTTACGTTTTTTATACTGTTGTGCATAGTGATTTTCAATTATCATCACCATGCGCGATAATTCAAGCACGTCTTCATTGCTCAGACAATAATGTGCTTGGTCTTCTGATGATACTGAAACGGTTTCAGTAAGAGGGACTCTATTATTGCCGTAAATAATTTTGGTGGATTTTTGTCCCAGTTGTTTTTTGATGATTGGTGCAAAACCCTGTGATAATGTTTGTTTGTATACAATATATTCATCAGGAGTTACCGCACCTTGTACAATTGATTCCCCAAGTCCATAAGACCCATTGATAATGATGGCATCTCTAAATCCACTTTCTGTATCAAGTGAAAATGCAACTCCTGCGCAGGCAAGGTCTGAACGGACCATTTTTTGAACGCCTACTGATAATGCAATATCTTCTTGATCAAACCCTTGTTCTTTACGATAGGCAATAGCACGTTCGGTAAAAAGTGAAGCGAGACATTTTTTGTAATAAAAAAGAATATCTTCTATTCCTTGTACGTGCAGATACGTGTCTTGTTGTCCGGCAAAAGAAGCATCTGGTAAATCTTCGGCAGTTGCAGATGATCGCACTGCCGCATCGCACGCAATTTCATTATATTGTAGCGAAAGTTCTTGATACGCTTGCTCAATTTCATCTGATAAATCTTCCGGAATTTCTCCATTTTCAATGAGTTCCCGAATTTCTGTGCTAATTTTTTTGAGATTTTTTAAATCATTAGTATCGCTTATTTGATTGATTAATGCAGCAATTTGGGGGGCGAAATTATTATAGGCAATATAGCGTGCATATCCATTTACCGTAACAGCAAAGCCGTGGGGAACTCTAATTCCTTCCGCGCTCAATGCGTTAATCATCTGACCAAGAGAAGCATTTTTCCCTCCCACAAGAGGCAAGTCTGCAAGCGTGACATCGTCTAATGATTTAATATAGGTATATTCTGGTTTTATTTGTTCAGGTGTTGAAAGAAAGAGGAGTAAAATAAGGTAGCGCACATTTTGCATACGATGTCCTTGTTTTATTAAAAATAAATTTTTAAATGGTGTTTGTTACCTTAATATAAGGGGATTTATTTTTGCAAGACTATAGCCCAACTTTCGCTTTGCGGTATGTCCTTTAATCCCATCTTGCGATTCTCTTCAGATGGGGTCCCCAATGGAAAGAATTGAAATTGGGGTTTTGTCGGGCGTCCGTTAAAAAGGCATTTATAATGAAAAAATTCGATTGGCTTAACAAGAAATTTGCTATATATGCTGGATTTTCTGTTATTTTTTAGTTTGAGGTGTATTGACTTTAGTGACAAAGTGTGAGTAAGATTCCCTCGTATATTACTGTTTTCACAAAAAAAGGATGTGTATGAAAATACAATTTTCGAGTTCGCTCTTGCTTGCATTAGCACTGATGATTCCAGTGGAAAGCATTGCAAAATGCAAACCATGCGTAAATTCTAGACCATATAAAGGTAATCAACGAACGTTTGATTATATTATTGTTGGTTTTGGTGCAGCGGGTGCAATTCTTGCACGGAAACTTTCTGATGATTTTTCTACCAGTGTTTTAGTGTTAGAAGCGGGTCCCAACAATATGCAAGATGCTGCAACGCTTGATCCTGATATATTTGAGCATTTCGATGATTTAATAAAAATTACCTTTGATCCGGCATTTGCCGCGACCTATCCGGTACCTGTTCCTAATTCATTAACAGCAATTGTCTATTCTGAAGGAAGAGAATGGGGCGGAGGAGCAGCTCATAATTATTTACAAGCAGTGCGCGGAGTTCCTTCCAATTACAATCAATGGGGATTAAATTCTAACAATCCACAATGGTTTTATCCGAACGTGTTGCCTTTGATGAAAGCACTTGAAACATATACTCCGGACGATACCATACCAAATCCAACCCAACGTGGATTTATGGGACCGATTGCAATTACTCAAAATCCTCCTATTGATCAAAATTCATTTGCACAGGCTGTAGCAGAAGTAACGGGAGCGCCCTTTATTTCAGATTATAATGATGCAACATTGGGTGATATAGGCACTGCTGCGGTGCAACAATTTGTGACCGCAGGAGATGATAGTCGCCGAAGTTTTTCTGCGTATGAATTTATGACCATCGGCGAAATAATGGATGAACAAGGTCGTGGCTTGAATGGACGACAAGTTCGTGTAAAGGGTAATGCTGTTGCCACCCGCATTTTGTTTGATAGATGCAATAATGCCACCGGTGTTCAGTATTTGATTAAACGTGAAGGAAACCCAAGCGAACAAGTAAGAACTGCATATGCTCGTCGAAAAGTTATTCTGTGTGCAGGTTCAATCAATACACCAAAATTATTAATGCTATCGGGTGTAGGACCAGCACAAGAACTGCAGAATTTAGGAATAGATGTTATTGTTGATAGTCCTCAGGTTGGTCAAAATTTACAAAATCAATACGGTCCATCAGCAATTGTGACGGATGGAACGCTTCCTGGGCGTCAAATAGCTTCATTTATTGATATGCAACCTTATATGCCAGCTGATGGTGTACGACGTGTACAAATTGCAGGTCTTGATGTTGCTCCTGGTATAGTGCAAATGATTGCATTTATGTTGCAACCTCGCAGCCGTGGATCAGTACAGATTGTTTCTGCTGATCCATTAATACCAGCTAAGGTTAATTTAAATATGTATTCTGATGGTTCATTTACTGATGTAGGCAGTGATGCATATATTACTGTTTCATTCTATAAGATAGTTCAAGCAATAGCTGCAGCTGCTGGAGAAGTTGTTCTTTATCCTTCTCCATTGCAATATATACTCGGTGATGAAGGGTTATTTGCAGCAGCATTAAATGCATCAGCGTTAACAGTCTCGTCTCATATTGTAGGAACAGCACGTATGGGTACTGATATATCAAACGGTGTAGTTGATGGTAATCTTAATGTGTTTGGCGTGAAAAGACTGATGATTGCAGACGCGAGTGTTGAAAATCCAATCACGAGTGGTAATACAGCACTTGGTGCATATGTTATTGGACTTGTTGCAGCTCAAATTTTGGGAGTTCCAACGCCTCCGGCACTGTAATTAAGTATATTAATGACGTAATTTTATAGTAGATATAAAATGGTATGGAGTAATTCATACCATTTTGTTTTGAGAGCACGAGTTTAATAAGGGGCACCATGGCAAAAATAAAAAGACGTCTTGATATTGCACTACATGAATTATTACCAGATTATGATGAAAAACATATCCAAAGCTGGATTATGCAGGGAAAAGTTTTTGTTGATGGTGAAAAAATCATCAAACCAGGAACTCAAGTAGCAGAAGATGCAAAGATTACCTATACCATTGAGGAACAAAAATTTGTAAGCCGTGCGGGCTTAAAATTAGAAAAAGCACTTGATGAGTTTAAGATAGATGTTACGGGGTTAGTAATTCTCGATGCAGGTATTTCAACGGGGGGGTTTACTGATTGCTTGCTCCAGCGCGGTGCAAAAAAGGTCTATGGGGTTGATGTTGGGTATGGCGATGTGCATGAAAAAATTCGCACCGATGAACGTCTTGTTTTATTAGAAAAAACAAATCTCAGAATCCTAGAAACGGTGGGTGAATTGGTTGATTTGGTGACACTTGATTTATCTTTTATCTCTGTGTTAAAAGTAATGCCAACGGTGTGTAAAGTTTTGAAAAAAGATGGGGCATTAATTGTACTCATTAAACCGCAATTTGAAGCAAGCAAACATGAAATTGGAGCAGGTGGCATTGTGCGTGATGATAGTATTCGCCAAACAATAGTTGATGTTACGGTGGATGGAATCAAAAAATACGGATTTGAATGTATGGGTGTTATTGATTCACCGATTCAAGGTGCAAAAGGCAACAAAGAGTTTTTGGCTTATTTTGTGCGGAAAACATGATAATAAGAAATGGAGTAATCCGATGTATTTGTTAAACAGAAGAATAGTTGGGTTGATTGTTGTACTTATATTTGGTTTGCTCAGTATATCATGCATAGTTGCCAAGCGTAGAAATACTAAAGCTCCCGTGAAAAAGCCTTTTGTTACTCAAGCTTCTCTCCAAAAAAATGTGGTACAATCGCCCAAACCAAGCAATAATGAATTTGTAAATTTAGTAAATGAATCAAATATATTTGATAAAGTTATTGGCAAATTCCCCACCAAAAATAATAGAATTGCAGAAATTGCAGGAAACAATTCTGCAATGCAGCAAAAAATAGTGGAGCATGCGCAAAGCGCTTATCCATTGATACATTCCGAAGTACAATCTTTCATTGCACAATTTTTACACTATAAAAAAAATAACGGAACCAATGTAGAAAAAGCATTATATAAAGATATGTCCGTGCAACAATTTATAATGCGTCTTTTAACACAACGCCCTTTAATGTTTATGACAGGATCAGATCAGTACTTATTGGCAGGTAAACTGCAGGGGCAGGGCGGATTTGAAAAAATAGGAACAGATTTAGAGCAAGCACCATTAATTTTAAAAGATTATCTTTCATATGATGAGATGGCTGTGGCTGCTTTGGTTGGTATAACAGTACCGACCTATTTTATCAATAATGGTGCTCGTGATAATAAGGGTAACAAAGGGCCCGATGGATCGTATGAAAAAGAAGGGATATACGCAGGCCTTGTTGGTGCGCGTTTTGAAAAACCCGGCTACATGGAATGGCAACATATGATCATCACGCAGCAGCAAACCACAGCAGAACGCGGATATGGATTGAATGCAACTTATCCGGGATTGCTTGCTCTGTGGTCAGATTTATATGGAGAAAAATTTCCTACGTTTGCTGAAGCGCGGAAAGATAATTCAGGAAAATATGTTTTATTAAGCCATATATCGTATTTCAATAAAGATGTTTATAAAAAACGTATTCGTTTTGTTGTAGAACCTTTTTTAGTGGACGCACATAAGCGCGCTGCTGAACAAAATAAAAAAGCGTATGTACATGTTGTTGGACTTGGACTTGGTGAGTGGAAAATTGATGAGCGACAAGCACCGTTGATGCTAGAAGTATATGCGGATATGATTAACGATAATAATTTATCTGCTATCAGTGATATCGATTTTAGTTGGTTTCCTGCAACTGCACAAAAAATTGCTGGTGTTGCTGATGGTGGGAAATTAAAAAATATAACGGTTCATTTTTCGGAGAGAAATCCTGCTGATAAATTGACCGGTAACGATGCAGGTAAATTATTGGTTGCAATGTATGCGTGGGATGGTAATGCATATCCGGGTAATGAATATTGGGCAGGGATGTTGACTGCGTCAGGTGATCCGGCTGCAGCATGTTGTTCAACTATTTGCGAATTACAAAATCCACAGATCAATCCATATATCAAAAAGAATGTTGATAAAATGACAATCGTTGATAGGGGGAAAAAGATTAAATCTTCACAACTTTCCTGGTGGGGAAAAATGAAATTATCCATGAAAACTAAATTAAATTATTTAAAGCAAAGATTTTGGAAAAAGGGTTGAGGTATGTTTTTGAGAGTAATGATGCTATCTTTGATGATTTTTCAATTAAATAGTGCGATGGAAAATAAGGATCTGCCAAAAGAAATGATCCGCCAAGGTCGTCAACCGATTCCGGAAAATGAATTAAATAATTTTCGTAATGAACCGATCGAATATCAACTTTCTCAAGGTGGGGATTATAGAAAAGGCACATTTGGTGGAAAAGTCAGTAACGAGAGATTCAGTATAGTTTATATAAAGAAAGCGCGTGGTATCACCGTTTCCAATGATAAAATTTATATAGATCCTTCTTACAAGTATGATACAAAAAAATAACCGTGTAATGTTACACGGTTATTTTGGTAAGGAATTGTTTGTTATTATCAAGAGCGATATTAATTGTTTCTGCTCGTATGAACTGATTTTGATTATCGTTAATGATATGCAGAATTCTGCTCACATCATTCACGGCTGTTAATAATTTTTGTTGTAATTTTTCTTCTTTGGTGACAATTGCAGCTGAACCAATTGGCCCCAAGAGCATGACTCCTGGAGAATTAGTTTTATACTGTTCTTCAATAACGTTTAAGCGATCTTTTATATCAGTCAGTGCGTGAGCAATTTTATCACTGTGCACCATGTGTTCCTGAAGAAAATGTACTTGACGTTGTGCAGTATAAAGTTGGTCCAGGAAGGTACGATCAAGCTCATGAACAATCGATTTTTGATGGTCATTCAAAAAAGACGTTGTTCTTTCAATGGCAATTTTTACTAAGAAAAATAATGCGCAAAGTAATAAAATATCTCGCAAGCGAGAAAATGCTGAATAATGCATAGTAAACCCCCCTTAGGCTTATTATTTTCTATACAATTTTAAAATATCACATACAATTAGAATGGTCAAAGGGGCCTATTATACGGTATTATTGAAGGGTTTAATATGAAAAAAATGATCATTATGACAGCTATTTGTGCTGCTACGGCGGTAGACGCTCAGGCGATGTTTGCATTAAGGCGGATAGGACAGCAATCTCCTTGCAGGGTAAGAGCTGTTAGTTCACTACAGTTGGGAGTATGGGAGACAAATCTGCGTTCGAAAGAGCGTCAGCTAGTGGACGTGAAAGAGGATAAAAATAACTGTGCATTGCGTATTGTTCATTATGCCAATGAGAATCAGGATTTACAAAAAGAAGTCGATAGGTTACAAAATTCCTCCTGGCTTGCTTTTGTAAGAATGTGCTCATCATCTCTGGCTGAAGAGCATAAAAGAAATGAAGCACATGCAAAGAATACTATAGAACACAATAAGAAGAAATTCTTAGAAGAACAAGAAGATCTTATCAATTTTGGTATTCAGGAAAAAGAGCTTAAAAGTGAAGTGAATGAGCTAAGAAAAAAAATCGAAGAAGAAAAGCAACTATCTCTTCTAAAAGAGTAAGAATATAAAAGCTGATTTGCTGGTCAAATCGGCTTTTTTCTGGTATATTCGATACCATAAAAAAAGATATTTGCGCTCGTAGCTCAGTCGGATAAAGCGCCTGACTTTTGCCCCATCTCCGTAAACTGCAATGGGGACCCCGCTCAAGAAAGAAAGAAAAGTTTAGTAGAAAAATATGAAATAAAAATTTGATGAAATAAGTGTGATGCGCCTGTAGCTCAGTCGGATAGAGCGCCTGACTTCGAATCAGTAGGTCGCAGGTTCGAATCCTGCCAGGCGCGCCAGCTTTCGCCAAGGCTTCAGCTGGCACGGCCATTCTTTTTAAATGACTTTGATATAGAAAATTTATGCAAAGATGGTTAACAAGGGGCGAAAGCTGCCCGCCATAGCTTTAGCGACGGCTGGGCTATAAAGATAAAAGTCGATTCGCATAAAGTTCCGTATGACAGGCCAGTTCTCTTATAGGTATCATAATGAATTTATGAGCGCCTGTAGCTCAGTCGGATAGAGCGGTAGATTCCTAATCTGCAGGCCACAGGTTCAAATCCTGTCAGGCGCGCCATACTTCGCCACCGCTCATCCTGAGCTTGTCGAAGGACGTATGGCAGGCCACAAAATTTACAAATTCTCTCTTAAGATTTTTCTTTTAGGGGCCCATTGCAGCAAAGTGTAAATGGGCTCAAATAGATTCCTAATCTGCAGGCCACAGGTTCAAAATCCTGCTTGTCCTTTAGCTCAAAAAGCTTAGAAGGATTGGGTATACCAAATTACTTCTCACCCATACCGCACGCAAAGGTGCAATGCTCTAAAATCTTTTGAATTTCCAGATCATTCAAACCAATTTTTTTCAGAACGGGAATATTTTTTTCCACATCTTTAGCCAACATAAACCCTTCTTGAATGCATGATAATTTTTGTGCGTGAGTCAGTGAGGTAAGGGCGGTAACGGGATACAGATTATACTTTACAATCAGATGTGCTAAATTTTCAGTTTTTGGATAATCCCAACTTGTTAACGTGATGCCTACGCAATTACTATATTTAAGCGCTTCATACGTAAAAGATGTATTAGTTACAATCCAGGTGTGGGTTAGTTTGTGGTGTGGGCTATCGGGTTTCCATGTTTTTTTTATATCATGATATCGTGCTTCAGTATACAAAGGAACTTGAACATGAGATCTTTCATAGAGTTCATTATGAAATTTGCATTCAACCATAAATTGGTCATTGCCTTTCGTTGCAATAAGATCGATTTCATGGTCAACGCACCAACCTTTAACAATTTGATTAGTTTGCGTTTCATATCCTTGGGCCTTAAATATCTCAGCTACAAACTTCTCAAATGGAAATCCTGTTGGGCCTAATTCAAGTATTGCTCTTTTAAGATTATATTTGATTGCCGCTTGCGGCTCTTTTTGTTTCAATAACTCAAACGTATAGCCGAATATATCGTCTGAAGTTTTAAATTGTGATTTATTTTCTTGAGCGTATTTGACCAGTTCTTCAATGAGTGCAGGTGAAGTGCCAGGTCGTGTTATTGATCTGCGAAATTGTTCAATATCAAATTCTTTGATCTCATTATCATCTTTTTTTATCGTGAATCCCATATCAATATTCCTTTGATTTGTATGCGGTTTTTCAAAAGATATTTTATCTGATGCATAAAAAGATAGTGTTATGAGGCAGGTTTAACTATCCGCATGGAAAACAACTGTACATTACTAAATGTATCGCGGATATTTCCGTGTTTGTCTTTTCTTTTAACAACTTTTTTTTCAAAGTATGCGTCGCATAAATCTTTATAGGTTTCAATGCCATCAAAAACTTCACGCAATGGAATTTCATGCAATTTGCCATAGCCATGTGCATATGCTCGTGCTTCAATCAAAAGATTTTTATTGATATCAGAGACAACCATGACGTGTCCTTTAATTAAAATAAGATCACCGTTTTGGAGTGTTTGTTCTTTTATGAGCGAAGCAAGGCATTGCCCAATGGTCGTGGTATTTTTACAAAAATAAGGAATACCCGATATTTGCGCTGCGCGCAGAATAGCGCCTGAACAATCAAAGCCGTTTTTTGGAGATTGCGTATCTTTTTCATATTCATAAAATGAATAATCGCCGTTGTGTCCCGTTTTAGTGATTTCTTTAAAAGCGCCGTTCGTTGTTTTGGTAAAGCTGGTTCCTCCCCAGACATAGGCAATGGAACCGTTTTTTGTGTGGGCCCATTTCTGTAAAAGAGTAACATAATCTGCAATGCGCTCTTTGGGTGTTTTCGTGCAACTATAAACAACACACTTATGACGAGGAATTTTGATGATATGTTCTTTCATACGTAAGAAATCAAGAGCAAAAGCTTCTATTTTGGAAGCTCTTCTTTTTTGTGCTCCTGGTTTTTTTATAAAACGTGTCCCGACCGAAAAGGTGAGATTAAGTGTGGAATCATGAAATGGTTCAATAAGAGTAATAACGTCAGTATGATTAAGGGCGCAATGATTGGTATCAGCAAAGTTGATAGGATCTGGTAGGTGAGATGCGATGATATTGTTGTTGGCAAGATCATCAAGAAGCATGATATTTTTTTTGAGCGTCCAATAGCAGTTTTGTGGTTGGCAAGAGGATGGAGTAACATAATATGTCTGTGGGATACGAATGCATGCTTCCTCGCTTGAAGTGGTGATAACTTCAACTATATCATTATATAAAAGCTGATGAAGCCGAGGGCAGGCGATAGAAGACTTTATCTCTCCTGCGCAATGTGCTATGGTTGCATACGCTTTTTCTGCTGAAATATCAGGAATGAGTGTGGTGATTTGTTGACCAATTAAATCTGCAATAGGTACGCAGATAACTGCTTTTTGTGATGCAGCAATAAAATAAGATATAAAAATTATATAAAAAATGGGGATAACATAGATTCTTTTCATAAGATTCCTTATGTATACGGTGTTCATACTTTAGTTTACGCAAGTGGCATTCTTTTTAGCCATGGTTTTGCAATTGAATTTTATTTCATTTAGAAATATTGATAATTTTATTAATTGAGTGTTATGATGGTTATGCACCAAGAAAAAGGTAGTAAAGGATTTGAAATGATTAAAAAATTGATGCTTGCAGTGATGGTATGGCCGATATTGCTTTGTGGAGGCAACGACGTTGCAGAATGGACGTGGTTTTATCGCACGCAGTATAACGAGATCGCTCGTGTCACGAATGGCAATAAAAAAGCATTGATTGTTGAAAAAGAAAAAATAAAACCTTTTACACAGCTTGTTTTTTCCTGGAATGCGCTGCGGCCTGAAGATGGCCATTTTTCTTTTTACGTCCAAGTGCGCAATGTCGTCACCAAAAAATGGGGGGTATGGCATCATATGGTTGATTGGGGTGCTCAGATGCAACGGTCATACATGAGTAAAAGCGATGGATTCTGCCAGTTTGTGCATGTTCGCCTTGAAACAGATGATAAAAAGCTTGCTGATGCATTTCGCATAAAAGTTATCCCCCATCAAAATGCATCTTTATCTTTGATACATAATCTTTCGGTGGCACTTTCTGATTTTAATCTTTTTAAGCTTGAGCAATTGAATACTATTGATCGTTCTTTCAAATCAGTTTATATCGAAGGTTTGCCGTTGATTGCACAAATGGCCCTTGATCATGAAGATAAAGGCCGCATCTGCTCAACCACTTCTTGTACCATGCTCGTGGATTATTTGACAGGGATTGATCATGATCCGCTTGATTTTGCCGTTCGTGCGTTTGATTCTGGTCTCAATGCATATGGTAGTTGGCCGTGCAACGTGGCGCATGCCTTTGAATGTTGTGGCGGTAAAATAAATTTTTCAGTCAGACGTATGAATTCATTTGCTGATTTATATCATCAATTGACTAATGGTATGCCGGTTATTGTGAGTGTGCGAGGTAATTTACCGGGTGCATTAAAATCTTTTCCCCACGGGCATCTGATGGTTATTGTTGGATGGGATGCTGATACGCGATCGGTTTTATGCCATGATCCAGCAGCAGAAGAGCATCAAAATGTCTTTAAACGCTATCCTTTAGCTGATTTTTTACGGGCTTGGGAGTCTTCTCATCGTCTTTCTTATGTTGTTTCATAATCTTTGCTGTATTTCATAAATTAAAAATTAAATTCTTTTTATAATTTGCATTATTGACTATTTGATATTGCAATTGCTATTCTTGTGTCAGGGGAGAAGATAATAAGAGATACAGAATATTATCTTTATTAGGGCACCCAATGCGTAATGAAATGAAGGATTGGGTTAAAAAAATAGGGGACCTGACATGAGTAAAATAATAGAAAACTTTTTAATACCACTTTTTGTGATAGTTAGTGTGTTATATGCATTCAATTCGTTCGGACATGCTATCGAACTTAATAAAGCGTATCATCATATAACTAATGAGCCAGGATATCTTGAACGGGCAAACATTTCTTTTTATTTTTCGCGCGATCCGCAGGTGCAAGAAATAAAGAATAAAAATACGAATGCTCATACCATAACTTTCTTTTTTCCTGATGTTTCAATCGCTCAAGGCGAGTGTGAAGCGATGATAAAGCGCATTAGCAATCAGCATAATGGATATTCAGTTGCCATTACACCCGTCATCAAGCCCACTAAAGGAGTTAAATTAGCCTTTAATTTTGATCCTGCACAATGTTCATTGGGTTATGAAACATTTGATTCGATAGGGCTTCAAAAAGGGATTGTCTTTCGGTTGTATAATAAAAATGTTTTAACCAGCATTCAGAATAACAATAACCAACCTGTTTTGCGTACGCTGTGGTGGCAACCCGACGGAGCTTCAGCGAAGACGGGGCATAAAGATAAAAAACCAAATATTGTAATTGACGCAGGTCATGGCGGTTCCGATTCTGGGGCAATTGGATGCGGAGGTATTCAAGAAAAGCAGGTGTGCTTGGCAATAGGAACAGCAGTGGGGAGTTTGTTGAAACAAAAAGGATGTTCGGTGTTGCTGACGCGCACCAATGATTGTGATATGCAACTTGATGAGCGAACAGCCTATGCAAATGATAACAACGCGGATTTGTTTGTTTCTATTCATGCAAATTATGCTGCTAATCCTCGTGCAATTGGTATTGAGACATTTTGTATGCAACCCGCATTGTTAAAAAAAAATTTTTCTTGTTTAACAAGCTCGCAGGATGCATGCATAGCAAATATTATAAATCAGCGTGCGGCGTTATCTTATCAGTTAGCACAATCGGTACAGAGTTCTGTGTGTAATTCCGTATCGTCATTTCATGATGTGACAATTGATCGAATTGATCGAAAAGTGAAACATTCAGTTTCGCAAGTGCTTCTTGGTGCGCAAGAACCCGCCATATTGATTGAAGTTGGCTTTCTCTCTCATCCAAAAGAATCTTTGTTGTTACATGATACTCATTATCAAAATTCTATTGCGCATGGTATCTGCAATGGAATTTTATCTATACTGCAATTTTAATCCTCATTTTGTACGAAAAATCCTTTTTTTATTGTTGCTTACGTAAAAAGCTGGTACGATACAGACTTATAACATCCTGTATATTACAATACTTGTTGTAAAAAATTCTATAAGGCTACAGATTGGTGATGCAATTTATTTGGGAAGATTTTTTAAAAATTGTTCGAGAAGAGCTTGGAAGCCGTGTTGTAGAAACATGGTTCAAAGCTGTTTCTATGCCCAAATGGGATGCGATGGAAAAAGTGATCTATTTGCAGACACCTAATGCATTTGTGTGTAATTGGCTTGAAAAAAATTATCGTCATATTTTTCAAACACATCTTGGTCGATTATTAAATGTTGTAGATCCTAAAGTTGTATTCTTAACAACATCATCACAAAAAGATAATTTGCCACACGTTAATGCAGAATTAGAAATATGCGTGCCTGATGTAAAAATGCCGCACACAAAAACATATCGTCCGGCACAAATTATTCCCTATAGATCTAAAAATACTGATGTAGCGAGTACTAAATTATCAGAACGGTATGGTTATATAAATCAAAAGTATGTGTTTGAAACATTTGTTGTTGGCCCGAGCAATTCTCTTGCGTATGCTGCAGCGCGTGCGGTGGCTCAAAAACCAGGAGGGTTATATAATCCTCTTTTTATTTACGGTGGATCTGGTTTGGGTAAAACTCATTTGTTACATGCAATTGGTAATACAGTGCAAGCGCATAATCAAAAAGCGTTGGTGCTCTATCAAACAGCAGATCGTTTTGTCAGTGAATTTATTAACGCGATTCGTTTTGATAAAATAGAGCGTTTTCAAAAAAAATATCAATTGGTTGATGTGTTATTAATTGATGATATTCAATTTATTTCTAATAAAGATACCACGCAAGAAGCGTTTTTCCATATCTTTAATTCGCTCTACGATGCCCGTAAACAAATTGTTTTTTCAAGTGATACATTTCCACAAAATATTAATGGCATTGCAGAGAGATTGAGATCTCGTTTGGCATCGGGGATGATTGCAGATATTCATCAGCCCTGTTTGGAAGTTAAAACAGCTATTTTAAAAAGAAAAGCAGAAGAAAGTGGACAAGTGATTAGTGATGAAGTTGCTCATTTTCTTGCTTCAAATATTACTTCCAATATTCGAGAATTGGAAGGAGCTCTCATACGTGTCATTGCGTATGCGCAACTGACTAAAGAAGTTATTACATTAGCGTTAGTAAAAAAAGTTTTTCTGCACGATGAGTGTCCAGCGAAAGAATCGGTTGATTTTAAAGGGGTAATCAAAGCGGTGTCAAAACATCTTTCTTATTCCCTAGATGAATTGCGCTCAGAAAATCGCAATAAAGAACTTGCGCTTGCGCGACAAGTGACAATGTATATCATGAAAAAAAACACCAATAGATCGCTGCGCGAGATTGGTGCTTATCTTGGCGATCGGAATCATACGACGGTCAAACATGCCATTTCAAAAATAGAACAGCACCTTAGTGCTGATCCTCAATTACAAAGACAAATCAGTGCAATAGAAAAAGAGTTTGAGCGGTAAATAATTACGGCCATTAACTTAAAAATATTTTCTTAAGTTAATGGCCGTATTCTTTTTTTAAACTATTTTTACGCAGTTTTTGTTATGGGCGATAATAATTTACTTATTGCTTGCGCAAGCGAATCAGAAAATCCACTAATCATTTGACTAATATGAGTCGGCAAGCAGTGGAATTGATGAAGTAATCCAATAATTCCACTTATAAAAACTAGTCCCATTAATGGTTTACCGATATGGGATTTAAAAGAAGTAGGTTGAGGTTTTGTAAGACCAGCTGGTAGCGGTTCTATTTTAGTATGATCTGATAGGTCTGGAGCCGGAGGAGTAGCCACAACAGCCGCAGTTTTTTCTGTGGGCTCTGTAGTTTTTTTTGCTAGCTTTGTAGGATCTTCGATTAACTCTGTAGCGTCTTTTGCTGACTTTGTAACATCTTTTGCTGCTGCTTGATTTGGTCCTTTAGTAGTAATTGTAGGCTGTGCAGTTTCTGCTGCTAGTCTCTCTGTTGCTAATTTCTCTGCTGCTAGTTTCTCTGTTGCTAATTTCTCTGCTGCTGCTTTCTCTGCTGCTAGTTTCTCTGCTGCTGCTTTCTCTGCTG
>LDIY01000058.1 GCA_001468865.1 candidate division TM6 bacterium SOIL31
AACAAGCTGGAAGTATTCCTCTTTTGGTCTTGCTGACTGATGATTGTCATAAAACTGCAGCTGAATTCGCATCAAAAGGCGTGAAATTCACCAAACAACCTACGTCAGAATTTTGGGGAATTGATGCGGTTTTCAAAGATCTTTATGGTAATTTGATTGATCTTTGTCAACCAACAATGGAAGACAAACAATAATAAGACGCATGCTTACATCAGGAGGAGTTTCACCGATGATGAAAAACATTTCTCATTCTCGCGCCCTATGGATCAGCGCAACCATCATTTCAGCATTATTATATTATTCTGCATTTAAATTATTCCCCAAAGCTTTTCCCATTGTGCATGTTGATATCAGCATGAACCTTGAAGAAGCCATTGAGCAAGCTGATACAATTGCAGAAAAATATCATTTCGGTCCCTCTGATTATCGCAACGCTGCAATGTTTAGCACGGATCATAACGTCAAAACATTTGTGGAACTTGAAGCTGGTGGTAAAGACGCCTTCGTGGCAATGATGGATGAAAAACTGTACATGCCATATACATGGCGCGTTCGTCATTTTAAAGAACATGAAACTAACGAATGTACCATTGCATTCACTCCTGATGGTAAGCCATATGGTTTTATTGAAAAGATCTCTGAAAATGTTTCCGGTGCGCAACTATCAGAAAAAGATGCGCGTGCAATTGCAGAAAAAGATGCAATGACATGGAACGTAAACTTAGATTCTTATAAACTTGTTGAAGCTTCTCAAAAAAAAGAGATTAGTCAGCGTATTGATCACACCTTTGTGTATGAACGCATTAATGAAAAAATCGGTGAAGGTCTTTATCGTTTGAAGATTGTTGTCAGTGGAGATAAAACAACTGAACTCACGCATTTTGTTAAGATACCAGAAAGTTTTACCCGCCGTTATGCTGAAATGCGATCAGCCAATACCACGATCGCCTTTGCAGCAACACTCTTTATGCAATTGTTTTATGTTTTGCTCGGATGTCTTTTTGGTCTTTATTGGCTGATGAGAAGACGTCTATATATCATCAAGCCATCAACTATCTGTGCTTTGATTCTTGCAGTCGGAATTACTCTTGCATCCATCAATCAATTACCATTTTGGTGGATGAGTTATAACAGCGCGTTTTCAATAAATGGTTTTCTCATGCAACTCTTTCTTACCTTTTTTATGATACTTCTGGGGCAAACAGTCCTACTGACACTCATCATTACGGTAGCAGAAGGTTTAACACGAGCTGCATTTGGAAATCATCCACAGTTATGGTCATTATGGAAGTCTGAAAATAGTGCTTCTTATGAAGTATTTGGAAGAACCCTTGGCGGCTATCTTATGGTGGGATTTAATGTTGCCTTTGTTATCGGATTTTATCTTATTTCTCTTCGATATTGGGGATGGTGGTCTCCATCAGAAACACTTTTTGATCCAAATATCTTGGCGACCTATGTTCCTTGGATTGCACCAATTGTGCAATCACTGAATGCAGGATTTATGGAAGAATGCTTGTTTAGAGCAATCCCCCTTGCGGGGGCTGCGCTGCTCGGAAGGCACTTTGGTAAAAGAAATTTATTTATCGGCATTGCATTTATTGTACAAGCAATTGTCTTTGGTGCTGCACATGCTAATTATCCAGTGCAACCATCGTATGCACGCTTGGTAGAACTTTTAATACCCTCATTGATATGGGGAGCAACGTATCTGAAATTTGGTTTATTACCCACCATTATTGCTCATTTTACTTATGACGTGATTTGGTTTTCTCTTCCTATTTTTGTCTCAAGTTCATCTGATGCATTGTCACAAAAAATGATCATTATTCTTCTCACGCTATTTCCCCTCTTTGTGGTAGTGTATGCGCGCTTGCGCTCAAAAAGATGGCATAAGTTATCAGATGACGCAAGAAACGCCGCATGGCAACCATCGACTGTTGTTGAAAAAGAAGAGACTGCTCCTCACACACCAGAAATCATAGCCCCCGTTGCAGAACGCAAAAAGATAGTAATTGGGCTTGGCATACTCGGTCTTATTGCATGGTGCTGCATGACACGTTTTACTCATGATGGCATTACCTTGACACTCGATCGCACGGAAGCTGTTGCTCGATCAACTCAATTCTTGCAAGAAAAAAATATCGCTCTTTCTGCCCCATGGAAAACATTGCCACTGGTATTCAGTCACTATAAAACAGTTCCTCAAATTGCAGCACAACATACTTTCACTTGGAAAAAAGGTAAAAAGGAATTGTATCAGCAATTGCTTGGTACATATTTAGAACCCGCTCACTGGACGATTCGTTATGCACAATTTGATACCGATATCATACAGCGCGCAGAAGAACACAAAGTGATGATCGCACAGAATAACGTTCTGCGATACTCTCATCAACTTCCTGAAAGTTCAGCAGGAGCTTCACTTTCACAGGAACAAGCGCGTGCAATTGCGCACACAACATTGCACAAACAATTCAACCTTGATCCAGCAACATTGACTGAAATTTCTGCAACTCAGACACAATTACCTAACCGTGTAAACTGGTTGTTTATTTTCTCTGACAGTGCCGTGTATCCATTGCAAACGGGTCAAGCGCGTATTGCTATTGCCATTGCAGGTGATACGGTGATTGATGCGGCGCGTCTGATTCATGTACCAGAAGATTGGCAACGAAAAGAACATAATAAACAAAACACACTCACTATTATTCGCATGATTTTTTATCTTATTTTTGTATTTTCTTTACTGCTCGCAGCAATAATTGCCTACCGGCAAAAGAAGACATTTATATTCTCAAAACGAACATTTGTAATTGGTTTTGGAATATTTTTGATATTGACCACCATTGATATTCTAAATGGATGGGCCACAATTGTGGGTAGCTTTAATACAAGTCTTCCCTTACACAATCAACTTTTTCAATTCATCGCAGCATTTGCGTTACAAGGTTTTATCAGATCAGCTTTTTGCGCATTGATTACTTCTTATGCACTGTCATACGCTACCAGACACACTGCACACAATGGTCTCAATGTGGGAGCTGGAATTGGAATAGGATTTTTGGTTGCAGGAATAATGACCTGCGCAAGTAAGCTTGTTGCAGTAAACATGCCACTCTGGCCATCCTATGATGTTCTTGGTTATTCTGTTCCGTTAGTAAGTTCTTTGGTGAGCTCGATTATGCATTACGTATGGGTGACAGTAGCATTCTCATTACTGTGTATGCTCATTGATACGGCAACAGCTCACTGGCAAAAATACCGTATTATATTTACTCTCATTGCTGCGTTATGTGGCATGAGTATGATTGATTTACCATCTCTTAAAGTTGTACCACTGTGGATTCTGGCGGGTACCGGTATAGGATTGCTCTTTATTGCACTGTATCATCACGTTATACGATATAATTACGCACTCATTCCATTAGCAACGGCGAGTTACGTTATTTTATCTATTGTGCAACAAGGAATATTCAACGCATATCCAGGAGCAATTGTTGCAGCAGTTGCAAGCGCATTCGCTGTTATTATTGTATCGGCAACATGGTACAGATACCTTACTCGCGTGCAGAGATAAGACTTGCAAAATAGATCAATTTCGTAGAAAATAGACCTCATCTAATAATGTAGATGAGGTCTATTTAATAAAATGAGAATAATGAAAAAAGCAATTGTACCTTTCGCATTAGCATTCTTATGCATGCAACTTTCAGCAATGGAAATTGAAGTGCAAACTAAATTTGATTCAGAACGTACGCCACTCAAAGAAGATATATTGAGATCTCAAACACAGACAAGAAATAATTCGAATAACAGTCGCTTTATAAAAAAAGCTTCCACTTACAGTGGATATATGGCGCAACTGCCCAACAAAGTCAATGCAATTATATACGGAAAATTATTTGAAATAGATAAAAAGGTTGCAAAAAAATTTGCAACCAAATCTGCGGATATGGTTATTCATTATTTTGTGCATGAAGTGCATCCTTTTTTACGTCCCTTTATACTCGGCAATAAAACATTTGAAAGTAGTGATTTATTAGCATTACCAAGAACGCAACGAATACAATTATGGGAAATGGCTCATCCTCACTATATGGACCGGTTATATGGAATAAGTAATCGAGTGATTCGCGGATATGATTTGACCGGAAACGATGGCAACAACAAAGATTACGATAATCTTAAAGCAATGCCTAAGAATATTACTGACGATCTTGAAATCTCTATGATAGACAAACGAACTTATAATTGTACAGGTCGCACGAGATGGTGTGGTTTTGGCTGTGCAGGAATATCGATAATACTTTCATTGATCACGTGCTGGGGCAGCTGTGGCTGCTGCGGCATTATCCCCGGATGCATACCTAAAGCAATTGCCTTAAATATGATAAAAACTGCCGGAGGATTTCTTGGAGGTCCTATTACCTGTGAAGGTTGTAACTGTATACAGATTCATTGCTGTTCAGAACCGGAAAAATGTGATTTTTCAGAGGGCAGAGAATTGAAAATTAATTAATAATCCCCTTATGCCAATAATTGATAAAATATTCGTTCTAATTCTTCCACCGATTTTTTCGTTTCAAATTCATTTTCGATCTTTTTTCTCCCTGCTCGTCCGATGGACTTCCATATTTCGGGATGTTCTATAATATATTTAATTTTTTTAGCCAATTCTTTACTATCTTTTTCAGGAACAAGAAATCCAGAAACTCCATCTTCAATTAATTCCGGTGTTCCTGCATGCCATGTTCCTATCGAAATCAATCCCATAGCCATGGCTTCTTTAAGCGCATTAGCTATCCCTTCTTTATCACCTCTTCTTGACGTTATTGATGGCAAGAGAAATATATGCGATCTATCGAGAAGACTTACTACTTGCTCTTGCGTCCCCCACCCGAAAAAAGTAATTTTATCCAAAATATTTAATTTTTTTGCGAGCACCTGTAAACGAGATTGCAACTCGCCACTACCAATAATGGTAAAATGAATATTTTCATATTCCTTTGCAATTTCAGCGATCGCTTCTATTGCAAAACGAAAGCCTTTTTTATAAACAAGTCTACCAACAGATATAAAATGTATTATGCCCTCTTTTATCTTTTTTCTGCTTCTAAAGAAAAACTTCTTACAATCAATTGCAGAATGATGCACCATAACTTTATTTTTATCGCACCCTAAAGCCAGGAGTCTTTGTTTGAAATAATCACAAACGGGTAAAAAAAGAGCAGCTTTCTGAAATAATTCTCTATATATATCGGGATTTATTTTAACATTCGCCGTTATATCAGTACCGCGTAAACAAACCACGAGTTTTTTAGTCTTGAGCCACTCTGAGAGACTAGCCATGTGAATAATTTTATTGCCTAATCTTCCCGATTGACAAAAAACAATATCACATTCGGGCAATTCTTCAAGAAAAGTGCGATATATAACAGAATCCATCAGGGAATATTTTTCTATATCAGGTTGACCTATCACCTCATTTTTACGAAATGCAAAAATAGAAACATGGTGTCCTTTATCAATAAGCCCTGTTATCATATTTAAAATATAAGTTTGTGATGGTGCGGGAAAATAGGCAACAACAAACAGAATATTTAAAGGACGAGATGCCACACTGGTTACGGTATGCACACATATAATTGCTAACACCAGCACAAGTTTTTTGAGTAATATCATGTTATACATCCAATAATCCATAAAATATTTGTTCTAATTCTTCGATCGATTTTTTTGTCTCAAATTCATCTTCAATTTTTTTCCGCGCCGCAAAAGCCACCGGCTTCCATATTTCTGGATGCCGTATAAGATATTTAATCTTACGCGCCAATTCTTTACTATTTTTTTCTGCAACTAAAAACCCGGATATCCCATCATCAATTAATTCGGGATTTCCTGCGTGGCGTGTTGCCACCGTGATGAGTCCCATCGCCATTGCCTCTTTCAGCGCATTAGGAATACCTTCTTTATCGCCATTCAAAGCTGTTATTGAGGGCAGTAAAAAAATATGTGATTTATCTAATACCTTTACCACATCTTCCTGTGTCCCCCAACCAAAAAAAGTAACCTTATCTGAAATATTCAATTTTTTTACCAATTGTTTTAAGAAATCCTCTAAAGGTCCTTGCCCAACTATCGTAAAATGAACGTTTGGGCAATTCTTAGCAACTCGTGCCATAGCCCGTATTGCTACATCAGTTCCCTTTTTTTCAATAAGTCGACAAACCGAAACAAGTTGAACTGTTTCTCCTTCTGGCATCTCTCGCTCTCTGAAGAAAAATTGCGAACAATCAATTGCTGAATGGTAGACAATTATTTTATCCGGACTACAACCAACTTTCATCGCTACTTCTTTGAAATATTCACATACAGGTAAAAAAATATCTGCTTCAGCAAATAATCGTTTATAATTTTTAGGATTATTTTTAACAATATTTTTTGCTATATCTGCTCCGCGTAATGCAATCACGAGTTTTCTGGTGCGTAGCCATTTTGCAAGAGATTTAATTTTCAGCATTTTGTTACCAAGCGTCGCTGATTGACAAAAAATAATGTCATAGTCTGGCAATTCATCGGGCCATTTTCCATAGGTCACCTGATTCATCAGGCAATATTTCTCTACATTTGGCTGAATCGGCTGTCCTATAGCATCATTTTCATGAAAGGCAAAAATAGAAACATTATGTCCTTTATCAATAAGACCAGTAATGATATTGAGAACATACGTTTGCGAAGGAGCAGGAAAATACTCAACAACAAAAACTATATTTAAGGGCCGATGTTCAGGTACCGCATTAAGGAGGTATGACAAGAAAATAAACCATCCTGTAATACATTTTTTACTTATTACCACCTTGCTTTTCTCCATCATCAAAAATATCATTGCAACTACTCAAACAACCCATAAAATAACTGCTCTAGAGTCTCTACTGATTTTTTTATTTCAAATTCATTTTCAATTTTTCTCCGAGCAGCCTGTCCGATCTTTTTCCATATTTCTGGATGCTTGAGAATGTATCTCATTTTTTTCGCTAATGCATGGCTATCTTTCTCAGGAACCAGAAATCCAGACACGCCGTCCTCTATCAATTCAGGAGTACCTGCGTGTCTCGTTCCTATAGGAATGAGTCCCATTGCCATAGCTTCTTTGAGGGAATTAGCAATACCTTCTTCATCACCACTTGATGCTGTTATGGATGGCAGTAAGAAAATATGTGATTTATCTAAAATACTAACCACTTGTTCCTGTGTTCCCCAACCAAAAAAAGTAACCTTGTCTGCAATCCCCAAGCTTGCTGTTAACTTTCTTAAGCGAGATTCTAAGTGTCCACTTCCAACAATAGTAAAATGAACATTTTTGCGTTTTTCAACAATTTCTGCAAATGCTTGTATTGCGTATTCGAGCCCTTTTTTCTGCACTAATCTGCACACAGAAACAAATTTAATAATATCGCGCTTTCTCGATACTTTCTTTCTGGGTCTAAAAAAAAACTGTGTACCATTAATTGCAGAATGGTGCACAACAACCTTATTTGGATCGCAGCCTAATTGAATAATCAATCTTTTAAAATAATCACATACGGGTAAAAATAGATCACCTGTGGTCAGTAATTGATCGTATATATGAGGATCATTTTTAACTTTATTTCCCGTAATATCCAATCCTCTTAGACAAATAACCAATTTCTTATTCTGTAACCACTCTTGCAACGCTTCCATTTCAAGAATTTTTTTACCCCAGGTTGCTGATTGGCAAAAGACAATATCACATTGGGGTAACTCTGCAGGAAATTCTTCATACATTACTCGATCCATCAATCCATACCGCGCTACATTCGGATCTCCTTCCACATCATTTCTGCGAAAAGCAAAGATAGAAACTTCGTGACCTTTATCAATAAGACCGGTCATCATATTTAAAATATAGGGCTGAGAAGGTGCTGGAAAATATGCAACAACAAAAAGAATTTTAAGAGGACGTAATTCGGCAGTAATTTCTTTGAAACAAATTATCGCCAATACCATTATTATTTTTTGTACCGCTGACATTAATTTCTCCATCATTAAACAATCTGCTTGTTTTAATTGAGTCCCATTAATGTATAAAATATTTTTTCCAACTGTAGAATAGATTGACGAGTTTCAAATTGATCTTCAATCTTTTTTCGCGCTGCCAATGCTATGGATTTCCATTTTTCCGGGTGCTCTATTACATAAGTAATTGCCTTTGCCAACTGAGTTGGACTTTTTTCAGGAACTAAAAATCCAGATATCTTATCATCGATCAATTCGGGTGTACCAGCATGCCATGTTGCTATAGAAGTTAATCCCATGGCCATTGCTTCTTTAAGAGCATTGGCTATACCTTCTTCATTACCTTCTGAATCTGTTCTTGATGGCAGTAAAAAAATATGCGCACTTCGCAACAGAGAGACTATTTCTTCTTGACTTGCCCATCCGTATAATAAAACTTTGTTTTCTAATTTGAATTGTCTTATTAATAACTCTAAATAGGTTCTTTCAGGACCATCTCCAACGATAGTAAAATGAATATTAGGATGCTTCTCAACAACTTGGGCAATTGCTTTTATTGCGTAGTCGATACCCTTTTTCTTGACGAGTCTGCACACAGAAATGAGATGAATCGTATCATTCTCAGGTTTTTCTTTAACGTTAAAAAAGAACTGTGAACAATCAATAGCTGAATGATGCACCACAATTTTATCAGGATGACATCCCAATGCGATAAGTCGTTGTTTAAAATAATCACAAACAGGCAACACAAGATCCACACAGTTAAGCATTTTCTCGTATGTTGTCGGATCTTTTTGAATACGTTTTGTTATATCCGCCCCACGAAAACAAACAACAAATTTTCTTTTTTTTAACCATTTGCGGATACGTTTCATCGCAAATACTTTTTGACCGATATACCCAAACTGACAAAAAACAATATCATAATTAGGCAAAACAGGAGGAAATTCTTCATAGATCACCCGTTTTAATAACTGATATTTTTTGATGTTGGGATGCACCACACCTTTTTTATCACCCTTACGAAAAGAAAAAATCGATACGTCATGTCCGGCATCAATAAGTCCCGTAATGATATTCAAAATAAATACTTGAGAAGGTGATGGAAAATTACCAACAACAACAAGAATGCGCAAAGGATGAGTTACGATTTTAGCTGTCTCGCCATATAATGCAGCACTGTTTGCCACATAAAAAAACAAAATTGACAAACCTATAATTTTTTTATACACGAACATGGGATACATCTCCACTCTTGATCTCTCTGTTTTGTGCGGTGATTGTATCAAGAAGAGCGATGAGTTTCCGAGCGCTTGCATTTGTTGCAATAATTGTTTCTTCATACAGCCGTAATTTTTTTGCAACACTCTCGGTATAGATTTCACTTCCTTTAACAAAGCCCGCTTTTTTGGCATATGCATAAAGCTTTACTATAATATTTTTTGGCTTATGTTTTCGTATCAAAAATTGTAAAACATCTTTCATAGTCTTCAATGCAGCAAGTTCTTCCGGAGTAAAAATTAAATGCTCATCTTGCATCATTATTTTCAATTTTTTCCAAGCAATAAGGCAAAGATCTTTATTAAATGTATCATCCATATCAATGGCGCAAAACGTATCGGTAACAGGATCATAACAAAGATTACCGCAATGCCGATCCGAGTTGCCGATAAGAAGATCTAATGCAATTATCAATGGCAACTGATGATGCCAGGTCATGTGTGTAATAATGGCACGCGTCAATCCTTTCTCATTAAAATCTTTTACCCCCGCCCAAAATTGACGTAATCGTAAGGC
This sequence comes from candidate division TM6 bacterium SOIL31, assembly GCA_001468865.1. Classification (GTDB taxonomy): domain Bacteria; phylum Babelota; class Babeliae; order Babelales; family Vermiphilaceae; genus SOIL31. The sequence continues at coordinate 9,838 of LDIY01000058.1, forward strand.
ACTATACTTACTGTTTCTTTGCATTCGTACTGTTTCACCTGGAGCAATTGTATGTAATGTAGCAGGCAACTCTCGATGCTGCTTTCCGGGAAATGCATATTTGGAAGGAACAATATCGATCTGATGGGCCACTCCAAGGCATTCAGCAATGTATGCAGAAAGCGCGTCTCGGACTACCGCCAATTGTTTTTTAGGATCTTTTTTTTGTTTGAGTAGATATATCTTCCCTTTAATCATTACGTGACTAACAAAACAATTTCTTGTCTCGACTGTATCGAGAAGCTTTATTTTATTTTTATTGTCATAAGAAATCTTGATGGGAAAAGTAAAAGATGATAACGCAAAGATACAGCAAAAAATAAAACTGAAAATGCGTATCACCATAATCTAACCTTATTTCTATCAAATTAACGATATCATCAGCCTTAAATAAAATCATTATCTAAGTCAATAATCATCAATAATAGTATCGAGAAGGGAGAGCAGTTTATAGGCGCTAGCACGGCTTTGAATAATGGTCTTTTCATGTCGCGCTATTTTTTTGACTATTTTTTCTGTATATAAGAAACTACCTGGCACAAAGCCGGCTTGTTTAACAAAAAAATGAAGCTTATCAATCAGATGATTCACCGAATATCTCTCTAACAAAAATCGAAGCGTTTTACCTACCCTTTTTAACGCTTTAATTTCCGGTTTGGTAAATTTTTTATGCGCTTTTATCATTAAGAGTAATTTTTGATATGCAAATGACGGCAAATCGCGTCTATAAATATTATCCATATCAATGGCACAAAAACAATCTGTTTTTGGATCGTAAAAGAGATTTCCCCGATGACGATCTGTATTACATAAAAACAAATCCAATCCAATAATAATAGGAAGTTGTTTATGCCACGTTATTTGATGAATAATCGTTTCGGTCAACCACTGATTCAACACGCGACGTCCACGCTGCTTTAAAGATAATCGGTAATATTTGCTTTCTGGTTGCGACCATAGCGTTTTACCCGCTGCAATGGAATGAAGTGTTGCGGGCCAATACTTATTTCTTTTTCCCGAAAATTCCTTTTTGGCTGGGATAATTTGAACAGACTGAGCAATCTTAAGATCTTTTGCTATATATGCAGCTAAAGCATCGCGTACCACTGAAAATTGCTTACTCGGGGTTTTTTTTTGCTTTAAAAGATAACGTATATTGTCTATATTTACGTAACAAATGAAAGAGTTTACTGATTCAAATCCATCGATTACCGAAATAATGGTACTATCATCGAGCACAATCATATCTGTCTTGGTTGCCTGATTTTTTCCATCAAGCAAAAAAGTGGGAATAAACAAACTCATAATAAAAAAAGAACGCATTGTCATGATTATTCCCAACTTCTAAGAGCATATTATTTATCACAAAGTCTACGTAAAATTGATTCCAGTTTATTATTCTCTTTTTCTTTATCAAATTCTTGTTTTATTTTTTTTACGGCATTTCGTTGAATAGATTCCCATGTATCGGGATTATTCAGGATATATTCAACTGCATTGGCAATTTGCTCACTACTACGCTCTCCTATCAAGAATCCTGATATCCCATCTTCAATTAATTCAGGATTACCAGAATGATCGGTAGCTACAACTAAAATACCCATAGCCATTGCTTCTTTGAGCACATTTGGAATACCTTCTTGATCATTATTTTCCGCGGTAACACTCGGCAAAACAAAAATGTGTGACTTATTTAAAATGGCGATATATTCATCATGCGCATGCCATCCATCAATTTTAATTCTGTCACTAACACCTAACCGTTTAATCAATTTTTTATACTTCCTTTTCAATCCACCAGCGCCAATGATCGTATATCTTATTTGTGGATATTTTTCGACAAGTTTTGCAATAGCACGGATAGCATAAACAAACCCTTTCTTCTCAACAAATCTACCAGCGCTCAAAATATTAAGATTTCCTTGCTGTGGCAATTGTCTTTTTTTGAATTTAAATTTGGAACAATCGATAGCAGAATGAACAACTCTAATTTTATCTTCTGGACAGCCTACATTCATCAAAATACTTTTAAACGCCTCACATACGGGCATAAATAAATCACACGTACCAAAATATCTATCATAGGCATGAGGATTTTCTCTTAAAAATCCCGTAATATCATAACCACGCAAACAAACAACCACTTTTCCTTTAAAATGATATCTTTTTTTGACGTCAAAAACTTTATGTCCCAACTGAAACATAATAATATCATAATCATCTAATTGCTCAGGGAATGTCTCAAAAATAGTTTTATTAATGAGGTCATACGTCATAACATCATTTTGAATATGAACAAAATCTCCGGGATAGTAAGCAAAAATACGAACATCATGACCTCTATCAATAAGACCAGTAATTTGGTTTAATATGCAAATATCATGAATCTTAGGAAAAGTAGAAACCACCATTAAAATTTTCATCGGTTTTTCTTGAGTAGCATCAACATCATGATAGGCTAGTAATAGTGAAAAAAAAATAGTACGACATATGATTGAAAATATCCATTTCATACCATTATCCATATTTCTCCTTACTTATTTTTTATTCACTACAGTAAAAGGTCATATAAAAGGGCTTCTAAATTATCATTCTCTTTTTCTTTATTAAATTTCTCGCGGACTTTTTTGTCTCCAGCGATTTGCATTGCTTGCCATTTTTGCGGATTTTCTAACAAATATTCAACGGCATCATAAATGGCTTGTGCATCACGTTCTGGCACCAATAAACCAGATATTCCGTCCTCTATAAGTTCAGCATTACCTGAATGATCGGTAGCAATAGGAATAACCCCCATAGCCATTGCTTCTTTTAGGACATTCGCTATTCCTTCTTGATTATTATTTCGAGCAGTAACGCTGGGCAAAATACAGATGTGAGCACGGCTCAAAAGACTAATGTATTCTTCATGAGCCATCCAGTTATATATTATTACTTTCTTATCAATATTTAACATTCTAATAATCTGTTGATATCCTTCTTTTAAAATGCCATCACCAATAATCATATAGCGAAGACGTGGATATTTTTTCATCAGCCGTTCAACTGCAATCAAAGAATAAATAAAACCTTTTTTTTCAACAAATCTTCCCGTGCTTATTAAATAAATATTTTCTTTTTTTGGTAAGCTTTTTGCTAAAAATTTAAATTTCGAACAATCAATAGAAGAATGATGTACTACAATTTTACGAGGATCACAACCCACGTTGATAAGTATTTTTTTAAATGCATCACATACGGGTAAAAAAAGATCACATACTTTAAAATAATAGTCATAATAATGAGGATTCTCTTTTAAGAACCCCGTAATATCATATCCTCGTAAACAAACAACTATCTTGCCTTTATATTTATGAGTTTTTCTTATATCCAAAAGTTTATGTCCCATCTGAAACATAACAATATCATAACTATCCAGGCAGGAAGGCAACTCAAACATTGTTTTATTAATAAGATCATATTTGGTAACGTCTTCTTGAACCTTATTGAAATCACCTTTTTCATAAGCAAAAATGTGAACCTCATGCCCCCTATCAATAAGACCGGTAGCCTGATTCATAAGACAAATATTATGAATGGTAGGAAAAGAAGCAACAACCATAAGAATTTTCATTTGTTTTTTTTGTTTGGCTATACTAATTGTTCCAAACCCCAACAAGAAAAAACAGGTGAGTGATACCAGAAAAATTTTCTGAGAAAATTTATTTTTCATACATCAAAATCCTTTATAGTTATTATTCTATTTCAAGAACATAAACTCGTGATGTATGTTTGCGTTTCCAACCCATGATCGGTAGATATTCATTTTTATACCATTCATACATCCGTTCTAATCCAGAACGAATTGAAGTTTGTGGCACATAATTAAATAATTGCTGCGCTTTTTCAATAGATGCATGTGTTTGTGGAACATCCCCGGAAAAACTAGCAACGTATTCTATGTGCGCTTGCTGTTGCACCACATTTTCCATCGTTTTTATAAAATCACTTAATACAATCGGTTCACCCCGACCAATATTAAAAATTTCATATCCTAAAGGAGTATCAATGGCTTTGATGATTCCTTGAACAATATCATCAACATACGTAAAATCGCGAACAGCACTTCCATCGCCATACACCGTAATTGGTCTTTGATGGTGAATCGCATCCATAAAAATAAAAGGAGCCATATCGGTTCTGCCTCGGGGTCCATAGACAGTAAAAAAACGCAAATTAGTAACCGAAATTCCAAAAAGATGATGGTACACGTACGTCAATAATTCCCCAGCACGTTTTGTCATACCATAAGGACTTGATTGCTTATCAACAGAATCTGTTTCATAAAAAGGTCCGCTTTCTCGAACACCATACACACTGCTACTTGATGCACATACCACATGTTGGATACCATACTTACGCGCAGCTTCAAGCATTATTAATGTACCATTGTTATTTGTTCTGAAATATTCATGGGGATTTTCAATGCTGGTGCGAACACCGGCACGAGCTGCAAGGTGACAAATTACATCAGGTTTTTCTTGTTCACAAAGTGCATTAATGGAATCGCCATCACAGATATCAATTGTATATACCGAAAGTTTGTTATTATTATCGCTCTGAGTGAGCAATGCGAGATTATGTTCTTTGAGTCGTACATCATAGGCATCATTGAGATTATCAATGACGATAACAGAATCTCCTCGCTCTAATAATTTTTGTGCAACATGACTCCCTATAAAACCAGCAGCTCCTGTCAGAAGAATTTTTTGTGCATACATCAATGACGAAAGAGTGTAACAAAAGATAATTAAGATGAGATAAGTATTTTCTATTTTTATTTTCATTCTGGTCCTTATTGTAAAAAAGATGAATCATCTTTTCACCAGAAATGTAAATAAAGACGCGCGTTTAAGTCAAGGACAAACATAAAAAAAACCTCACCATTTTTGATGAGGTTTTTTATTTAATTCTGGCGCTACCTAACTTTCCAGGCCGTTACCAACCAAGTATTCTCGGCGCTGTGGACTTTACTACCGTATTCGGAATGGGAACGGGTGTTTCCCCACAGC
>LDIY01000059.1 GCA_001468865.1 candidate division TM6 bacterium SOIL31
GGAATATTAGGTATGGCGGGAAGTGGTATAGGTACTTATATAGGTGCTAATATATTAGGTTCTTCATTTAATCAAAATACAAATATGTCTAAATTTATGAACCAAATGAGAGGGATAGAAACTGCTGGAATATTTAGTCTTGTTAATCAAGGAGTTGGTATTGCAAGTAGTGCTGCTCAATATGAAAGTACATTAAGAGATTTATATAATTCACCTAATCAAGTTCAAGGTTTAGAAAATTCATATAACAATTTGACTACAAGCAGTCCTATATATTCTATTAATTGAATTAATGATAATGATAAAGAAAAAATAGCAAATTATTTTAATATGCAAGGTTACTTCTGTAATAAATTAAAACAAATTACTTCATTAGCAACTAGATTATATTTTGATTATTGAGAGATACCAAATATTAAATCTCTAATTAATAATGATTTGATACCATTGGAAATTATTGAATACTTTGATAAACTATTTCATAATGGTATTAGATTATGACATTTTGATATAAATGGACAAAATGCTGACCTTGGTAATTATGATAATGAAAATTGAGAATTAGAATTATTACCTAATTTCTTAAAAGAGTACAGCATTATAAGTACACATAATGATATAACAGCACAACCTACAAATTTCCAAAGTGAAAAGAAATTAAAATTTATTTCAAGTAAAGGTGATATTAAATATGGAAATTAATAATGTAACTATATTACCAAGTGAAAGATACCAACAATGATATTCGGTTAAAAAACTTAGTGATAGATTTAAAAATGCTAACTTCTTTGTAGTTCCTACACCTAAAAAAGGAGTGGGAAAAACATATTCAGTAATGAACGAAATATTAATACCCGATATAAAATTAGGTAAAAAATTTGTTTATATTCGTTGAACAAAAAGTGAAATAGAAGCCTTTATTACGGAATTACAAGATAAACCACATGTTTTTGTAGATAAAATAGGTTTTGCAATTAAATTTAAAAGCAGAAAAAATTTTAAAATTATGTATAATGCTGAAACAAAAGAACCTATTGCATATCTAATTACTCCTAACGCTATTGAAACAATTAAAGGTATGGCACAAGAACAAGATTTAGAATTAAAACATTTATATTGAGACGAATTTTTAAGAGTAAATGGTATTTATGTAAAGGCGCAGGATGTATTAGAGGGGTTTTGAGATTTAATAGGTTCATTATTTAGAACAAATGATTATTATATATGAATGACTGCTAATAATAATAACCCTAATAACCCATTTTATGACCATTTATTTAGTGAAATTGGTTGACCTGAATATGGTACAACTCATTATGATGCTGCTAGTGGAGTTGTAATTGATAGCCCATTTATAAATGATTATATTTTAGATATGTATAAAAATAGTAAACTTTATAAGAATAGTAGAATTCACCCAGCAGTACATCAAAGATTATTTGGTGAAACTAATTTAACTGATAATACATATATGAATTTACACCATATAGTACCACATATTAATTATGAGTTAAAAAATGAATTTAATTTTCAGTTAGGAACTATAAAATATATGGTATTTACCTATGAAGAATTAGGATATACTAGAATATATATATTAAACGGTAATTTAAAACCAAAATTTAAAGTTAATTGAGCGTGTGACGATAGAACATTTAAAGAAACTGGTTTACCTTTGATACCTAGTAAAATAGTAAAATATTTACAGTCTCAACTTGAATATAAAAATTTAAGATTTAGAGACGGAAACACGCAAAAAAATATTATAGACTGATTAAAAAAACAAAAATTTAAAGCAACAGTATTGAAATGAGGAAATTAAAATGAAAAATAGCAACTTAGATATAATTTTACACTTTATTCAGAAATTAGTAACTGATTTTATATGTGGTGGAATTATACTTACTACAATTATTTTGTATAATATACACGGAGCAATGCCGGATGCAGTTTTAGAGGCTGTATGTATTACTGGTTTTGCTGGTATTATAGGAAATCATGTAGTTAATAAAAAGATAAAAAAAGGAGACCATTAAGGTCTCTTTTATTATTTATATTTTTCCAATTCTTTAATAATTCTATCTGTATTCTCTTTACCTATTCCTATAACTTGTATTGTTTCATTATTTAAATCTATCATTTGAATAGTAATAATATTATTTTCATTAATTTTAGAATTAATAAGTAAGTCTTTACTATTAAAATCAAACTTTTTTTCTTGTTCTATTCCGCTCATAATTTTCCATCTCTCTTTTCTATATTAGGTTTACCATTTATATAATTAATAAATGTTTTACCCTCATAAAATATAGGGTTATCACAAAAAGTATCAAAATCTATTTTCTTATCTAATGTAAAACCAGCAATTTTAATTTTATCATTAAATCAATACTTTTTACTTGCATAACAATAAAACTTATTACTGCTATCTTTATTAGGGTTATATTTTAAATAACCTAACTTTATTTCGTCACTCATTTCTTCTAATTTATCTAATAAATGTTTAGGTATTTTTTTTGTAAAATCAATAATAATACTATCTGTATCACCATATACAAAATAATCATAAAATAAATTTCAAAGACTATGAGTTTTTATTCTTGCTCTTGCAGTGCAATAACTAGCAAGGGGATTATAAGATAATTTATGTGGTTTATCAGTTACACTTTCACGGGTATCCCATATTCATAGCCTCTCTAAATTATCAGTATATGTCCTACTATTTTTTCTTATTTTTTCGTTATCTTTAACAAGTCTAAAATAATTTTCATTTGTTTTTCTTTTTTGACCGTGCTTTCCAAAACCACTACCATTAAGAGTAATCTTGCAAACATATTCATTTAATCAGTCACCACTTTCTTTATAATTTAATCTTTTTTGATACATTGGCATAATAAAACTTGATAAGTAATTAGATACCATAAATCAGTATTGTTCTAAACTTTTTTCTTCATATTCTATATCATATAAAGTTTTAATATATTCTCACTCAAATTCTCAACATTGATATCAAAAGTTTTCTTTTTCTTCTCAATATTCATACACACCATTTATTGTATCTGCTATATAAGGTATATTTTTATCTTTTAATTTAGCTTTCTTAATAAATACTTTAATGGTACTTTCACTATCTATATTCTTAGGTTTAGTTTTATGAGGTGCGCCAAAAGGTAATTTATAATATCATAGTACTCACGGATATAATGAATTAAAATCATATATTCTAAAATTACCATAGCATTTTTTTCTTTTATATTTAGGGTTACAATATACTAAACCGCCTTTAAATAAATTAATGAAATAATCTCACTGTGAAACTGTTAAACAATTAGTTATATTTCACTTAATAAAACTAGAAGTTTTTTTCTGTAATTGAAGACCATAACTTGCTAATGTCATAGGTAGTAATTCTTTTTTACAGTCAATAGTTCCATAAAACATATCACTTTTTAATGCATTAGCCATTGTATCTAAGTCTTCGTCTAAATATAATAATGCTTTATTTTCTTTTTCTTCTATTTCTTCTATACTTTTATATTCTCTATAAATACTAAAATCAATTTTATTAGACTTACCGCCAAGTTTTTCAATACTACTAGGAATTAATCTTAAACTATCTCTGAATATTATTATCTTCTTTTTATAATATAAATGAATATCATAACAAATATTATTACTTGCTTTAATTGTGAAATATAAATTATTACTTGGTTTAGTTGCTTTATTTTCAATAGGTATAAAACCGCTCTTAAATAATATATCAAATAAGAAATAGAAATCAAATCTTCCACCATTATGATAATATATTACTGGGTCTTCTAATTCAAAAAATTCTAATATCATAGTTTTTAAATCAGTAAATTTTCTTGATTTATCACTATATAAATACTTATATCCGCATAATCATACATTTGGTTCTATATTTTTTAAATTATTAGTTTCCAAATCAGAGACGAATATATTGTATAGTTTCTTTTTTCTTTTTTTCTTTTGCAAGTTATTTTAAGAATTCTAATTCTTCAATACCACGCTCTAATTCTTCATTTAACATATCTATATAATCTCTATGTCTTCTATTATAAATTTGTAATTCTCTATATTTATTTTGTCAGTCTTTAAATTTTTCTATGTTTGCTTCTATCGTATCTTCGTTTAATTTACTTTCTTCTACATATTTATTTATTCTCGCTCTAAATTTTGCTACTAATTCCCCACCATACCTATTAGATAATTTTTTACCGTGTTCTTCAATAATTTTTAATTTTTCTTGATATTGTTTTAAATATTCTTCATTTGATTTAAAGTTTCTACGGTATATTTTAGGTGTATAAGGTGGTTGAATTATATTAGGTTGCCCTACATTAAATTCGGCAGACCAAATAGAAAATTCTTCGTATATTTTTCTGTTCTTTTTATTTTGGTAACTAATTTTTGAGCGTATTTTTCTTGTTTCATTTTTTAATTTTGTTTCAGCCATTATTTTGTTATAAAAATCTAGCAGTTCTTGATATGATTTCATAAGTAAAGAGAAAGGTTATTAACCAATCTCTACTTCCACTTCTTCGTGTTCTTTAATAACTTTAAATTTGAATACTGCACCGATTTTATAATTTAATAATTGTTGATTATCTTTAATAATAGGGTTTCCCTCTTTATCTTTTGCTTCTTTAACGCTTAGGTAACCACCCACTTCTACAATATCGTATAATTTAGGTAAAGTTTTTTTCTTTGCTTTATATGTTTTTAATACATTATCAATATTAGCAGAGTAATATATTTCACCCTCACTACTAATACACTTAATACTTACATAATTTAAGTTTTTACCCTCACTTTGAGTTTGTGTTAAGCTTGTAATCATACCTGTTACAGTAATTTTAGTATCTGTTAATTCAGCATCAAAAGTATTTACTAATTTTGCTATTTCGTCTTTATTTAATCTAGGCATTTAATAATTCCTCCACTTCTTCTAATAATTTATGTAAATCTACCATATATTCATAGGTCTTCTGATTTCTTTCATTATTAATATTTAATGTAATTTTTGCTTCGTATAGGATAGTTATAGATTTTCTTAATTTATTTAATAATTCATTTTTATTTTTATAATTATTTTCCTCTACTAACTTACTTGTTAATTCAACTAATAAATTAGGTAGATTTTCTAATTCGTCTTCTAAATTAATTCTTTCCATAATTTCTATTGTGCTTTTTATACATTTAATATCTTCTTGTAGTACCTCTCTTTTATTTTTTGGAATAATAGAAGTAAACATTATTTCACCTCTGTAAATAAGTAATCATATTTTTTATTTAATTTTCTTAATTTATTTTCCTTTTGTCTATTTTGATATAATGGTTTTAAATCTGCATTACATTTATTAATTTCTTCATTAATAACTTCTAAATATTTTGTATTATCTTTATGTAATTCTGCTAGATGTTTTAAATCTAATCTTTTTTCTTGTAATTCTTTGATTTGTTCTGTATTAGTCTTCATTTTCTTTGTCCTCTACTATTTCGTATTTTTCTAAAAAGTCTATGATTTGTTTTAAATCGCTTATAACTTCATTTACATAACTATAATTAACATAGCCAACTTCTAGTTTAATATCGGTATCTTCGTCAATATTAAATATAGTACAGTCTAACATATCGTTTAAGTCCGATGCTTTTTCTGTTATAAAGTCTACATCTACTTTTTCTTTGTAGTTCATACTACACCTCTTTCTTAAGTTTCTGAAAATATAAACTCTTCAGTACCATATATTTTAATGGTATATTAGGACTTACATAACTATTAAGAGTTAAGATTTATTTAGTTAAAGCCTAATTTCGTTTTTAATCTTCATAATATTTATATTCAATAATATACGCTAAGCAGTACCTTTTGGTTCTAATATCTCAAACTTTCGCTACTTCTTTTGTATGAATAACTGGGGTTCTATCTTTATATTTACCCGTTCGTCAATCTTTTTTAAATAATATTCTGTATTCCCCATATTGCCATAATTTCACTGATTTAGATAGGGCTTCTTTATAATTACTAATTTGTGTTTGTGTAGGTTTTTTCATTAGTTTATACCTTTTATATATAGCCGAATACTTTTATATCCTGTTTCTTTCTCTCTTACATTTGATAACATAATTGCTATTATTTTGTTACCGTCTGATATCTTTCTTTTTTCTTTGTTTAATTCGCCTCAAATGTTCATTTTAATATCACTCCTCTATTAATTGTTTTGCTTTCTTTGTTATACCTTTATTATTAAGCATAATATACTTAACTCAATATTTGGCTAAAATGTCAATGCGGTTATATTTAATAAGATTTTTTACATCTTTAACTTTAACTTTCATATTAAATACCTAATGTAAATGTAATTGTTTTTAATATATCGCATATTTGTTTTTTAGTTAAAC
>LDIY01000060.1 GCA_001468865.1 candidate division TM6 bacterium SOIL31
GGTGAACGAAAGGAAAATTCTTCAGCGAGACATGCATGATCCAAATCTGTTCGATGACATGGACCAGGACACCATTTCATCAAACCTTCTTTGAAATTGGGTGCATGAATCAACAAAACATTTTTTGGTACTGTTTTTGCACGCTCGTTGCATTCATGGCATGCCAATACACAATTTGATTTGTCATGGCCTATACTGTTATCAATGCGTTCAATCGTAATGGCATCTTTATCTTTGCGATTAACACCTTGACCATAACCCATCAAGAAACCACACCAATAGCAATGTGACGTTTGTTTTGCAAGTGTGTCATTAATCCAGTCAATATCAATGCTATCATAAGGTATACGCTGAAATTTAATGTCTCCGTCTCTACAATTTTCAATCATCTTTTGTTTCCAATTTTGTTGATTTCGCTTCACACGACAATCTATACAATTTAGTTGACGACCATATGCAGATCCACCATTTGAGTGAAAAGGCACATCATCTCGATGACACGTGCTACATCGTTGATTCTGTAGTTTAACAGGATCCAACTTGTTATAACATTTCTTACATTTTGAATAATATCCTGTCTTCATACCACAGTGTTCATAGAAATCCGATAAAGGCTTGTCCTCATTACACTCTTTGCATGACAACATCTTTTTTTTATTCAAGGAAAAAAACATGAAAATTATTTTTAAGAGCCTATAAGATCAGATCTCGACGTTAGCCCCACTTAAGTAGACTCTGACCAGAACGGAATGAAAAAGATACAAATCGATCAAGAATGGTCCGCCGATGGAAGTAGAAGACGATTCGGATGTGTATCCGTTCCAAACTTGCTGAATGGAAAGCAGACGAGAGTTGGACAGTGGAATACCGGAAGCATCAATCACATTGGAACGCTCAAGTGTTTGGTAAAAGTTGTTTCGCTCTGCTCGGAACTTGTATGGTGACGTGACGGTATGTTTCGGTTCAAAACCCATGTTACCAAGTGCCTGCAAGGTAACAATGTACATCTCGTCGGAACATTCCTTCCAACCTGCCGCACTATCTGCATTCAAAATAGGTTGCTGTGGAAAGTACAGTGCACCGACACGAGCTTGATGTTGGGTGATATAAAAGGTGTTACTTTGTGGAGAGGTTGCAAATGGGTCAAACAGGCAATGAGAAGTGGACGGTTTCATAGGTCGTTCACGATACAGATAGCAAAGAGCTCGTGAACAGGCTCGTCCACTGTCAACATTGATACTTGCTGCTGTACGAGTGGATTGTGTATCATGCGCTGTCACACTGACAACTTCCAATGCAGAGGTAGAAGCCATTGTGTTAAGCACTCTCAAAACCATGTCGCTCAATTGATAACATTCAGCCACAATGCGGATGTTGGTTATTTGATAATTCATGATATCATCATCCAATCTGGACATCATGGAATTTTGAGGCTGTTCCAGTAGAAGCTCAAATCTCAGTCCTGAGCACAGAGATGCAGGCCACAACGATTGAGAATATCGACAAACGGGTGACAATTCTCCCAAAGGAATGCAAAAACGTCGAACATCATTTGTAGCCCAAGCCTCTTTGTATCCATTTGATGAAGAATAAGTAGATGTCACAGTAACAGGCGAAGTGGACGTGGCTGTCACAACAATACTTTGGGAAAGAGATGCACCATAGTTCAGAGGCTGAGCCCCATAGACTTGAGCAGATCCCAAAGAGGAAAGCAATCGATTTTCCAAAATCACACCAGTATCTGCCGTACCAGCTGGTGTTCCACCATTGTACGTGTCAAATTGACTGTTTACAAATTGATCTCCGCACCAATCGCGTCCGTGTTCCATGTACAGACGAGCGGATGCTAGCTGATTTGCATTGTCCACACGCTCGATCACTGCACCAGATCGAGTTTGAATCATGACACGATTGAACAAGTTGCATGCACTTCCGTTTGGTCCAAACCACGAATAGGTAGAGGATGAACCATTTGCAAGGGTAGATGTGTTTTTCACATCACAAACCAAATAGGATCGCCTCATATCAACATAAGACGCGCCTGTGTTGAACACGCATACAGCTGTTGCACCAGACGTATATCCTTGTGCTTGAAAAAATTGTGATTGATTGTTTCGTTGAATGGCGACCGACAAATCGGGCGGCAATTTGTAAGACAGACCATTGACAGCAATTATTCCCGAACTATTGATGCCCTCATCTGGCAATTCCTGGGATTTCAAGTCAGCCATCTTTTTTTTTAAATCTATTTAGTGTTATGTGTTGTAAAAATTTTTTGTGTGTAACTTTTTTTTATTTCAATCACATGACAAATTGTTGGCTCAAACGATGTATCTTTCCTTCTTTCTTTTGAGCTTTAGCACTGCGTTCGTGCAGATTAAACGTATTTGCCAATATGCTATAACCATCTGTAGTAGTGTCCGCCAGTTTGGCAGGTGGTCGACGTGATTCAATCGTAGATAAAACATACGAATCGGCAACGCTATTCAATTGTCCGTCCATTTGCTGCATCAGTCCAGAATAGTCTCCGAGCAAATTTGGCTCATAGTGAAACTGCGTCTGTGGTTTCAAATAAATGTTTTCAAACATCTTCTTTTCTGCATCTTTGGCTGATCCATGTGAAAAAAGCATTTCTGGTGCAGCAGCACCATTTAGTAACTGTGAATCTCTAGTTATGCTGTCGCCAATGGTATCTTGCCGCAACTCCTTTTCAAGACTCTTCAATTTGTCTTTCGAAGGTGCCTGACCGATTGTTGGCTGTTGGCCTGCTATTTGCTGGTAACTTTGATTGGCGATACTCATTGCCAATCGCCCCGATGGAGTTGTGTGCGAACTCTGAAACATCTCTAGATCTTTTTTTTATAACCTTGAAAGAATCCAAATTATACACTTGAGCAAGACCTTTTCGATAACGTGTTGCCATGGGTTGTTTCATGTGTATGCTTAAAAACTGATAGGGCTCTTTCCATGCATCTTCCAGCATACATTGAAACTGTTGTTTCGATAATCCAGGTGGACAATATTCATCGCAAATGGTATTGGTTTCCGATTGTGAACTTGGAAATAAAACAATCATACTAGCTTGCATTCGACATATTTTAGGTACTTTTCGTAGATGTTGCGATGCCAAAAAAGTGGTTTTGTTGTAGTGCCTAGAAGCAATGAATGATCTCAAAAAAGGTGCTGAAGTAATGAAATCATTATCACCTATGCAGTCGTCTAGTATCAAGCCCAATTGTGGAGCTTTTCCATTACCCTTTTTCGAAATTTGTTCCGATTGATGTTTCTGCAACATGTCGATTGCTTTCGATCCTTCTCCCAAGTCCGAAAAAATATGATTATCTGGCACATTCAATCCATCAAGGATATCATCTGTTTCTCCCGTGGCTGATACAATAAACAATTTGTCAAAAGCATTTCCATAGAATTTCGGATCTTTAATCAAGTTGTGTATTAAAACCGATTTACCTGATCCGCTTTTGCCCACAATTAATATCGATGACCCTAATTTTGGAATGACACCTTTTAATGCCAATTCAGGATGTTTGATGTCATCTTTTGCCGTTTTAGGCGGCGTCATCTTGTACACTTCATTCATTTTTTTATTCTAGTATGTAATTCCTGTTTTGAAACCATACAAATCAGTTACTGCCAAATCGTATGCTGGATCAACAGGCCAAATTTGTTCTTGATATGCAGGCAATAGAGGTTGTCTGAAAGGATCGGTCAATGGTCGAAATCCTAAAAAATTGTCAAATCCCATTGGCATGGGTAAGTTAGGATCTGGACGAAAATCAGGTGAACGTTGAGCCACATTGACAAAGGGTGAACCGGTGCTCCTATTCGTGTCTCGTAATAAACTAACACTTTTCGGCAAATCTTTTGCTTGAAGCATGCGCATTTCTTCTTCAAACTTCATGTTTAACAGCTCCTCCAATTCGATGCCATCAAATTGATGATATTGCCATGGAGTTCGAAATGGCATGGTGTATTCATCAGGCATAATGGTTCGTGGTGCGTTTGCATGTTCTTGCGTAACTTTCAACCAGGTGGCATAGTTGTAGTACAGTTTGTTGAACAAACCAACTTCCGGCAACGTCAATGCAAATCCAAACAAGTCCGATTGAACCGAGTCAGAAACTTGTTGTTCTGGGGTTTCTAAAAGATCAGATGGGCCTGGTAAGGTAAAACGTTGTCGTAACGTCGTTTTTCCTTGAATCTGATGAACAGGGTTTTTGGAATCATCAAGTTGCTGTTTGTCATCCAACAATCTTGACTCGCGCAATTTGTTCAAAATTTCGCCAAGTTCTTTTGGAAAATACGATTCCACTTTCTTACTCAACAACTCTTGTAAACCTGGAACCATTTGTGATACATCTGTTGTGTCTGGCAACACATTGTTAAAATAGGCTCCTAATTTTTGTGAAGCACTCGATATTAATGCTGCTCGTTCATGAGGATTCATGTTTGGATAAAGAGTCGATATGGCACTTCGCAATGCAACCATGTGTTGAGGCTTCACTGGCATGTTTACACCAAAAGCACTCTTAATTTTGTCCAACATAGTTTCCGCCATTTTTTTTCTCTATTTTGATCATGTTAAACTAGAATAAAAAAAAAGATGGCATTATATGAATGCAAGGACCCTTTTATCGTTTCCGAACCAAAAGTAGGAAAATATATTGATCAACAGTATGTGTGGGATTCGTTGCCATTAAATAGGTTTCAGCGAAAGGCTTTATTTGATCATTTGACTCTAAAGAAACCCATCGATTTTGACTATTTAAAATGGATGAGTGATCGTCCACTTGTGCCAGATGTTTTGGAAAAAGAACATGAAGATTATACAGTTGAGGAAGTTAATGAGCAGACGGAGTGCCTACAGCCCACTGAGCAGTTGCATCCGAATACCAGTTTATCCAATCTTTGTGACCAAGATCCATGTTTGAACCTCGAGACAGCGTCTTTGCAAACGCCTCCGTCAGAGGAACAGACGTGCGAGCACCTTCTGTCGCAGTTAATAATGGATTCATAATCTGTGGAGCTGCCGATTCTGGATAGACAAGTTTCTCACCAGCAATAAGTTTCTTCTGAAACTCGTAGGCCATTTGCGATCCAAATCGTTCGCTATATCCTCTGGCTCGATTGACCTGTGACCACATATTCAATGCATTCGTTAATGCGTATGATGTGGCTGCACCAGCCAATGGTCCTCCAACGGATCCAGCTGCTGCGATACCTAATGCTCCAGCAGCATATATTGCAGTGTCACTTGCAAAGGAAGCAATTGCACGTGGTATTGACACAGGAGGCGTAATATCTGTTCTAATAAAAGCTTCTGGTTCTTCTGTTAATGGACGTTTGTAGATAATTGGTTGTCCTGGTTGGCCTTCTTGAATTTCAGGTGTTGCAAAACGTTCTATTTGTTCAACTTGTTGTTTTGCAAGTTTGTAAATATTTGCGTCTGGATACATCTTTTTAAAATTTTCCCATTTCAATTCACTTACATATTGCATTGATTCTGGTAGCCCAGTCGTTCTAGTGACAAATGTCTTTAACTTTGCCACATCATCCTTTGAAAATAAAAAGATTGGTTGATCAACAATTGGATTTTTGATAACATAAACAGGTTTTCTTCCTTCTTTTATGTCACTCGATTCTGTTTTTGATATTGGCCTAGAAATCATTTTGATAAATTCTTTTTCGTCTTCCAGTGTCATTCTGCCTGTTCGTTCCGATTCACTCTTCTTGACTTCTTCCCTTATTGCGTCTGCCAAATTTGTTTGTTTTGGTGCAAATGCTTCAAATATACGATCAATGGTTGGTTTTTCAGTTGTAGGTGCAGTTGTAGGTGCAGTTGTAGGTGCAGATGTATAGTTGTTATTCGTAACTGTTCGATCCACATTTGGCAATGGCGCTTTGATCGTTTCACCCTTTGGCAACTCACTTGTGTTCACATTGATATCTTCTACATGAGTCGTTGGCAACTGAGCTGGATCGCCTCGTTGTGTTTCTGTGTTATTCAAAACAGGTATAGTCGTTTCGGGTGGTGTAGATTGTACTTGTTCTTTATGCACTTCCGTTTCAATTTTTTGTTTTTTGGGTTGTGTCTCTTCTATTATCTTTTTCGTTTCATCCATTGATCGTTTGCGCTTCTCTTCGTCTGCATCATATGCATAGTCCGATTTGAACATCGCGCGCAATGGTTCTGTAACACTTGTTCTTCCCTCTGGTGTTGTATGACGAAGAGTCACCTTGGAAAAATTCAATTTGTCAAAATTTTCAGGTATTTTGCTCCAGTCTACATTTGGGTTATATTCTTTTCCAGTTGCATGTTTCAATGCTTGTTCTATGTTTTCCGAGTTGGCAATTACGCTCAGTCGTTCTTTCACTCGTTTACTCCATCCAAATTGTGTTGCCAAGTGCAAAATCATTCGTTTGTCGTCATCTGGTAAATCCTTGCTTTGTAACACTCCCAATGCAGATGGCAAATTGGCATCTATTACTGTGGAAGCAAATTTTTTGGCTAAAATTTTCAAGTGATTTAAATCCGATTTTGGTTTTTCAACCTTATGTTCCGGTGTACCACTTAATACATTTGCAGCTGCTATACCCGTTGCGCCTGCTAATAAAGCGGGCAACAATGGTAGTGCCATTTCTCCTTTTTTTAATTATTTCCTGATCTGATAAATAAAAAAAAAACAAAGATGGATTTCCGAGGCCAATCTTTATTGGGAGACATTGCAGGTTTACAAGCAGAAATAGATGCATTGGATGTTCGAGTCACATCACTTGAAACGAGAATGACCACGGCTGAAACAAATATTACCAATTTGCAAAATGATTTTAATTCGGGTTTATTTCCTGGCAGAGTATACCAGTACAATTCGACTAGTCATCGAACACCATTTATTATTGATCAACTAAACAACGACATTACTCTTCCAAATGACACAGTATTGTATACCTTTGTCACACCCGTTACACCTCAGTTGCAAAACTACTATGTAGACGGAAGTGTATTTCATTTCTTTATGTGTGGTGTAATGAATGGTGCTTCGGCCAGTTTGAACATATGCATGTCAAACGACAGCGGAGCAACGGCTCTTGGAGGTGCACAGCTTATTTTGACAGCTGGTTTGGGTTCAACGCATTATGTGCTTGTCGAATGTTGGTTGATGATCTATTCGGTTGCCAGTCCCACTTCGGCAAGTGCGAAATTTATTATGCAAGGTGCTGTTTCACAATCTTTCAGTGGCTCACCACCTTTGCAAATGGATTCCGTGGAAGTGCATGGTTTAACCATTGATCCTAGTACAGACATCAATACGATTGGATTGTACAAAAAAGACGCAACTGCTTTCACCACACTAACACGAACACAAGGTTGGGTCATGAGTTTGGTTTAATTAAAAAATCACATGTAGTAAATGTTTACAAACTTAGAGGTAAGAGACGATATTGTTTCTTGTTTCATACTCTGATTCATTGGTGAAAATTTGTAACTTGTTGAAAAATCGAGTGCATGTCTCAATTCATCATCCATTGTTGCACTCTTCATAAATGAGATTGAGTTGCTATTGTTCTCAGATAGGCAATTATCAGTAACGTCATTATCTTGTTTCGGTTCTTGTATATGGTTGTTACTACCCGTGTTATTTTGATCGTGTTTACTATCATTTTCATCGCTCCCGCCGTTATCCAATTCAACATCTTGAATATCTTTTATGTTCTCTTTTATGTTCTCTTTTTTTGCTTTTTTTTGGAGATATCACCATCACCACTTTCAGGAACAAGCACGTCAGATATCTCTTGCGGTGGTGATTGCGCTTCATCTTTCTTATCATCTTTCTTTTCAGAATCAAGTTTTTCGATACGCCGTTTTATGCCACGCAATCTGCTTTCCAGTGTTAAAAACTGTTCATATACTTTGAAGCATTCATCGATATTTGCAACATGTTTTTCACGAAATTCGATGTTGGAACGTTTCTGTTCTTCTGTTTGGTCTGGAAATTCAATTGGTTTCATGTCTCGCCAGAATTTCAAGTAGTTACGCCCTTCCTTTGTTTGCATGACTTCTCTATATGTTTTACCTCGATATTTCTTTCCTGGCACCAGCCATTCTAAAGATGATTTGCGTTGTGGCTTCCACTCGTACATCTTTTCAAACTCATGTTCCACATCTCCAAACGTTTCGTATGTTTCCACTTGGGACATCTTTTTTATATATACGAGAAAAAAAGTTGTCCAAAAAATTTTTCGAAAAAAAATTATATGTTTGTGTTTTGTGTTTCTCTCATATTTCCAACTCCACCACGTTCTTCATGTTTTTGTTTCTTAGCAGCATGATGTTTTTCCTTTTTCAGATGATGTTCTTTGCGTTCTGGATTTTCAGCTGCCTTTTGTCGATGTTTCATCTCTTTTTCTTGATGCTTGTAGGCTCTCATTCGATGTGACAATTCTTTATGCTTTTTACCGGAACGTTTGATATTCATCTTTTCCATCTTTTTGGATGGCGATTCACTTCGCTCATTTCTCTCTTTTCCATGCATCTTCAATTTAGACGATTCTTGGTTTGCAAATACTTTGCCGATTTTTTGCTTTGCTTCATGCTCACGTTTCAAATGCATAGCGATGGCAATCGCTTGTGCCATCGGCTTGCCTTCATGTCGCAATTTGGCTATGTTGCCAGATACGTCCATTGGATCTCCAAGTGGCATTTTCTTTTTTTATACACTGCTAGACCTTTTTACTTTTTTTTCTTTTCAATGACGTCGCTGGCATGTTTAGTAATAAAGTGACGATCTCGTTGAAAATGGCTTTTGAATAGGACGTTACAATTTGGATACAGACAATGTATCTTGGCTGGTTTATGATGCCGTTCAATGTGTATGTATCTGGCAAAATAAGAATCAAATGGCTTCTGAACGCATACGGAAGCACATATTTCGCAATAATACTTTCCGTCTCCATCACGTGGTAATGTTCTTTTTCGTCCACGTTTTTCTTTTGATTCCATGTCAGACATTTTCTTTTTTTATTCCATAGAAAACAATAAACTTTTTTTATGAATTTAATCTTTTCATTAATTTTTGTTCGGCCTTGATGCGATCGTGGTCAGATGTCCATGGTTCAATTTGTATGTGTTTCAATGTGCCATCATCAAAAAATTGTGGTTCCATCACTCTGCCCTTTGTATTAGTAATCCTGTATTTCTTTTGTGGATTAATCAAAGTCACAATGGATGTTGGCTCATTGTTTCGTTTCATTTTTCGTCTTGCAATTACATTTGCAGGAACGTTGAATTCTTCTCTATTACCTTTGATGACGTCCATGCACATTTCATAATTTAAATATTTTTGCTGATGGGCTGTATTGCTTGCATGCCCTTTGCATTTCCATTCTTTTTTGTCTTGATTTGTCATGGTGCCATAGTTTTTTGCACCCCCAGACGCAAATTCAATTATATATCTGTCTGGTGAGTATTCATAAACAGATCTTTGGTTGTCTCCGTCGTTTACCTCGTTAACAGGTTGACCCAATCCTGCTCCTAGTTTGACAAATTGATTTGGATCTTCATCTTGTTTAACCACGAATACCAATGAGTCAGTGTCCATGTACAATGTTCTTTTTCTGCCAACTGGCTCTAAAAATTCCCTGTACAGTTTTAATCTTGCCTGTGCTGTTGTAAATATGCCAATGGCTACATTCCTGCCTGTAGTAACTGTGGTTACCCTTTCATGTCCAAATCGTGCTTTCATCATACGTTCAGCTTTTGATTTTGGTTTAGTTTTCAACATAACTAGGTCTTTGTTGATCACTTCAAATGTTACCATGGATCTGTCTTTGTCTATCTTCACACATGTTTTAAAAGCTTCTTCTCGATGTTCATGTGTGTCACCTCTTATAAAAACAGTGTTTGTATAATCATAATCCGGTTTTTCAACATATTTTCCCCATAATGAATTTAAAAACAATTTTGCAACAGCTTTCAATCCATGGTTTTTCTTCACTTTATCATATCTCAGTTTTATACCTGTTCCTTCTATATACTCACCATTGTAATCTTTCAAACCAGTACCAATTTCAACTTCACGTATATATTTTTGTTTTTCTTCTTCTGTTTTACATGATTTCCATCCTTCCGCTTCCGTCTTCATTCTATAAAAGAAATCGACATATTTTGCAAATAATCCTGTCTTTGTTTCTTTCCATTGATATGACTTGTATATTTTGGTGACTCTGTATCCCAATTTAACTGCATATTGTAACTCCAATGATGTATATGCTTGGTTTCTAATGTCAACCCAATCATAGATCAACTTGTTTGATTTCTTGACATGCAACAGTGGATGAATGTCATCTCTCTTCTTTTCGTCTGGAGGCAATACATCGACCCAATGGACACTTAAGCCTTTCTCTTTAAGTCTGTCTTCAATATCGGTTGTTGATGTCACTTCACCTTGTTTGATTGGATGTCCTTTTGGAAAAACACCAAATTTGTTGATGTATGGATACATTGAGCTGAAATCAACCTTGTAAATTTTTTCGTTTTTTGACGCCCTGTAATATTGATAACAAGCTTCCACTCTTCCACCAGCAAATGCATCTTTTTTCAGTTCTGATGCCACATTATCTTGTAAACAAGCAATTGATTTTTCTTCCATAAACTCTTTTTGAAAAATATACTTTGCTGCTGATGCAATAGTTGTTTTTCTGAATACATCCGTTTTACATTCATCCATTATAATTTGTCGAAAAGATACACATGCTTGACGTAACAAGTCAACGTCCTTTCTACAATATGATTCTAACTCTTGTTGATTGTTCCATATATACCTTTCTTGTACCATCTTTTTATGCCATTCAATAACGCCTTTTGCTTCATCATCACTCATCTTTTCTGTTTCCCAAAATGATATATCTGGCATCGGTCCTATATAATTCCTATTTTCCTTTGTGTTAAATTTATGTGGATGTGTTCCTTTTTCAATGGGCAATCCAAATGTCGATGAAAAACGTTTTAGAGCCATAGGCAGAAAATTGATTGAATCAATAAATCTAATTTTTGTCGGATGGTTTTTGTTTGCTGTTTTGGTAATAGTCATCGTTAATATTTTTGTACCATCTTGGTATGTTGGATGAACATGCCATCCAATGTTCAACGCTGCGGGTATTATCTTGTGAAAATCATATCCTTTTCCATTGTGAAATATAATGGTTGAACCATGCATCTTCGGTTGTGTGATGTATTTCATATAATCATTCATGTTTGTAAAACTTTGAATTTCTTTGCCTTCACTGTCCGATATGACAGCCATATTGACTTCATGCAAAAATACACCGTCTTGTTCATCATCTTGTGTGCACTCAAAATCAGACATGTATATCTTGTCAATTGGCTTCATATCTGATTCTTTTTGAAGATAACATTTATGCTTTACACCTTTTGTTACCCATGTCTTGCAATTTTCACACCATTGATCCACACCACATTTATGTTTATCTTTCGTTCGTTTTTGTTTACCGACTTTTTTGTACTTCAATTTGCATTTTTGACATTTCCATTCTTTTTTACATTTTGTTTTTAAGTGATGCTCAAAACATTCACCTTCTGCAAACACATTGTTGCATTCTTCACATCTTATTAAAGTTGCATCAGTGGAATAATGTTTGTTCTTATGCCAACACATGATACAACCTTGTTTACAATTATGTGTGCTTGAATATATGTCACCACATACTTTACAATACCGTTTTGATCTTGCATATCCTAATAGCGCTGGATAATTAATGATTGGCTCAAAGTGATTTTCTTTGTACAATATTAACACAACGTGATCACATCTTTGATCTAATGAGTCGTCATATATAACATCGAAATCTTCATTGATGATTTTGCCTCGTAATGTTAATTTTGTTTTTTGCGACATGTAATCAAGTATCTTACGAATTTGACTTGCATTGGCAATACTATCTATTCCTAACTCGAGACATATTCGCAATCCACCTTGATATAAGTTATCCGGTTTTGTATATTCTTTGATCATTCGTTTGTTATCTTTCCATTTCAACACAATTTCGTCTTCTCCGTGACTCTTCATTATGTCGTCTAGCGGCATGTTTTTGTAATATTGTTTTAGTTCTTTTAAGAATAGATCTTTTTGGTACTGCAATACAGACCATATTGCACTTTGTGCTAGACAGTAGTATGGTGTTGTTATGGCATGTACATACTTTGTCACATTTGATGTTTGATCGGATTTGCCCGCACCATACACCTGTTCTTCCACTCTTCCATGCCATCCAAATTCAATTGCAGCCAGTTTTTCCCATCCACCAAAATCACCTGACTGAACCAGCGTTTCAATAATTTCCAACAAACGTGCATAGTTTAACTCCCAACTGTACATCATATGTGTGCTTGCACTTTCGTGTGATTCGTCTGTTGAAAATTTTCCTTTTGTTCTATAATATGTCTCTCCTCTGTATCCTATCATATTATATGACCATATTCTAACTTTGACTAAATCATCTGTTCTTAATACATGGCTTCTTCTAAAACTTATCAAAGCGTTCCTGACTTCATTTCTCTTTCTACTTGTTAGAGGACCATATATTCTATATGTCTCTGCATAATATCCATGACCAAAATTAGCGGATGGTCCTACTTTCCATGGTTTTAGCAATTCAACTTCTCTTGGTTGTGTTATTTCATGTTCTTTTTCCTCTTCCATCACTTTACGCTCTCTATCTGCATCTGACTTTTCCTCTCTCCATTCAGGTATGTCGTTGTCTTGTTCATCCTCATATTCATCTTCCACGTCCATCTCAACCTGATCATATATTTTACGTTCATCCAATTTGCCTTCTTTCAATCCTTGTATGGATGTCTCCCACCAATCTTCATCACTAACTTCTTCTTCTTGTACCTTTTCCTCTAATTGAATGAGTCGTTGATCTTCAGGCTCACCAAAATAGTATGTCTCTCGTCTTGATGGAGGTTGGTACAATCTCAAATCTTCATCACTAACTTCTTCTTCT
>LDIY01000061.1 GCA_001468865.1 candidate division TM6 bacterium SOIL31
ATGAGTTTCCAATCAGATTCGGGTCGCAATCCTTCTCTCCAGGTCATCATTCCAGGGAGAGCCACACATGGAAAACCTTGCAAGTGTGCGACTGCTGCTTTTATTTCCCCCTCAGTAATAATTAAATACTTCTTTTGCCTTGCCAGTAGTTGTGCATTGTCCCAATTAAAAGGATAAATAGCACCACGAGAACGACTACCACCACGAGCACTTTTATATTTTGGATCTTGGTCTGGATATGATGCTCTACCGCGCATATCAATAACATCACCATCACAGATATATGGAAATATGTAACGTTCAGCAAGTATAGGATTGTTTTGGTAATCAGATAAACCTGCTTCTTTTGCGACTGGATCAAAATAAACATCGAGTGATGATGGTGGACAATATCCTAATTGAAATAATTCGAGTCCTCCCTTATCAATTCCACGCCTATCAAAATACTGCTCATGTTCCTTTGTAATATATCCTGAATATGTCTGCTTGACTTTCTTATAATATTCTCTAATAGCAGGAACATTTTTCTCCTGCTCACTTACGTATTCGCGCCCACCTGTTGTATATGCTGCACCGCAGTTGAAGCAATATGCAAATCCATTGAATGTCGTATAATAAAGATTATTGTTTTTACAGTCTGGACATATTGCTTTCCATGTACTTGCTGATCCGCCGCGTGCTCTATGCGTATGTAAATATTCTTCAGTGATCGTCTGCATAGTAACCTATCGTCGTTTTCACGTTATCGGATAAACGAAAAAAGGCGGGAGTAATACGCAGTTCTAGCTACATATTACTCCCATCTTTTTAATTAAAAGGGAACTGTCATGTCAAGCATGGGCCAGTCTCCGCTTCGACCAATTGCTTTCATGACTTCGTTATAATCCTTACCATCCAGCAAATCTTGCACAGCTTCATTTGGAAATGGTGCTGAAATTTTTGCTAAATCGTAACGGGGAAGCATAAGAAGTTCTCGCGGCAAAGGACCTTCCTCATCATCCAATTGCTGCATTGCCTTTGTTGATTTGTTCTCTTTTCCAGAACCAGTCGTAACAAGGAGAATATCAAACTCTTGAAGTGTTAGCTTCTTACTGAAATCACGCCGAGACCTGACGCGACCATCAAGCGGGCCAATCTCATCAATAAGTCTCTTACCACCCTCAAGAATGAAAACCTTGTTTACGCGACCTCCACTGTCTGTTGGCGTTCGATCAAGAACGTTACATCGCCACCGATGTGTCGGTCTTGCATACTTGCTGTTCTCCTTACCCAAGCTATCCATGTAATCCCTAATAGGATTATCGCGCCCAACAATAATTGAGCGACCTGCCTTCTGACCACCAATGTTAACAAACATGTAGTACGACCAGAACTGTGTTACCTCCTCGTCAAGAATACGAATGACAACATCCTGATTTTCTACCAGTTTCAAAAAAGGACTTTCACGTTTCTCAGTACTTTCAGTAGGTGTTTGAAATGCTGCACCAAATGGCATAAAAAATAACCTCTCAATAAGTTTTTATGTCGCGCCGCATACCCTATGTATGCTGCTCTCGACTTACTAGTAGTATACACTAAATCTTTTATTATGTCAAGGGGTCAATTTTAACTGATTATGTCTAACCAAGTATGCTTGTCTTAGCATCATCCAAGTAAAACACAACTTCGTTATTACCACCAAGTGAAAACCTTGGTGTATCTGGACCTTCAATCCAGTTCTCACCGTTATCTACAGAATAAACAATGAGTTCTCTCGGTGTTGTATTAGCATTTACGATAGTAACTCTATTTGGTTGATCTGGTCTAACTTCCCATACTGTGATAAAATCTGTAATGTCAAATGTATCATGTGTTACCCACATTGTTTTTATATAACGACCACTTGTACATGTATACAGTTCTTCACTCACACCAAGACCATAACTATTTATACGAAAAACACCAGATACTGTTGCATAGTAGACAGATGTTTTGTTAAAGGCGCTGTCAAAAAAAGTACGCCATTGTGATCCTGCAAGGAATGTAGGACTGTTTGACTCAACTTCATAAATATTCTTCAATACCTCATCGCGCTGTATACCCATAGGAGTACCTGGACCTACACCACTTAACACATAGAACTGACCTTCATCTGGATGTAATGCTATAGTATTAAATGTACCTGGAAACTTAACCCAGTTCTGAATAATAAAGTCACCTGACGGGGATACCCAATCTACATATGTTTGGTTTAGTAAATCTGAATCATAAATATGATGTGTCCCAAGAACAGAATGACGTGTATAAAATACTTTATCTTCTGCGCCGCCAATTGCCCAACCAACAAAGCTAGCATCTGCGATTGGTTCTCCTAGATGAGGAATAAAATCTGCCATCGTCGTAATTATATTTGATGTTGGTGCAGAGGGCATTGTAAGTGATGTTCTAACTTGTTGACCAGTCCCATCATGAGAGAACTGAATAATATACGCATTTTTATTTATTCTGCTAAGATATACTGCTTCGATATTTGTACCACTCGGAGATACATAAAAATCTCTAATTGGAAGTATACCAGATGCGCTTAATATACCAGATGCAGATTTACCTGAAATTTCGACTGCATGTACAGAATCAGTAAACTGTCCGCTTGGATCAACAACAAGAATGGTTCCTGGGCGTGCAGCAAACATATTAAAACTACCGTTAAGGAGCTTATTCCAATGCAGAAAATCTTTATCTACAACAAATAAACCCCTACCATTATTCTTGCCGCCACCATATGATCCCTGATCTACACTATTTCCTAATGCTATATCAGTTACGAACAGGAAAAAATTCCCATGAATCAATTCAGCAAGAGGGCCATACGCAACCATTTCTCCATACACCCCTCCTGGCTCATACAACCCAGACATTGTATAGTTGAAATCTAACGATTTACCAATACCACTCATTGTTGCATAGTAGACGACAGGTAACTCACCATCACGAATCATATGCTGTGTTGTATTTTGTGAATTTAATTGTGTCTGGATCATACCAGCACCACTATAAACCCAGTGCTGGCCGGAAATATCAACAGACATAATACCTAAATCATCGTCTGTCTTTATTGTCATAGCAACCTGATCACTTGATGTCCCAGATATAGGTATCGGCGTAATACCAGATGTACTTATAATACCACTCGCATGTGCGTAGTAATTAGTAAAGGCTCCGCTATCATTCCAATTCGTATCTACACCAAGAGATATCTTCGTCCAATTCGCACCCGCGTCAAAACTTTCAAACAAATTATTAACGCCAGAGCATACAACAATGATGTGGCTATAATTTGAATAATCAAATCGACATTCCCTAATAGGTGTACTAAATGTACCTACCTGAGTCCATGTTTCAGCAAGATCCATTGATCGATAGAGAGTACCGACACTACCATTATTAACCGCAGCAAGTGCATAATTACCGTCTAATTCTGGTATATGCACGTCATCAAATGTGCCTGTTGCAGACAGAACAGTATGATATGTAACACAACAATCATCAGTTTTAACAACTTGTCCAGTGTTAGTTCCAAAGATAGCATATCCACTAATGACATAGCCGCCATTATTCATAAAATTAGATGCTGCAACTGATATAGCTGGCACAGGTATTGAGTTCCATGTTAAACCACAATCAAGACTACCAACACCCTCAGTAGTAAGCGCGGCGTATATCTGTCTGTATTTGATAGGCTCCTGTTGAACTAAGCTTTCAAGTGTAATACCACTACTCGTTGTTGCAGTATTCCCCATACTATCTGTTACTGTGAGTTTTACTGTTGCTGAGTTACCGCCAGTAATTTCTGTACTATCAAATGTATACCATGCTTGCGGGATATATGCTGTATAGTTTGTAGTATTCGGCCATGTCCATGACCATTGTACAATTTGTCCTCTATTACTATATGACGGGCTTCCGTCAAATTGTACCATATATTTTGGATCACCGATACCTGCTATCTGTCCAGGTATAAATGCTGCTACAATATCTGGGGCAAGTTCTTGAAACGCCGTGTCTCCTGGATATACTGATGCTGTTATCTGTGTTTTAAATTCAGATGATGTCATAGAATGTACAACATCTTCAACAAGAAATGTACCACCAGCAATACGAGATTTAATTTTTACAGAACATCCTGCATATATAAGAGGATTACCATCAACTTCAAGATTTAATGTTTCTTTTAATCTGTTGAGATCATTAAGAACACGATCACCCATAAACTTTGCCATACCAGGAGTGTCGATTAATTCATTACTAATCAATACACCTCGATATGGAGTATTACCGATGTAAGGGCTATAGGCACGTGTGACATACTGAATACCAGAGTACCCATGAATTTCAACGTAATTACGCAAATCTGTATTACTGACATTCCGTGTGAGTTTGTTAATATTATACGGGCTACCTTTATCAGTATATGTCCATTGCGTGTATCCACTTGCATTCCTGGGGCGCTTCTTAAAATGTACAATACCAGCAGCATCAGCGTAAAGACGCCACCCAATAAGATTGGCTATCTGCATCGCCGCATCATAGATTGATGTGAGATGAAACTTTGCTGGATTTAAGTCACCCACAAAGAAGTTTGTTGAATCAACTTGAATATCTGTACCAGCTTTAAGACCTGTCATCTGCAGCAACCACTGTACAACAGCTTCTGTTTTAACGCCTTCAGCAGTATAGTTTCCATTTGTCTCTGGATGCGCCGAGGTTAATGAACCAAAATCTGGATATTCAAATTTCTCAAAGACACTGCCATTAAAAATACTATAATATATAGATCCTGTATTTGAATCAAGACCAAATGATATTTCTTGGACGAGGTACGTGTCCATTGCTTTTTTAAGAACGTCTCGCGCAGATATAACATAGACTTCTTCATATTCATCATACTCTACAGAATCTATATATCCAGTAAACAATAGTTGCTCTGATTTATTATAACCAGCAGAAATTGCTAACTTTGCTTCTGGTTGTGTTTTAGGATTTGTTACTGTTTTTACCGTAGCCTGTGATAGTGTGTCATTTATCGTAGAAGATACTTCAAATGACATAACATCTTTTATTCTATTACCATTTAGCTTAACAGTACAAGTCTGGTATCGATATGATGCATCAACAAGACTCGATAAACTTGCTGCCATATTCCCCCCTTATACGCCGATGAATTCTGCGGTGTACTGCATTGTTATTTCCCCCCGCCTATATGCACCAACATCATTGACTGGTTTAGCTTCAAACTTAATAAGTTGTGCTTTACGAGACTGTCCGATATGATCAGTAAGCGTTGCTTGAGTCTGACTACGCAACCAACCAAGCATCGTATAATACTGGTCAAGTGCTTGCGGTCCCCATAACCATCCCTGTATCTGCCGACGTGGTGATTTCATGCCACCATACTGAAACTTTGAACTACTAGCATTAATTGGAACACTCTCACCAATCACAGGATCATATGTCCAGTTACTATCTTCATTTGGGTTCACTGCAAACTCGTAATCGCCAAACTTCCAAGGCGTTCTCATAGTATACCTCCTATGAATTATATTCTGCTATACGTTTACATTGTTGAATA
>LDIY01000062.1 GCA_001468865.1 candidate division TM6 bacterium SOIL31
GGCGAAGTCAGTTTCCCCTATGACTCCACTATCTCAGCATCTTCTGGTATCGCTACTTTCTATGGTCGTAGAAAGCAGAGCTATGTATTAAGTGGAACATTATCATCTGGATTACTACTCATTTCTAAGGCTACTATTAGCCAGTTACCCCCTGGTGATTATGTTGTTTTTGCAAAAGTAATAGACATCTATGATCTTGTTTACTTTCTTGTACCAGAAGATATAGAGATCGTCTATATTCCGTCAGGAGGATAGTATGATCCAAGTATTTGCAGGTGAGACAGGTGGCAACATCCTCGTTCCTGTTGATTCAACTATCCCTGCAGTTTCTGGTTACGCTGTCTTTATTGGCCGCAATAAGCTCCAATATAGATTAGATGGTATCCTGCAATCAGGGATGTTAGTCATCCCTAAATTTCATGTTTCAAAGTTTACCCCTGGTGATTATTTAATGTATGCACAGGTGGTAGACAATACAAATTTGGTTTATTTCCTTGTTCCAGAAGATGTTGAGATTGTTTACATTCCTGATTTCTTTGTAAATGGTGAGTTTATTTCAACAGATAGTCTCGTTAATAATTTTAATCAGCATCTCACAGATTATAACAATCCTCACCAAACAACAGCACAACAAGTTGGTGCAGAACCCGATCTAGGTTTGCCTGCCGCAGATGGATATATCTTATCGTCTACAACGACTGGTGTTCGTACATGGATACCAGATACTGGTGGAGGTGGTGGAGGCGGGGGTGATTTAACATATCATCACACACAGTCTAACGCTGCTTCTGTATGGACAATAACACACAACCTTGGGAAGAAGCCGAGTGTTGAAATTATTGATAGTGCTGGCGATAATTGGTTTGGTATAGTTACGTATGTTAATAATAATCAATTAACAATAACGTTTTCTTCGGCATTCAGCGGGAACGCTTATCTTAATTAGCAGGTAAATAATTATGTCATTTTTTAAATTTGGTAGTGGTATTGACCTAGTAAAAAACCAGATTGTTAATGCACTTTTACAAGTGCTTTCAAGTGCTCCCTCTTCGCCGTCAGAAGCGCAGATTTATTATGACAGTACAACAAAACGAGTTTATGTTTATAATGGATCGACCTGGGTGTGGAAAGCTACAGATTCTGATCTATTACAAGGTCAAAACAGCGCATATCATGTAAGTCGTGCTAATCATACAGGTACGCAGCTTGCATCAACGATTAGTGATTTTGATGCACAAGTTCGTACATCTCGACTTGATCAGATGTCTGCACCAACAGCATCAGTATCACTTAATAGTCAGAAGATAACAAACCTTCTTGATCCTACAAGTGCGCAAGATGCTGCTACAAAAGCTTATGTTGATGCTACCGCAACAGGACTCGATACAAAAGCAAGTGTTCGTGTTGCAACAACTACAGCACTTCCAAGTAATACTAGATCAGGAAATATCCTCACGGCAAGTGCTAATGGCGCACTTTCTAGTATTGATGGTGTAACACTTTCAGTTAATGATCGTGTTCTTATTAAAAATGAGGCAACTGGTGCTAACAATGGTATCTATATTTTAACAGATACAGGCGGCGCTAGTTCTCCGTGGGTGTTTACACGCGCTACAGATGCTGATAGCAGTGCAGAAGTTACACCAGGAATGTACACGTTCGTTGAAGAAGGTACAACGAATGCAGATACAGGATGGGTGTTAACAACAAACCAGACTATTACACTAAATACGACTGCACTAACATTTACACAATTTTCTGGTGCTGGTACATATACTGCTGGAACTGGCTTAACGTTAACAGGAAGCCAGTTTGCTATTGATATGGCGAATGGGTATGGTAGTAGGAAATATTCTGCAGATATTGGAGACGGAAGTAGTACATCTATTACAGTAACACACAACTTGGGAACAAAAGATCTTATATGGTCACTCTATGATAAATCTACACCATACGCTGCATTTATTACAGATGTACAGTTTACTACTGTAAATACTGTGACTGTTATTTTTTCAACAGCACCTACAAGTGGTCAATACCGCATCGTTTTGATTGGGTGACGCAATGAATATTAGAAGTGGTGTTGGGCTTCGTGCATCTCTTACGAGTGCTGCGGGACTTTATGTTCCTTGGATAAGCGGCGATACGAATACAACAGTATCTATTGGTTCAAGTAACGCATCAAATAATCAAAGTGCTTTGGTGGTTAATTCGTATTCTGCAACAGCTATTAATACCCAGTCAGTGGGTGGTATTGCTCTCCTTGCGTCATCTGATACATATACACCGGTAGCATCGATACAAAATAAAGCAGCAACAAATAATATAACGTATACTATGCTGCTTTTACGAACCAATGTAAACTCTGGCGCTGCACCATCAAGTGTTGTACCAGCGGCTGGCTTTGGCGCGAATATAGCTATTCAATTAGATTCTTCAACAGTTGCTACGAGAGATGCTGTAAGTCTTGTGGCAGCATGGAAAACAGCAACAGATGCGAGTAGAACTGCATATTTTAGTATTCAAGCAGTAAACAATGGTTCGGCAACACTTACTGAACGTGCTCGTTTCGGTGGCGCAATTAGCACAAATACATCTGCTTCTAACTATGTGAACGAAATTCCAGGGAATACGATCATAGCTGGACATATGTTCTCATCTGGAGCTATTGAAGTTGGTGGTCTCGATGGTAGTGGTAGTAGAGTCGGTCTCATTGATTTCCATGCACAAGACGGATCTGATTATGATTTTCGTATGTTAAGAAGTGCTGGTGCTAATAGCGATATGAACTTTTCTCAAAGTGGTACTGGACATATTGTCTTTAATGCAATTGGTGGTGGATCTTTTTACTTTCAGAACAATGGTACAAGTAAATTCAATATAACAGGAGCAGGATTTATTGGCATCGGCGCAACAGCAGATCCTAATGCATATGTTTATATTCAAGCTCCTAATAGTAATTGGCCTTTCTATATTAAGAATACTAGTTTAGAACATCTTCTGTCTATTGATTGGAAAGGTAATTTTTCTATATACGGTGGACATACAGGATCTGGAAAATTGTATGTTAATGCTGGAAATACCATTGACGATAATATTCAGTTTTATATGAAAACGACATCTGGTTTGTTAGCTATACGTGTCATAGATTCAAGTAGTAATATTATTATGCAGCTCACCAACGCTGGTGCTCTGTCCGCAGTATCATATACAAACACATCTGATATACGAATCAAAAAGAATATTAGAGAACTCACTTTACAAAAAGCTGAGGATATATTACTAAGATTAAAACCTATCATTTTTGATTACAAAGATGATCATGCTTTTAATCAGCCAGGTTTTGTTGCACAAGATATACAACAAATTTTACCTGATATTGTTACTGATACAGAAGGAGTGTTAGGTTATCAGCCAACGTCGTTGATACCTATACTTGTTAGTGTTGTCCAGGGATTGATAATACAGAACAAGGATTTGGAACAACGATTATTGAAATTAGAGGTCAAGAAACATGTCTGATCCCATTTCTACACCACCTGTTAACCCGACGCGACCGCAAGCAAGTGACTTTGTATCTAATACAGTTGCACTTGCAAATATGTTTATTCAAGCATCAAACCAAGCAAGAGCATTAGCAGATGAATTACATCTACGTGGTTTAGATGCATCACCAGAACAGAACGGGCTTACAAATACAAAATATGATTTCGATGGTACAAACAGTTCGTTTACACGAGAGAAAATTTTAGCTTTTTATCAAGTTATAGGTACATTACTTGGTGGTCTCACAGAAGATCAGCAAAGGATTATCTACGCATTAAAGCGTTAGAGGGAGGGATATTATGGAAGATACTCAAATTCCAAATGAGATTAAAGTGATAATTTTGAACGAAGAAATCGCTCGCTGTGATCATACTATTTATCTACTAGCAACACGTGCTAAAGTTTATTCAACAGTTTTTTCTAGAGATGATAAACGAGTTGCAGATACATTAAATGAGCTTGAAGAAATTACACAAGTTCGTGATGGTTTTATTAAAGAACGTCAATCTTTACAGTGAGATAATATATGCCAGTTTATGTGACGTATCCCACTAATGTTGATATCATGCTCGATGACGTTCGACTTCATCTAGGTGATTATGAAAAGAAAAAGTTTTCAGACTCACTTATTAGAGCAGCCATTTTAAGCAGTATACGTATGTTACAAAGACGTTGGAAAAACAGATACGTGATATACAATGATGCAATGCTCGTAACTGCTCCCGAAGGTACAGTAATTCCATCTGGTTATCTCTATGCTATCGTCATTGGTACAGCATCGTTTGTTCCAAGCGGTTTAACAGCAGATTTAGATGTTGTTCGCAATCCTACGCATACGTTTACTGATCCAGGTCCAGATGTTATATCGCAAGAAGATAGATATCCAATAACCATTGCGGCATCGCTCATTCTTAGAAAATCTCAAATAACAAGCAGCGCAGAGACAATCCAAAGTTGGAGTGATGGAGAATATTCTTTTTCAAATATTAGTTCTGCAAAATCTATACAATCAATGTACGATTCTGATTTTAATGAGTTAAATTTATATTTTAAGCGCCGCCCTGCTCCTGCACTAAGAAGCAGTTTTGCAGATAATACGCCATATACAGTTTATCTACTATAAAGGATTTTTTTAAGGAGGGATTTAATGAGTAGTAAGGGAAGACAGGTTCCAAATCAGAACAAGCCTAAACTTTTATGGGTCGCAGATGCAGTTGCAACAACAGGATTTGCAAATGTAACACATAGCATTCTTGATAATATTCAGAAATATTGGGATATTACTATTCTAGGTGTTAATTACTATGGTGATCCGCATCAATATCCATATCCAATTTTTCCTGCCAGTCTTGGTGGTGATGTCTATGGTATTGGTCGTTTAGAGGCACTAATTAATGGTTTAAAGCCTGATTTAGTATGTGTTCTTAATGATCCATGGATCGCCAAAGAATATATACCAATTATTAAAAAGTTTGATAATCTAAAATCAGCATTATACACACCAGTTGATTCTCCCAATATGCGTAGAGATTTTATTGAACCTTTGAATGATTTTGATCTCGTCATTGCATATAACAACTTTGGTCTTAATGAGATGAAAAAGTCTGGTCTTATCACGCAGCATACTGTTGTCGGACATGGGACAGACACGAAAATATTTACTCCACTTGGTACATCAAAAGCAAGATCGGCTATGAATATACCTGAAGATTGGTATATTGTTGGTATAGTTAATCGTAATCAGCCCCGCAAACGTATTGATTTAGCAATATATTATTTTTCAGAATGGGTTAAAGACAAACCAGATACGATAAAATTGTATTATCATGGTGCATTACGAGATCAAGGTGTTGATATTGTACAGCTGTGCGACTATTTTGGTGTGGAAAATAGACTAATTATTACATCACCAAACATTACACCATCGAATGGCGTACCAAAAGAGACATTAAATATTATATATAATTCATTTAATGTGCATATTTCTACGACAAAAGGTGAAGGATTTGGTTTAACCAATGCTGAAAGTATGGCAGCCGGTATTCCTAATATTATTCCTGACTGGTCTGCATTAAGTGAATGGTGCCGCTTTGATGATGGTACACCTGCAGTTCATTATGTACCATGTACAAATATCGACGTGAATACGGGCGGTATCAATACAATTGGCGGCGTAGCTGATAAGCAGAAATATATAGAAGCACTTGATATCTTATATTACGACACAGAGTATAGAACAGAACTCGGTAATCGCGGTCGAAAGCTGCTACTTCAATCGCAATTCGATTGGAAAAATGTAGCTAGCAACTTCAATCATTTATTTCAGTCATTAGTCAGGAAATGAAATGGCGATACAATATCCAGACCCAGCACAAGTCCGTGCAGTAGTTGGTGACATAATAGATACTGTTGGAAGCAATGTGCTCATAACATATGTTTCAGATAGTATCCTTTGTCCCACATGTGGAGGTAACGATCCATTCTGTCCGACGTGCGAAGGGAATGTATATGTACGTTCAGAACTTACTTATACACAGAA
>LDIY01000063.1 GCA_001468865.1 candidate division TM6 bacterium SOIL31
TAAAAGAAGGTGAAGAAATTCCTGATTACACGATGCCGCTTGGCGAAGAAGCTAGGAAGATCTTAGAAAACATTCCACAAAATCAAAGAATGAATCATGTTTTGAATTCTGGAGATCCTAGATTAGAAAAAGAACGAGAGTGGCTAATTAATAAATTAGAAAAAGAAAATAAATTAGCCTTCATTCACAAACACAGTCAGCAAACTTTGAGGGCAGAGAAATGAACAGGCGAGAATTTTTAGAAATACTGGGGCTAGCTACCGCTGGCGGAGCTGTAGCGTACTCATTTCCAGAAATAATTGTTCCAAAGAATATAATTCCAGTGAAGGCTGCTAGCATTGGTAGCACATTGTTCAGAGTGGTTGATGATCCTGTTTATGGTTTTGGGTTCAGTGGATTCACTAGCATAGAAATATATCCGAAGATTATAAATGATATATTTTTTATGGAAGGGCCAGATATGACATATTGGCGTGGAAGATTATTAAAGTAGAATGTACGACCATTCAATCACACAAGAAAATCTCGCTAAAGAACGTCCTCAAGTAGTTCTCTATCCAAACACGCCCAACGAACAGATACATGAATTTGAACTTCAAGAAATTCCCATAAACACAGTCCAGCAAGCTATTGACCACCTAAACGACAAAATAAAATACAAAGAATATCGCTCAACCTGTGACAAAAACAAAACCAAGGTAGTAATCGAACTAAAAGACAAGAAAAATCCCTTCACTCTCGATGAAATGATCTTCATGGAAAATGAAAGGATAATGTCTAAATGGAATTATAACTATTGGGCCGAGCGATATTATCGAATCCTCAATCACGAAAACATTGAAGTTCTTTTCAAGCCAAATATTATTCAGAGAATGAATAATAAAATCTATGCAAAAATGAATCGTGAACGGCGAGCAATTAAAAAATGGGTCGTGAAAGCTCGCCAAGTTGGGGACTCAACTGATTCAGAAGGTAGAATTCTTCACAGAATTAATTATTTCTCTGATGCAAAATCTCTCATTGCTTCCAAAGATAATGATTCGACAGACAAAATGTCGCAGATGTTTTTATTTGCATTAGACAGATTACCTTTTTGGAATCGTTGCTGGAGAGAAAGATATAAGTCTGGAGAATTTTATGAATTCGATATTAATTCATTACTTGACTTGGGTTCTGGTGCGACTACTTCTGTTGGGCGCGGGCGCACTCCTACCATTTGTCATATTTCGGAAGCTCCATTTTTCAAAGATCCGCAAAAATCTTTAACAGAAGCTCTATTCAAAGCCATGCACGAAAGTATTTGGCTTTTACAAATTGTCGAAGGGACAGCGGAAGTTCGCGGGGATTGGTTTCATAGAGAATGGCAAGATATTATTGCCGGAATGGAAAAAGGACTTACTTCGTGGACAGGACAATTTTATCCGTGGTATTTGCGAACCGATCTTTATCCGACGGAAGAATGGGTTAACGCTCGTAGGGAAGCATTTAATTCTTTTATTCCACGCACAGATACTTTAGCTCATGCTAAAAAAGCAGAAATTTGGGTTCGCACTCATCCGCTTGCTCGTGAAGAATTAGGCTCAAATTGGAAAATGAGTCGCGAACAAATGTTTTTCTATGAAGTCGAGCGAGATACGGCTGAAAGAAAAAACGAGCTTGGCCGATTTTTGAAAGAAATGCCTTCTGATGCCGAGGAAGCATTTCAACACCCCGGCCACACGATGTATCCAGTTAGATTAATTCTTTCGATGAGCGATCAAGCTCAGGGAGTTGAGCCAGAAGTTTATAAACTAAAAGGAAGTCCTGACGAAATTTCTCCTGCTTTGTGGCCCACGCAAGATGAAATAAAACGAGATGGAAAGAAAATAGAAATAAAAGCTAAGTGGAGTGATTCTGTCCCTGCGGCTTTTTACGATTTAATCCAAGTAAATTTCAATGGATGGGATAATTTCGACCCGATAAATAAAATTTTAATTTGGGAGCATCCTAAAAATGGTTTCGACTATGGCGCTGGCATTGATACTTCTGATGGTCTTGGTAGAAATGTTTCTGATAACGCGGTTATAGAAATTTTGCGGAAAGGCACAGTCGAATTCCGTGATAGGCAAGTATGCGAATTCGCCTCTCCAGAACTTCCTCAGTCTTTGCTGTGGCCTTTTGTTTTTGCAGTTTCTTCATATTATTCTATTAGCCGTCAATTACTTTTGGCTCCAGAAATAAACAAAGGCACTGAACTTCTAACAGCAATGATGAATCGCGGCTGGTGGAACGTTACTAAGATTTTCGATTCCAGCCGAATTGGACAGGATTTAACTAAGATTAAAAAATATGGATTCGAAACAAACAACTTCACTCGCAATGAATTAATCAACTTTATGAATTCTTTCATCATTGGAGAATGGCTAGAAGTTTATTCAATGAAATTAATTGAAGAACTCAAAGATATTCATAAAGAAAGAAAAATCTCCGCAGTCGGCTCAGTTGTTAGAGATAAAATCTTAGGCCAAGTTGATGATCGCTTCATGGCTACTGCAATGATTTTGTACTCACTTCATAGAGATGAGTTAATTGGTCAGCAAAAAAGAAGTTGGGAAGAAAGAGAACGAAATGAAAGTAGTGTTGGAATTAAAATTTTAGCCGAAAAACCGAGTGGCTATGGAGAATTTGATATTGACACCGATCATCGTAGGTTGTATAATGAGGAAGGCAACGACGATGATTGGTTAAGTGACGATAATCTAATCGCTGTTGAAGAAGATTTTTATTAATATGAAAGCAGTTCCATATAAATGTGTCTTTGGGCACATAACTATAAAAAAGTTTAGTAAAGATCAACCTACTACTGGAACTGCAATTTGTGAAGAATGCTTAAAACTCGCCGAATCTGAATCAATAACTAATCCGTATTACTGGCGCGGTGAATATATAAGCATGGCCGTTGTAGTTAATAAGGAAACTATTAAAGCAAGTAGAATTTAAGGATTTAATTATGCCAATTTACGAGTTCGAATGCCCGATTCACGGAGTTTTTGAGCGAATACTGTCATTAGAATTTAGTGATGCAAAACATATCGTTTGTATGCACGAAGA
Source organism: candidate division TM6 bacterium SOIL31 (assembly GCA_001468865.1). Lineage (GTDB taxonomy): Bacteria > Babelota > Babeliae > Babelales > Vermiphilaceae > SOIL31. The sequence continues at coordinate 3,091 of LDIY01000063.1, forward strand.
TTCTAAAGAGGGATTTTGTCTGCGCAATGCTGAAAAAGTTTGGTCAGCCTCGGTAGTTTCTTTCGGCGCAAAACCAACAATAGTTTTCAAGAATCCCAAAACTGGCGAAATGGAAGTAGCTACTCACGAAAATCAACAAGCTCCATATGGCTACGTTAAAGAAGAACTTCGTGGCCCGATTGAAAGAACAAAGTTTGAAAAAGAAGCAAGTCAACGTCGTTATGTTGAAGACGAATTAACTACAGAAAAACTCAAGCAAGGCCGAGATAAAACTAGAAAAAATCTTCACGATGATCTAAATGCGCGCATGAATACTTTTGATTCCAACACTCAAAATATGATCAAAATGTCTATGCGTCATGCTAGAAAACGACACGAAAGAATTAAGCCAAAACGCACAAATATTATGCTGGAAGTTAATCATAAAGATTCTAGCAACTTAATAAAATGATTCAGTTTCCAACTTACTATCTAAATGATTTGGTTAAAAGCGGCATCAGTTTTAGCAATATTATTTCTGCTATATTCCTTGCTGGTCTTAGCGATGAGGAAGTTGCTGAAATAGAAACTATAACTTTTGTCATGGAAGCCGATTTAGATAAATTTTTAGATCCTAATCAAGAATACGAAATTACAGACGCTAGTTCTCTCGGAGGTATGTAAGGTGTCACTCAATGAATTTAACAAACTTTATGCGCCGCCTTCTTATGTTACTGAATCTGGCGATTTGGCAACTGATCAAGATGAAAAAATTGTTGAGTGGCATCGTCAGGAAGTGGAGAAATCAAAGAATTTTCTTCGCTCTCAGCGTGGCTGGAAATCTGCTGATGCTTGCATGGAAATTCTTTATGGCGACAATGGGCCTCGACAAGTTTACAAAAATCTTTCTAACTTAACGATAAAAAAACTTCGTCGCCAAGCTCGTGAGGCTGTCGCTAATGCTTCGAATATTCGCCCGCGTTGGCTAACTCAAGCTAAAAAAGAATATTCAGCCGTAGCAGAAGTTTACAATAAACGTCGTGATGCTTGGTTTTATTATCTATTTGTAGATAGATATATTAAAGAAGCTCTTCAATGGGCTGGCGGTGCGGGAATCGGTTATCTAATGCTTTGGCCCGAGTATGATCACCGTACCTGTGATTTTGATATTATCCCAAAAGTTCTTAGCCACAAAAATGTATTTCCTTTCCATGCCGATGCTAAAGACAGAATAGAAACTGTTTGGGGAATTTCTGTTTGGTTCGAAATGGCACTTCCAAAAGCTCACGCTAACTGGCCTGAGCACATGAATATAATTAAAGCAGACAGAGATATACCAAGTTATTTCGCCGGAAGGTTTGAGCAAACTACAAGAAAATTTCGTGGAGTTGTTGATTGGATTAATGGAAATAAAAAGAAAAATGCAGAATTCAGTCCATATCCAGTCGCAGATATTTTCTACACTTGGGTTAGAGATAGTTCCATAAACACAACTGGACACGAATTGACTTTGGGTGAAGTAGGTGCTGATTATTCTTATAAAGTTCCTTCATATTATGACGTTTACAATCAGAGAAATAAAATTCTAAATGGCAATATTATTGGCTCTGACGATGCTGGTTATGACAATCCTGCGGCCCGCTTCATTACTAGAAAAGAATGTATGTTATTCCCTAACATGCGTTTTATGATTACCACACATTATGGCGTGATTTATGATGGCCCGCCGCTTTGGATTTGTAATCGTCCACCTATTGAATGGTTTAAGTTTGAAGAAGTTCCTGATGAATGGATGGGAATTTCTTTAATTCGTGATGGAAGAAATCTTGAGCGCGGCTCAAATAATATGCTTCGAGCTATTGAAGATTCTGTGGTAGGAAAAATAAATCCTCCAATAGCTGTGAATGAAAACTTGCCGAAAAATGTCATTAAGCAACTTAGCACAAATGTTCGTTTTATGATTGGCAA
>LDIY01000064.1 GCA_001468865.1 candidate division TM6 bacterium SOIL31
CAAGAACTAGGTGTAGCAACCAAGCAAGAACTTGCAAAGATGGGGCTTGCGTTTGATAAGGCAGGATCGTTAACTACGCCAGTTGCAGAAGCGATGCCTATTCTTGAAAAACTCATGAAAGAGAAGTTTGGCGGCATGATGGATGCGCAGTCAAAAACATTCTCTGGCATGATAAGTAACTTACAAGATTGGGTTGGTAGCACACTACGCACACTTGGGCAACCAATCTTTGAAGTAGTAAAGGATAAACTCGGCGCGCTACTTGTCTTCTTATCAAGTCCAGAAGTACAAGCAGGTATTACAAGCTTCGCACAAGCATTAGCTACCGGTATCGGTACAACAATCCAGTTTATTAGCACAACCGTCATTCCTGCATTTATGGCAGTCATGAACGCGCTAATGCCGGTTATTAATCAAGTATCAACAACGACAAGTGACTTTGGTGCAATCTGGCAAGCGCTACAACCAATCATTGAATCGGTAACGAACATTATCCGCGCGATCGTAATAACTATCTTTAGTGCTATTCAGAAGTTCTTAGAAAAAAATGGCGATGATATTCAATCCTTCTTTAATACGACATGGACGACCATTAAAGATATTATCATCACACTCGCAAAGATTATCAACGCAACACTTGTGCCTATCTTTAACGCGATTGCGAAGTTTATCAAAGAACACGGCGATACCATTGTAGCACTGCTAACCAACACATGGAACATTATCAAGGGTGTTATCAATATCGCACTTGCGATTATTCAGGGTGTGTTAAAAACAACACTCGCGTTGATACAGGGTGATTGGTCTGGTGCTTGGAATGCAATCAAGACCATGTTTAGTGCTATTTGGGATAACATAAAGATCATTCTTAATGCCGCACTTGGTAATATCAAGTTATCACTATCGCTTACATGGGATGCAGCAAAAGCACTCACATCAGCCGCGTTTGGTAGTATCTTGAGTAGCATTACAAGCACACTTAACAACATGAAAAGCACAGTAAACGGCGCGGTAAACAGCATAAGATCTTCTATTTCTGGTGCATGGAGTGCAATCACAGGAACAACTGAATCAGCATGGAGTAGTGTAAAGAACACGGTTACCAACAAACTACGAGATGCAAAGGATTCACTACAAGATATTGCGAATAGTATCCGTAGTGCGCTATCGAATATATGGGGTGATGTTCGTGATAGTGCCGCATCTGCATGGCATGGTATTGCGAATGCGATCGGGGATGCGTTTAGCGGTGTGAGTGGACAAATCAAGGATGTTGTCAATCAAGCAATCCGCTACATTAATCGTCTTATTCGCGGTTACAACGAAGTTGCGAGTACATTAGGACTTGGTTCACTGGATACGATTTCACAGCTTGCAACAGGTACATCATTCTTCAAAGGTGGACTAGCGCTTGTGGGTGAACGTGGCCCTGAGTTGGTTGCATTACCACGCGGGAGTCAAGTGTACTCAAATGGACAAACACAACAGATTATGAACCGCAACTTTACACAAAACTTGTATGTCAATCAAGCAGGTTCATTGGTTGATGAAATGCAGATGGCGTTAGCAACCTATGGTGCAACATACTAACAAAAGAGAGAAATAATACATGAGTTATTTTCCTGAAACAAACTGGCAAATCATCATCCCTACCGAAGCCGAAAATCTTGTTGCAAACCCATCAGTAGAGAACGATACCACCGGTTATACCGCTGATAGTGCAACGATTAGCCGCGTAAATACCGATCAAAAATGGGGTGCATACTCGCTGAAAGTGCAGACAACCGATGATACGCAAGGCTTTTATTACACACATACTGATCTTGTCCTTGCATCAGGAACCGCATATAACGTTAGCTTCTATGCGAACATTCCCGATGGTATCACCATGCTGGCATATATTGCAACGAGTGCAGGTGTTATTCAAGAATCATTCTCGTTTCAATCTACCGGTTATTGGCAGCGTTTTAGCTTCCCACACACCGCAAAGAGTAGTGGACAGAAACGCATCGGTATTCGCATTGGTGACAATACACCCACATCACCTTTCAGCACAACATGGTACGTTGATGGTTTGATGGTGGTATCGGGCACGAACGATCAGACATACATTGATGGCGATCAAGATGGGTGTGAATGGAATGGTGCGCAACATGCATCAACAAGCACACGTGATGATAGTCATAGACTCGGCGGGCTTATCTACAATCTATCCCATTACGGGCTAGGACTAAAACAGCAAACCGGTATCGGCATGGTTGTCCCTACACACATCACACAAGAGTATGGCAATCAGGATGGGGCAATCTATCAAGGCACGATTAACAGACCGCGTGTATTCCAGCTAACAACACAGATCGTTACATCTGGATCACTTGCAAACCTACACATCGCACGCGCGGCTATTATCGACGCACTAAAGATCAATCTCGTTGGGCAACAGTCAGAACTACTGCTACGCTATACCGGTGGTAACACGGTACGCGAAATCAAGGTGTTGTACGATGCTGGTATGGAGTTCAACGCAACCGATGTTTACAATGAAGTCTTGCCATTACGCTTTATTGCCAATGATCCGTATTGGTATGGAGAAGGAGAATCAGCAACAGGGCTTACATCGGCGGTAACAATCAGTGGCGCGTATGTCTCACAACGTAGCAAGGATGGGGTATGGAGTCACCTAAATAGTTCCTTTAATGGACAAGTACTCGCTGTTGCGTATGATGAAAAGCACAACCTGTACTACTTTGGTGGTTCATTCTCAGGGCCACAAAGCCGAATCAGTAAATACAATCCTGATACGGGCGCATTCAGCACATTGGGTGTGGGTGATACCGGCGCTGCTGATGGCCTTGTGTACGCGCTATGGGTAGACCAGACAACCAGTGATGTATACGCAGGTGGTACCTTTACTGGCATGGGCGGTATTGCGCGTACAAAGGGTATTGCACGTTGGGATTATGCCACACAAGCATGGAAGCCTGTTGCTAGTGGTATCCTTAATGGACAGGTATTAACCATCACACAGGGTAATGATCGCACGGTCTACATTGGTGGTAGCTTTACCCTCATGTCTGGTGTTGCTAATACGGCGTATATTGCAAAATACAGCCCAACAACGAACACGGTATCTGCGATGGGAACCGGTATGGATTTGAACGTCTTCGATATCGATATCTCACCAGATGGTTACCCGTATGCGATCGGCTACTTCCTGAACAGTAACGGCGTCACAACCAATGGTCTTGCGAAGTGGACAGGTAGCACATTCGCTGCTGTTGGTAGCGGGCTACACAACTCAAGCCCAACAGGGCAAGCCTTAGCGTTTGGAAAAGATGGTTCTCTATTCGGCAGTGTTGCAACAAACATACAACAAGGATCGGATACGCTTTCTGGTGCTGCACGATGGAATGGAAATCAATGGCTTGCAATCGGTACAGGCTTTACCGTAGGGCCGTATGTGTGGAAGCGAGATAAACGCGGGCTAATCTATGCTGGCGGAATCATCACCACAGCCGGTGGTTTAACCCTTCCATCACCTGTAGCTATATGGAATGGTTCACAGTGGTTTCCAATCGGATTGAAAAGCAGCAATATGGGGAGTGATACCGCATATGATTTGCATATCCGTAATAATGACATCCTTACGGTTGTATTCAGTAACCCAAATGTTACACTCACAGAAGCGGTAACAACGGTAACGAATGATGGGAGTGCGGATGTGTATCCGCGTATTGTGATTGACGGTCCTTCATCAGGAACCGCTACGCTGTACTTTATCAAGAACTACACAACCGGCGATACGATTTACTTTAATACCGCACTCACGATTAATGCCGGTGAACGTATGATCCTTGATTTAGCACAGAATGGTAAAGCATTCACCAGCACATTCCAAGGGAACATCATGAGTAAAATCGTCCCTGGTAGTAACATCGGCAAGTTTCGATTGATTAGCGGCGATAATAAGATTAGTTTCTTTAGCAGCAGCACAGGATTAACGATTAATGTAATCTATCAAGATCGCTATTTATCAGCGGATGGGGGCGCTAGAGTAGCATGAATGTAAGTTATACAATCTGGTTATCCGATCGCGCGGGTTTACGTATTCAACCGATCGAAGATATTATTAGCAGTAATGGTGCTGCATTAATGTATACTCGCGCGGTCAATGAAGTTACATCACTAACATTGACCGTCCCGTTGAATGACACATACAAAGAACTGTTCATTGAACCATCGCAGTATCTTGATTGGCGTCTGGAAGTGTGGAGAAGGATTGGTGATAGGGAAGAGTATCTTGACACAGATACGGTATGGTTTATTCGTGATATCAAAAAGAACATTACC
>LDIY01000065.1 GCA_001468865.1 candidate division TM6 bacterium SOIL31
ACCTGCATTTTTGATTCCTTGAATAATTCTTCCGGGAAGTGCACCGACATAGGTACGTCTGTGGCCTCGGATTTCTGCTTCGTCACGGATACCGCCTAGTGATACGCGTACAAATTTGCTGTCAAGCGCTTTTGCTATTGATTTGCCAATTGATGTTTTCCCAACGCCTGGAGGTCCAATGAAACAGAGAATAGTTGGTTGCGAATCGGATTGAAGCTGTGCTAAATCAACAGCATCTTTCACTTCTTTTTTCTTGCCATTGCCTTTCGACTCTTTTACTTTCATAACAGATAAATATTCGAGAATACGCTCCTTTGCCTTTTTGATGCCATAATGCTCATCGTCCAAAACTTCTTCGGCCTTAGCAACCGACACCTCGCTTTTACTTTCGGAACTCCAGGGCATATCAACTAACCAGTCTAAATAATTTCTAATATACCCACTTTCCGGATTATGAGATGTCATTTGGGTAAGTTTTTGAAGTTCACGTTTTGCTTTTTCTTCAACGTCTTTGGGCATTCCTGCTTCTTTAATTTTCTTTTTGTAGGTTTGCAGTTCTTCTTGTGGTGTATTAGGTCCGTCAAAATCTGCACTTTCGCCTAACTCTTCTTCTATTGTCCGCTTTTTTTCGCGAAGCATAGCTTTTCGCATTTGATCTTCAAACCGCTTTTGTGTCTTTTCAGAAATGTTTCGCTCAAGTTCTAATACATTTACCTCATGTGCTAAATAATCCAATACTTTCCCGAGCCTTCTTTTCAATGATAACAGTTCCAAAAGTTCTTGTTTTTTACGAGTAGAGATATCAAGAAGCGATGCAACTTGATCGGCAAGTTCAGGTGCTTCAACTTTCCCGGAGACTAATTTCATAACAGTCATAATTTCTGCCTGTTTTCCAATATTAATTGCTTTTTTGAAGAGTTCTGAAAGTTTATTGGAGAGTGCCTCAACTTCAACCTTTTCTTCAGCGTCCATTGGTTCCTGATCAATTTCTCGTACTTTTGCAACAAGAAACGGTTCATGCTGTATAATTTCTAAAAGTTCAATTCGTTTTTGTCCACGGACAACGGCATGCAGTTCACCTTCCGTTTTCATCATTTGAGACACAATAGCAATGGTACCAATCGGATAGAGATCCTCCTTTTCGGGTTCGGGAACACGCGCATCCCGTTGGGTAAAAATTGCAACAACACGATCTTCCTGAAACGCAGTATTAACCGCATCCATACTTTTCTTTCTTCCAAAATTAAGGACAACATCAGTATGTGGAAAAACTACTGCTCCACGAATGGCAACGAGAGGAATTTGTCTAATATTTTTATCTTGTGATTCCATAAATCTTTAGCAGTCTATATACTGAGCTGCTAAATGTCAAGTGTTGTTTTTTCTGAGCCACCTGCACTTTTGACAAACAGGTTTGGGTACATTTAAGATAGAAGTGAGTTAGATTGGAGGTGAAGAACCTGCTTACCATATTTGAACTCACTTCCTCTTGTATCCATCAAAGGATTCTTCCTTTTGTTTCTAAAAGACACAAGACTCTCTTCTCCTTTGGTATTGGCACCCTTTCTCTTCAAGAATTTACTAGCTTAAACAGTAATGCCAGGTGTATTTTGCAGAATACTTCTACTGCACACTCCAAAATATACAGACTGTGCAAAAGTCAAAAAATATTACCAATATTCCCTACTCTTTTAAAGAATAGTAATCTGGTTACCAAAGATAGTTTGGTCAATGTTGATTTTAGTAGCTTCTGTGGATTTGAAGTATTAACATTTGCAGTTCAAACCCATATGGGAAGAGCAATCCCCATATGGGCTAACTGCATTACATACCCCATTCTCGTTGTTGGTTCCCAAAACCTCTTCATAATCCAACAAATGAGGAATTTAAGAGAAACACTTGGATTCTGGCCACGCTTTGTATTAGATCGTGGTTTTTCCACACCCATATTACGAGAGTTTTTTCTCAAAGAAAATATTGTGTTTTACCTGAGGATCAAGAAAGGTAAACATCTTGTGTGGAAGAACAAACAAAACTGTGGAGAAACAATTTCAGCTTTTAAGATTGGGAAGCATACCAAAGATGCGGTGGTGTGGTTGGATGAAGAACAAAAACAAAAACTAAGATTAGTTGTTTCACCACGACCTGAAGGATCAGATGAACGTTGGTATATTCTCACTAATGATTTTGAGAGTACCAGAAATAGTGTGTTGGATGTGTATGCACATAGGTTTGAGATTGAAGAAGGGTTTAAAGATATCAAACACCTTTTTAATCTCAACAAATTCATGATCAAAAAGAAAAGGACATTCCTGATACTTCTCTGGTTTAAGATTATTGCATTTTGGTTAGCATACTGGTGTGAACAAGTGGTAGGAATGATCAAAGTCAAAGTGAATGCAAAAAAGAAGAGATCGTACGTGAGGGGGTGGTGGGAGAGTTTTAAAAGAGAGATCCAGAGGCCAATTCTGATAGGGATTATTGGTGCTGGATAACTCTTTGAAAAGTACATATAACTGGTATTCCCTAATGGGTTGAAGGATATATGGGAGAAACAACCAAAAGATGGAGGTGATATGGCAATGTGATACAGAAACCGTAAGTAGAGAGATATTTTCTGGAAGGATGATGTTCTAAAAGTAATGCAATTATCCTAATTGCAGAAAGATTATGGCATTAGTTAGCAAAGTGCAGGTGGCTCAGGCAGATTTGTATGAGTTCACCCTTTCCCGATGAGGCTTGTCATCTGTGGTAGAATGCGTTCACTGCCATGAATCTTACCTGGACCAGCTCCAATGAAGAACTTCGTTTTGCACGAATTCGTATTTCTCAATTAGAACGATCACTTAAAAAACAAAAAGAGAAACGAGAGGAGACTGAAAAAGAGAAAGAGGGCTGGAGAAAGAAATACGAGAAACTTGAAAAGGAACACAATAATCTTCTTGAGAAGTTGGAAAAAACAGAAAGGGCAAGGGACAGGTATCGAAGTTTGTTGTACAAGAAGACACAGAAAAATACTTCAAAAGAAAAAGAAACACAAAGACAAGAAGTAATTACCACAAACGGGGAGGCCAAAAAGGACATGCTCCCCACGCACGTCGCCGGCCAGATCATGTAGATAAAACTATTCGACTATCCTTAACAAACTGTCCCAGTTGTGATTGTCCACTTTCAAGAACAAGCTCTTTTGATGAACATCTGGTTGAAGACATACCGGCAGTGGAACTCTTAAGAGTAATTGTCACTTTGTACAAAATTGAAAGGCAGTGGTGTGTAAACTGCAAAAAAGAAATACGAGCAGGAGAAAAGTTTTTGATTCCCCATTCTCGTTTTGGGATTAATCTCATTGTATATGTATTGATGGCACGGTATGCCATTGGTATGCCAGTTGGAAAGATATCAAAACTCATCAAAAACACATACAACCTTGAAATTACCAAGGCAGGAATTGTCAACATATTGCATAATGCAAGACACTGGTTTGGGAAAGACTATGACAAAATTCTAGAAAAGATACGAGCATCAAAGGTAAAACATTCTGATGAGACAAGTTGGAAGATTGATGGGATAGCAGCATGGGTGTGGGAACTTCTGACAAAAGAGGAGGTGTATTTGTGTGTTGAGGAGTCAAGAGGTGGACAAATACCAGAGGAGAAATTGGCAGGATCCCATGAAGAGGATGTACTGGTACGAGACGACTACCGGGGGTATATGAAATTGCCAATGAAACACCAATCCTGTTGGGCACATCACTTAAAAGAAGCCAGGTATGAGTGTGAACAAAAAGGTGCATCAGATGAAGTAAAAGAATTACGAACAATACTGCAGGGAATATTTGGAGAGTTGAAATACATCATAGCAAAACCATTTGATCAAAGTGAGAGAGAAAAAGAGTATGAGAAGATGAAGTCAAAGATAGATGAGATCATAGATGCAGACTACCAGTATGCAGATGCAAAAAGAGTACAAATGAGGTTTAAAAATCAGAAGTATAATGTGTTAACAGCAGTACTCTATCCAGATGTACCCTTAACAAACAATCTTGCAGAGAGAATGCTAAGACCAATGGTGGTAACAAGGAAAGTGTCTGGTGGATCAAAAAGTCATGAAGGAGCAAAGACACATGCTACGAATATGAGTATTGTGCAAACAATACAGATGAGAAACCAGACACTGATTCCCACGTTAAAAGAGCAGCTTTTCACTGGAGCAATTGCTTACCATCAGGAGCATGCTGGGAAAGGGTGAACTCATACGAATTCAAGGATCATACGCCTCGTGAAGCACACCCTACGGGTGGTTTAGGTAGACACCCCTTCCTTTTT
>LDIY01000066.1 GCA_001468865.1 candidate division TM6 bacterium SOIL31
TACCTCACCAACAAGCTGATAGTCCGTAAGCTCATCCTATAGCAGCGACATAAAGACGCTTTTCTCCCCGCAGGGACTTATGCAGTATTAACCTCAATTTCTCGAGGGTATTCCTCACTATAGGGCAGATTCTTACGTATTACTCACCCGTCCGCCGCTGTACTCATTCCCGAAGGAACTTTCTCGCTCGACTTGCATGTGTTAGGCACGCCGCCAACGTTCATTCTGAGCCAAGATCAAACTCTTCATCACTGATTTGAATTGGGTCTGCATCAAAACTGATAAATGCGAAACTTTCTTGTGTATTTCAAAGAACTTTTTTGTTGCTAAATTTTCTTAAATCGACGACTGATTCGCGTTTGTTGAAAACGTTTTAATCAATTGTTAATGAAAATTATACGCGTATTTCACACTAAGTCAACACTTTTTTAATCTTTTTTAAAAAAAAATGTGTAAGCCCTAGTGAGGGTGTGGATTTTTAATGAATAATACGAAACTTTTACACCCTGCCATCATGTCAAACATATCGATCCAGCCGTCATTTTCAATAGTTTTTACCCCTAGAAACAACATCCAGAAGGCGTAAGTAGAAATAATCAAAAAATCTATCTTGAGGAGCACTCAGATTGACCAAAAAGCCTCATGTGTTTCCCTGGGGGGCGATAAAAAACCAATTTTTTCATCGTCATCCTTCAAATAGTCTTCCCGACAAGAGGAAACTTTCAGAGAAAAAGAGCGACACACTTTTTGAACTTGAATGTAGCCAGGAAACAACTCGACGATATCTATTTTATTACCGGGTATTGAGACCGGTAACAAAACGATGTTTTTACTATTATATGTATAAATATATAAGAGGCCAAAAAATAGGCAATCTTTTTACGGTCGTTGTTGACAAACCAACCACCTAGTTTGCTATATATCTATAAAAATATTCACCCCCCTTTGAGGAGTCCTGATGAAAAAAATTCATATGCTTTTGTCTCTTTTTTCTTTAGCCGCTCTTACCGCACACGCATCAAGCACCGTTGACCAAAAATTTGATGCAAAACTCAATGCACTTCAAGAGTTGGTTGTTACCGTAATTCAGCAATCTAATATTGATCCACAAACGGCCCAAGATTTATTAGATCGAACAAATGAACTCAATCAATATCTTCAGAACAATATCCAACAAGACGTGCAGGAAATACGTATCGCTGCTGCATTGACTAGTATTTTAGAAACGATTGATAAAATGGCTCAAAACAAATCAATGACCGATGTTCATGCTTTCTTAAGTCCTATCAAATATGCAGCACGCGCTAATGTCATCCACAAATTACTTATCGGTATGTATCCAGGACAATTCAAAGATGAGCAATACTATACCAATCCTTACCTTGAATCAATTGGCTTTATTGGCAATGACTGGGCGTTAAACATGATGCTCACCGCCTTGTTAACACAACTCGCCCCTACAACACTCGGAACTGCATTGCAACTGAATCCAACTTCTGGCCATCAAAAAATGTTATCTAAAATTATTGCTGGCATTGCAGCCCACTATGCATGGTTATTAGAAAAAAAATACGCTTTTCCACAACTTGCACCTGAAGCACAAAACTGATTTCTCCCATACAGTACTCAAAAAGGAGACGTTCACGGACGTCTCTTTTTTTATAAGCAAGGATTGGTTTATGGCCGCGTTGGTTATTGAAGGTGCTTATGTTATGCTAATATATATATGTATATTTAATGTAGGAAAAATTACTCATGTTTATGGACGAACTTCTTGAACAACTTAAAAATATAGAACCCGATATTCAAACTATCATCTCTTTTTACACCAACACTCAACTTGAAAAAAAATTTCAGGATCTTGAAAAAACCTCCCTAGAAGAAGAATTTTGGAAAAACCCAAAACAAGCTGAAATTTCAAAGGAACTGCAAGCGATCAAAACATTGCGCGATCAATATCTTCATATCACCACCACCCACAAAGATCTTAAAGAATTAATTAATCTCTTTGCGGAAAATGAAGATGAACTGCAAAAATTGTCATCTGAAGTTTCTGGCCTACGGAAATTGGTCATCGCTTTCAAAATACAACTACTTCTCAATGATCCGGCCGACGCATCAAACTGCTTTGTCCATATCCACGCGGGTGCAGGAGGAACAGAATCGCAAGATTGGGCCAACATGCTTTTACGTATGTACTATCGATTTTGTGAAAGAAATAATTTTCCTGTCGATACCATTGATTACCAACCAGGTGAAGAAGCAGGAATAAAATCTGCAACGCTCTTTGTGCGGGGAAAAAATCCGTATGGATATTTTAAAAGCGAACATGGCGTACATCGCTTAGTCAGAATATCGCCCTTTGATTCGAACAAACGACGTCACACATCCTTCACCAGCATCATGGTAACACCAGAAGTTCCTGATCTTGAAATCACTATCGATCCAAAAGACTTGCGTATTGATACATACCGCGCGAGTGGTGCGGGTGGACAACATGTTAACAAAACTGATTCTGCCGTACGAATTACCCATTTACCAACCAACATTGTTGTACAATGTCAAAATGAGCGATCACAGCAGCAAAACAGAGCCTTTGCGATGAAAATGCTTTATGCAAAACTTGCACAAAAAATGAAAGACGAACAAGACGCAAAATTGAGTGCGAGCATTGAAAAAAGAAAAATCGAATGGGGATCTCAAATAAGATCATACGTTTTACATCCTTATAAAATGGTTAAAGACCACCGTACCGATTTTGAATCACCGCAACCAGATAAAGTCCTTGATGGAGAATTGATCGATTTTATTGAAACATTTCTTGTGTGGCATCATTCAACTCCTGCGTCATAAATATAAAATTTTGAATCGTATAACTGACAGTATTGATTTTTTTCAAAATTATAGCGCGGATAGTTATATATGTGGTAACGTCAAATTCCGTTAATAATGAAAAGGAGAAACGATGAGGATTATCACAAAAAAATTATTGCTGGAATATATGCAAAGAATAAAGAGCCTTATCCTTTATTCTTTATTGATTTCTTATTCACTTATTTATACAAGTGAGCAGGAGAGTATTTTACCAGAACAATTTAAGGAATTTTTATCTGTTTTTCATGATGCAATCCGTGAGCAAAAACAATTTCCTTCACTCGAAGATCTCTATAGCCTTCTTGAACAAGAAAATTATGATCTTACTCAACAAAAAGCCTTCATCGATTATCTTCGTACTCACTTTGAAAATTGTGTTCGCAACAAAAGCACATGTTGCCCATGTCCTAGAGGGCCAAGAGGCCGCCGAGGGCACCGAGGACCTCGTGGACACACTGGCAACACCGGTGCGACAGGAAATACTGGTGCTACCGGCGATCTGGGAATAACAGGATCAACAGGACCTACAGGAGCCACAGGTCCAACGGGAGCAACAGGTGCAACAGGAACGAGCATAACAGGACCAACCGGCGCTACCGGGGCTACTGGACCGGCAGGAGGTTCCACAGGAGCTACTGGTCCAACAGGAGCAATGGGTAATACAGGACCAACTGGTGCTACAGGCGCTACGGGTGCAACCGGACCAACGGGTGGAACTGGCGCAACCGGGCTAACTGGACCTACCGGACCAGGTCCGCTCGGACCAACAGGACCTACTGGCGCTACAGGAAACACTGGAGCTACTGGTCCTACTGGTGCAACAGGAGCAACGGGCAATACCGGTGCTACGGGAGAAACCGGTGCCACCGGAAATACTGGTGCAACGGGACCAACTGGAGCTACTGGTGCAACCGGTGTAACGGGAGCAACTGGACCTACGGGAGCTACCGGCGCAACCGGCGCTACTGGGGTAACAGGTGCCACAGGAAATACCGGTGCTACGGGACCTACCGGTGCAACAGGAGCTACTGGTGCAACTGGTGTAACGGGAGCAACTGGGGCTGCTGCCGCTTGCGGACTCAATGAACTTTTTATCAATGCTGATATGATGGCAAATAATTCAGGAAGTACACCAAATATAACATTCACTAAAATTTTTGATACATCTGCAAATGGCCCTATTATCGATGCGTGGAAAGTTCATCAAAGCTCTACATCCCAAGATCCTATCGCAGCACAATTTGCATTACCACAAGATTTAGATACTGCGAGCCCCATTACACTTGAAATTCAATTTTTGATTGCTCAAAATGGGGGAACTGGAACAGCTGCCAATGTTCAGGTACAAGCAGACTATATAGCATCAGGTGAAGAAATTGGAAGTACTGCTCCGGCAACAGGATTTGCAGAAACCCTCACTACCGGAAACTTTACTATTACAGAACCAACAGGAAGTACAGGATCTCAGAAAAATCTAGCCCTTGTTGTTGTACCAATCACGCTTGATGGTACAAAGATGGTTGGCAAGGATTGGGGCTACTTTAGTCTTACACGCGTCGCAACAACTGCTGGACCTACTGAATATAATAGAGATATTTACTTGGCAGTATATGCGTTCAATTATACGCGAATATGTTCATAAGATTTATAAAATATTGGGATATCACAATGAAGCGTTTACTATTTTTAATTTTTTTACTAACAATGCACTCTTTTATGTGCGCTGTGATGACAACATATGAAGTGACTGCTGTTGTTATCACCACCAATTCAATAGAAAGATTTCCTGCTTACATGGTAACAGACCAAGAACCTTATGTTAATGGAGGTCTTATATTTACCTTTCCAACTGGTTTATTTACTTCACCCCCAACAATCAGTGCTACCATTGAAACACCATTGCATGCAAGCACCATCACCTATACCGCTGAGATTTGCACCGAAACTATAAATTTTGCTGAAATTATGGTTTATGAAAATAACTCAGGCGTCCTTAGTGAAGCGGGAACTGGAACAGTCACCGTTCATTTTACCGCAACCGGAACATAACCGCCAAAAAAAGAATTTGCTTTTTCGAGAAAAATTTTATTAGATCTTTAACATAAGTTAATGTTTTCATAAAAAAAGGAGATACGATGATAAAAAAATCATCACTGCTGTTGTTACTATCTTGTGTAGCAGCAAGCATCGAAGAAGCTGCTGTTGCACAAGTACCAAAAAAACAAGTAGCTGCAGTAGAAGTGATTTCTGACATTGCGTCTGCCGCAAATGCAGAAATCTCACGTCAACCAATCGATCCAAATCCTCTTTGCCCGTTACTTCGCGGACCTAGAGGCCATAGGGGCCATCGTGGACATAGAGGACATCGTGGCCATACTGGAAATACCGGCGCAACAGGGGCAACTGGTGTAACTGGCGCGACGGGAGCTACTGGCCCAATTGGGGCTGCAGGTGTAACTGGAGCTACAGGGGCAACCGGTGCAACAGGCGTTACAGGAGCTGGTGTAACTGGTGCTACGGGTGCAACTGGTGTGACAGGGCCTACTGGTCCAGGAGCAGGAGCGACTGGCGCTACAGGAGCTACGGGTGCAACTGGTGCAACTGGTGCGACAGGGCCTACAGGACCCACTGGCGCTACCGGAGCTACAGGAGCAACGGGCGCTCCAGGACAATGCGGCAACGGAAGCATTTTCTTGAATCCATATCAAATGATGGAACAACATTCTGATCTTGGTGGATTAGATCTTAATTATATTCCTGATCAACAATTTGACAATGTGTACGAAGACGCAACACCTCTGGGCATCAATGCTCCTATTGTTGAAGCATGGATTTTACCAAAAACGCCGGTAGGGCCAATTGATGAATCTATTATTCATCGTATTCAAACACAATTCATTGTCCCTGACGATGCTGACTTAAGTCAACCAGTAATACTTGCTGTTCACATCTTTGTTGCACAATTTGGACATGTTGCACCTGATGATCCTATTAGCGCTCAATTACAAGTACGCGCGGATTATAGACCAGACGGCGGACAATTTGGTACAGGTACTGGAGGAGGTAGCTTCTCTGAGAATATTTTCTCGGGTGATTTTGATGCTATAGAACCAACAGGTGATAATGATAACCTTCGCCATCAAGTAGTTAATATCCCACTTAACGGTTCACTCATGTCTAATGATGGATGGGCATATCTTTCTATCACTCGTGTTGACCCAGATAACGAACAAGAATATGATGACGACCTCTATTTAAGCAACCTTTCTGTAAGATACACAAGACTATGTCAGCAACCAACATAATTTATTAAAAAAACATTAACTCAACAAAAAAGAGTCACTCTACCTAGAGTGGCTCTTTTTGCTATGTGTAAGAAAAATTAATTGCTTTTTAATACTTATTTTTATTAGACCTTAGCTATAGTTAATGACTTAATAATAAGGAGATACTAATGATCAAAAAGCTCTTAATTGTTTTATTGTTGTGCATGATCACGCCACACAATGTGGCCCATGCGCAAGAGCAAAGCGCAACACGCGCATTGCCCATCCCTGAAAAATATAAAGCTACTCTCGATTTGATTTGTAATATTACTGATCCGAATATTTTATCTGATGCACTTAAAAATTTTTATAATGCGCTTGAAAATAATACGCCTATCTATTCAGGCAGTACCATTCAAAGAGCAACACATGAAGCGCTTTTTTTATTGGAACGAGCTCAACATCTCTTTTCAAAAAAATCTCATTTTGAACTCATTCATAATTATCTTGAAAATTATTTGATTCTTTTAAATCACATTTCAAACAATCTCGATAATCTTAACACCTTCTTGAATAATTCACTCACATATGATGAATATTCCATAACAATGGAACTCCCAGAAGTATCCGATCAATATTATCTGGATATAATCGATTTTAATGAACAAATTATTACTCGTCATCAGAATGCTGATTCTTTTTGTTGTGATCCAAAACCATGCTGTAAACCAGAACCATGTATCTGTTGTAAACGAGGACCTCGGGGTCATAGAGGACCTCGCGGGCGCCGTGGACATACCGGCGAAACCGGCGCAACAGGACCAACGGGCGCTACGGGTGTTACGGGAGCGACAGGTGCAACTGGTGCAACAGGAATTGGAAGTAGTGGTGCAACGGGAGCAACTGGTAGTACCGGTTCAACGGGTGCTACAGGACCTTCTGGCGGAGTTACTGGAGCAACAGGAGCTACCGGCGCAACTGGTCCATGTTGTACTGGCCCTACTGGTGCGACCGGAGCAACGGGAGCTACTGGCCCACAAGGACCAACCGGCTCACAAGGTATTCCCGGCCCACAGGGTCCACAAGGAAATACTGGCGCAACTGGACCACAAGGAGTAACTGGCTCACAAGGTATTCCCGGTCCTCTGGGACCAACAGGTCCAACTGGTGCAACGGGAGCTACTGGTGGTTGTGGTATTGGTTGTTTCTTTTTAAATGCATATACAATGCTTGAACAAGAAGGAAATTTCCCCGGGGCTGTGAGCACAACGACAGTTCCTGATAGAGAATTTGGTGGCGTTTATGGAGGTTCTTACAATGCTCCTCGTTTTTCAGCATGGATACTGCCACCATCTCCAACAGGAATTGATTTCCTGACACAACATTTTATTGGAACAGAATTTGTAATACCAAATGATCTTGATACAACACAACCAGTATTTCTTGATTTTCATTTATTATATGAACAATTTGATGAGACAGGAGATGCACAACTTCAGGTGCAAGCAGATTATGTATCAAACGGTGAGGAATTTGGAAACAATCCACCAGCAGCCGGATTTGCTCAAACAGTAGTATCAGGAGATTTTACTGTCATTGAACCGGTAGATTCCGATAACTTACGACACGTTATTATTACGGTACCTTTAAACGGAGCCCTCATGGCTGATAACGATTGGGGATTCTTTTTAATGACACGAATCAATCCTGATAGCGAAAACGAATATGATGCAGATATTTATTTATCTTTAATTGCAGTCAGATACACCAGAATATGCGGCGGTGGCGGCGGATAATTTAGCATAAAAATAAAAACCAAAAGAACAAGGGTGATGTAAACTTACATCACCCTTTTCTTCATGCTCTGTTTCTGTTTCTCTTTAACTGAATACCCAATTGGAACGGACGCAGGTGAAAATTGGGTTAAGAAAACATTGTTTCCAGCGATTGCCCTTTACGCGCTAAATAACAGTCCATATTAATACGCGCATATTTATAATCAGGATATGCAGCAAATGCCTCACGCGCTGCCCATTCGCCAATTTCAAATTCATTAATGTACCATGCACAACGAGCAAGCAGTTCATAACGATAGTAGGTATAAAGATATTTCTCTACGAACAAAATATCTTTTGCCGGATATTCCGCTTCAGCAGCCCGCAATGCAAATAAATAAGCGGTATCCATTTGATTTAACTGAACATAATAATCAGCTATTCCTACAAGAGGTTCGATTCGATGGGGACGCATTTGATATGCTTGCAAATAATAGGTAAGCGCTTCAGCCCAATCATAATCGGGATTCTTTTGATGAAAGACTAATTTTTTTATTGTTTCTGCAAGACGATACCGCACAATGAAATCTTCTTCGTCCCATCCAACCATCTCAACACGTTTTTTATAAAAATCATACGCAGATGTTAAATCCCCCAGATCTTCACACGTACGTGCTAAATAAAACAATGTACGCGTACACCATGGTTTTTTTTGATATTCATTGAATAACAGTTGACGATCTCTAATAAAACGCGCTGCAGTTTTTTCCACACCAATTGCTTCTGGTAAATATTCAAAATAGATAGAATCAGGAACCTTAATCCACCCTGGTTGCACTATTGTTTCATGTACCACGCCTCCAAAACGAGCTCCGCCTCCACATCGAATGAGACGACTGGTGTAATTATCAAGCGCTTCATTAATAATGTGCATTAAGTATGAGGAATAGTTATCGCCTCTCACCAAACAGAGCTCACAATATTCAACTAACGCTTTTGCATCATTCAAGTACCATTCTGCATCTAACATCACCATAAATGCTGCATTAGGGAATTTCTCTTCTGCCAAATCAAGCGCACGGTTGCGCGATGTAGCAAAATCCACAAAAGGTTCTTGTTCAATATATCCATGAGTCACGCCATATTCATCAAACACTTCTTGTGTCACTGCAATTGTTGCATCAGTTGATCCGGTATCAAAAATAAAATAAGAATTAATCCCGGCATCCAAAAATGGCTGCAAGGTTGCACGCATAACTGTTTCTTCATTTTTAACCATCAAGACAACTACAAGAATTGGATCATAGCTGGTTTGAATTGCAGCAAAAGCTGCATGCTGTAGAAAAAATAAAAAACTTAAAATAATTCGAAATGCGCAACACAGCGCATGAAACTTATTCACGAGATCTCCTTTTTTTAGAAATTATTTTTCAATAACATACATCAGGGATGCAAATAAGCAAGCATCAGATGAGTAATTAAAACAAAGCACGCACCAGCATAGAAATAGAATTTCCCGCAAATATACCTGACCAGAATGGATACCATTCCTCTTTGTCAGATGCACAATAAGCCAACAACCCACCAATAACAAGACCCAATGACATATCAATCGGCATCAATAATCCACCAAGTACCAACATTGGATTAAGACGCATTTGTTGCAACAAACAGCCAAAAAGAGCACCAAGGAAAAGTACTATATAATCAAATTGTGTTGCTTGAATCAATAACTGTCGAGACTGTGCACGATATGCAAATAATTCCGGAGAACCCAGTCCAAAATGATTAATGAGTAACCAAAAAACAGCGCCTATGGTAAGTGACGTCACAACCAATCCCAATAACTGATATTGCCTCATTGTTGCACGAGAAAATTCAGACAATTGCGCAAGCTTTCTTCCAAATAAAATATCAGCTGCCACACCCCCACTCATTTCAACAAACGTCGCGATAAAAACCATCTGCACATAGTTAACATTAAAAATAAGCATTGCAGGAACCATGACAAACGTTGCAAACCGTCCCAGAAGCGCAAGACCTATGCGTCCAGCTATTGCTGCAATTTGATACGTTGTAATGGCACTGCACACTATCAGATACAATTGCACGTACCACGGAAACTTAAAATAGGATAAAAAAACTATCAAAGCAGCTGCAATACACGTTGCAAGCACCGTTGCTTTTGGATGGAAAAATTTTTTTAAATCATTTTTTTTATCGCCATAATGCACAAAACCATTTTTTATTCCGTTAATAAGCTGTTGGGGCATACCGATGATACTCATTAAAGTAATGAAAAGAACAATACCACTGCAAAATGCCAACGTAAATTCCATGCTGGATAAATGCATGAAAAACGTTCGTTGTAGAGGATTGACTAAAAAAATGTTTGCTAATGCACCAACAGCAAGCGGGAGAGCAATAACATGTCCGGTGACAAAACCAATTGCCCATACCATGGGAGCGGTATCAAGGTTAATCACTATGCGAGGAAGAGAAAATATCAAAAATTGTATTGAAGGTAACAATATGATGGTTTTTGGAATAATCGCGTAAGACAAAAGTTTTCCACCCTGCAAGAGAGAAAAAAGAACTGCCCCGCAAAAACCTGCCATTAATTCATATGCTTTGCGAATCTGATTTTGTACAGAAATCATTTTATGAATAAGCTGACCCACCGGAAATGATAAATTCTGTTGATCAATCAGAACCCGTTCTGACATATCAGCAATAAAAAAACCAAAAATACCCGCCAAAAAAGAAAAAGCCCCTAACATGCTCATAAAAAAAAATGGTGACTTCATCCATTCGCTAAAGAGCATTGGATCTAAAAAATAAATAGTTGGAAATGAAAAAGCACACGCGGTAGCTAAAATACCTCCAATAGACCCGGCAGAAACAACATACGCTATTGACGACGTAGCCACCCCGACGCACAAACGAGAACATAATAAGGCAATAAAAACCAACGTTGGTGCAATCCAAGGCCCAATAGGCGTTGCAAGCGCAACATAGCTCATGACTATTGTGGAAAAACAAGATAAGAGTATACTTATAATTACAGATACAATATTCATATTTTTTTCTTTATTCTTAAAAACCATATAATGGATCTCAAGATACCAGAAAATAGAAATTTTGACGTCATGAATATACAGAAACACATTTCCCTTGTATTATTATTTTTGCATTTTTGGTGCTATAGCAGCGATGATATGCAGAAATATTATTCTTCGTCTTTTTTAAAAAATTATGATGCGGTTTACCAATCATTACGAGAAGCACACTTTCAAGACATTTCATTCAAAACTCCTGATAAGTTGACCCTTTCAGGTCTTTTTTTAGAACGACCTGATGCAACCTGTAATGTTATTGTCTGCGCAGGTTGGCTTCCCGGTAAAAAAGAAGGAATGGCAACTTTTTATGCCCTCCTTCCTGAACACTGTAATATTTTGTTTTTTGATGCGCGAGGACATGGCACGAGCGAGGGATCCCTTTGGTGGAATCTGTGGCATTATGGAAAAGACGAATACAAAGATATAGTCGGGGCTGTTTCATGGATCAATAAAAAAAACAATATGCCCATTATTATTGCAGGAATTTGTTCAGGTGCATTTAATGCCGCACATGCGCTTGCCTATTTCGAAACAAATAAAATCGCATCAGACCATCGCGTTAAAGGATTAATTTTCGATAGCGGTTGGGCATCAGTGGTAAAAATAATTACGACCGCACCAATTGCAGGTATCAAAAAAAGAATCGTATCAGTACTTCGTTATATGTATAACGTCAAAAAAATCTCACCTAACAATCGTGCCTATAAAACCTGTTCCTGGCTGGCATACTACAGCTGTATGATAAGCAATTATCTTTGTGCTCAACCCCTTACCCGGCAATATGATCACATAACAAATCTTTCCTATAAAATTGGTAAAATCACATCACGCATTTTGTTCATCCATTCTTATGATGACACATATGCAGATATAAACGATGCAAGAGAACTTGCATCCCTTGCATCAAATAAAGAATGTTGGTGGATTGAAAAATCATTTCATGGAAAGCATCATCTCTTACACAAAGATCTCTACAAAGAAAAATTAACCGCATTCATCAACGCAGTACTTGGTTGAGGAATGCGGTACAATAATGGTTATTGAGTATCCCACCCCCTCAAATTATTCGATATGTCTTCACGAAGTCTTGTTTGATAATCATCAGATTTAGCATGCGGCGACGTGTTAATTCCTGATTGCCTTTTACTATGAGGTGAATGTTTCGGTGAAATTGAAGAACTTTTTTCTTCTTCTTTTTTCTTGTTCCGAGGCGACCCCGGCGCTGTCTGAGAGTCTGTTTTTTTCAACTCCTTTGCAGAAGTTATACGATGAAAAATAGAACTTTTTCTCTTATTTTTTTTAATTTCGATTGATGGAATAGAAGGTGATGAAATAGACCGTCGCTTTCCACCACATATATTCATTAATATATCTTTTTCATCAGGAACTGTATGTGTTTTAGGTAAATTCCATATTTTTATATATCCATCCGTGCATAATGCTGCCACGCGTGAATCTCGCAATACCGCGGCTAATATATGGGCACGACCTATTGCATTCTGTCCCATTTGGGTTATGTAAGGATAAGTGGTGGGCATATTACCTAACTTAAGACTAAATTCTTCTCGCTCGGTACCATTATCACGATAAATTTTAATGCTCGTATCTGGAGTAATTTTCTTTTTTGTCCAATGTATCGTGGCAGGAAGAGCACTTTGATCGACGGCAGCTTTTTCACGAGACTCTGCATGCGAAAAAGTAAGAGATTTGACATTTCCGTGAGAATTTTCAAGCCAATCAGTCGTATTAACTATTTTTACCACACCCTCAGATGTTACGTATAACAGATCAGTTGTTTCCAAAAAACAAATTTTTAGAATAGGACTTTCATCGCCGGGATGAACATCTCTTAGATGATTAAATTCAATATCTTTTTCTTCGACTGCTAACATCTTAAAGTCAACAATTCCCCTACTATCTACTGCTGCAACATTTTCACCCTCACATTTTACGGAAAGATCTACAATAACAAGACCAGAAGGGTTTTTTGGCCAAAATTTACTTGTTTTACTTTTCCAAGTTAGAAGATTAAACGCTTCAATATATTCGCCCCGAGCAATAACAAAAAAAGTTCCTGCACAATGAAGAGCAACTGCCTGAACAGGCCAATCAAAATTTTTCTTTTCATAGATACTTTTTTCAAACACATCGTGCGTATTGCCTCGAGGCGCACATGCAAAGGTATTATAAGAAACAATACATTCAGAAACACGCTTATTGCTTTCGCGATCATTATAATTAACAAAAGAAACAACTACCAACCGTCCATCTTTCGTCTGTGCAACTGAAAATATCGGCCAAAATTCCTGAGAACGATGTTCAATTAAAAGATGCGGTTTTGATTCGAACATATTACTAAAGTTAATATAGCGCACTCTACCAGGTTCTCCAATTAAAGCACCTTTCCCATCAGGTGTTATGAGTATATCTTTGGGAACAATAGTACCAATTGGAATACCTGCTTTTGCCAAAATTTCAGGATCAAATATTTTAAAATCTTTATCTGGCGTTGTGTTTCGGGGAATCTCATCTTTTTGGGGTTGCAGAGACATTTCCGCAAGCTCCATTCCCCTTATAAGGGATATACAACAGAAAAGTAACAGAAAAAAATGCTGCTTTAGCAGCAAAGAATATAAATTTTTCATAATATTTCCCCCTTTTTTTTATTTGTACTGTATACTATCTTTTAACCCTATCCTTTTTATGCCCAATCTTCCTTTCATTTCATCGGGTGCCCTAAGCCCAAAAAAAATGAAATCTGATCGGGTAAGCAATGCAGGATTTATTGATAACACGAAATTAAGCTAACATAAAGATCATTCTTTTTTATAGGTATAACGATCATGACATTTATTATTGTCTTACAAGCACTCTTTGCAACCTCTTTTCCCATGGGAAAATATCTTCTTCATTTTGTCTCGCCCTTATTTTTATCGGGAAGTAGAATGCTCGCTGCAGGCAGCATTCTTCTTATGTATGAATATTATATGCGACCAAAAGAATTTAAATTTAAAAAAGAACATTTTTGGACTCTTGCTCAAATAACCGTTCTTGGTATGTATGCAACCTATGCATTGCGCTTATATGCATTAGAAATATTAGATGTATGGAAAGTATCTTTCTTTTACAATTTTTCTCCGTTTTTAACGGCGCTCTATGCATATTTATTATTTAATCAACGATTATCGATAAAACAATGGGTTGGACTTTGCATTGGACTTCTTGGGATGTTGCCAATATTGATATCCTCAAGCCCAGCTGAAGCAACATTAGGAAGCTTTCTTTCCATTTCTAAATATGAACTTTTCCTTATCATTTCCGTGTCTTTACATTGCTATAGCTGGATATTAATACAAAAATTGGTTAAACACGAGAACTATCAAACATCAATTGTAAATGGATTTTGTATGGCAATGGGCGGCACTCTTTCTTTGATAAATTCTTATATGGTTGAACCAATGACAATTTCTGAACCAGCTACGTTTTTCAAAGGTTTAATCATCATGATCTTTGTCAGCAATATCTTATGCCATAACATCTATGCCGGACTGCTCAAAAAATATTCTGCTACTTTTATGTCTTTCACGAGCTTTTTAAGTCCTATTTTTGCGGCACTTTATGGATGGGCATTTTTCCAAGAAAAAATCTCATGGCACTTTTATGTATCAATCGTTATTGTTTTGCTTGGTCTTTATATTTTTTACCGAGATGAACTACAACACAAAACTAATTTTGAAGAAAAAATTGTAAAAATTTAACAGCAAAAAAGAGATAAATAGAAAGAGGCTGATAAAATTATCAGCCTCTTTTTATTTATTTTGTTTCCATTAATTAATCTTGAGCAATATAACCACTTCTTGGCGTTGGTACATTAGGATAATTATCGGTAGGAATTATGCTCTGTATTATCACTGCACTGTTACGTTTAAGTAAATATTCTGATGCCCCTTGCGCAGCACGTTTGCCTGCAGCTTTTTTTAAAGAACCCCAATCATAGGTATAACCAAATCGTGTCCATGGCATTGCCCATTGACCCATATATTTAACTTTTTTTTCATTATCAAACCACTTTTTATGCTCAGGAGTCATGGCCACCAGTTGCGACATATCACGAAAAACCGGAGGTAATGAATCTAAGTCAGATTCATGCGGATCGATCATACATGAACTATCAATCGTTTCAGCATCCAAACATGGTCTGAAGATATCTTGTGGACGAACCCACATTTCAACAAATAACTTATTTTGACTTGTTGCATAAGGCGGCTTACTTGGAATGAGACCTAAAAATTGTTCTGTTCTATCAGTTAAACTAAAGCCATTGCTATTTCGCGCATATTCTTTAAGAAAATCTTTCACTTCAGGAACTGCCGTAACCCATGCATCCCAACTAATGATCATTGGTTCACCACTGTTTAAATGCTTTTCATACGTTCCTTTATAAGCAGCAGGAATCCAGGTCAACATTAAAACACGCGTTTGATCGGGACTCCACACTATTTTTTTATTCCATGGAGAAATAGCAAATAGTTTATCTGAAACTTCATGCGCATAGGTTTTATCAGCAAGATCAATCGATTGCTTGAATATGTATGTTAATGTATCATGCAGCGTTTTTTCAATATCCGCTTCAACACGGTCAAGATCTATGCTTCCCATACCACTCAATTGATTTGCCGCTGCATCAATCTTTTGTTTTGCAGTAGCTCCACCCACGATACCACCGATATCAGTAACTGCACGGGAGATACTATCAATACCATTAATTTTACCTTGGTACTTATTAAAAAGCATTGTCTTTAATTGATCCGGCGACATTTGATCTTTGGTAACAATCTTTTCACATACCAGGTTGGTACAAAATCCCATCATGACTATTGATAATAATAACTTCTTCATGAGTAACCCTGTTTTTTTAAAACCTTTTAACCTTTAACCATTGTTCTCTTCGCTATCATCTTGATCGGCCTGATATTTATCCTTATTTTTCATACGAGAAAAATCAGGAACGTTTAAATCACCACTCAGAACTCGATTCATTTCAGCGCTTGTTGCATAATCATAGGCATTTTTTCCCGATCTATCTTTTTGAGAACGACTTGCGACGATGGGACCTCTCAAGGTTTCTATACCAGTAAGTAAAACTTTGGCGATTCCTATATCATTGTTTTGGCACGCATACATTAATGCCGTTTTTCCGTGTTTATCTGCTTTATTCGGCTCAACTTTATAAGTATCCAATAAAGTTCTTACTGCAGATATATCACCATTGCGCGCCGCAATAATCAATAATGTTTCTCCAGAATGAGAACGGGAAAAACCATTAGCCAACTGAGGATGAGAATCAAGATAAGAATAAATAGCATCCCAGTTAGTCGTAGATTTATTTCCATAGACATCGTATGGATTACTCGCTAACCTTGGTTTGCCTTTTTTCAATATCGATTCAATTTTTTTATGGTCCATAGCAATTGTATTTATACCCGCAAATAGCATGAAACCTACTAATAGATGCAGCTTCTTCATCGCTCTCTCCTTTTTTACTATATTTTTCCCAATAAATACTATTATAGTTATAGCAAAAAGACGATACTGATTGCAACGTTCAAATAGAAATATTCAATAAGAGATAAATTAAACATGCTCTGGATAAGCTCAGTGTGTATATCATTAAGGTTTTTACACATGAATATGATCTGAGAATTTCATACCAGCAAGAAAATGAATATGAAGATGGAAGACAACCTGACCAGCATCGGAGCCGTTATTAACGGACAAGCGAAACGCCTGAGAACCAGAAAGCCCCTCAGAAAGCTGTTTTGCCATTAAGACCATGTCTCCAGCAAGCTTGGTATCGTCTTGATTAAGTCCATTGATATCTGCTACATGTTTTTTGGGAATAATAAGATAATGGATGGGAGTTTTGGGAGCGATATTATCGATAACGATAATATCATCAGTTTCTGTGATTATTCGGGAAGGTAATTGACGAGCGATAATTTTGCAAAAAACGCAGTTTGATTCCATGGGAGATGCCTTGAATTTGCACGCTCCATCGGAGCGGCTAAAGAATCGACTTTTTATTTTAGGGCCCCTACTTCGCTCGTTTCACGAGCTACGAAGGGCAGGCCTACTACGCTTAAACCCCAATTCCGTTATCTCTTCATTGGGGACTCCGGCTAAAATGCAATGGAAGCTGGGGCTAAAGAGCATACTACTTAAGTCTTCTGCTGGCCGTGCCATACGAAGCCTTGGCGTAGTATGGTGCCGAAGGTCGGACTCGAACCGACATGATGTTGCCATCGCGAGATTTTGAGTCTCGTGCGTCTGCCATTTCGCCACTTCGGCCTATTTTATTTCAAAGACATCATTAGAATACTGTAAAAGACGCTGCCCGTCAAATAAAAAGGCCCTGCAATCTTATGCAAGGCCTTTAAAATAATATGCTTACTGCTGATACGTTTTTCTATGTTTTTGTGCTATTTCAACAAATCGAGATGCACCAGGTTTTAACGTTCTTTTCATTGTTGTTGGATCAACAGAGAAAAGACCGAACTTATACGCATAACTTCCCCATGCAAATCCATCTAGTAAGCTATAATGGTAATAACCTTGTACGTTATAGCCATCTTTAATGGCTTGTGATACGGCATAAAGATTACGCTCATTATGAAATCTGCGTAAATTATCATCAGTTGTTGCAATACCATTTTGCGTAACAATTATGGGAATACTTAACTTACTCGCCATTTTATCCGATACCTCTTTAATTGCATAATAAAGACCTTCAGGGTATACCGTTATGCTTTCAATATCTGTTTTAGGCTCATCAGAAAATGGAATACGCTTAAAGTTTCTCATATGATTATGGCAATGATAGTTGATACCAACAAAATCAATTGAATGTGGTGCTAATGGATTTTTATAGCTGATTGAAACACCACCCCATTTTTTTGGTAAATGCACTGATACTTTAAATTTACCCGTAGTGAAAAACTTATAGAATGGTTTATTTGTTAATGTGTCCGCCATTGAAGCAGCCCATTTATCCCATAAAAACTTTGGTTCCAATTGAATAACGTGTTTTGCAATACCAATTTGTATCTTCTTTTCATCATCAGCTTTCTTAAGTGAATGATATACTTGAACATGCGATTCAAGCTGATTTTTAAATACCGTCATGGCCAGTTTCATATCTTTTTTATATGGCGCATGAGATTTGTTCCAGTATGCAAGCATGGCATATGATTCTGGGTTCCAAAATGTGATAAAGCGATATGCTTTACCCTTAAGCGCTTTAAACACCCTCAAGCAATAACGCTCAAAAAGGGCAATATTACCACTTTTTTCAAATGCCCCATACTCTAAAAACCACGCAGGGTCTGTATAATCCTTAAGAATTACCACAGGCTCGACACCATTACGAATTAATGCGACACAAAAATCTGCATAATGCTGTAAAGCTTCTTCATTAAATACTCCTGGTGCAGGCTCTATCATGCTCCAATCAAGTGAAAAACAAAGCTCAGTCAGCCCTGCTTCTTTTGCGCGCTGAGCATCCTCTCTATATCGGTCCCAATGCTCGTATCCTTTTGATTCATTAGCAAAAATTGATGCCCCAAAATTGAAATTATTGGGAAAAGCCATGCTCTGCATGTCTTTTCGTTGCCAATCCCAATACGGAACTGCCTTGACCGAACAGATGACAAAAAAGGCCAAAAATCCTAAAAAAAGAGCTATTTTCTTAAACATAAAAACCCCCACCTTTTAACAACATATCCTATTAGTAATTTTAAACCAACAAGCGTTATTGTCAAATGGGGTAAAATCTATCCTTTAGAATGAATCTTAAGATGGATCCAATCAACAAATCTACCTCTTTTGTCTTCATCATTAAACCACCAGAGTGCCGCTCCTGGCTCAAGCTTAAAGAGAAGCTCGAATACCCCGAGCCTGGTTTCGTTAATTTTGACCTGATAATTAGCAAAGATATTCGGCATCTCCATAGCCAATTCTATAGGTTTTTGAGTATGTGTCGCCATAACAACCAAAGCCTGAGAATAAGAAGCAATTTTTTCACCAAACTGATAAATGCGTTTTGCAGCTTCTGCATCAACCATACCGCTATACGGTTCATCGATGAGCATCAACAAACCTTGCTGATCATTGCTTTTTTGAATATCTTGCAGTAATTCATCCATTATTTTCATTCCCGCCGTGCCACGCGATAACTCTCGCTCTAAATCTTCACCTGAGGCAATATTTGTTCTGATCTCTGAAAGAATTGTTTGTCGTGCTCCTTTTGCAGGAACAATACCCCATGATTGTGCTAAAAGAGGAGCAATAAATGTTTTCAAGATGGTAGATTTTCCACCACCATTAGGTCCTGTAATAACAATCTTACCAGGATTTCCACAGCCCAGCATAAGATCATTAGCTACTGCTTTTTGCACAGGTAATAAAGGAAGCCACACACTGTGATATTCTATACATGGTGTTTTCGATTGCACAAATTCAGGAAACACAAAACGAATATCTTTATCTTCAAATTCTTTATACAACTGAGCGATCGAACAAAACGCATCAAGCAATGCTACTGATTGCAACAGCGGAATAAGTGTTTTTTTATTCTTGAGAATATCTTGATGCATAGTTAACACATGCCCACGTGAATAAAACAATCCTGGCTTATTTAAGAATCGTGGCGTTAATAATGTTTTTATAAGATCTTCTTCATCAATCTCACTATTATCACCAAAATAATCTGCCAATTCAGGAGCTTGTTCAATTACCATTGCACGTAATTTTTTTATCTCTTGCACACCGTGCGCAATATCGGCCACTCGCTTTTGTAAACCGTTCAAAATACTATTCATTGATATAATGCGGTCTCCGGTGGAAACAATTGAATTGCCCCATTGATAATCAAAAAATAAAGTCGGAATGGTTGCCATTATAAATGCGGTAATTGGATTAGAACTTGTATCTTGAGGAGAAAAAAATCCCAGAATTCCTAATTTTTCCTTATCGATTGCGTAACCTTTACGTAAAATTGCATATCTATCTCCCCAAGATCCATAACTAAAAGCTTTAAGATAATCTTTGTATGAATATTCAGTTGATTTAGGATCTTCCAATTCGAAGCGATAGGGAGAGTGTTGGCGGATTGGCATTTTCAAACCAGATTCTATTCCACGCTTCACATTAAATGTTGCATCCTTATCACCATAAAGCCATTGCCTATATTCTCCTGCAATACCGCCCAGCGCTAAGGCCCCAAGGAAATATTTCCACGCACTAAACATTTCCATAACAGTACTTACATTCAATGCCAGACTATTTTTATTTAAATCTTTCAAAAAAAACGCCTTATAATAGAACTGTTTCCCACTATCATTTAACTGATCATATTTATCCCAGTATGCAATCAAAGATTTTTCAACATTGCGTACCTGCTTAAGATGCTCTTGAAAGACACGCATCTCTTTTTCATGTTCAATTAAAAAGGTAATAATTTGTTTGCGCCGCATTAATTCTTGTTGATCTGCAATGGGGTGCAACAATTGAACGAGTCCCCATCTGCCAAATGATGTTGTTGTGCGATCCAAAATTGTTATTAAACGATCGAGTTGTAATTCTTCCCATTCGTGTTTGCCAATAATTGAAGGTGCTGGCATTACATATTCAACACTATCAAGAATACGCTCTGCACCCTTACTTGATGACTGATCGGATAACACCGTCTGAAATGAAATGAAAATCATTAACAAAAAAACTATAATCATAAAAAATCCCCTAAAAATTTTTTATAGTACATGAGAAAGTTGCATAATTGGTAAGTATACCGCGAAAATAAGTGTTGTTACTAATAAACCCAGCAGAATAATAACTGTCGGTTGCAGAAAAAAGATAAATCTTTTTAAGCGCTCTTCTAACGCATCATTATAGATTAAAGCAGCACATTCAAGCGATTGTCCCAGCGTTCCCGATTCCTCTCCTACATGAATAAGCGCAACCACTTCAGGTAAAAAAACATCTGATGATGCCATGGCGGAACTCAATAATTGTCCTGATGCCACATCATCATGTAACAATGAAAGCTGATCATGAACAGCATAATGATCAATTGATTGACCAACTATTGCAAGTCCTTTTACTAAAGGAACTCCACTACTGACAAGCAAAGCTAACGCTTGCAATGCTTGACGCATATGATGTTGCCAAATTGCCAATCCAATACCAGGAACATGATCAATAATAGTACTCCATTTTTTCTTACCCGAAGTTGCAAAATAGCGATATAAAATAAAAGAACATATTGCTATGCCAAACAAAAGACAGAGCATTGAAGAACTCCGAACAAAATTACTCACCATAATCATGGAGCGAGTTAAAGAAGGAAGTTCTTGATGCAAAGAAGCAAACATATCTGCAAACCGTGGAATGATGAAGATAAATAAAAATGCACTGACACCGATAAAAAACAATAACGTTAATAA
The DNA here is from genome assembly GCA_001468865.1 of candidate division TM6 bacterium SOIL31. GTDB lineage: Bacteria > Babelota > Babeliae > Babelales > Vermiphilaceae > SOIL31. The sequence continues at coordinate 21,534 of LDIY01000066.1, forward strand.
AGGTAGAGCGAGAACCGATCGCATATTTTTGTTGAATGTATACTGCTTATGAAAATAAAGCGCAGCATTTTCTACTGCATTGATGATATTCCCTGATTCATGCCCAGCAGTAAGCATTATCGTCACCGTCCGATCGCATAAGATACGATGTTTTTCTAATGCCTTACCAAAGGGAATGCCATGCTGAATATCCCGATTAACCTCATAAAGCGCATCATACAAAAAAGGATTACATGATTGTTGTGCGACGATTTCCAACGCTGTTGGCAACAGCACCCCCGCACGTAACAATTTTGCTTTTTGTGCAAAAAGATTGCCTTTAATCTTGGCATCGATCGGCCATAAAATTGGTGCGGTATAGATTGGTTTACATCGCAATAAAGCTATGTTGCGCTTAAAAAGTAGTTCTGACAATTCTTGTGGTGAATGTGCTGCATGCTTGCCTTTTTTAGTAATGCCGATTCTATCAACCCCAATCCATTTAAAATATGGCATCAACTACTCTTTCACTTATAGGTCCTGTTTTTTCGCCCTACTACGCTAAAGCTACGAAGGGCATACTTCGCTATTTTTATATTACATATGTCAATCATTTGAGAAAACTGGCCTGCCATACGTAGCTCCATCGGAGCGAAGTATGAGATCCCCAATTGAAATGAAATGCAGATTGGGGCTCAAAACATATCCATCTGCCATTCAATACCAAGCGCATCTAAAAGCTGATTAAAGGTCATATCTATATCTATTTTAACACGTTTTGAACGTGATTGTTCTCCGTGAACAATGAAAATCATATCGCGAGGAATAGTGAGAATTTTTGAAAGGCTTTTGATAAGCTCTGCATTTGCCTTGCCATCCTGAGCGGGATTCTTGAGATAACATTTTAAATTACCCGATTTATCTAAAGTCCAATCACTTTTTGAAGAATTAGGAATAACTTTTACATCAAAAATAAAGGGCATAATAACCTCCTAATCAACCGATTTTAGGATTCATCCTGAGCTTAACTTAGCTTAAAAATAATATACAATACTTTAAAAAATGTTATATTTAAACAAAAGATTGAAAAGTTACTTGAAAAAATAGCAAATGACAGTATTCTTTTCAGTATATTGAAATTATTTTATCGGAATCCCCCATAATGCTTCTGATTAATCGCTCTTTGCCGGGGGTACCCGCGCGGAAAGTAACAGAGCGTGGGATATTTGAGGAGAGATGGCTGAGCGGCTTAAAGCGCTTGCCTGCTAAGCAAGAGTCTGGGAAACCGGGCACGAGGGTTCGAATCCCTCTCTCTCCACCAGCCTACGCGTAAAGCTACGGC
>LDIY01000067.1:0-271 GCA_001468865.1 candidate division TM6 bacterium SOIL31
TGGTTGCGCATCACAAATTAGATTATGAGCTTCTCAAAGAAATTCAAGATATGCCAAATGTGAGAGAAGTGGTAGGAACTTATGGGGGAAGTACCGCATCGATTGGGGCTTCTCACGAGCCGTCAACTAAAGAAAGTAGAAGAGAAAGTCTTAGCAGGAATTATTGAAAGTTAGCTCCATGAGACGCATGTGGATCGTCTTGGAAAAATCAGAAGACATTGGGAGATTGCTCCATAACGAATTCAATGACGTCAACGCCGGACTCTCGCAG
>LDIY01000067.1:384-4324 GCA_001468865.1 candidate division TM6 bacterium SOIL31
AGTAACAATCCGATACGAGCGAGTATTCCAAGCTGATCTTTCTTAACTCTTTGTCTTGACGCGTGGATATAGTGCTTCAGATGCCCTGTTGCGTTAAGTCGCGTCGACGGCGCGCCAGTGATTCGGTACCTCAGAATCGGAATACGCGCTCTATCATTTCTGTTTCTAGGCTCACGAACTACTTTTGTCATGCGAATTTTTCTCCGGGCGATAAGAGGACTGGTGCGTTGTCGACAGCGGCTAATAGCGCAAATTAAATCACGCCAAATAGCACCTTAAGCAGAATTATCAGTACGATAATTCCTAGCACTGCCCATACGATTGTCCAAATCATGTCCATTGTATGCCAACAGAGAAGATAAATCCAGTTCATTATTTTTTTATGGGATTGTTCTACAATTGCTATTAACCATGCCCTCAACAATTTTGACTGCCATGGGAACTGAAAGAGAATTCAAAGAAAAGGTAAAGCGCGACGATGACGGCGGATACAAAATAGAACGGGAATCGAAGGACGAATTTGGAAATAAAGTCAAAGAGAAACACGAAAGAAAGGTCGATTAGAACCTTTCATCATTTTTTGGCACTCATCATTGTTATTCCAACTTCCGCGGAGTAACAACTTTTTGTCATTTTCTGAATGGAACCCCAAGTCCGCATGTCTCCGGTACAGAATGACCTGAACAGTATCCAACTATTTCAATCTAAAACTGTTTTCTCGATGTTGGTATGCCTTGTATCGGTGATGTGCTTTAAGAGTAGGTCTTCGGAAAAAAAGCTCATGCCACACTCTCTGCATTTTGGAACTGCTTTTTCTGACACATTATAGAATCGACTTTCTTTGTATTTAGTCTGTTTGAATAATTCTAACATTAAATAGATTTTATTGCTGGCGCAAAAGCTGACCGAATGGGAAGTTGAAAATCTTGTGAGCCAGTTCTTCCTTGTGGCATTTGAGACTTGAACAATGGTCTGAGTTTCTTTGGCGATGTGATCTCTAACAGAAGATCCTGTTTTTGCGAAAGGATACTCGACTAGAACTATGACGGTTAAGAATCTTACCCACAATGCATGAGACACTTGATTCCGGCTAACACTTACGGAGTGCTTTTATAGAGTCGTATCGCGGTCGGTAAGATGCAAGTTATAGGGGCGGTACTGGTCGTCCTATCAGTGTCTGTGGCAACAATCTCTACTGCATTTGCAGCGGGGATAACCGGTCAGTTTGGGGGAGTAGCGCATGCCGCTGACGATGTCATGGTAAAGGCGAGACAGTATGACAACGAAAAGAACTGCTCGACAGACACATCCAAAATACCCAACCCTGTAGAATATCTGACTTACTTTAACTGCGGCAATATATCAGTTGACGACAACGGAACTGTTACTCGGCACTTTACACTGATAGCAGAGGAAGGAAAGAAAATAGCTGTTTCAGACCAAAACAACTTTGAGGCATGGACCTTTAATGGCACAATTCCCGGGCCTACTATGAGAGTTACAGAAGGCGATCGTGTCCAAATTACACTGATTAACAGTAATGAAAGCGAGCATCCACATAGCCTGCATATGCATTCAATTCATCCTGCCGGAATGGACGGAGTAGATCATCCGATAATGCCAGGGCAAAACTTCACCTATGACTTTATCGCTAGGCCGTTTGGAGTCTTCCCATATCATTGCCACGTAGAACCTATTGAAACTCATATCAACCGCGGGCTTTATGGCATGCTGATAATAGATCCAAAAGAGCCAAGGCCTCATGCAAACGAGATGGTCATGTTGATGAATGGCTATGATCTAAATCAGACTGACGAAGGAAAGATGTTCATGCTTCCAAAGGCAGGCGAGGTAAAGGCAGATAATCCAGAACGCAGCAACGACATCTATACTGTCAACGGCAAGGCCTTTGTCTACGCGGACAATCCAATTAACATCAAAGTGAATCAGCCTGTCAGGATCTATCTAGTCAACATGCTCGAGTTTGACTTGGTTAATTCCTTCCACCTGCACGGAAACGTCTTCCAATACTATCCTTCTGGAACTAACATGACAGCGGAGCAGACTAACGACATCGTTACTCTGTCGCAGGGTGATAGGGGAATAATCGAGTTTAAACCACAATACACGGGCAAGTACATGTTCCATGCGCACCAAACGGAATTTACGGAGCTTGGATGGATGGGCTACTTTAACGTCACAAAATAGTCTCAGTCAAACAACAAAGTGTTTGTGACCCTCACGCGAACTTAAAGATGAAGATGAGGCTAGAGTCTATGACGGATAATAGGGTAGATTGCAGCCCAAAATATCACGCATGCCATTTTATGCCATAGCGTGTTAATTCATTTCACATTTGACATCAAAGAAGAAAAGCAAGGCAGAAACCAGCGCAAAGCCGTTTATACTGATTGCAGATACTTTGCCATACATTCTCAATTATCTGGCAGGCATATTTCAACTTGCAGGATTTGAGGTTCGCGCGGCGACAACTAGTCAAGAGTGTCTGGATATTTTTAGAGGCGCTAAAAACAAAATAGACATTGTATTACTAGATGGGGCAATAGCTAGCGACGAAGGTGTCGATGTGATTCTAAATATTCGGCGCGAAAAACCCGAGCAGAAAATTATGGTAGTGCTTGAGCAAGAAGGCGTAAAAGCCCATTTGATGCGAGTAGGCGCAGATGTTATAATACTAAAGCCAATTACGGCAGAAGCGATATTGCAAAAAGTAAATGATATGCTAATTTCTAAAGAGCCGTCATTCTTGGAAAGAAAAAAGGCCAAATATCATCATGGACATTAGCAGCTTGCTGATGCGAGGTTGACTTTTGCACTAATTTTTCGATTGATTTGGTCCCGGTATCACAGACAAAAGGTATGGCATATTCGCTTATCCTAACCATGACTCTAGCCCAGTTTTCCCAGCTAATTTGGCCTTTATACTTTGCAGTTTTTCTCGCTCTTGCTCGCCTAATTTGTCATTGGCCATTTCTTTAAACTCTAGAGCATTTTGAACAGCCTGGCCGCCGTAATGACTATCGAAATAATCTCTTAATCTTTGACTCAGGGTCGTTAGCCATCTTCTTTACCTTGTCTGCCCATGGCAGCAACAGGACCAGCCGGATATGCCGATTAAACTTTACCCATGATACAGTTTGCACAATGCTTCTAAAATGCCTGCTAGTTACTAGGAAGCATCGAAATGCTTCTGCGGCCGGTTTCTATCATCGTCATTTCGCCTGAAAGTTTAGCAAGATTTTGGTAGACATGCATAAAGCGCCGGCCTTTTTCTGTAGTGCGATATGTGCCAGATGCTTTATTAAAATCAAGCAAACCATTTTCTATTAATGTAGTCAGGTATTCTTTTAATTGGGCATAGCTCAAAAATGCTTTATACATTATCTTGGTCTTTGTCGCGCTTTCGTTTGCTGCGTCAAGTATCTGAGAAACTATATCAGTTCTACTTCTATACTTCAATTTGCTTAGCTGTGTTGCATGACGTTAAATAGCATTATGGTAGATCATTCTGCAAGATTGCATTATATACAGAGGCTAATGTGCAAGTGGCAACCATGTCTATAAATTGTGTGAAATTTTACCTTACGTCACAAGTCATTCACCAAAATTAAAGGTCGGCTGTACTGCATGCGTTGCCAAAGGCAGCCAGCCGACTTTTGCCTCAAGTCTAGCTAGAATTTTGTTGCCGCCAAGTGTGGAACTGCTAATCATGCTCGTGCGACCCTCCGCACCACTATTAGAGAAGTAGTGCTAATTGGATGTAAGGCCCCGCCTTCCTGTAGGTCAAACTAGATCAGTTTTGATGATGATAACTAGTGTCAATATCAAGAACTTTGCTCACAGCTCATTACAAGGAACCAATGTTACAGCATCATCTGAACTGCCTTCATCAGGTACTACTTCAACATCCATCCCCAAG
>LDIY01000068.1 GCA_001468865.1 candidate division TM6 bacterium SOIL31
TATGAGCAGGCTGGCGGCGATCAATCAAAAATCTGCAAGCAGTATGCAACTGGCAGGGGAATTGGTTTTGACACCGAGCTGACAGATTTTGTGGTTTCAGACCTCCGGGACAAAGGGCTTGTCATATTTGCAAAGCAAGACCAGGCAGGCACTCCTGACTTTGACTTGAAAATATCTATCACAGAAAAGGGAATTGAAGAAATAAAGAGTGCTATCCAAAAGCCTCATTCGCCAACACAATACTTCCCTGCCCAGTCAATCAAGTTTGTAAACCAAGAAATAAAAACGCCCTCCAATAGCGCTCCTGAATTAGAATCTGCCATTATTGCCGGCAGCGCTTTGGCTGCAAATATTCAGACCCATGTTGTAAACAAGATAGCAGCAAACATCGAGCATTTTGCTTTGGAGCCTGATGAAAAGAAAGAGCTATTGGCAGAGATCCAGACAATACAAGCTCAATTGTCGTCGCCAAAGCCAAAGGCAAAAATTGTCGCCTACGCGCTTGCCTCCGCAAAATCAACACTGGAAAATGAAAAAACAGTGTCTGCCCAGGCGTTCATTATCATACACAATCTAATAAGCATAATACACACAATATGCGCTACGACAAGCGAGAAACACGAGTAGCATATGTGTAAAATACCGCATGCCAAATTTGATGCGCGATCATGATGCGTTAATATCAACGCTAGTTAGTAAGTAAAGCGCATGTTCGAAGTCACAGCATGTACATTTGGCTTTCTTGCAAGAATCAATGTCTTCATGTGCGCAGACCGCGCAGTCGCATTTGTGAGTGCTTAATTCACCAATAATGCGACTGGTATGTGACATAATTTCTATCAATGGGTGGTTATTGTGGCACAAAAGCCCATATTAGCGAGCTAGATAGCAAGCTACAATAGTCTTTACTTAGAGATTGTTCTATCTATGATCGCTTGGCTGGCTACGCGATGTAGACTGACTGAATTGTCTGTTATGCTGCCTTGACCAAATAATTACAAGGTAAATCGCAAATGCCAGAAATGCAAGGGTAACGGCCTGTGTCAGTAATATCTTGTAGATTTGATAGCCGATCAAATAGGCAATTGCCTGCGGCGTATTCAAATAAACAAAACTTGTCTCAAGACTTTTTGGCACGAAATAGACATAAAGAAAAGAAGTCACAGACCAGGGCAAAAAGACAAAAAGCAAATATTTTCGCAATTTTCGTATTCTATAAAACGCCCACCAATCAGCGATAGGTATAAAATTACACGCGACCTGCCAACCAACGCTTACCTTGTGATCTGCAGGCAATACAATGTACTAAATCTCTTTGTTAATTAGACTAACTGCATTGCCTCGCCATCGTTTGGCTTCAATTTACAACCAAAGGGCACAGTTACACTATTGCAAGTTTCAGCAAGCAACTCAATATAGCGTCTTGAGTCGTAGATCGTTTTATCGTTAATCAGATCGACTGGCGTTGTACGCTTTCTTGAATTCTTCCTGTAATAGTCTGTAATTACGTACTGCAAAGTCTGCCCTCCCTGCATCATTTTTCCTTCCTCCATTAATTGATAGATGGCACTCGTCTCTGCAGTATTTACGCTGTATTGAGCTGAATCTTTAGACAGATTCTTTGTGAAAATCAAATCTACAAGTGCGACTCTACCTTCTTGCAACATTTGCTTATATTTTTGATAAAGATCCCAGACTTTGGGCATCAATGCCTTTACTTCTTTAATGTTGTTACCTTTTGCCATTATCTGCAATGCTTCCATTTGAAATCTGGAAAATAAAGCAGGAGTATCATGCCTCCTAGTCTCAATACCCCTGTCCTTTATGATGTTTCCATCTTCAAAACATCCAAAATACCTGTTGACCACAGGAACAAGTGGATTGTTCTTGCTTGGGAGAAATGCAATCCACTTGTAAATGCCTTCAAATGAAATGTCATAACCTGTGGCCTGCTCTATTGGCTCTTTTAAATTTGCATATTCTTCTTTGCTAGCGCCCATTCTCTGAACCCATAAACTATCTACAATGCCATGCAGGTTATTGAAACCTCTATCTTCGGCCACGTTACGAGCCAAAAGCAGGACTTCGCGGTCTATTGCACACACGACGATGTGAGAGTCGATCAAACCGAACTTGCTGTTTGCGTGGCCCAGGTAGCCAAAAGATACTACACCAATCCACTTCAATGCACCTTGCCTTGTCTCATACGTCTGAAACTTCAAGCCTTTTGGAAACATCTTTTTTAGCTTCTTGTATTTTGCCCGCTTGTCAAGTGGAAGTTCTAGTGCCTCTGAAACTATGCCTCTTTTTCGTTCGCAGATGTGGTATCCTAGCTCCTTTACAATATTTTTAGAACCGGGGCAGCAATCGCAGTTCACAGTTTCGCCAGAAACGTTGCGCTTTCTCATTATGGAAGGATAGAGAGCTGCAAAATCAAACTCGCCAACATTTTCATGCACTCCCACGACTGGCTCAAAAATCAATCCGCCTCTGTCGGCTACAAACAGCTCATGATACGATTTCCACTTTTCTGTATTCACAGGTTTCCAAGGCACAAGGAGTTTTTTCTTAAATGCGCAGTAGAACTGCATGCTGCTAAGGCATCTGCCTATTGTTGCCCGTGAAGTAGTGTGAAGGGGCATCCTGCATAGCCTTGCCAGTTCGTACAGCCCGTGCAAAGAGGAATGATCAAATATGAAAGAATTGTGTGTGTCAAAGTGAACCCTTCCATGAAGCATTATCGTAGAAGGACGGTACATGACTTTGCCGTAGCTGAAATATGTTATCCCACCCTTTTGAGACTCGACCGGCATGCTTTCTCTGCTTAACACTAATTGCATCTGGTTAATCATAGAACGCTCTATCAGATACGGAAAGACAGATTCGTCGCCATCAGCTGTAAAAACAAAGTCGGGATCTAAAACTGCTATTTCTCTCACAAGATTGTCCAGAGCCTCTGCCTCTGATTCATTTCGAATTTCTATATCCTGATTGGCAAATTTTATCGATATTGAATCTAACTTGTCGGTGAACCGGGGCAGTCTCGCTTCTTGTCTATGTTTTGCGTCAAGATGAATAATTTTAAAGTCAGGCACTTCATAGTCTGTCGCCTGTAGATCGTCGTCAACTTGCCATTTCAAGCTGCCCTTGCTTTCAGTGACTTTGCATTTTGCAAGTGGAAATAAATCATGCTCATAAAAGTATGCCTGTGGAGGGAGTACATCAACATTGTACAGTCTGAACGCATCATAATTGATGCCTTCAATTGCATTTCCAAGAGCTATGGCTTTTTGGGAGTCTGCGAGGTCCAGCTTTAGGACTCGTCTCATGTCATGGTCTGTTATCTTTTCGTACCGCAGAACAAATTCAGAATTCTTGGCGTAATGCTTGATTGCCTCGTTTTGAGCCAGAGATTTTAGATCCTCTTTGCCGTCTGCTGCAACATAAATCGAATGTGTCCAGCTGTCCTCAAGCCTAATTGTTTTGCCGTTTTCGGCTTTGATCCAAATTACCATCTTGTCATTCTTTGGATATGCATCAAATAGATAGCCGGAAACCAATCAATTATCCTCCCGCTTCGAGTTCGGCTATCCGGGATTCTAGAATCTGCTTTATTTTCAAAAGCTCGTCTCTTTCCTTTTGCAAAGCTCTATTGATAGCTACAACTTTATCGAATTCCGGAATAAGCCCATCAACCATCTCGCGCATCTCAATCATCAGGGACATAAAGATCGCATCGTTTGGGTGTGGCTCGGGCTTTGAGTTGATCGCTTCTATATCTTTGTAGAGCCGGCTCATCATCTGATTGAACTTTTCTCTTCTTTTAGCTGAAAGAGTGTCACGGTAGCCGTCCCATGCAGCAATTCCTTGTGTTACTGTATCGTCATGCGGAAATAGGCTCATTGAATCTATCTCCTGTTATCTGTTCTGCTTTTTTGATGCAGTCGTCAAGCTGCAAAAAGCAATCGAAAATATTGGACATGTAGACGGGGTGTATCCTTATCGGTTGAAGTGAGCAGGAGCATGAAGAGATGTAGCTATGCATGATGTCAAATATTTTATCAAATACCTTTCTTCTTTTCTTGCTTAAAAAATTGCGAAATTCTTTCCAGTGTGATTGCTCTTCAGCTACAGCTAATCTGTAGGATGGTATTGTCCGACCCACAAGGCATCACGCTATTAACTGGATTGGATCTCTTTTTGTGTGACATGTGTAGCAGCGTCCGCACCGCACCCAGACGTGGGGCGTTATTTTATCGCATTCTTTACATTCCTTATGATGTTTGCCCAGCTGGGCCAGATAGGAATGTACTACCATAATGAAACCAAGCTTCAGGTTTTAGATAAGCAGGGCAGCACCGCTAGGAGAGGGGGTGCCGGATATATTAAGAACCATGTTCCAACATGTTAAAGCATTGCTCCACTTCGGACCGCTATCCCAGTATATATGCTCTAGATGCGGAGCGATTTTGAAGGAGACTAGTACAAGTATTGATGTTTTAGAAATTAGAGAGGATTGTCCAAACTGCGGAGCTAATCTTTCTGTTTCTCTAAAAAGGAGATCTGAGATTAAAACAAGATTAGACGTACCGAAACTGCAAACTGCGTTTGATCTTACTAGATTCAAACTAGACATTGAAAAGCTAAGCTCATTTCCGCTTGGCACTACTGGCACTGTATGCATCATTGGATACAAGGCAAATTTGCTCCTGACAAGAATATGCGTCAGAGCTTTGCTTTCTGCAAAACATGGCGGGCTTGACTCTCCTTTTGTTTTGGTTGTTGACGCAGGAAACAAATCCGATTTCTATCAGACTGTCGATTTTCTAAGGCAGTATGGAATGGACATCCAAGGCAATTTGGA
>LDIY01000069.1 GCA_001468865.1 candidate division TM6 bacterium SOIL31
ACAAGTGGAGATGCAATAGAAACAAAGCTTATTGGATTAGATCAGTTTGAAGGCTTATATCCTGGTGTATTATACTTTATTACTGGTGACGATATACAATATGCACAGGAGTATTTACAATAATGAGTAAGAAAAAAGAACCTGTTAAGAAGATAGATGTTAAATCAACAGTAGAAGGTGGTGGTACTGTTGTAACACAAACTCCAATAACAGTAGGACCAGCCATAGGAAGTATACCAGCACCATATAATCTTGTTATGACAAGTACTATTGTTGCACGATCAGCAAGTACACCTATGTCAATTATTAATATTACATGGGATTACGATAATGCGGTTGATCCTGAATATTACATTATTGAATTTGCATATGGTGTCGATAGTAGTAACAATCTTATTAATCCACAGAAAGTTATTAGTTATGTCGATAGTGCTGCGTTAACTGTACCAAGTGGAACACTTACATACATCCATGTTGCTGCTGTATTAGGAGCCTATATTTCACCGTATAGCACTGGATATTTAACTGCTACATCAGCAAGTGATCTCACACCACCACCAGCAGTTACAGGATTAAATGTTATTTTTGATACAGGGAATGTTGTTATAACATGGACTGCTCCTAGTTCATCATCATATAAAGATGCTATTGTTCGTATATGGGATATAACCAGAACGACATGGGTAGAGTATACCACAGCCGATCAACATCTTATTTTCACAGAAGCGATGAACTACACGTATTTTGGCGGTATAACGAGTGTAAGTGTAGATGTTACAAGTCGTAGTTGGCAGAATATACAAGGGCCTACAGTAACAACCACCGCAACAGTATTACCACCAAATCCAGTAAGTGGAGTAACAAATGATTTTACGACAGGAGATTTACAATTAAAATGGACAAATCCCACACAACAATATAAAGCAGTAGTTATAGAAATATGGAATAGTAGTAGTAAAACGACAAAGTATCGTACATTTACACTTGTACCACCAGCAAATCAAACTGTGTGGACAGTCGATATGAACTTTTATGATACGAATAATAATCCAGATCCGAGTGTGTACTATGTCATTTATGTTACAGCTTGGTTAGGACTCGTTTCAACGAATGTAACAGGAACAGCAACAAAACCACCACCAGATCCGCCAACATTATCTAGTCAATCATGGAATAATGATACATTAGGAACAGCACATCAGAATCTTACACTTAATTGGAATAGTGTTCCCTATGTAAAAGATTACCTTATTGGTTTAGATGCAGGTTCAGTATTTGTAACGTCATTGCAATATGTCTATCAATATTCTGATAATGTAAAAGATCATGCAGGTAGTTTAGTCTATGGTGATCCTAATATTAGTTATAGTTTAAAGTCACGAGATAGACTAAACCAGTTATCTACAACTGCTACAACTGGTACAGCGATTAATCAAGCACCAGGAGCAACATTAACCATCTTAATACAAGGATTTTTTAGTGTTGTAAACGTAACATTATCACAAACCATCGTTATTAATGACTTTGATCATTACGTCTATAAACTTTATAAAAGTAGTTCTTCTGGTGGTACATATACCGTTGTACAAACAGGTATTAATGGTGCTATGAATGTAGAGTTTACGATTGATAGTCCTGCTTGGTATAAAGTTGGTGTACGTATGTATGATAAGTTCAATCAGGCAGGAACAGAGCAATTTTCTGATCCTGTGTATGTAGATGGACTTACCTTAGCACAATTGCGTGAAAGTGTAGAATATGCAGATTATTTAGGAACAAACAAAGATACATTAAAAACAGCATTATCAGATGGTTTACTCTATGGACAAGGAGGACCAACTATAACATATAATACATCTGGTACGCTTCAAACATTAGATCAATATAGAGAATTAACGGATCGTTATCGTAAGATTGTATTATCTGGTAGTGGTAGTGGTAGTGCTTTTATTCAAACAAGTAACGATGGTGGTATTACATGGCGTTATTTTTCTGGTCCTGGTACACCGTATGCTGATGGATATACCCTTGTAGAATATGCTAATTCTGGTTTAGCAAATGCAAGTAGATTTGTATTTCCGGCTGCTGGTACACTGTATTTATATTTTCCTACACAAGTAGAAGCACGGCTTATTCGTTTCGTATTCGTAGCAGGATCATATACATTTAATGAATTATATACACGTAGATTAATACAAACAGACGATTTAGAAGCTGAAAGTGTTAAAGCTATTCAACTTGGTGCTAGTAGTGTTATTGCAGATAAAATAGCTGCTGGTGCAGTAACAGCAAGTAAACTCACAGTTGGATTAGGTGGTGGTAATCTTGTAACAAATGGGGGATTTAGTAGTTATGGTGCAGGATGGACATTTGATGTACCTGTATCACGTAGTGATGGGTTTGTAGAAGTAAATAATGGTAATAACTATCTTTGTACTGGTTATTATGTTTATATCTGCACAAACACGGTATTAAGTGCTACACGAGCAAATAACTATATATATCAAGATGTTACTGATGGTATTATACCAGCACAATCTGTTATGTTTACAGCATATGTATCATGTCAATATGGGAATGTAGATGCATATTTACGTATGGCTTTTATTAATGATGGAAATGGAAGTGTTATTGCTGATGTTACAACGACTCCTATTCGTATCAATAATAATGAGTATCAAAAGCGTTTATCATTTCAAAGTGTTGCTCCTTCTGGTACAACAAGAATACGTGTGTATGTAGGATGGAATTATTTAACTTCTGGTACACAAATGAATATATCAGGTATTCAATTAGAGTTAGGAGATGTAGCAACATCATGGAAACCAGGATATATTGGTAATGTTATGATTGATGGACAAGCCATTACCGTAGGTATACCAAATGGTGCAAGAACAACATTAACACAAGGGGGATTAGCAGGATATAATAGTAGTGGTACATTACAAATACAATGGAGAAGTGATACAGGAACACTTATTGCTGGTACAAGTGGTGGTGCAAGAACAGAATTTAATGCTGCTGGAATAGTAGGATATGATAGTAGCAATATACTGCAAACACAAGTACGAAGTAGTGATGGATGGATTATTGCAGGTGGTGGATCTATCAGTCTTAATTCTGGTGGATTAAATATAATTGCTCCATTAAATACTCAAAATGATGTAACAACAATAAAATGGTTAGGAGCATCAAATGAAATAGGTAGCGGAATCAATGCATTTAGAGTAGCAGCAACAAATGCATCATATTTAAATTTATATGCACAAGGATATTCGGGAAGTTCTTCAAGTAATGTAAGTTTAGATGCATTTGGTACTGGTGTTATAAATATTATTGCTCATGGTACACAAAATCCTTATATAACATTAAATGGTAATTCATCCGCTGATATTGGTTCTGGTTTTATTTATATAAGAATAAGTCCTAGTGCAAGTGAAACCGCTTTAAGATCATCAACGAGTGCAACAAATAATCTTAATGTGTATAATGGAAGTATAACGACGGCAAATTATTTATATGCTGGTGTTAATACAATAGATACAAACATTCGTGCATATATAAAGAGTATGAACAATAACCGTGCAACGGTAGGTTTACGTGTTGTTGATAGTGGTGGTACTATTAATCTTGATTCTACAAGTGACGGTGCGCTTTATGTTCGTAATTATACTGCATTTGGTGGTAATATTGATCCTAATGCATTTGTATATATTCAACATCCGAATAGTAGTAGTGGATGGCCTTTATATATCAAACGATCAGATGGAACAACGATGTTTAGTGTTGATGCTGGTGGTAAAACATATGGTGGTGCAATGTTGTATGTCAATAATGCTACATTTGATGCAAATATCGGAACATTTTTCAAAAGTGCTGGTGCATTATTAGCTATTCGTGTAACAAATAGTAGTAATACTGTTATTATGGACTTAAATAATAGTGGTGCGATGACTATTGCAGGAGCATTAACACAAAACTCTGATATTACATTAAAAACAAACTTTAGAGCTATGCCATATGGTTTACAACAAGTAATGAATCTTACACCAGAGTTATTTGATATGATTAATGGAGATACAAATCAATTAGGATTTATCGCTCAAAAAGCTATTGATATTGTTCCTTTGCTTGTTAGTTCAAATGAGGGTAAATATAGTTTTAACTATATTCAAATGGTTGTTGTACTCGTTAAAGCGATACAAGAACTTGCAGCATTTATATCTGCTGGTAAAAAGGATGTTCCTATAAGACAAGTAGATAGTAATGGGTATATGCCAGGACATGTCGATACACCCGCACCATTAAATACAAAGAAAGGTAAAGTAATTTCACAAGATGATAGTACCGTTGGTAAAGGGGATGACGGTAGACCAGTAACAAATTTACCACCAGAACCATCTAAAGAGAATATCAAGTAAGTTAAACAAATATATGATCTTAGTAGAGTATGTTATATTCTACTAAGATAAAATAAGGAGAAAGTATGGGAATAGCACATGATATAACAGGACCATATGTAAATCACGTAGATGGTATCTACTATAACAATAAGATTTACGTATCAATAACACGCGCATATAATAATCAAACAAGTGTTATTATTATGCGTAAACATTTAGATACTGGACAATGGGAACAAGTTCATGAGTTTACTGAGAAAGATGAAGGGAAAGGTGGATATTCTACACTTGTGTTTTTACCAGATGGTAGTTTATGGGTAGGGTTATCTAATCGTAATGCAAGTGATCAACAAATCTTTGCAGAAGCTTTACTTATGAATATGGATGTACCTTGGAATAGTACTCCTAATGCTGTGCAAGTTAGTATAGCGATTGATCAAACGGCACGGGATGCTATTACACAAGTACAAGGTACATTAAATACAACAAACACAATTGCAAATAATGCTTTGGGTAAAGCAAATAGTGCTTTATCACAAATAAGTGATCTTAGTAAGCAAGTTACAGCTTTAAAATCAAGTACATCAAACAGCACGGCATTTAATGATTATATAAATGCTACGTTAGCAAATAATACACCATTATCTGCGTATATATGGCAAAAAGCTTTAGATGCTGCATATACAACAACAAATGATCGTTTTATAGCCATTGAATCTCATTTACAAAACAATGTTGATGTTGGATCTATTAATGCAGCTATTAATGATTTACAATTGCAAGTATCACAACTAAGTCAAGCAGTTTATGAGTTAACCAATAAAGTTAATAGTTTACCAACCAAAGAATATATTGATACATATATTGATAGTTATTTTACAAGTATGCATACATTTACAACGGCTAGTACACCATTAGGATATGAAGTATTAAATATAGAAGGTATTGTTAAGTTATTTCCTGTAGGTAATCCAAATTATACAGAATATGAT